>JAQUPG010000017.1 GCA_028716725.1 Patescibacteria group bacterium | reverse complement strand
TCAATCTTTTTCTCCCCTATTTCCAATCTTATCCGCCCGTCCTGCGGAAGCCTGGTTTCATCTAATTTTAAATTGGCCAATACTTTAATTCTGGCGACAATGGCGCTGTGGATATTTTTCGGCAGGACTAAAGAAGTATGGAGAACGCCGTCTATGCGGTAACGGACCCGGCTTTCCGTTTGGGTGGGCTCAATATGGATATCGCTGGCCCGTCCCTCGACGGCGTGCCTAATTATGACGGAAACGATTTTGGCGACCGGCGCGCTTTTTATAATTTCTTCCAGCTCTCCTCCCTCTTCCTTTTTCTTTTTGGACATTTCCTCTTTTTCCTCTTTCTCCCGGGTTTCCAAAGCTTTGCCGATTTCGCTTTTCAGGTTTTTATATTGCTTGAAAATTTTATCAAAACTCAATTCGGAAATAAGGTAATATTCCACCCGCAGATTTTCTTCCTTAACCAAAAAATTAACCGCCTCCATCGCCTTAAAATTCTCCGGATCGGTTAAGCCGACTTTTATTTTATTTCCGCTCTTATCAAAACAAACTATCCTGTAATTTTCCGCCGCTTCAAAAGAAATGACGTTAATCACTTCGTTGCTCACTTCCCGGTCAAGAAGATTCTGGTAAGGAAGGCTATAAACCTTAGCTTTAATTTGCGCAATTTCTTCGGAGTCAACCAAATTTTCCCCGGTTAAAATATCTTCTATTTTTTTACCGGAGGCTTGAGCCTTCTCTTTTATTTCCAGCAATTTGCTTTCGCTCAGTTTCTTGCTTTCTTGTATTAATTTTAATATTTCCTCCTGTTTTCCCATAATAAGTAAAAGAATTTTCTAAAAGTTAACCGCCCCTGCCTTTTAATCTTCTTCGGAAGGAGAAAGGACGAAGGGATTGTTTGTGCCGACTTTAAAGCCCCCTTCCGTTATGGTATTCTCCCTTAACTTTTTAAACTTGGTGTTGGTCAGCAAGCCCAAATCGAGCAATTCTTTTTCCTTTGCCGGCTCCTTGCTGATTATGCTGGTTTCCTTTTTCTCGGCAACGCCCGCCCCCTCTTCTTTAAGGCTCACCTGTTTTAAAAGGCTGTCTAAACTGTCGCTACTCTGCCCGCCGGCTTCCGCCGATATTTCCATCGTCATCGGCTTATTGACTGCGGTTAAAGAATAATTCTTGTAAAGGAAGAAGCCCGTCCCCGCGATCATAACCGCGATGACAGAAATATAGGCTATTAATTTGTTCTTATCTATTTTTTTCGGGGCTAGCATATTATTCTTTCAGGTAATAAGTGTAAAAAGTTAGCTGGACGGAATTTCCGGCCGGGACGAAATCCATACTAACCACATCCATCAGCATTAAATTATTTTCTATTGAAGTTAAAAGGCTTTTTAAGCCGAAATAATCAATGCCCATAACCTCAATCGTGGCTTTTGTTTTCCCTATTTCCGGAGGCAGAGAAACAACTGCTTTTTCTTCTGTCGTCCTGCTTACTTTCTGGCTGCTGCTCTTACTTTCCGCCTCTACCGGCTCAATTTTTAGGGACTTTAAAAGCAAGCCGTTCTTTTTAACAATCGCTTCAATCTGGCTGAATAATTCCTCCGGCACATCCTTTTTCTTTAGAATATAATCAATCTTTTCCTGATCGCTCAACTTAACGCTTCGGAAAACCGCCACTAAATTTTCTAAACTGTCAAGATATGTCCGCCTCTCCAGGTATTCCTGCTCTCTATCTGACTGCCCGTCGCTGGCTAATTTGGCAATCTCGTCATATTTCGGCTTAAGCAGAAGAAAATAGCCGAGGGCAAAAACAACTAAAACGAAAAAAACAACCAGCCACTTAAAATATCTGGATAACAAAACGTTAATTTTCTGACCAATTTGTTCCCCTTTTCCGTTTTTCCCCTTATCCATAAGCTAAAAATTTATAACTTATTTACCCGTTAATAAATATTCCTGATATAGCCCGGCTTCGCCGATATTTCTATTTGGCCGGAGTAAAAATAACCGGGTCTATTACCAATTTTAATCCAAAAGCGATTTCGTTAGCCTCGCCCGCCTTCCTTTCCGCCGTAGAAATCCCAGCTTCAGAAACGCTGGCTTCGGAAATATATTCGCTGGAAAGGAATCTCTCTACCTGGGCCTGGATAACGCTGAAATTTTTAGCATTAGCCGTTAAGCTGTATTTTCCCTTATTATCTCCGGCAAAACCCGAATAATAAACGTCAGCCAGGGTATTCTCCTCTAAAAATTTGAAAAAATTTGTCCAATAAATATGCTGGTCCAACAGAGAATTTACCAAGCTTAATTTTTTCTTAAAAACTAAAACTTTTTTTGCCTCCCCCTCGACCCTGGCTATCTCTTTATCTAATTCGGAAAATCTTTCGACGAAATACTGGTTTTCTTCTTCTTTTTGGCTCCCCCACCAGGAAAGCCAGCCGTATATGGCGCCGACAACAATTGCGGCCAGAATCATAGAAACAATAAGAAAAGCCGCATTCTTCTGCCAGTCAAAAAAGACGGTAATCTCGCCTTTTATTAAATTAGTTTCTAAAGTTTCTCCTCCGTTCATTTCTTTCTTGACTTCGGCTTGGATAAATTCCGGAACAATTTCTTTTCCTGACTCGCTTGGGCGGTGGTTAACTTCCTTTTTATTTTCTAATGGCGGTTGGGGCTTTTGTTTTTTCTCTTCTCGGCTGCTTTCTATTTTCGGCTTTTGGGTAAATTTTTTAAAAGTGGCGACCATCGGCTTAAATAACCTGGTTATTTCCAAATGAAGCGCCGGCCGCTTTAGCTTCGCCAAGGGAACTTTTGCTTCCTCTGCCTTGCCGGAAACAGGCGGATAAGCTTCCGCCCTTTTCTCCTCGCCGATAAGTTTTAACAATTCCCGGCGCGATTCCTTTAACTTATTTTTATCGGGCAAATTATTGGCCCGAATTTCTCCCGCCTTTCCTTTCTTTTTTTTCAAAAAATTAGCATTAAAAAAATCGGGTAAATAATCCTTTATTCCCTTTTTGGTTTCAGATGGTTTTAGCGGTTTTTTTTCTTTCTCCGGACTAGACCACTTTACCTCCTCCCCTGAATCCTTTTTTTCTTTTTGTTCCCGGGAGGGTTTGCTTTTTTTCTCTTCGTCCGGCAAAAAATCTATATCCATATCTTAAATCAAGATAAAAATTTAAAGTGTAAATATCAAAAATAAAAATGACAGTTCAATCGGTAAAATATAAGCCGGTTTTACTATTTAGTTTCTCTCATGGCTAACCCGATGGCGACGGAAAGTTTCGGTCCTATCTCGGCAATAACCGGCCCCAAATCAACCGGATAAGAAACCCTGGACCAGGGATCGCCGATGATTATATTCATGTCAAAAATTTTTGATAAATAATTCACGAAGTTGGGCAGAAGCGAAGAGCCGCCGGATAAGATTAGCTTCTCTACTTTTTTCTCACTATTCTTACTTTCAAATAAATTGAGCATATATTTTATTTCATTAATAATAGGGCTGATGGTTTCCGCAATCGCTTTCGGCACAATCTCTTCGCTGGAGTCTGACGAGCTTATTCCCAAATCATATTTAAATTGCTCGGCTCTTTCCGAACCAACGCCTAAATTATTGCTAATCGCCTTGGTTATGGCCAAACCGCCGACATCTATGCTCCGGGAAAGCACGGGGATACCCTTATTAATAATCGAAATATCAGTCGTGCTCATGCCGACCTCGACGATCATTATCGTTGACTTGTCGCTCCCCAATAAAGCCCTGATCAGGGAAAAAGTCTCCGTCTCCAAGCTTAACAAGCTAATCTGGGCCTCTTTAAAAATGCTTATATATTTTTTTACCAAAGCTTTCGGCGCCCCGGTTAAAAGTATTTTTACATTTTTATCTTTCTGCTCCCCGCTTTCTATTTTTTTCCAGTCCAGGACCATCTCCTCCAAAGGCAAAGGAATAACCTTTTTTGCCTCCCAATGGACAGCGGAGGCAAAATCTTTTTGGTCAACATTGGCTAAATTAATAATTGAGGAAAAAACGGAAAAAGCAGGTAGGGCCGCCACCGCGCTCCGGCTCACGGTTTTTGCTTTTCGGCAAACTTCATTGATAATTTTGGCAGTATATTTAGCGTCATTCTGCCAATCCTTTCTCTCTATCTCCCCTAAATTCTCGGTAAAACCGTAGGTTAGCAGCCGTAATCCGCCCACGCCCTTTTCCAATTCCACTATTTTTATGCCGGCGGTGCCGATATCAATCCCTAAGTGGCTTTTTTCTCTAGAAAATAAGCTCATAATGTTATTCTAAATCACTCCGTCCGCCCGTTTTAAAAAGCTTCTGGAGTTTTATTTTATAATTGCTTGTTATAATCGCTTGGAATTTGTATGTTTATATTATATAATATTAAAAGAAATATAACAAAATTTTTCTTTGCTCAAGAATCGCGCTTCCACTGTTAATTATAACATAAATTAATAAATTAACAAAATATATGAATTTCTTTATTAAATACAAAAAAATCATACTGGTAGTGGCTTTCTTGGCGGTGGTGGTTATCCTCGGTTATCTGCTTTACATCTGGTTTTTTCGCCCGCCGGCAGAAGAAATTATTCCCTCCCAGCCGGCCTCTACCACGGCGCCGGCCGGCTTGCCGAGCGCCCAAACCGGTCCGGGCCAAGTTGTTGAACAGGGAGAAACCGGGGCCCTGCCTGAAGGAGGAGAGGCGGAAATCGCCAGCGAAAGAGCCCTGGGGGGCATCACCCAGACAGTTGAGTTAAGCCCGGCCCAGGCCCTGTCCGCGACTTTAGCCGGCGACGGCTCTGATCTCCAATATTATAATCAGTCCGACGGCAAATTTTATAAAGTAGACAAAAACGGCAAGATAACGATTTTATCCGACAAAGTTTTCCACAACGTCGAAACCATAAAATGGGCGCCGGATAAAAATAAAGCGATTTTAGAATATCCGGACGGAGCTAATATCCTTTATAATTTTTCCACTAACAAGCAGATAACTTTGCCAACCCACTGGAAAGACTTTGATTTTTCCCCTGACAGCAGCCAGATAGTTATGAAAAGCATCGGGCTTGATCCCGGCAACCGCTGGCTGGCTATAACCAATGAAGATGGTTCTAAAACAACCGCTATTGAAGCCATCGGGGAAAAAGACGAAACCGTTTATCCTTCCTGGTCCCCCAATAACCAGGTTATCGCCATGT
>JAQUPG010000016.1 GCA_028716725.1 Patescibacteria group bacterium | reverse complement strand
GAAAAAACCAGGCGGGAACCGAAAATATTTTCAATTTTATCCGATAATTGGTTTAATTCTTCCTTGCTGTCGGCGTAAATTGTCACATATAAAGAAAACTGGAAAAATTTTTCTATGCCCTGCGTTAGAGCGTCGCGCAAAGCTTCAATATCCCTTAGGGCGGTTTCCCGCAAAGGGTCCCGGGCCGCCCCTTTCTCGGAATCAGAAACAATCTGGGCCTCAAGGGCTCCGACTTTATTTTTTAGCTGCTTCAAAATCAAAGAGCTGCTTACCGGGTAAAAAAACATCGCCACGTCAAAAGTGGAGTTTAAATTTATAATCGGGGCGAACCAGCCGACCGTAATATACCGCGGATAATTTATAACAAAGATGGTGCGGATATATGTTTCTCCCAGCCGCAAATAGTCGGAAGTAATTTCCATGCTGGCCGGAGCGATTAAATCGTTTATCGATAAAATGCCGCGCCGGAAAGTTTTTTCTTCTTCAATAATTTCTCTGGCCACTTCCGGATTAGCTTCAAGGGCCTGCTCCCCTTCCGGTTCTTTGCCCGGCTCTATTTCATTGTCTTTGTTAAAATCAGGCATATTTTTTGGAAAAAAATTATTCAGCCACCCGCAAATCTTTCACGTCAGCCAGCCTTTGGTTCTTTGAAGTCTTGGGATTGTAAGTATTATAATAAAGTTCAATTAAGCTTTGGGTGTCAAGTTGGACGGCGTTTAAGCCGGCTGAGGCTAAATTGTTTATAACATTATCCACCCGCCGGCCCAGCTCGGTTTTATACCTTAAAAAACTATTTTCCTTCATTTTAATTAAAGTTGCCGGCTTTAAGATCTCCCAAAGGGAAGAAAAAAAATTCTTTTTCTTATCCGATAGCGGATTATAAGGAATAACCACATAGAATCGCTTATTCATAATTTTGGCCATAGAAACCAATTCTCCTATGTACTGGGCATATTCCGCCGTCTGTATTTTTAGCAACTCGTTCGTCTGCTCCTTTTCTTTTTGTTTTAACTGCTCAAGATAACCGTTGATATCGAGCTCGCGGGACTGGATTACAATCTGCAAAGGAAAATCAGTGTTATTTAAAAAACTGACGTAAGAAGAAATTATCGCTTCCTGCTCATCTTCGCTTTTTAAGGCAAAATTAACGCTGGAAACTAATAAAACCGCCCGCAAGGTGCTGTCCCGCATGATTACGGCGTCTTCCCTTATTTCGGCAATTTCAAGATATTTTTGGGAAGAAACGACGGATTTATTTTTGGCTCCTTTATTTTTAGCCATAATTTTTAAAAAAATTTACCCAGCACCTTTTAGAATACCCAGTGGTTCTGCGGTAAGGATAAATATAATTTAATAATCCTTCCTGCGGGGTTTAATACCTCGCTTAAAAGGTGCGAGGTTTATTTAACGGCCGTAATCTTTGTTTCTCTGTCCTCTTCGCCACCGTACTCTCCCCGGGTATCAACCATTAAAGATAACTCGGCCAAGCGGGACAGGCTGGGCTCTACTTTCGGGGCCGGCAGAGGAGTCTGCTTAATTATTTCCTTCTCATTCATCGCATATCCTTCCATTTCCGGCGGAGAAAATTCGTTCCTCCATATCCGCAGCCCCGGCCGCTTTAAAGTCTGGGTTATATTTAAGATAAAAAAATGAAAAGGCCGCCCGTTTATCCTCACGAAGGCAAAAGTCCCGGTTATTACTAAAGTTAAAATACTGACCGTTAGAAATAAGGAAAAATCAAATATTTTATAACTTATCCCCATCAGTAAAAATCCGACCAAGAGGATTATAAATTGCCTGGTCGTTATTGGGCCGATTATCTTATCTTCAACGTCAATAAACTGGGGAATAGTGAACTGTTGCATTGTTTTAACTTAAAATCTTAGCTCTTTGTTTAAATCCATTATGGCCTTAAACTCTTCCATAGATAAATAATCCTGCCCGGCGTTCCTTCTTTCTTCTATTATAACATCAACCGGCTTGCTCTCACTAATGCTTTGCTGGCCGATAGAAAGATACAGTTTATTAACCGGGCTTTGCCGCCACCCTTTTATCCCTTCAATCCGCCGGCTGTAATTTTCCTCTTCCAACAAATTAATTTTCTCTTTTATTTTCGCGACCTGTTTCCCCGCCTCCGGGCTAAGGCGCCGAAAGTTTACTAAATCCATATACCGCAATTCATCTATCGGGTTCATGACTCTGGGCGGGACATACTTTACGTCTTCCATTTTCTTCTTTCCCGCGCTTGTGATAGGCGTGGGCGTCCTTAAGGGCGCCTTTGCCGCCGGTCTCTTAATTTCTTGCACCAACGGAGCGGTGGCGTCAGGTTTTTGGATAATGCCGGCGGGATTTACCGGAATTTTTGTTTCTGTCCGGCTTGGCCCGGTTATTTTTACCGGCTCTTCCACCGTCTTTTTTCCCGCAATTGCCGGAGGCGGAGGAGCAATTTCGTGGCTAACGTCTAATTTTACCCGGGCTCTTTCCCCCTTTTCCTCCATGGCCGCTAAAGAAGAAAAGCTATAATCAACATCCCGCACTCCGATATTTTTTAAAGCCGCGGTTTTATCCCCCGCTCCCCTGCCGGCCAGACCGTCTTCCGGCAGTCTTATTTTCCCCGGCGGCCTTACCGGAACCTTGGCTCCGCCCGCAATGCCGTCGGTAATCTTTAAAACTTCATCAACCGAATCACTATCAAAACCCAAACCGCCGCCAGCAAAAGATTTCTTCAGGGTCTGCTTGGTTTCAATCCTGTCTCTTATGCCCCGCAAATAAGTTTTTAAAATACTCCGAAAGCGGTCTGAAAGTTCCTGGCTGCCGAAATTTATTTGGGCAGAAGCAATAATTTTATTTAATTTATCCTCAATTTGCTCATCGGTTAGCGCTACCCTTGCTCCCCCGTCTATCTTTTTTGTCAATTCTCTGATTTCCTCCTCATCCTCCGGAGAAAAGAAAAAGCTTGCTCCCTTCACAATCGGAGCGGCTTCTTTCTCGGCTTCAGCTTTAGCGGGACTCTCTTTTTTATCCTGAACCTGCCCGTCCCGAACTGTGTTAAAGGGCGGAAAGACCCTTTCTCCCTGCCCGCCAGCTTCCGCCCCAAGATAATCTTTAACGCCGACAAAAATCCTTTCCGCCATCAGTTTCGCCAGTTCTCCCGCCGTACCAGCCTCTACATTCTCTTTTTCTATAAAATAATCGGTTAAATCGGAGAGCCTTATCTCTTTTACCATAACTTTCATAACCGTAGACGCCAGGTTTACCCCGTATTTTTTTTCTAATTCATTAATTGCCGCCATAACCGGGGGCGTCGAAACTTTATCACGCAAATTTTTTGGCAATTTATTAAATTTTTGCAAATAATCAAACATAAATAAAGTAAGGACTAAAAAACAGAATTATCAGCCTTTAATTCCTCTAAATCCTTATTAATTTGCTCTTTTAATTCATTCGGGCCGCTAAATTTCTTTATTTCCCTTATTCTACGACCTATCTTTATTTTAACACTTTTTTGCATAATATTCAAAATATATTCCCTAACAAACAATTCTAAGGAGGCGGGTTCGCCAAAAGTCTCTTTAGGGCCGAAATGCAGCAATCCCCCATGGATTGTTCCGTCAATTTCCGCTTTTACTAAATAAACCCCATAATCTATATCTAAATTAATCCGGTCAAGGTTAATGGTCGGCAACCCGATTTTTTCACCCCGGCCCATCCCTTTTATGATTTTTGCCTCAAATTCAACCTTTCTGCCCCCCTCTTTCACCACCATAAAGAAAGACAACAATAAAACCACGCTGGCAATAATTTGCCCGCCGGTTAAAACATTTTTGTTTAGCAGGTAGTCCAAAATAACCGCGGATAAAGGCCAGGCCAACTCGCAAATGGTCGCGGTTGAGGCGGTTATCCTCTTTAAGCCAAAATAATAAATAAACATAGCCGCGGCTCCGCTGGTAAAAACTATTATTCCTAAAAGCTCCCAGTACAAAACGCCTATTTCATTTATCTTAAATAAGTCTCCATTGGAAGAAATAAGAAGAAAAGCCAAAAAGCTTGTCAGGCCAAAACGCAGAGCGGTCGTGGATTTAAAATCCAGATGGTTAACAATCCTTTTGCCAAAAACCGTTGAAGAGCCGAAAGCAAAAGCGGCCAAAAGAGCAAACCAGGCGGCCTGATGGAAAAAATTTAACTGCCCCAGAATTAACCCGGTTTTGCCAAAAGCTAAAAAATAAGCGGCGGCGACAGCCACGGCCGCCCAAAAATAAAAACGGCGGCTAAGTTTTTCTCCTAAAACCAGGCGCGCCATAATTAAAGCAAAAACCGGCTGCAGCTTCTGCAAAATTACCACGGTGGCAAAAGTAACTTCCCCTCCGACGGCGGCAAAAAACGCCTTGGTAATCATCAGGGTCCCAAGCAATCCGCCAAAAATACTTACCCAAAAAATCGCCCCCCATTCTTTTTTCCTAAGCAGCTTTATTTTCGGCCAGCCCAAAATAAGAAAAGGGGTTAAAACTATAAACCCTAAAAAATGCTCCAAAAAAACCACCAGAGCCGGAGGCAGACTGTAAAATTTCGGCCGGATAAAAACTCCGTCTAAACTCCAAAATAAAGCCGCTAGCATAATAGCTCCGGCTCCGATAAGACTTTTCTTTTTGAAACTAAAATCAGACATAAATTAAAGACGAGAAGATTAAACTTCCCGCGCTTCCCCCTTATTTATAATTTTGATGATTTATAAATATATTCTTTATACGGCTTTAGCCTAATAATTTTGCCGGGAAAAATCTTCTTTAGTTCGCGAATATCAACCGCCTGGTCATAGCCCAAACAAATAACTGACGGCCTGAATTTCTTTATTACTTTAAATTTATCACGCAACTGGCCCAAAACGGCCTTATTGACAAAACTTATATTTTTTATCTTCTCTAGCCGCGATTTTTCTTTCTGGCGCGGCAACTTCCCTTTTAATTTATCCACGTTCGCATCGCGAGCGACAACCACGATTAAATAATCCCCATATCCCCTGGCCTGGCTTAAGTATGATAAATGGCCCGGGTGCAGATTATCAAAAGTGCCGAAGCACATAACTTTTCCCATAGAAGATAACTCTAATTTCAAAGAATATTAAGCTCCAATAATCAAGAAACAATAACCAAACAAATTCCAAATCTCAATAATCAAAAGCACTCATATTTTTGGTTATTGGTTATTGAAAATTATAATCCTGCTTCTTTCTTCAAAACTTCAGCTTTATCCGTTTTCTCCCAGGTAAAATCTTTGTCGTCCCGGCCGAAATGCCCGTAAGCCGCGGTCTTCTGGTAAATCGGCCTTTTTAAGTCAAGATAGTCAATGATAGCCTTAGGCCGAAAATCAAAATTCTTTTTTATCAACTCAATAATTTTTTCTTCCGGAATTTTATTGGTGCCGAAAGTATTGACGTAAATACCGACCGGCTCCGCCACGCCGATAGAATAGGCCACCTGCAGTTCGCATTTGTCCGCCAGACCCGCCGCTACGATATTCTTGGCCGCGTGCCTCGCCATATAAGCGCCGGAGCGGTCTACTTTGGTGGGGCATTTGCCGGAAAAGCAGCCGCCGCCATGAGCCCCGACTCCGCCGTAAGTATCAACGATAATCTTCCGGCCGGTTAAACCGGCGTCAGCCGGCGGGCCGCCGAAAACAAAACGGCCGGTGGAATTTATAAATATTTTGGTTTTCTCGTCTAATAAATCGCCCAAAACCGGCTTTATTACTTTTTCTTTTATATCAGCTCTTAACTTTTCCTCTTCCACTTCTTCGCTGTGATGGGCGGCAATTACTGCGGTTTCAATCCTGATGGCTTTCCCGTCCTCATATTGGACGGTTACCTGGCTTTTCCCGTCCGGCCGCAAATAAGGCAAAGTCCCGTCTTTTCTGACTTGAGCTAATTTTTTTGTTAATTTATGGGCCAGCACTATGGGCAAGGGCATAAATTCCGGAGTTTCGTTCGTGGCATAGCCGTACATTAAGCCCTGGTCGCCGGCGCCTTGCTCTTTATAATCCCCCCGGCCTTCAACGCCCTGGGCGATATCCGGACTTTGTTCGTGCAAAGTGGCGATTACCCCGACATCGTCGCAGCAAAATCCATATTCCTGCTTATCATAACCAATTTCCCGCAAAACTCTCCTTACTACCCCCTCCAAATTAATATAAGCCTTAGTTTTGGCTTCGCCCCCGACCAAAACCAAGCCGGTAGTGCAAAAGCACTCTATTCCGGTATGGCTGTCCGGATCTTGTTTCAGCATCTCGTCTAAAACCGCATCGCTGATCTGGTCGCAAACTTTATCCGGATGGCCCTCAGTCACGGACTCCGAAGTAATTAATTTTATGTTTTTTTCCGACATAATACTTTTCCCGGCAGAAGAAATCTTAATTTTACCCTTTACCGTTCTACCCGCTTTTTAAACGAGACGAAAACTTTCAAGTTCTCGCAAAGCTTCAACGGCAAAAATATTATTTGCCCTTTAAGCCCGAAAACGGTAAAAAATAAAATTCAATTAAACCTGCCGTAATAATTTATTAATATATTTAAACTTTTTATTTAGCTCCCTTTGTAATAATTT
>JAQUPG010000015.1 GCA_028716725.1 Patescibacteria group bacterium | reverse complement strand
CCCGGCAACCGCTGGCTGGCTATAACCAATGAAGATGGTTCTAAAACAACCGCTATTGAAGCCATCGGGGAAAAAGACGAAACCGTTTATCCTTCCTGGTCCCCCAATAACCAGGTTATCGCCATGTACACGGAAGGGGCTGATTTTGACCGCCAGGAAGTCTTTTTTGTCGGCTTAAACCAGGAAAATTTTAAATCCACGATTGTCGAAGGGCGCGGCTTCCAGCCCCAATGGTCGCCCAAGGGAGACCAATTGCTTTACAGCGTTTATTCCTCCGGCAACGATTTAAAACCCATGCTTTGGCTGGTCGGGGCCCAGGGAGACAGTATTGGGGCAGGCAGGAAAAGTCTGGGCCTGGAAACCTGGGCTAATAAATGCGCCTTTGCTTCTGACACCGACCTTTATTGCGCTGTGCCCCGCGATTTAGAAACCGGCGCCGGCCTTTTTCCGGAACTGGCGGAAAACACTCCGGACCGCTTGTATCAGATTGACATCGCCACCGGCTTAAAAAAATTAGTGGCTATTCCTGACGGCGACTATAATATGTCGGATTTAATCATATCAGAGGACGGCTCCGAGCTTTATTTTACTGATAAAACCACGCAAAGAATAAATAAAATCAATTTAAAATAAATGACAGGAGGAAACCATGAAAGACGAAGACCGGGCCGAACAAAGCCAGGGCCCATGCGGTTTTACCGGAAGCGAAACTTGCCGCTACTGCACAGTTCCCTGCCCTAATGACGTGGTAGTAAATAACGACGAGGGCCAAACCGGCGATTAGAAAACCTTGATGGGGAGGCCAAGCTCTTGCCTCCCCTAAAATTTTTTAAAAAGTAGTCTAAAGAAAAAATCTCCTAAATTTTTTAACTAACTTTAGATAAAAAAACAACAAGTTCGTATATAACTTGTCATGACGAAATCACAAGAACATTTTTCCCCTTTTTTATAACTTATTCTTTTTAAAAGCAAGAATTTATTAAATAATTGATTCTAATGATAACAATATGCCCAAAATAAAAATTTACATTATTGCAAGAATTTCAGAAGACGCTCATCTTTGGACCGATAAAATCTGTGATCAGCTAGATGATTCTTTTGATATTTTCAAACCAAAAGATCATAACCCATGGAATAAGAGGCATGAAAAATTTCCTAAAGGTGTTTTTGATTGTGATTTAGAGGCAATAAAAAAATCACATATTGGCTTAATGTTGCCTGAATACGGAAACGATTGTGCTTGGGAATCTGGGTTTTATGCAAATTCAGGAAAACCAGTAGCCGTTTTTATTGATACCCAAATGGAATGGCTCAGAGATTGGATGGTCAAAGGAGGAATTGATTATGTCATAACCAATAATTCTTCCGCTTACAACACTCTGAAAAAAGATCCCATTTTGAAGCATAAAAAAATCATTCTACTTAAACACCTCAAGAACTTAAACAAGGAACTTAAAAATATTTATCAAAAGCATTATGATGAAAAATCACATATTAAATCTTAGGCCATACTCATGGATAGATTTAATACTATTAGGATTTTTAGCAAAATTTTCAATAACTAAAACTCTTGAATTTTCCTTTAGCGATTTTTATTTTATTATTGGATTGTTTTTTTTATGGTTTTTCTTTAATTTTTCTCTGGAAGCCAAGCACAATTATTCTTATAGAGGAAAAAGTCCTTTATATTTGCCAATTATTATTATTTTAATTTCAATAATCTTTAGCTTTCTCTATAATTCCCCTTCTTTAATTCCACTGTTTATTTCTGTTTTGTTTATATTATTCTATTTACAAAAAAACAAAGGACAATTATCGGGAAATCTAAGTATTTTTGCAAGAGGTATAATACAGTCTTCTTTTTTTCTTTATGCTGTTCTGCTTTTATCTGATATTGTTAATAATGAGCAAACAATAATCACTTTTTTAATCTTTGTGCTTTATATAGTAAGATCACTGATTGCAGATATAAGGGATGTAAACCATAATAGAGAAGCAAATAAAAGGACTTTTCCCGTTAACTACGGAATAAATGCATGTAAAATTTTAGTGATTTTTTTATTATTAACTGCGACATTAATTCAAATTTTTACTTTTGAATCATATCTAATTTCTCTGCCTCTTATTCTATTTGCTATTACTTTGATTTTTTATAGCAACGGATATGTATTACACCAACTTCTTATTTTAACAACATCATTTTTTAGCTTAAATTTAATTAGCTATTTCACAAATCAAAGTCTAGTTTTTATGAATATAATATTTTTGGGCATATTGTTGAATTTTATTTTTTATCCGCTTTTAAAAAGAAAATCTAATCCTAGATTTGTTAACGAGTAAGATTTTCACTGAATGTTCTTGTGACTTCTCCGCTTCGCTCCGACCCTGCGGGACGCCTAACACGGCGTATCTGGTTACACTTTGGCTGTCGCCTCATTCCACCTAAATGCTCGCTATCGCTCGCACTTCAGATATTCCTAAACGTTAGCTGAAATAATAAACTAACATAAACCATATAGGAACAACACCTTGGGTTTTAATTTCTGTCGCCATTCTTTTGGTCCTATTCCTGCTTTTGGCGATATTTCTTAAAAAAGGCATTAAAAGGCCGCCGGATTATTACGCTTTTTTTATCATGGGCATAATCTGGCTTGTCTTTGGAATTCCTCTAAAAAACTACACTCTTTCCTTTATGGGCCTCGTATTTGCTCTAGCCGGTTTGGTTAATAAGAATAAGTGGAAGGAAAACCGGCAAAGACGGGAAACCTTAACTCCGGGAGAAAAAAAATGGAGAATGGCCGTTCTAATTATCTTGGGAATTTTAGTTTTAGCCGGATTAGTATTTTTTCTTTTAGCCGAAAGGAGAGCCTTATAATTTCGCATCAAAATGAGTATCAACAAAAAACGTTTTCTAAATCACGTTTTGTCTTCACGTGATTTTATTTTAGACTTGATTTTCCCGATTGAATGCTTGGGCTGCGGGACCGAGGGCGTTTGGCTTTGCAAAGACTGCTTCCGCCAGCTGCCGATCCGGACTAAGCAATATTGCCTTAATTGCAAAAAACCAAATGAATTCGGGGAGTTTTGCCCGGATTGCGCTCCTGCCTATGCTTTGGACGGCGTCTGGATTGCCGGCGATTATGAAAATAAAATAATTGCTTCTTTAATTAAAAATTTAAAATATCATTTTGCCCGCGACTTAGCGGAAATTTTAGGGCAATTCCTAATTCTTTTCCTGCGCAATTTAATAAATAAAGGCCGGATAGGTAAAACCGATTTGGGCATTGGCATTAATGAAGAAAAAATAGAAAAAATTAAAAAAACACCGGAAATTATTTTCGATTTTAAAAACTGCCTGCTTATCCCCGTTCCTTTGCATAAAAAAAGAGAACGCTGGCGCGGATTTAACCAGGTTCTGGCTATTGCCAAAACCATTGCCACCCATTTTAATTTAGAATTATCAACCGGCTTAATCCGCTTAAAGCATAGGCCTCCGCAGGCCAAATTAAGCGAAGCCAAAAGAAAACGGAATCTCCGCAACTGCTTTGCCTGGACAGGAGCCAGTTTAGCTAATCGGCGCGTCATCTTAGTGGACGATGTGGTTACGACTGGCTCTACCCTTAACGAATGTGCTAAAATACTAAAGCAAGCCGGAGCGAGCGAAGTCTGGGGCTTGGTAGCGGCTAAGGGATAAAACTTACTATAAAAAAACTCGCGCGACAGCGCATTTAAAAGTAAAGAATATGGGCCAAATCTATCTTTATACATTTCTAAGCGTCATAATCGTTTCTCTAATTTCTTTTATCGGCGCTCTGTCCCTGGCTTTAAATCCGGAGAAATTAAAAAAAATTACCATATTTTTTGTTAGTCTTTCCGCCGGCACTTTATTGGGCGACAGCTTTATTCATCTTCTGCCCGAGATGGTAAAAGAAAAAGATTACAGTTCTTCTGCCTGGCTTTGGGTTTTGGGCGGGATAATTGTCTTCTTCATCTTAGAAAAAATAATCTGCTGGCGGCATTGCCATATCCCCACTTCGCCCGAGCATCCCCATCATCTTGGGGCGATGAATTTAGTCGGCGACGGCCTGCATAATTTTATTGACGGCCTGGTTATTGCCGGCTCATTTTTAATTAACCCGCCTTTGGGTATCGCCACAACTTTAGCTGTTGTCGCCCACGAAATACCTCAAGAGATCGGCGACTTCGGCGTTCTGATTCACGCCGGCTATTCCAGACGAAAGGCTCTGTTTCTGAATTTTTTATCCGCTCTCACGGCTGTTCTAGGCGCTTTCATCGCCTTACTGGTCGGTCCGCAAATTGAAAATTTTTCCGCTTTTATTATCCCCTTTACGGCAGGCGGCTTTATTTATATTGCCACGGCTGATTTAATTCCGGAGCTTAAGAAAGAATCACGTCCCTGGCATTCTCTAAGCCAACTGCTTTCTATTCTCATCGGCGTCGCCATTATGCTTATTTTAAAGTATTGGCTTGAATAAATTTATCCATACAAAAAAATGAACACTTTCTTAGCGTTCATTTTTTATTAGCAAATGTAACCTTTTTAAAAATAATTAAAACCAATTAAAAAGCTTGGCAATAAATAAAACGTATAACGAAAGATAAAAAGCGCCTTCCCACATATGGATTCTTCTGGAAATCCCTGAGATTACGAAAAGAAGGGTGGTCAAAGCCATAGTGGGAACACCGATTGAAAAAGTTTGGCTGTCTACTGATAAATTGTGAAATAATCCGGGTAAGCCAATAACCACCAAAGCGTTAAAAACATTAGAACCAAAAATATTTCCCAAGGCTACTTCTGACTTCTTATTTAAGGCCGCCTTAACCGAGACCAGAAGTTCCGGCAAAGACGTGCCAATGGCTACGGCTGTAATAACAATAACACCCGTGGCTAAATTTAAAATTTCTGACAGTTTTACTAAGGAATCAATTAAGTATTTAGCCCCCAAAACAAGGCAAGCAATCCCCAAAATAAGCAAAACAAAATCCTTTATCATAAGTTTCGGACGGACAAACCCGTCCTTTTTCGCCATAAGATTTTTTCTGCGTGTTTGGCGCGAAGGCAAGATTTCCGCCATTTCTTCTGAACCTTCGGTATCCTTATGAAGCATCGTATAGAGCAAATAAATGCTATAAGTTATAAGCATCAAAAACGACTCGCCAAAAGTAATCTGCCGGTCCCAGACAATGCCAAGAAGCAAAACCGTGCCAATAGCTAAAAGCGGCAAATCCAGATCAATTAAACTTTTCGTAACAACAAGGCTTCTTCCAATCAGGGCGGATGCTCCGACAATTAGAAGAATATTGGCTATATTTGAACCTATGGCATTAGCCGCCACGACTTCTGTCACTCCTTTAAAAGAAGCGACAAAAGAAGAAATTAACTCCGGAAAAGACGTGCCGACACCGACAATGGTAACGCCGACAATAAAAGGCGACAGGCCGATCGCCAAACCGATTTTTTCTGCGCTGGCAATTAGCCAGTCCGCTCCTTTGACCAAGATGGCTAAAGAAATAATGAATACGATAGCCCAAAATAAGAGCATATGATTTTGATAAATTATAATTATTTTAAAATTTTAGTCTTTTAAAAAATTTTTTATTGTTTTTAATAATCTGTTAAAATCAACTTTTTTAAAATCCGTCGTATCCACTACTATCGTCCTACCCCTTATTTTTGGTGAAATTGAAAAACCCTTGGTAATCTTTCGTTTTAATTCCTTTCGCCTTAGATAATCTAAATATCCTGGGTTGCGACAACCTGATAACACCCTCTTCCGATATCTTTCCCAAAGAATCTGCCCAAGAGCCCTTAAATTAACTTGCAGACATCTAAATCTGTACTTCCTTTGCAACCCCTCTATTTTTTTCCTATTTTCCCTTGACCAAAAAGTTGAATCAACCACTAGTGGCTGCCTGCAGTTTAAAAGCAATTCTATAATATTGTACATCAAAATAAAGCTCGCTTTTCGGTTTTTTTTAAACATTACTAAATCGAAGCAGCCAAGCTCATCATATAATAATTCTCTTATAGAATCGCAGCTAACAATCGGCAAATGAAAAATTTTCGCTACTTTTTTAGCTAAGGTAGTTTTCCCGGTACAGGGTGGTCCAGATATTATGATCACCTTTGCTACGGGCATATATTTATTGATTAAAGAAAACTGGCGGAGGGGGCGAGATTCGAACTCGCGGTCCCCGTGAAGGGACAACAGTTTTCAAGACTGTCCCATTAAACCGCTTTGGTACCCCTCCACTTCTCTACGGGGCGAGCTATCCCGCTTGCCCCGTTATTGCGAAGCAACTTGCGGGGTTCGACCGCTCTCATCTCCCTTCCAAATTTATTCAATTTTACATAAATTGATTTCGCCTTCGCGACGATCTACTTGCGGACTTTGTCCGCCGTAGCTCGCCGCTTCGGCGAGCGAAGGCGGAGAGACAGGGATTCGAACCCTGGGAGCCCGTTAAGGCTCAACACCTTAGCAGGGTGCTGCTTTCAGCCGCTCAGCCATCTCTCCATATTTATAACAACACTAAAATGCAAAAACATTTTAACTTATTTTCACCGTTTTCGTATTTTCGTGTTATGTGCTATAATAAATATATAAGATAAAGCTAATATTGTCAATTCTAAAATATGCCTAAAAATCAGGAAAAAAAACCGGAAAATATCGACTGGCAGGTGCCGGAATACGACAAACATGAAAAAGGCAAAAATTGGTATATTTTCTATAGCCTTCTCGCTTTTTTGCTTATTATCTATTCTTTCTTTTCCGGAAATTTTCTTTTTGCCGTAATTATTATAATCGCGGCCGTTGTTATTGTCCTGCGCGACGGCCAGGAGCCTGATTTAGTGAAAATTTCTTTAACTGAAGAGGGGGTAACCGTGGGTAAAAAATTCCACGACTACGATGAATTTAAAAATTTTTCCATTGTTTATAAGCCCCAACAGGAAATAAAAAATCTGTATTTTGAATTTAACAGCACCATAAGGCCGAGATTATCTATCCCCCTAAGGAAAATGAACCCCCTTTTAATCAGAAAAAGTTTATTAAGGTATCTGCCGGAGGATTTAGACAGGACTGACCGCCCCCTTTCCGAAGAGCTAGGAAAATTATTCAAGCTGTAAAATTAAAAAATTCCAAAAATAATAATTTTAAAAATTAAAAAAGCAAACTTATGAAAGGAAAAACTGTCCGTCTAATTATCGGGGTTGTCCTTTTGGCCTTAGCGGCTTGGTTGTATTGGGGCGCCAGCATGCCCTGGACAGCAGTAGTGGCTCTTATTTTTGCCATTATCGCTTTTATCGGCGCTTTTGCCGGCGGGAAAAAAGAAGAAACTCCGCCAATGAATTCGGGAGGAGAACCGAAAGTGGAATAAATTTAAATCTTTTATAAAGATATTACCCGAGAAACAATCTTGTTTTTTTGGGTTTTTATTTATCCCGCACCTTTAGAACATAGGAACAGCCTTTATCCACGAAATTACCAAATTATATTTTTACTATGAATAAACATAAAAGTAATAAAGGTGCGGGATTTATATTGCTATTTTTTTCCATAAATGATAAAAGATTATAAGCGCCCTCATAGGTTCCCTACTTCGCTCAAATTGCGTTTGAGCTCCCCCCTTCGCCAAGGCTTCGGGAGGCAAGTCGGAAGACCATCGACTTGTCCTCTATAGCTTTAGCGAAAGAGGAAGCTCCGATGTAATAATCGGAGCATAGTTGGGCCCTCATAGTTCAGCTGGATAGAACGTCGGCTTCCGGAGCCGAAGATCAGGGGTTCGAATCCTCTTGAGGGCACGGGCCAGGCTCTCGTCGTTCAATGGATAGGACACAAGATTGCGGATCTTGCAATGCAGGTTCGATTCCTGCCGAGAGCACAATCAATCACCATTACAACCTTTTCCTGGCAGGGGCACTATAAATTCTTCTTCAGGTTTGACCTGCCCCGCCCAACATGAGCGAAGCGAATGTTGACGCGGGATTCTTAATTGAGAGCACATAAAAAATTAGCCTAATTGGAGGCTGATTTTTTATGTGCTAAAATATACTCATGCTAACTCTGGATACTGACATAATAAATATCAGCCGCGTGGGTAAAACCACGGCTAAATACTTAAATAAATTAGGCATAACGACGGTGCGCGATTTGCTTTTTTATTTCCCTTTTCGCTATGATGATTTTACCCATCTAACACCCATTGATAAACTCCAGCCCGAAACCAGCGCTAATGTTGTCGGCCAGATTGAACTGATTGAAAATAAAAGAAGCTGGCGGAGAAGAATGTACATTACTGAAGCGTTAATTACTGACGGCACGGAAACTTTAAAGGTTATCTGGTTTAACCAGCCCTTTATCGCCCGCAATTTGCGCGTCGGGGATAAGGTTTCTTTGGCGGGAAAAATAGAAGAAGACGCAGGCGGCCTGGTTATGAAATCTCCTGTTTACGAAAAAATTTATAATCCCCCCAGCCCCCTTTATCAAGGGGGTAGTGCTGTCCATACCCAAGGATTCGTGCCTAACTACCACTTAACCGCCAGCATCACGCAAAAACAGCTAAGATTTTTAATAAAACAAATTATTGGCGCAGCAAAACAGATATCTGATTGGCTACCGGCTGGCGTAAAAAGGAATCTGCGACTTCTTGATTTAAGCAAGGCCATAGCCAAAATCCATTTTCCAAAAACAAAAGACGAAATTGAATCTTCCCGGCAACGCCTGGCTTTTAACGAACTTTTTTTAATTCAAATCCAGTCCCAGCTGATAAAAAAGGAACTGGAGGCAAGCCAAGCCGAGCCAATTCCCTTTTTAGAAGAAACAACAAAAAAATTCGTCAGCTCTCTGCCCTGGCAATTAACTGACGCCCAAAGAAAAGCCGCCTGGGAAATACTGCAAGACATTGCCAAAGACAAGCCGATGTCCAGACTTTTATCCGGTGACGTTGGCAGCGGCAAAACAATCGTGGCCCTAATTGCTATGCTTAATGCGGCTTTGAACGGCTATCAGGCAGTGCTGATGGCTCCAACCGAAATTTTAGCCCATCAACACTTTGAAACAATCTCTGGACTTCTTAAAGACTTCAATATCCCCATTTCTCTCATCACCAGTTCGGAAAAGAAAATCTATTTTAAAGGAAATATCCAAAATATGGAAGAGTCCGAAATCCGAAATCCGAAATCCGAAATCTGTATCGGCACGCACGCCTTAATCCAGGAAAAAATAGAATTTAAAAATCTTGGCTTGGCAATTATTGACGAGCAGCATCGCTTTGGTGTGGAACAAAGAAAAACTTTAATGGAAAACGGCAATAAAAAAACTACGCCCCATCTCCTGTCCATGACCGCTACGCCTATTCCCCGCTCTTTAGCTTTGGCTCTTTATGGCGACCTAAATCTTTCTATTATTAATCAAATGCCTAAGGGGAGAAAGCCGATTTTAACCAAAATCGTGCCGGAAGAAAAACGGCTAGAGGCTTATAATTTTATCAGGCAGCAAATTGATAGCGGACGGCAGATATTCGTCATCTGCCCCTTAATTGACCCTTCGGATAAATTAGGGGTCAAATCCGTAAAACAGGAATTTGAAAAACTGGATAAGCAGATTTTTCCCGATTTAAAAATCGGCATTTTACACGGCCGGATGAAGCCCGCGGAAAAAGAAAAAATCATGCGGGAATTTCTTGATAATAAAATTAAAATTCTGGTGGCCACTTCGGTCATAGAAGTCGGGGTGGACGTGCCGAATGCCGCGATTATGATGATTGAGGGAGCGGAACGCTTCGGCCTGGCCCAGCTTCACCAATTCCGCGGCCGGGTCGGACGGAGCCAGTATCAGTCTTATTGTTTTCTCTTTACGGAAAACTCATCTGCTAAAACCGCAAAACGGCTCCAAGCCCTAACCACCTGCCACGATGGGTTTGCTTTGGCAAAAATGGATTTAAAATTCCGGGGCGCCGGCGAAATTTACGGCACGGCCCAGAAGGGTTTCCCTCAATTAATAATCGCCTCTTTGTTTGATTACAAACTAATGAAAGAGGCGCAAGTTGAAGCCATAAAAATTATAGAGGCCGACCCGGATTTAAAAGATTATCCTCTCTTGGCGGAAAAATTAGGAGATTGGGAGAAAAACGTCCATCTGGAATAATTTTGAAAAACCCTATACCACCGTATTAACACGTTGACAAAAATTTATTTTTACCCTATACTAATAAATAAGAAAACAGGTGATCTTTATATAGCAAAAATTCACGGGGGTGAGATAAAAAATCGAAAGGACTTTGGAAAGGAGGAATGATAAAAAGAGTCCTAAGAAAAACATGGAATCCTAGCAGTAATGGCAAAAGAACTAAACGGGGAAAGAGGAGAAAAATGGCAGGAAGAGAATCTTGTGTATTAAGCGGAAGTGTATTACCTAACAACTTCAAGCAAAATGAGAACATAATCGCCGTACAGACCGGGAACGGTGTTATGCACGTATTCAAAGATGCTCTCATGACTCAGCTCTGTAAAATCGGAGTTGGCGAACCAGACACAATTTCCAGAATAAGGCATACACGGCCCGGGCAAATTTTCGAGGGAATGGCGGAATTGATCGAGAAAGCCATTACCAAAATCGAAGAAGTGGCGGCACTAATCGCCGAGAGAACCGAAAAAAAAATTGATGAAGCCATCAAAACGGTTCGCTCCCTTATTCAGCGGCTGATCCAAAAACTGAACCTCAACATCTCTCTCACACCCGCGTGATTCAAAGGACTTCACGAAAAAACCGGCATTATTCGCGAGCAACTAGTGAATTTGTCGGTTTTTTATTTTTTTGAAACAAATATATTCCCCTTAATATAAAACCGCCATTTTTTATCTTTATATTTCCCGGCATAATCTACTCCAATTCGAGTGGCTTTTTTTATTTGAGAATTTT
Source organism: Patescibacteria group bacterium (assembly GCA_028716725.1). Taxonomy (GTDB): domain Bacteria; phylum Patescibacteriota; class Patescibacteriia; order Patescibacteriales; family JAQTRU01; genus JAQTRU01. The sequence continues at coordinate 3,857 of JAQUPG010000015.1, read as the reverse complement.
TAAATTTTTCATCCCCACCTTCAACCCAAAGGCCATATTTTTTTGTATAAATCGGCAAACCATTAAAAAATTTATCTATACCTAAAATTTTTGTCAGTTTAGCCGGTCCGTTTGTATTATGCGCTATACGTTCCACGTTATGCGAAATCGGCTCAACAGCCCTGATTAAAACCGCAGCCGGGTAGTCTTTTGCCTCGGTCACAATATTTAGCATATAGTGCATGCCATAAGTAAAATAAACATAAATTATGCCCGGTTTCCCAAACATTATACTGTTTCTTTCTGTCCGGCCTTGGCTGGCGTGAGAAGCTAAATCGTTTGGGCCGTTATAAGCTTCTACTTCAACGATCTTGAATTTACATACCCGCTTGGTCGAATTCGCATGTGCCGCATTTGTAGTGCGGCTTTTGCCGCCAGGCAAAACAACCAAAAAACAGCCCAAGAGGTCTTGGGCAACTTGCAAAGTGTTTCCGTTATAAAAAGATTTTCGCAGAATTCTCATATCGCGTATCTCATATCGCAGATCGTTTTATATTTTATTATAAATTCCCCATAACATGCCACCTATTTTATCAGCCATTTGCGATAAATTTTTGTAATCATTTTCATTAATATAATTTTCTGTATATGAGAAAAAAACTAAATATTCCGATTCTTTTAATGAGCCATAGGCCGTTCCTAAAAAATTTCTATAAACTTTACAATTTTCTCCTCTTCTTCTCGCATATCCTTCAATATAATTTAATATCACCGAAATCGCCGCCCGGCGAAGCTGGGACGTAATACCATATAATTCATCGCTCGGAAATGTTTTCGTTACTTTATAAACATATTTTACATATTCATGCATCAATTCTTTCAATTCTCTATGAAAATCCATAAGAATGAAAAATTAATAATAATACGCGATATGAGATATGTGTTATGAGATACGCGTTATGCGATATGCGCTATGCGACCGACCATTTCTTCTAAATTTTTAATTTTTACCAGTTTTAACTTCTTCGCCCTCGCCTGGCAATCCGGCACTATCGCTTTCACAAAACCTAATTTTTCCGCTTCCGCCAATCTTTGCTCTAACTTTGAAACATTGCGCACTTCCCCGCCCAAGCCAACCTCACCTAAAACTATGGTTTTTCTGTCAATCACTTGGTTTAAAAGACTGGAGGTTATGGCTAAACAAACGGCTAAATCCAGGCCGGGATCATTGATTCTTAAGCCGCCGACGACGTTTAAAATAATATCCTGGTTAATAAGGTTGACTTTGGCTCTCTTGGTTAAAACCGAAGCCAGGACCTGCAAGCGGTTCAAATCAAAGCCGGAAGACTTTCTCTGCGGATAGCCAAAAACGGTTTTAGTGACCAGGGCCTGAATCTCCACCAGAAACGGCCGCGTGCCTTCTATAACGCAGCTTATAACCGACCCGGTTATTTTTTGCTCCCCGGTCTCAATGAAAACCGCTCCCGGGTTAACTACCTCTTTAAACCCCGAACCGGTCATTTCAAAAATTCCCAATTCATTAACCGAGCCGAAACGGTTTTTTGTCGCCCGAAGCACCCGATAATTATTCGTGGTTTCCGCTTCAAGATAAATCACCGTATCAACAATATGCTCTAAAGATTTCGGGCCGGCGATCTGCCCGTCTTTAGTTATATGGCCCACTAAAATAACGGCAATATTATTTTCTTTGGCCAGTTCTAAAAATTTAACTGCTGCCGCCCTGATTTGGCTAAGGCCTCCGGCTTCAGTCGGGACATCATGGGAATAAACTGCCTGGATTGAATCAACAATAACTAAACCCGGTTTTAAAGAAGACACGGCGGCGATGGCTTTTTCTACGTTAGTTTCGCTAACAAATTTAATCTTTTCCAAATTACATTTTAGCCTAACGAGGCGCGCTTTTATTTGGGCAGCCGACTCTTCGCCGCTAAGATAAATTACATCACCATGGCTGGCGCCAATCGCATCCGCCAATTGGGCGACAATGGTTGATTTGCCGATACCCGGTTCGCCGGAAAGAAGGACTAAAGAGCCGGGCACAATCCCGCCGCCTAAAACCCGATCCAGTTCGGAAATGTTTGTTTTAATCCGAGCCAAACCATCTTCTTTTATCTTTTCCAAATCTATAATCTCCGCCTGGCTTACTTTTTTTTCCTGCGCTTTTCCGCCTAACCGATAATCAACCTCCTCCTGTTTCCTGGTTTCCATTTTTAAAGTCCCCCAGCTCCCGCACTCTAAACAACGCCCACTCCATTTGGAAAATTGGGCGTCGCAGTTTGAACAAACGTAAATGTTTTGGGTCTTCCCCGGCATAATAGTCTAAAATAGTAACAAGCAAAAAAATTAAAATCAACTAAAATTATATTACTTCGTAAATTGTATTATAACTCATTTAATTCAATGTTGATTATTTTCTTTAAATCGTCTTCAGTCGCTTCCCCCATAATTTCCTCCCTGTTAATAAAAATAAACGGCACTCCTTTTATATCCAGGGCTTCGGCTTCTAAAATATTATTCTTTACTGACTGGCTGACTTCTTCATCGTCCAGACATTCAGAAAACAAACTTTTTTTTAAATTAAATTTTTCAGCTAAAGAAACAAATAAGTCCTTCCCCAGTTTTTCACCATTTTCAAAAAGCAGGTCATGAAAGGGCCAAAATTGCCCCTGCTCCTGCGCGCAGCGTCCGGCCACGGCCGCGGAAAAGGAAGGCGAATTAATATCTCTTTCCGGATAATCTTTCCAAATCAGGCGTATTTTGTCTTTATATTGGCCTATTATGTTTTTTATCACTGCTTCCTGCTTTTGGCAATAGCGGCATTCGTAATCGGCAAAGTAGGTAATAACAACCGGCGCCTTATCCGGTCCAACGCTTGGGTCAGAGCCGTTTATAATCGGCCCGTCCAGAATATCTTTCAAGCCCGGCACTCTAGTTATTAGAGGATCTCCGGCCCCATTACTACCTCGATAATTCCCGGCAACCCGCCCGCTAACAGCCTGGGGAACGTTAAAATTCAGCTTTAAGATGGAAAAAAGAAAAAACAACAAAATAAAATTGCCTAAAGCAGCAACCACAAATAATTTCGTAGGAAATTTTTCTCTTCTTGAAAAAGGCATAAATGTTTTTTATTCATTTTGCCACTCGGCTCCGTCTACCTTCCAGGAATCAGCTTCTTTTACAAAAGATATTAAAATATTCTGATAGGTTAACGAAACATTATCCATGGTTCCGCTCGATTCCCGTTTCTGGGTGTTCACTAAAATTTCCGCCTGCCCGGCGCCCTCATTAAACATTTTCACTTCCACAGCGACCGCCTTGGTCGTAACGCCGTAATAAGCATCGTTTGGGCCCTGCTTGGCTTTTGTTTCTTCCACAAACTTGTCGGCCCAGGCCTGCATGGCGCTGGTCATGAAAATTTTTAAATCGGAAATATTGCTATAGCTGGAATGGTTTGAATAACTGCCAAATCTTTCCGCGAAAGAAGCCGCCATCCTTTTTAAATTCTCTTGTGCAATTTCGCTTTCGCTTATTTCTCTTTTGCCGGCCAATAAATCTTTCTGATTTTCGCTGGACAAGACTACTGTTTCTTCTTCGCTTCCGGTTTCTGCCGACGGGGCAGAAACGTTTTTTTCTCGGCTAATTATATTTTTTCCGGTAAAATCATAAAAAAATACAATATAAACAAGACCGGCTAAGGCCGCCAGGGAAACTAGGGCAATTATCAGATTTAAAAATCTCTTTATCATAAATAAACTATTAAAATCAAGGCGAGGTTATGATTCGGCTTTTTCTTCCTCCGGGCCGGCTTCCTCTTCGCTCCCGCCCCCTTTATCCTGGCTGGCTTCAAATTCTTTCTT
>JAQUPG010000014.1 GCA_028716725.1 Patescibacteria group bacterium | reverse complement strand
TTGGACATTCTCACTCTCCGGCTCCGGCTCTTTTTGCTCTTTATAGATTACCTGAAATAATCTTCTTATGCTCTCGCTTAAAGTAAGGGCGCCTTCTTGCTTTTTCATTAAATATGGACTGACCATATAGTAAAATCTTTAATTTTTAATTTTTAATTTTTAATTACCTTGTTCTTATTCTACTATATTTTTGAAAAAAAATCAAATGAAGATCCCCCGGGCTAATGCCCGCGGAATCTTCATATCCCGCCGCTTCCAAAAGCCCTTTTTAGTCTTTAAAAACTTTCTTACTGGGCAACGGCTTCGCCTCTCCTCTGATTTATTTAAAAAAATGATTCGCCGAAGCGGCGGAATATATCGGTCCGCCCCGCTCTTTGCGAAGGGCGGGGCGGCTTTCGATATAAAAAAGCCGCCTGCCAAAATCGACAAAAGCGGCTTTCACTAACTAGGAGCACAAAAACAGATTTTCTTAATTTGGTCGAAACTCAATCGGTTCTATCCCATCCACTGGGATTCCGTTTTCGCCCAAACATGTGGCCACAAAAAAACCGTTTTCAACAGTCGGAGGATCAACATGAACTTTGAATTTTACATCTTCGCCAGGCTGACCCCGCCTCAAAGCAGCGGCAAACTCCAGCCAAATTTGAGTAGTAATCGGATGAGACATAACTTCCTCCTTTTAAAAAGGTTAGACGAATTTCAAAAGAGCAAAAACAAAAAAGCCTCTTACCCCAAAGATTTAGAATAAGAAGCTTTTTTGCTTTTTGCCCTGCTTATCTGGCAGGACCCTATCTTTCCCCTTTGGGGGTAGAATTTACCACCCGGCTTTATCCGGGTTGGCGGGCGGTCATAAGGTCTAGTCCCTCGCGCCTCTCTTGATACTTTTAGATTTTAAAATGCTAAGTTAATGGTATACCAACAAATAAAATTTGTCAAGAATTTTATTCTAATTTATGTTTACACGGAATGTAAGCCCTTTCAGAAAAGACTCAACTGGAGGGAATTCCAGCCATTACCTAGGTAAGCAACAAACGTTCCAAGAATTAATCTCACAGTCATTTATATTGGTATAGCAACCACCCCTTGTGGTAAAATTTCCTAAACTCGTCCATCCACCTAAGCAGCTAGGATACGAAGAGCATGTTTTATAACCACAGTATTGACCGATTGTATAACAAGCGCTATAACTATTATCCACTTGTCCATAAATAGCTTCTTGTCCGGCAAATAAAGTTGCGGACATAGAAGCCGCGTCAGTGCTGGTGCCGATTCCTGTCTGAATATATTCTTGTCTTTCAATGATACTGCCATCCACATTAGAAGCGACATTAGAAGAACTAAAATCATTGTTATTATTATCAGCGCCTAAAATATTCTGCAGGAAATCCTGGTCAGAATCATTCGGTCCAACTAAAGGTTCGGTAAAAGCCGCATAAACCAAAACGGTGGCAACCGCAACCAAGGTTAAAATAACTGTGGTAATTGCCCGCCAAGCAAAATTTTTTAGCTGGATTTTCAGTTTATTTTTCAAAATGCTTTTATCCATAAAAAAATTTTAGCTCAATCCATATTGACTGACCCCAATTTTTATTCTTCCTACTTTTTCTTTTTGGCTTTTATATTACTTTAAATCCGCCTATAATTTTCTGCTTTATTTCTTCGCTCCATTTTTCCTGCCAGTCAAGCGGCGCCTCGCCCCAAAATTTTATAGTATAAATCCTGTCTTCCCTGCCCGGCAGCCAACCTTTATTTTCTCCCAGTTTTTGATAAATCCCCTCTCCGCTCGCCTGCTCCCAGCTTTTTTCATTAAAAATCCTTATCACCACTGCCTTGCCGTATCCGGCTACATCCTGATAATAGTTCGTATCTGCGGTCGGCACAAAAAATTCAAGGTCAACATAATCAGCGGTTTCTTTTCTCTGGGTCTGATAATACAAGAATTCCGGGGGAAGAACCAAAGAAAAACCCAAATCCTTATTCTGGTAGTGGAAATTGCCGTCGGCGGCCGATTGATCCATGTCTGGTTTCTGCCCGCAGCCAGCTAATAATAAAACAAAAATTAAAACTAAAAAAATAAATTTCTTTTTGATCATACTCGTCATTTCTACAAATTATTAATTTGTAAATTTGTAATAGATTTGTAATTCGTAACTATTTCAAAAACTTAAGATATTTCTCAATATCTTTCTTAAAAGACCAGACTCGATAAGCGCTGTAGAAAAAAACATAAGCCACCATTATAGCCAGAACGCCTATAACCAGCCGGAGCATAAAATCGGTCCAGACAATTAAAACTCCCAAGAGAAGCAGAATCACGCCGTTAATAGCTAAAGTCCAGATGAACCCGTTTATTTTTTTCTCAACCGTTTTTAAAGGATTTTCCATATTAGTAGATTTAATATTAAATTATTTTATACAAATAGTATAGCACGAATTTTAAAAAAGAAAAAAGCCTGCTCAAAGATATTGCTGTCAAGCAGGCTGGCTCTGCCATGAATAATAAAAGAGCGAGGAGAAAAAATTTAACCGTACATAGTTAGTTTTCCCTAAATTTTGTATCCGGTTTACTAAAAGGATCCCTGCGCGGCCTTATACCATCGCAAGTGGGAATTCTTCCCTTTGGGTATTCTTCTCCTGAGTGGCTATTCCGAACAGACATACGGTGCAAACTCCATCTTGACAACAAACAACCGTTTTTCATCACATACTCTCCTTTCTCCATCGCATCATACTTTCTGCTTATTATATAAATAATAACATATTTACCAGGATATACAAAAGCCCTGCCATTATTCTCGCCGGTTAAATAATAGGCAGGGTTGTTTTTATTAGTTTTATCAATTCCTTGATAAACTCTTCTATTGCTCCTGCCGATTTTTTTAGCAAAAAAAATGCCAGGGCAAAAAGCAAAATGGACACAAAGGCGCAGGCAATTGCAAGCAGCAGAAAAAAACAAATTATTATCGCCGACAAAAATCCCAGTGCTCCTCCTATTGGCAAAGACAACCACCAGCAACCGGGAAAAAGAAGCATCCCCTTGATGCCTCCGGCAATAATAAAAAAAGCAAAGAACAAAACTCCGGTTATGTCTATTCTGTCATCCATGCGCTCCTCCTTTTCCTTATTTTCTTTTATAACAAAATATGTGAATTTGTCAAGAATCCGTATATCTCATAACCAAGCATGAGAGCTTGTTTAAAAACTTCAGATCCAGTGTCGCTTCGTCTCGCCCCTCGGAGTCCCGAGTACTCGGGACGAAGTGGGGTCAATTCCTCTTGCCTCTTGACATATCAATAACTATCCTGTATTATATAAGCAAATAGGAACAACTGCCAAAAGAGGCGGTTTTTAATTACTTTAAACCAAATAAAATCTTATGGCTAACAAGTTAGCGGATTACATAAAAGCTTCAGTCGAGGAAATGAAAAAAGTCACCTGGCCGACTAAGAAAGAAACTTATAATTATACTCTGCTCGTTATCGGCTTAAGTCTGGCCGTCGCGGCTTTTTTGGGCGCCCTGGACTATCTTTTTAACTGGCTATTGGGATTAGTTATTAAGTAATTTTTCGAATAATTTTCAACAATTAGATTTTCAACATTAATTGAAAATTGATAATTGAAAATTGATAATTGAAAAAATGGCTAAACAAATTTTAAATCAAGGCCGGCGCTGGTATGTCCTGCATACTTATTCCGGCTATGAGGAAAATGTCGCCCAGAATTTAAAACAAAGGATTGAATCCATGGACATGGAAGATAAGATTTTTAATATCCTCATTCCGACCGAAAAGAAAATCCGGATTAAAAACGGTAAGCGCAAAGTGATAGAGGAAAAAATCTTCCCCGGCTATGTTTTGGTGGAGATGGTTGTGACTGATGACTCCTGGTACGTTGTCCGCAATACCCCCAACGTTACCGGCTTTATCGGCACGGGCACTGTCCCGACGCCGATCAGCGAAAAAGAGGTAAAGGGCCTGCAGAAAAGAATGGGCGTGGAAGAGCCGAAGTATAAAATCGACGTTTCCGTCGGTTCGCCGGTTAAAATAACCGACGGCCCCTTTAAGAACCTTGAGGGGAAAGTAACCCATATTGATGAAGCGAAAGGAAAAATAAAAGTTTCCGTTTCTATGTTCGGGCGGGAAACGCCGGTAGAATTAGATTTTTTGCAAATTAAGAAAGTATAACTTTAGTTAATTAGGGCTTAGTTAATTAGTTAATTAGGCTCTATGAATTAATGTATGCGGGGATATGCTTCTTAGTTAAAAAACTAATCCCTAATCAACTAAGTAACTAATCAACTAATATATATGGCGAAAAAAATTCTGACGAAAATAAAATTACAGATTCCGGCCGGCCAGGCTAATCCTGCCCCTCCGGTTGGTCCGGCTTTGGGCCAGCATGGCTTAAATATCGCTGATTTCTGCTCTAAATTTAATGAGGCTTCAAAGGATAAGATGGGCGATATTATTCCGGTGGAAATTACGGTTTTTGAAGACCGCACTTTCACTTTTATAATGAAAACTCCGCCCGCCGCTGAACTGATAAAAAAATACGCTAAAATAAAAAGCGGCTCGGGCAAGCCTCTGACGGAAAAGGTTGCCACTCTTACGGACAAACAATTGGAAGAAATTGCCACTGTTAAACTGCCCGACCTTAATACTAATGACGTTAAACAGGCGAAAAAAATTATCGCCGGGACAGCCAGGCAAATGGGAGTGGAAATAAAGTAAATTAAGATTTAAGAATTACGAATTTTAACTATTTATAATAATTGTGGGAGTCCCGAGAGCTCGGGACGCTCGCACCACGAAATATATGGCAAAAAAGCAACCCGCCTCCGTCCCGCTTAGCGGGACTACGGCGAGGCAAGAGAAACAGGAAGAAAAACAGGAGACAAAAGAACAAATAAAAACAACCGAAATTGACAGGGCTAAAGCTTATCCGGCGAAAGAAGCGATTGCCTTGACTAAAAAATTGTCAAAAACGAAATTTGACGCTTCAGTAGAAGTTCATTTCCGCTTGGGAATTGATACGAAAAAGGGCGACCAGCAAATAAGATCTACTGTCAGCCTGCCGCACGGAACCGGCAAAACCGTAAAAGTCGCCGCTTTTGTCATGCCGGAGAAAGTAAAGGAAGTTAAAGCCGCCGGCGCTGATTTAGCCGGCGGAGAAGAATTAATCGCGGAAATCAAAAAAACCGAAAAAACCGATTTCCAGGTGGCGGTAGCGGAACCGGCGATGATGAAAAATTTAGCCGCCATTGCTAAAATTTTAGGCACCCGCGGCCTTATGCCTTCGCCGAAAAATGAAACCGTTACCCCGAATCCGGCCAAAGCCGTGGCCGAATTAAAAAAAGGCAAGGTAAGCTTCAGAAGCGATGATACGGGCAATGTCCACGCCGTTATCGGAAAAGTAAGTTTCCCGGAGGGAGAACTTCAGGAAAATTATAATGTTTTTCTGGAAGCCGTAAAGAAAGCCAAGCCAACCAGTTCCAAAGGCGTTTATATAAAGAATATCGCCATAAGCTCTTCTATGGGTCCGGGCATTAAGGTGGAAACCAATTAATAACATTAAATAATCCCATAAAAAGGCTCAGCCTCTGTCAAGATAGCTGAGCCTTTTGCTTATATTCAATTTAATGGTCAGCCATAATCAAAGTTCCTGCTTTTCCCCTAAAAACCCCCAACCCCCTTTTCGAAAGGGGGTAATGTTATGCGTTACGCGTTATGAGTTATGTGATTTGCCCTCTTTTTTTTAATCTGCTAAAATAGAAATACTCTAACAAACTTATTCGCAACAAAAACTATGGAAAATCAAGACAAAAACTATAAACGTCCATCATGGGATGAATACTTTATGGAGATCCTAAATGTAGTCGGACGCAGAGGAACTTGCGATCGAGCGAGATCAGGATGTGTTATCGTAAAAGACAAAAGGATTATCGCCACTGGTTATGTCGGAGCTCCAGTTGGGCTTAAACACTGCGATGAAGTAGGACATGAAATGAGCACTGTTAAGCATGAAGACGGCCATGAATCAAGACACTGCATTAGGACAACTCATGCGGAACAAAATGCTATCGTTATGGCTGCGCGTTTCGGAATTAAACTGGAAGGATCAACGATGTACACAAAAATGACTCCTTGCTACGCCTGCGCAAAAATGATAATTAACGCCGGCATAAAAAGGGTCGTTTCAGAAGAAGATTATCACGCCGGAGAAAGAACTAAAGAAGTATTTACTGAAGCTGGTGTGCAATATAATTTATTAAACGACAAAACCGCTGAATATGAAGATCAATAGTCAATATAAAACATATGAAGCAATATTTAGACTTATTACAGGATATTTTAGACAACGGCACTGACAAAAGCGACCGGACCGGGGTCGGCACAAGGAGCCTTTTCGGCCGGCAAATTCGCATGGATTTAGCCAAGGGCTTCCCTTTGCTCACCACTAAAAAAGTTTTTTTGCGGGGTATCATTCATGAATTGCTCTGGTTTTTAAAAGGCGACACCAACATTAAATATTTGGTGGATAACGACGTTAAAATCTGGAATGAATGGCCTTATGAGGGTTATAAGGCCAGCCCGGAATATAAAAACGAAACCCTGGAAGAATTCGTGGAAAAAATAAAAACCGATAACGATTTCGCTAAAAAATGGGGTGAGCTCGGGCCGGTCTACGGCAAACAATGGGTGCGCTGGCCCGGCTATGACGGCAAGCCGATTAACCAGATAGAAGAAGTGGTCGAGATGATAAAAAACAATCCGGACTCGCGCCGGATTCTGGTCGGCGCCTGGAATGTCGCTGATATCCAGGAACTGATAAAAGCCAAAAAGGCCGCTCCCCCGCTCTGCCATACTTTATTCCAATTTTATGTGGCCAATAATAAATTATCCTGCCAGCTTTACCAAAGAAGCGCTGATGTTTTCTTGGGGGTGCCGTTTAACATCGCTTCTTACGCCCTGCTCACTATGATGATGGCTCAGGTTACCGGCCGGGAGCTCGGGGATTTTGTCCATACTTTCGGAGACGTTCATATTTATAATAATCACCGCGAGCAGGTTAACTTGCAGCTATCCAGGGAACCGCGGGCTTTACCGACTATGAAAATTAACCCAGAAGTAAAAGACATTTTTTCCTTTAAGTACGAAGATTTCACTTTAGAAGGCTACGATCCGCACCCTCCCATCAAAGCTCCTATTGCGGTATAACGCCATGGGGTTCATCTTTATCTTAATTCTTAAATCATAATTCTTAATTCTTAAATTAAATGATTCCCGTAACCATGATGATGGCTATAACCCTAGACGGTAAAATTGCCAAACATGACAAGCATTTCCCGGACTGGACAAGCAAAGAAGATAAGAAATTATTTGCCAAAATTTCTAAAGAGCATGGAGTCGTTATGATGGGGGCTAAAACTTTCGCCACTTTTCCCGCTCCTCTGCCCGGCCGGCTTAACGTTGTCTTTACCTTGGAAAAAAATCCGCCGAAAACAGAGGGCGTAAAATGGGTAACTGGCGAACCGGAGCCGGTTTTAAAAGAACTGGAAAAAATGGGCTATAAATCGGCTTTATTGGGCGGCGGCGCTTTTCTTAATTCCCTGTTTTTGGAGAAAAAATTAATTTCCGAAATTATTTTGACCATAGAACCGAAAATATTCGGCGACGGCCTTTCCCTTTTTAATAAGGATTTTGGCGTTAATCTCAAGCTTGAAAAAATGGAAAAAATAAACGATGACGCTATAATGGTAAAATATAAAGTAATTTATTAATTATGCCTAATAAAAAAATAATCATTGGCCTGGTCGGAAAAATTTCTTGCGGCAAAGGCACAGTCGCCGAATATTTAGTAAATAAATATGGAGCAATTGCTTATCGCTTTTCCACCCCTCTCCGGGATGTTTTGAATAGACTGTATTTAGAGATTACCAGGGAAAACATGCAAAATATCTCTAAAGTTCTGCGTCAAGGATTTGGCGATGATTTACTGGCTAAAGTAATCGCCGGCGATGTCAGGAATGAAACCAATAATTTAATAGTCATTGACGGCATCAGGCGATTGTCTGATATAAAATATCTAAAAGATTTGCCGGAATTTAAACTGGTAAAAGTGGAAACTGAACCGAAAATAAGATATGAAAGATTAACTTCGAGAACGGAAAACGCGGATGATTCTAAAAAAATTTATGAACAATTTTTAGCCGATGAACAGCAAGAAACCGAATTAACCATTCCGGAAGTCATGAGCCAAGCCCAATTTACTTTAACCAATGATTCTACTTTAGAAAAATTACAGCAACAAATTGATAATTTAATCAAAAATTTGGAATAATATTCACCCCGTTAGAAATCTTACTAGAAATAAACGGATAAAAATGAAATGTTAAAAAAATCAATAAATATATTATTATGGATAAGAAAAATAATAAAATTTCTAACGGGGTAAATATAATCATCATGGGACCGCAAGGATCAGGCAAGGGCACACAGGCCGATATTTTTAGCCAAAGGCTCGGCATCCCCCATATTTCTACCGGTGAAATTTTCAGGGAAAATATAAAAAACCAGACTGAATTAGGAAAAAAAATTGACTCAATCGTTAAATCCGGCGCTCTGGTGCCTGATGAAATTACCAATGAGATTACAAAACAGCGCTTAGAACAAAAAGACTGCACTAACGGCTTTATTTTAGACGGCTTTCCCCGCAATTTGACCCAGGCAGAATTTTTAGATAAAATAAAAGGGATAGATTTAGTCTTAGAAGTCTGGATCAGCGACGAAGAGGCCATAAAAAGAATAAGTCAGAGAAGAACCTGCCTTAAATGCCAGAAAGTTTATCATCTGATTTACAATCCTCCGAAAAATGATGAGATCTGCGGTGCATGCGGAGAAAAATTAGTTATAAGAGAAGATGACAAACCGGAAACGATAAAAAAAAGGCTGGATCTATACAATAAGGAAACCAAACCCTTAATTGACTACTACCAAAAGAAAGGTGTTTATAAAAAAATTGACGGCATGCCGCCGATACCAGAGGTAAGCAGACAAATAACAGAAGTCCTTAAAAAATAATAAATTCAAAATCCAAAATTACAAATAACAAATAATATCAAAATTCAAATAACCAATTTCAAAACATTTTTGAATTTTGAATTTGATTATTGTAATTTATTTGGAATTTGTGATTTTGAATTTTGGATTTAACACAAGGGGGTGCAAGGAGCACTCTTTTCTTGTCTAAAGGTAATATGAACACAAATAAAAAGGGGAAGTTTATTGTTATTGACGGCACAGACGGATCCGGCAAAGCTACCCAAACGCAAATGCTTTTTACTCGGCTGGAAAATTCGGGCTTGCCGGTAGCGATGATTGATTTTCCCCAGTACGGCGAAAAATCAGCCGGCTTAATAGAAAAATATTTAAACGGAGATTATGGAAAAGCCGATGAAGTCGGGCCTTATCGGGCTTCGATTTTTTACGCCTGCGACCGCTATGATGCCAGCTTTAAGATAAAAAAATGGCTGGGAGAAGGTAAAATCGTTATCGCCAACCGTTACGTGACCGCTAACATGGGCCACCAGGGCGGAAAAATCGCTAATCCTTTGGAAAGGAAAAATTATTTCTCCTGGCTCTATGAACTGGAATATGAAATTTTTAATATTCCCAAACCGGACTTAAATATTATTCTCCACGTTGACGCCGCCATTGCCCAGAAATTAGTTGACCAGAAAGGCCACCGCGATTATATAAACGGAGCCAAAAGAGACTTGCACGAAGCCGATATTAACCATCTGCGCCGGGCCGAGCAGGTTTATCTGGAAATCGCCAGAACTTTCCCGGACTTCACTTTAATAGAATGCACCAGAAACGGCGAAATTATGACCCGCCAGGAAATCCATAATTTAGTCTGGCAGGAAGTAAACCGATTAATTAGCTTCCGGGAGAAAAGCCATATCCCCTTTTTAAACACTTTGGAATATGAAAAAAATCTTAACAAGCCGGTTTTAAAAATTGAAAGAATAAAACCGAACGCCAAACTGCCGCAAAGAACTCACGAAGGCGACGCCGGCCTTGATTTATATGCGGCTGATTATTATTCCTTACTCCCTGGAGAAAGTATAGTTGTCAGCACGGGCATTAAAATGGCAATCCCGGAAGGATACGCCGGCTTGATCTGGGATAAAAGCGGCGTGGCCAAATCCGGCATCCATACCACGGCCGGGGTCATAGATTCAAACTACCGCGGCGAAATCCTGGTTAATATGATAAATCTAAGCGAAGATATTTATAACATCGCGCCTGGGCAAAAAATCGCCCAGATTTTAATCCAGCCCGCGCCAAATTTGGAAATAAAAGAGGACAAAATAAACGATGAAACCGAAAGAAATAATAATGGTTTTGGCTCCTCAGGGCTTTTTTAACTATTGACAGAAATAAAAGAATGGTTTAAAATGCTAAATCCGTTCTTTTTTTATTTGCTCCCCACATTATCCGGGAGGAAACAATGAAAATCTTCTGCAAAAAATGCAAGAAACCATTCGAGGCAAAAAGGGATAATACGGTGATTGAGCATGAACATGTTTGCGGCAGAATCATTTTTACCGTAAAATCCGTTTGCCCCGAATGTGGCGAGGAATATCTATATACTTACACTGTGAGAATCCCGGTCAGAAAATCTGGCGATTATTAGAAAGCCACATCCTTTTAATCAGACGCGGCTTTTTTCTTCCGGATACCGAAAACTTATTAAAATTGACGAACCAGCTGCTTTGCTATATAATTATCTAAAACCATAAAAACAAAAATAGAAAAGGAAGACAAGATGGGAATAGAATGTGGCGGAACGGAAGAGCAAGGCGCGAAAATAAGAATAGAAAACTGCCCGATTTGTTCTTCTCCCATTTTCCTGAATACTACTATAGTTGACTTCGTCGGCCTGAATTTTTTAGGAGAAGAGGGAGAAGTAATTTTTAATATCTCTAGGCACGTTTTCGCTCCTTGTTTAAATTGTGGTGAGATTTTTTTCAAGCCATATCACGAATATCTTGCTCTTTGTGCAGAATTTGACATGTGTCCCAACTAAAAACCGCCTCTATACTTATGAGACGGTTTTTCTTTACCGCTTTCACCTTAAAGGTTGCTTTTTCCGCTATTTAAGGATAAAATAAAGGTACGAAACTAACTAAAAATTTCCAATTTATGGACTATGACGTAATTATCGGTTTAGAAATTCATGCCGAGCTGAAAACCAAGTCAAAAATGTTCTGCTCTTGCGATAACGACTCTTTAGGTAAAAAACCCAATACCACGGTCTGCCCGATTTGTCTTGGCCATCCCGGCACCCTGCCTGTCCCCAACAAGCAGGCCATAGAATGGGCGGTTTTGGCCGGGTTGGCTTTAAACTGTAAAATCAGGGAGCTTTCCAAGTTTGACCGGAAAAATTATTTTTACCCGGATTTGCCCAAGGGCTACCAGATTTCCCAATACGACCTGCCTTTCTGTTACGACGGGCATCTTGAAGTTAACGACCGGGACATAAAAATAACCCGCCTGCATCTGGAAGAAGACACGGGAAAATCCACTCATCCGACCGGAAAAAATTACACTCTGCTTGATTTTAACCGCGCCGGCACGCCCTTGATTGAAATGGTAACCGAACCAATAATTAAAGACTCAGGCGAAGCCAAAAAATTCTGCCAAACTTTTCAGCAGATTTTGCGCTATCTGGATATTTCCAACGCCGATATGGAAAAAGGCGAAATGCGCTGCGAAGCTAATGTCAGCGTGCAGGAAAAAGGCAAATGGAAATACGAGGGTAATTGTGAAATAAAACCAATCGGCAAATACAAGCTTAACCCAAAGGTGGAATTAAAAAACATAAATTCTTTCCGCGCCATTGAAAAAGCCATTGACTATGAAGTAAAAAGGCAAACTAAAGCTTTAGAAGCGCGAGAAAAATTAGTTCAGGAAACCCGGGGTTGGGATGAAAATAAAAACCAAACCGTGAGGCAAAGAATAAAAGAAACCTCTTCTGATTACCGCTATTTTCCTGAGCCGGATATTCCGCCCATAAAAATTGACGGGCAATGGCTTGAAAAAATAAAAACCGGCCTAATTGAATTGCCGCCGGAGAAAAAGAAACGCTTTATGGCCGAATATAATTTTGACGAGGCCGCGGCGGAAATTTTAGCAAGCGACAAAAAATTGGCCGGCTACACGGAAAAAGTAATCTCGGAACTCCGGGCCTGGATAGACGCAACCGGCGACACCTGGGAAAGGCAAAAAAACAAACTGGCAAAAATCACGGGCAATTGGCTTATCAGCGAATTGTTTAAGCATCTTAATAAAGACGGAAAATCCATCACCGAAATAAAAATTACTCCGGAAAATTTTGCCGAACTTATAACTTTGGTCTATCAAAATAAAATTAATTCTTCGGCTGGGCAAAAAATTATGGAAATAATGTATAAGAAAGGCGGAGACCCGAGCGACATCATGGCCAACTTAGGCTTGGAGCAGATGGATAATGAAGCCGAGCTGGAGAAAATAATAAAAGCTGTAATAAAAAAAAATGAGAAACAAGCCAAACAGTATAGACAAGGAAAGGAAAACGTGCTACAATTCTTTATTGGACAAGTTATGGCCCAAACAGGGGGAAAAGCCAATCCCAAAATAGTAATAGAACTGCTAAAAAAATTATTAAATAATAAATAAAAATATGCCAAGATTTGAACAATTTGGCGGTTTTGGAGGCCCTGGCGCTAAGTCAGAAAATCCTGATACGGAAAAACGGATGGCAGAAGCCAGAAAGGCCGGATTAAGAAGAGAGGGTGAAGAAGCGAGAGACAGCTTAAAAAAAGCATTTGAAGCAGCCGGCTTGGATGAAGCAGAAAAAAATCCGGAAGAAGAGTCAAAAGAAAAAGTAGCAGCTTAAATTTAACTGACAAATATGAATCGAGAAAAACCCAAAAACATAGAGGGCAATCTTGAAGATTTGGAAATCCGGGAAAAAATTTCAGATATTTTGGAGATAATAAGAAATGACAGAGATTATAACCCGGAAGATATAGATGAGGAAGAAATAATTTCTACTATCGTTGACCAATTTAAAGCTATAGAGAAGAATCATATTGCTAAAGAAAGTTTTCTGTTGACCCTGGAGCAAAAGATAAAAATAATGATTGTAAAGAAAACGGAAGCAAGAATAAGGGAAAAATTCTCAAAGACTATTAGGGAGGCCAATGAAATAGAGAAAAAAATTCATGGAGGAGATGGGGATATACCAAAAATTCCCCAAGCCGCCTAAAATTTAACTATTTTCAACAAAGATTTGACAGGTTTTAAATTATGCTCTATACTGTTAGTAATTTAACCAGTAATAATCAGATCTGTGGATAACTATATCAATAAAAAAAATTTAAAATATCCTTTCCGCGAGGTGATCTCACCTTGTGGAGATACTATTTCCTAAAATATCCCGTCCAGTGGACGGGATATTTTTTTAGGCAAAAAATGATCTTTAAAATAAAAGGAGAAAAAACTTCAAAAAAACTCTGATTTTATAAACGTTCATGGTTTATCCGAACAGGAGGAACAAAATGAGACACATAATAAGCATCCGAGATTTCACTCGAGACGAAATTTTCGAGGGAATCATCCCCGGTTGCCGAAGCCAAATCGCAACGGCCAGAAAAAGACAGTCTGGCGGAGAATCCTGGCTTTTCTTTATGGGCAGAAAAGTAACCCTCCTCTTTCTTGAACCCAGTATCCGCACCCGCGGCTCTTATGCGGAAGCGACCGATTTGCTCGGCTGGAGATGTAAGGAAATCATTGGGGAGGAAGCGACTTCTCTGGCGAAAAAAGAAAGTCTGGCCAACACTGCCAGAATGCTTGCCGGCCAGGGAGCGCATGTTTTGGTCATGCGGACGAAAATAGAGGGAACGCAAAGATTTATCGCCGAAATACTGGAAAAAGAAGGCCGTCCGATTTCAATTCAAAACGGCGGAGACGGCACCAACCAGCACCCGACCCAAACCCTTCTGGATTTACTCACGATTTCCGAAAAACTCGGCCACCTGGACGATTTCAAAATCGGATTCTTCGGAGATCTGAAGTACGGCCGAACTGTCCATTCTCTTATCTGCGCGCTTGCTCTCCGCGAGAACATTTCTCTCACCCTGGTTTCCGATCCGGAAACTACTCTACCCGGACACTACAAAAAACTTTTCCCCGGTGCGGAAGAAGGAGATAGTCTGGAATTACTTGCTGGTTGCGACATTATCTACGGTTCGCGACTGCAGGAAGAGAGATTCACCGGCGACCCAATGGCTTTGGAACGAGCCAAGACTAGATTCAGGCTTACCGCCAACATCCTGCGGCAATTCAAAAATGATGTTTTAATCATGCACCCCATGCCTTACGTCAACGAATTCGCTCCCGAAATCAGGCACGATCCAAGATTGATTATTGACGAACAAGCCTGGTTCGGAGTTCCCACCAGGATGCATCTCCTTGAAACCGGTTTTAAGAACCGGAATGAAAGAACCGCTTTAAGCGAGGAAATCCAGGCCAGTAATATGCAAATCGTGAAGGACATCCCTTTCGAAGAATATTTAAGAGGAAGAAATGGAGGTACGAAACAACACGAATTCTTCCGGCCAGTAGACAGCGGCATGGTGATTGACCACATCCCCAAAGGCCTTGGCTTGGCCATAAGGGAATATTTGGTAAGGCAAAAACTGATTGGCGGCGGGGCAAGACATCTCATTGAAGATGTCCCTTCCAGAAAATACGGACTCAAAGATGTCCTGGTTCTCTCGGGGTCATTTATCTCCTCCGAATCGATGGGAGTCATTTCATCCTTAGCCCCGCAAATAACCTTTAACTGCGTCCGGGATCGGAGATTTCAGAAGATAAAAATGGAAACTCCCGCTATCATCCAAGGCATCGGACGCTGCCCCAATCCCAATTGCATTACCAACAATGACCCGGAAGCCAACGCCAAATTTGTCAACCAGGGCGATGGCCAGCTCGGATGCTGGTATTGCGAGAGAGACCTTTCTCCGACAGAGATCTTTTAAGAAATAAAAAGGGCTGGTATATTCTACCGGCCCCTTCTTTATTTTAAAAACAGTTTTTGCAGATGAAAGAACAAAATTAGGGCTTGGCCCAAGGCTTAACCCCCGCGGCTTTTCCCGAACAGCTAAGTCCTTCGAATGGTCTTGCAATATGTTGTAGCCGCTCGTCTGCCTCCTTAATACGTAATAGTGCGGTTTCTACAGACCATCGTGAAAACTTAAAATTTCTATAAACCTCAGGAATTTCAGGGGGGAAGTCACGCATGGTATACCTCCTTTGCAAAAAAACTAATTTTATTAAACTAAGCTACTATTATTATAGCACGTATAAATATTTCACAAAAGACTTGTTTATTTTAAAAATTCCCTTACCAGTTTTTCCGCTTCTTTCCCGTCTTTTATCCAACGAATTTCTCTCCCCTGCTTTTCCCAACGCCTGAACCAGGTCATCTGCTTTTTGGCAAATTGCCTGATAGCAATATTTAATTTTTCCACCATTTCCTCATGACTCGACTTATCCTGCAGATATAGAGAAATATATTTATATTCCAAACCAAAACTTTCCAATCTTTTCCAATCTACCCCTTCTCTATGTAATTTTTCCACCTCCCCCGCCATATTTTCTTTTTCTAATCTCTCAATCAATCTTTTATAAATTCTTTCTTTTAAAACCTCTTTAGGCCAGGTTAAGCCCAACAAAAAAAAGTCATGACCAGCTTTGGGGGTTCGACCCCCTATGGGGGGTCGAACCCCCTTATCTTGCATTATCTCAATATAACGGATCAATCTTCTTTTATTTTTTCTCTCACTTTCGTTCAATCGCTCGGCGAATTTAGGATTTATTTTTTTGAGTTCCGAAAATAAATCTGGCACCGTTTTTTTCTCTAAATTTCCCCTTAATTTTTTATCCGGCTTAGCCCCGCTTAAATTATAATTATCAACCACGGCCTGCAAATACAAACCGGTCCCGCCCACAATAATCGGAACCTTACCTTTCTTTAAAATACTATCAATCTCCTTAAACGCCAGTTTCTGATATTTAGCCAAACTGAATTTTGTATTTGGATTAACCACGTCTATCAAATGATACGGGATACTTTTGACTTTTGACTTTTGACTTTTGACTTCGTATTCATTCAAGTCTTTCCCAGTCCCAATGTCCATCCCCTTATAAACCTGCCGACTATCCGCGCTAATAATTTCCCCGTTAAATTTATACGCCAAATCCACCCCAAGCTTAGTTTTACCTGAAGCGGTTGTGCCTAAAACTACGATAATTTTATTGTTATTTATTGGCATATTTCCACTTTACACAATAGTCCCTTCTAACCCAAAATCTCTTACCTTAGTTATTTTAACTTTCACGAACTTCCCTGTTAGATTCGTAATTCGTAATTCGTAATTCGTAATTCTAATTTTCACATTTTTATTCGTCCCCGTATACCCATACCACTCCCCTCTTTTATTTTTTCCGCTAATTAGCACCTCTATGGTTTTCCCCAAATACTTTTCATTATTCTCCAGCGCGGTTTTGCGCAAAATTTTCATTAATTCTTCTTCCCGCCTCTTCTTTTCTTCTGGCGCTACATCATCTTTTAATTTATAAGCTGCTGTTCCCGGACGCGGGCTATAGCGGGCAATATAAGCCATATCGAACTTTATTTTTCTAAATAACTTAGCTGTGTTGCTAAACTGCTTCTTCGTCTCTCCCGGAAAACCTACGATAACGTCAGTAGTAATTGATGCTTCAGGCATAGCTTGCCTGATGTTTTTTATTAAATTTTTATAATGCGCCACCGTATAATTGCGGTTCATCGCCTTCAACACTTTGTCATTTCCGGCTTGCACAGGCAGATGTATATGCTTGCAGACTCTTCCACAATTCGTCATGGTTTTTATCAACTCGTTGCTCATATCCTTGGGGTGGCTGGTGGCGAACCTTATCCAGAAATCACCAGGGATATTATTGACTATTTTCAAGAGTTTAGAAAAATTAATTTTTCCGTCTTTGTACGAATTAACGTTTTGCGCAATTAAAATAACCTCCCTATACCCATTCTTTATTAAATTTTTCGCTTCCGCCAAAATTTCTTTAGCCGGCCGATAAACTTCCCGCCCCCGCGCATAAGGCACAACGCAATAGGCGCAAAAATTATTACAGCCGTTCCCAATGGCTAGAAAAGCCGAAAACTTTGAACTATATTTCGGTTTTATTTTTAAATAATCGCAATTTCGGATTTCGGATTTCGGATTTCGGATTTTCTTTAAAATTTGAAATTTAAAATTTAAAATTTGTGATATTGGCAGCCACACGTCCACCTTATCACCCAATCTCTTCTTTACGTCTTTCCTCTCGCTCAAACACCCTGTCAAAACAATTTTCGCTTTTGGATTTTTCCTTTTAATTTCCCCCACTAAACCATAAACTCGGTCCTCGGCCGCTTGCCGCACCCCGCAGGTCGTGAGCACGACTAAATCCGCCTTAGTTTCATTCCTGGCCAAACTAAAACCATATTTTTCTAAGTAAGCCGCTACTCTCTCGCTATCTGACTTGTTCATTTGACAACCGATAGTGATTATATAATATGTCTTTTTATTTTTCACCCCGTTAGAAATTTTGTTATTTTTTTTATCAATAACCATACTATTTATCTTTCAAATACTTTTCCCATTTAAATTTAGATGTCCCCGCAGATTTCTAACGGGGTTCATATTTTGCCAAGGCATACAAAGTAAAATCTCCCGTAATTTTTTCAACCGGCGTTATCATAAGGTTCACTGCTTTTAATTTCTCCTCATTCAAATAATTTAAATCTTTTTCCGGCAAAATAAAATTATAATAATAAACCGGCAAATAATTTATTAATTTCCCGTAACGGGCATTCATGCTGTCATCGTCAAACAGGCCGACAATAACTTTCCTTTCCGGGAAAAAAACCTTATCGTGATAACGGGTAATAATAACAGAATTGGATTCGGTCAGCTCTAAAATTCTTTCCAGCTCATACTTTGATTTTCTCTGGCTCTCTACGGAATAAACCAGGCCTTCTTCCGAGCCGAATAAAACAAAGGAAATGGAAATAAAATAAACCAAAGCGATAAGAATTACCCGGCTGCTGTTGACGAAAAAAATTATGCGCAAACGCTTGCATTGGCCTTTTAGGAAGTTGCCAATTGCGGGCAAGACAGCTTTGTTTAAGGAGTTGCCCCCACCGTTTTCCAACTCGGATTTTTGGGAAAAACCGGGAAATATCGCTTTGGTAAATTTAATTAAAAATAAGCTGGCAAAGGGCAGGGCTCCAAGATAAATCGGCAGCCAATAACGGGTATAAGAATTGCCGATGGTGAAACTGCGAGGATCGGGATTGTCGTGAAAAATCCAGCTGCCGTAATAAAAAAGCAAAATAACGGAAATAATCCCGTAAACTATCAAATAAACCAAATGCCTTTTTCTCCAGCGCAAAAGTTTCTGAAAAAACAAAAGCCCGCCTAAAACCGCCGGCCAGAAAAGCCAGGGAAACATGTTGGCAAAATAATAATAAAGCATTCTAATTGACTGCCTCGGGGCAAAGCCGAAATGGAAAATAGCGCCTTTTATTTTATTGAACATTTCCCGGCTATAAGCTAAATTACCAACGGCGGTTGCTTTTACTAAATCTCCGCCTGATTCAACCAAAGTCTCAATTGACTGGTTCATTTCCGGATAACCGCCGGCCATTGGCGAGCCGTACAGGATTTGGTCCCAATAAAGAACAGGCAAGATTGCCAAAAATAAAGCCGATAAAAAAAATATTAATTTCGTAAAACCGATTTTTTTAACATTAAAAAGCCAGATAATAACAAGCATCGGACCTAGCCAAAGCAATTCCGAAGTCCTGGTAATAATAGCAAGGCCGAGAAGAAAACCGGATAAGGCAATAAAAAGCCAGTTTAACAAATCCAATTTTCTCCACCCATATTTTTTCCCGGCCGCCAATAAGCCAAAATACAAACCAAAAATCAAGAGCACGACAAACAAAACGTTATGAAACATGCTCCGGGCCGAATAATAAATATAAGGCGGGAAAGACGCCAACAAGAAGGCCGAAATCAGGCCGTTGCGCGGCCCAAAAAGTTTTTTAATCAGGAGATAAAAAAATACAATCCCCAGAGCGGCGAAGGCGGGAGTTAAAAACGGCAATATTTTAAAGCTGGTTAGGCCGGCCAGAAATCCGTAAATTAAAATAATCCCTAAAAAGCTAACGGGTTTCAAATTGCCATTAGCGCTCCCGAAACTTCGCGGATGGATTATATCGCCGCTTATCAAATTATATTTTTCAAATACCTGCATTTGCCCGCTCTGGCCGTAAAGTTTAGAAAAAATATAATTGGCGGTTTCGTCCGGCGAAGACCATTTCGCAAACCCGTCCGCCTGGGTCAAATAGTTATAGCTGGAAGCGCCAAAGAAAAAAATAACCGCTAAAATTATCACAGCCAGGAGCGGCCATTTTCTCTTTGCCCAGGTTTTAAATTTTTTTAATTTCTCCATATTTTTATTCCCTTATCTTAGCAAAAAACATCAATAATGGCAAGGAAATTTGAATCTAACTTAAAATCTGCTATGATAAGGATAGGCCCCACTCTAAGATTAAAAAATGATGGAAAAATACTTTGGAAAAAACTGCCTGTATTTCTTAGCTGTCCTGACCGGCTTGATTTCGTTTTTCGGAGCGGCTATTTACCGCCTCTATCGCCTGAATAATATTGGCATTATTATAAGCCTGGCTTTGTCCGGCTTTTGTTTTATTATTATCCTTTATAAGCTGAAAAAGAAAAATCATGATTACGATTATAAATTATCACCGCCGCAGCGGGATCCCGCCCACTATAAACTTTATTATAAGGTGGCGGGAAAATACCCGAAACCGGAACGAAAAAAAAACGGCTATTTATTTTTTATTTCTATTCTTTTCTACGGCCTATCTTTCTGTCTGGCTACCTACACCTTGTCTAAAGCCAGAGCTGCTTTTGCCCTTATCTCTCCCTGGGAAGTAGTTTCATCTCATTTTTTCATTTTCTACGGCCTCGCCACTCTCATTCTCATCTTTGCCATAGCTCTTTTCCAGCCACAGAAAAAAATTTTTCTTCTTCTAATTAGTCTTAACTGCTTCCTTTCTTTATCTGTTGCTGTAATTGTTTATAAAATCGGCTACGGCTTTGACCCTTTTATTCATCAAGCCACGGCCGCTTTAATCGATAAAATCGGCGCGGTCTATCCCAAACCCTTTTATTACCTTGGCCAATACAGCTTAATTATAATTTTACATAAAATTACCGCCCTCCCTATTGTCTGGCTGGATAAATTATTGGTTCCGGCCTTGGCGGCCATATTACTGCCTAACGCCATTTTCCAATTTTTAAAAAAATGTTTTAGCCATGATAAAGTTAATCTTTTACTACCGTTAGCGATTTTAGTCCTGCCTTTTTCTTTTTTTATCGCCACCACTCCGCAAAACTTAGCTTATCTTTTTCTTTTTCTGGCCATCCTTTACGGCCTTACGGTTTCTGAACGGAAAGAACTGGCTATTATTTATATTTTCGCTTTAGCATCTTTGGCTTGCCACCCTTTAGCCGGCCTGCCTGCTCTCTTTTTCGCCTTAACCTTAACCGCTTATCACAGCAACAAAGACAGATTAAAAAAATATTTTTATATTTTAGTTTTTATTTTTTCCAGCCTGTCTCTGCCCCTGGCCTTTTATTTTGTTAATAAAAATAGCGGGGCATCCGACCTGGCCGAAACCGCAACCACGTCTGACATTTTAGAAAAAATTACTATCCCGGGCCGGGAAAATTTTATTCTGAACTTCATCTACCTTTACGCTTTTAATCTAAAAACTATAATCATTATCCTTATTTTGTCCGGCTTGTTTATCGCCTATCGCAATCGCCAAAACTGCAAAATCTATTTTTTAAATTTAATCATTGCGATTTCTTTAGCCGTCGCTTATATTTTAACCAGCCGGCTTCCCTTTAACTTTTTAATTTCTTATGAAAGAAGCGACTATTTGGAAAGAATTCTGTCCCTGATTGTAATTATTCTTCTTCCCTTCATTATTATCCCTCTTTACGGCTTGCTGGAAAAAATTTTGGAGCAAAAAAAAGTTGTAAAAATCCCCCTT
Source organism: Patescibacteria group bacterium (assembly GCA_028716725.1). Taxonomy (GTDB): domain Bacteria; phylum Patescibacteriota; class Patescibacteriia; order Patescibacteriales; family JAQTRU01; genus JAQTRU01. The sequence continues at coordinate 20,480 of JAQUPG010000014.1, read as the reverse complement.
CTTATTTTTCTGGCCATTTTAATTACTACTTCTCTTTATCTTTCTTACCCGCGTTTTGACCGCTACTTTAATTCTCACGGCTACTCAACCGGGCAAAATGATATCGCCACGGTAAATTGGATTGCCAATGACGCCAGCGGCGATTATATAGTCCTGGCTAACCAGCAGGTAAGCGCCGCGGCTTTGCGCGAATTCGGCTTTAGCCATTATTACCCCCTTGATAAAGGGGGCGAGGGGAATTCGGGCGATATTTATTTTTACCCCATACCCACCGGCGGAGCGCTTTATCAGTATTATTTAGACATGGTTTACAAAAAACCGGCCAGAGATACTATGGATGCGGCCATGGACCTTGCCGGCGTTAAACAAAGTTATTTTGTTTTGAATAAATACTGGTGGGCTTTCCCTAAAATCCTGGCGGAAGCTAAATTAGAAGCCGATTCCTGGACCGAAATCGGAGATGGAGAAATTTATATTTTTAAGTATTTAAAATAATAAATTTTGGCTAAAATTAAACAATTTTTTAATAAAAATTTGACAAAAAAATTTAAGTATGATATTATAAAAATGAAAATTAAATATAACCTGTTCTGGGGAGAAGATAATTGAATCAAAAAGATTAAACTATCTTTTTCCCAGATCATTAAAAATCCGCAATCAACTATCAAGATTATTGCGGATTTTTTGCACCTTACAACCAAAAGAGGAAGAAAAAATGACGAAAATTGGGGTGGATGTCGGCGGGGTTATACGCCCGCGCGGGCAAATGTGCCTAGCGAGAGGAGCCTTTAGAGTTCTCAAGAAAATGATAGAACATTTCGGAGCGGAAAATATCTATATCATCTCCGCTGTCCCCCAAGTCCAGGGTGCATTTAAACTGGGGAACTGGTTTAGGGGAAAAAATTTACAAAGGAGAATAGGACTACTGTCTGAAAACATAATTATCTGCCAAAAAGGCAGAGAAAAAGGAAAAATTGCTGCCGGGCTAAATCTTACTCATATGATTGATGACCGACCGGAGGTATTAAACCGCTTCTCAAGCAGAATACACCCGATAGCCTTTAAACCCGACCCGGAAAAAATGGAAGAATATCCTAAAGTCGCCGCCCGCGCCACCGTCGTCAAATCTTGGGCCGAAATTGAAAAACATTTTGACCTTTAAAAGAAAGATCACCATAAAAAATAAACCCCCGAGAATAATTTCCTCTTCGGGGGTTTTGTTATACTTCTTACAAAAAACAAAGTTTAAAATCTTAAGCGTCCAAATTTGCTATCTCTCAAGCCTTATTCTTGCTACCGGGACTTTCCGAGCGGACGAAATAACTTCATTAGAGCCACCGGAATCACCCCAAGTTTCAAGCGAGAGACCCGGATCTGAATCCGCAATACCTTCATAAGGATGAGGATGAAAATGAACGGTGACGCGACGAACATCACTACTGTAGCTTTCAAAATCTATGGTAGATGTGCGGTGAAAATAACGTTCACAAAGGCATTCACCAGTAGCTAAGTAACGGCCAAGAATAGTATAAACCATCACCTGAGCTGTTGGCACTTCATCGTCTTCATCCAGAAGCTCCAATTGTTCTTCCCAGCTTTTCCATATCAAATTATAATTCACGGTTTTACAAACCAACTGCCAGCTTAATTCGCCATGCTCTCTCATAAAGGATTCATTATTACTCTTGAACCGCTTACAAAACAACTTGGAGCCCACCCTGTTGCGGATTTCCAAAATCGAAAGCGGGAATACCGCTACAAGAATATGCGTATCCTTCAATTCCCTGAGCACCGCTTCGGGAAATGGAATCTCGTAAAGAGCGGCGAGTTGCTGATTAGTCGGATTTACTCTGAAGTGCTTAATGGCCTCCTCCACTCCAAAAAAATTATTGCCCATTATTGCGCGAGCTATGCTCTGGCTAGCCGTTGGCACTAACTTGCCACTTTGAACCAAGCTCACTACTTTTACGGCAAGATCATTGCCCTTTGATTCAATAACTCTCTGGGCAAGATTGCCAATGAGGCCAGCAGACTCCAGTTTCTGCAGGAACTCATGCTCCTGATGTACTGATAAACGGCGGCTCACGATGGTTTTCATCGCATACCTCCTGTTTTTAATTTTGGCCTCCTCCCTTGGCCTCGGGACCTGTCCGTTGACAGAAAAATTCTCCCTCTTTGAGAGAATAATTTATAGTATAATAATTATACCAAAAAGTCAATCTTTCTACGATAAAGGGATTCGACACCCTATAGGGTGTCGAATCCCCAATACTTTTTTATATTATTTTACCTGTCCCGCCCTTTGAGAGGGGCGGGATTATTTTATTATTTCTTATAGTCTGGATTCATTCCTCTTAACTTCCTTATAATCGACGGCAGAATTTTTATAACTCTTTTAATTTCCGCTTCCGTATTATTCTTGCCTAAACTAAAACGGATGGAATTGTGGGCAATTTCCTTTTTTATGCCCATAGCGAGTAAAACATGAGAAGCTTTAAGAGAACCCGAAGCGCAAGCCGAACCGGTAGAAACCGCAATTCCCTCTAAATCTAAGGCAATTAAAATTGACTCCCCTTCCACGCCCAAAAAAGAAAAATGAGCATGCCCTGGCGTGGAGTTTTCCCGGTCAGTATTTAAAATAACGTCCGGAATATTTTTCTTAATGCCGTCCACGAGCATATTCCGCAGTTTGGCGATTTTGGCATTATTGTTTTTAACAGTTTCTTCGTCCAAAAGACTGATAGCCGCGCCTAACCCCACAATTCCGGGTACATTTAACGTGCCGCTTCTTAAATTTTTTTCATGATGCCCGCCAAGCTGGATAGCCTTAAGCGGAACATCTTTTTTAACAAACAGCGCGCCCACGCCTTTTGGCCCGTAAATTTTATGCCCGGACAAGCTTAACAAATCAACATGAAGATATTTCGTGTTGCCAGGCAGGAAATTTAAGGCCTGGGTCGCGTCCGTATGAAAATAAATCGGCCGTGGTTTTTCTCCCCTGTCCTTAGTCCTTCCTTTTTTCCATTCATTCAACTTATTTCTATTTACCTTTTCTATAATCTTGCCGATTTCTCTGATCGGCTGAATGCTGCCGACTTCGCTGTTAACGTACATGACGGAAACCAAAACCGTATTGTCCTTTATGGCTTTTTTTAATTTTTCCAAATCCACCACGCCGTTGGGTTTAACCGGTAAAAAGGTAATTTCCACGCCTTCTTTTTCCATTTCCAAACAGGGCTGGAGCACGGCATCATGTTCAATCAAAGTCGTAATAACATGCGGCTTTTTCGCGCCCTGTCTTTTTACTGCGCTAATAACGCCCCGCAAAGCCAGGTTATCAGACTCGGTTGCTCCAGAAGTAAAAATTATTTCCTCCGGCTCGCAATTTAAAAACTCGGCCACCTGTTCCCTCCCCTTATCAACTCCGGCCATGGCCGCCTGGCCAAAACTATGAATTGACGACGGGTTGCCGAACTTCTCGTTAAAATACGGCATCATCTCTTTCAACACTTTTTTGTCTACCGGCGTGGTAGCACTATGGTCAAAATATATACTCATATAACGCGTAACGCGTAACGCATAACGCGCTACACGTATTCTAATTATTTTATTAAACTCCAAAGCATTTTTCCAATTTTATCAGCTAATAAAAGCGCTGACTTATATTCCTCCTCTATGATATATTTTTCTTCATAAGAAAAAAATAATAAATATTTCGACTCTTTTAGCGATCCATAAGAAATTTCTAAAAAATTTCGATAAACTTTACAGTTATCACTTTTTCTCCTCGCGAAACCTTCTATATAGTTTAATATTATTGAAATAGCCGATCTTCTTATTTGTGAAGTTACCCCATACAATTCGTCTTGAGGAAAATTCTTCGCCAGTTTATATATCAACTTTACATATTGATGCATTGTTAATTTAAGCTCATCATGAAAATCCATATTTTAAAAGCGTTATGCGTTATGCGTTCCACGTTACGCGTTAATCACTTCCTTTACCTCAGGCACTGCCTTCTTAATTTCGGCTTCAATCCCCTGCTTTAAAGTCATCTGCGACATAGGGCAATGGGCGCAATGGCCGACTAAACTCACCTGGACAATACCGGTTTCCGGATACCAGCCGATAAATTCAATGTCTCCGCCGTCAGCCTGCAGGCTCGGCCGGACTCTTTCTATTGATTTTTTGATTTTATCTTCTATATTATTTTTTACTTGCTTTTTTGCCATATTTTTATACCCGCCCGCAACGCCTGAGCAAGCTCATGCTTGCGATGGCGGGCGGGTTATTTTAGTTTTTAGCTTTTACTTTTTAAATTTTCGGCCAGAGGCTGATCTGCCCTTGGCGGAAAACATGCTCCCGTGCCCTGGAATGACAAAATCAGCCGATTCTAAAACTTTTTTCCGGCTCTCGGCTAACTTTACCGGGTCAGAAGCGTAAGGGTCGTTTTCCGGATAATTCTCTTTCCAAAAGACGTCCCCGCAAACCGCCACCGTCCCCTTTTCCGTTTCAACTAAAAGAGTCAAGGAACTGGAATCATGGCCGGGCGTTTTTATGATTTTGATATCTTCACTAAACTGTTCCTGCCAGTCATCGCATTTGTTCCCGTCCCAGATTCCGAAATATTCTATAACTTTGGCACGGGCAAACATGCCGGTATTGCGGTAATGGTCAAGATGGGAATGGGTTAAAAAAACAAAATCTATATCATCTGTCGTTAAACCATCCTCCCTTAATTTTTCCCTTAGGTCATCCGGGTTTCTTAAAACTCCCGGGTCAACAATCATAATTTTCCCGTTATCCCTGACTAAACTAATGGTCGGGCAGGTTCTTTCTTCTCCGGCTACCTCTACTTCTTCAGCCGAAGTATAACCTCTTATTAAAATCTTCACTTCCGCCATATTTTTGACAAAAATTAATTTTTATTAGACAATAAGGATAACACTATCAAACAAAGGGAGAATATCATGAAAAAGAAACCCGCAACCCGCAAAAAGCCGAAATTCGGACCGAAACCCATGCCGACCGGAACACCGGCTGCCAAAACCACCAAACGCAGGCCGGAAGCAGCCAGGGAGCTGTAGCTCATTTCACAAAGACGACATAGACCGCCCGACACTATTCTTGGGCGGTTTTTTTATTTTTTATAATTTTTTATCGCTTCGTGCAAGGCCTCAACCCCGAGCATGGAACAATGGATTTTGACTGGAGGCAGGCCGCCTAAGTCCTTTACGATTTTATCTTTAGTGACTTTCAAAGCTTCCTCTATGGTTTTGCCCTTTACCATATCGGTCAAGGCTGAAGATACGGCAATCGCGGCGGCGCAGCCCAAAGTCTCAAATTTTATATTTTTTATCTTATTATCCTTAACTTTTATGTAGATTTTCATTACATCCCCGCAAGTCGGATTGCCGACTTTGCCAACCGCGTCCGCATTCTTAATCACGCCCTGGTTATGGGGATTTTTAAAATGCTTCAGAACTTTTTTTGAATAAGACATAGATGATACCTCTCCCCTTTCTCCCCTCTCCTAATTAGGAGAGGGGCTGGGGGGTGAGGTTATTTAATAAATAAACACGGGCGTCCCGACCGGCGTCCAGTCGTAAATCAACTTAGCCGGCCCAACACCTAAACGGATGCAGCCATGCGAAACCGGCGTGCCTAAATGGTTTTCGCCTTCTTTATAGCCGTTGGGCCAGACCGGCAATTCGTGAATTCCAAATTTTCCGAATTGCATGCCCAGCCAATAAGGCATCCACAAACCGTAAGCTCCCGACCAGGCCTTTGGCACTTTATTATAAATGGTAAAACGGCCTTTGGGCGTAGGCATACTGGCTTTGCCGGTAGAAACCGGAAAACTGCCTAATCTCACTCCGCCCAGCCAATAACTTAAAACCTGCTCGCCTGTATTAACTTCTATTCTTTTTTCCAGTTTCGCCCCATCGCCGGCCAAGGGGTTAAAACCGCCGTTTATTTCTTCTCCGTCTTTATATCCGTCTCCGTCCGTATCCGGATTAGTTAAATCCGTATGGAAATTTAATTCCATCCTGTCAGACAGGCCGTCCCCGTCATAATCGCTATCTTCCAACTTTACTCTTTGGGGATTAAGCGGAGAATATCCTGTATTTAATTCCACCCAGTCATTAAATCCGTCTCCGTCCGTATCGGCTATTTTCTGATTAGTCCCATATATTTCTATCTCATCTTTATCTAAAACGCCGTCGCCGTCAAAATCCGGCAAACCGCTGGCTAAGACCGGCGAACTGAAAAATAATATACAAAAAATAATAATAAAATATTTCATATTAAATCGCTCAACTTAATCCCTTTTAAAGTTTTTTTTAATGACTTCTGCACTTTAGACAGAACTAAAGCCGCACCGCACCGGCAACCGGCGTTGCAATAAACCCGGCCGTCTTCGGCTAAGCAATGGAATAAACTCATTTTTCCTTCTAAAACTCTAACGATGTCAAAAACCGTAATTTTATTTGCCGGTTTGCCTAATTGGTATCCGCCCTTTACGCCTTTGCCGGCCTTAACTAAACCGCCCTTCTTTAAATCAGAAAACATGCTTTCTAGATAACCTAAAGAAATATTTTCCGCTTTGGCAATATTAGGCAGGGGCAAGGGTTTTTTATCTTTATGGCCAGCCAGCCTAATCATGGCCCTAAGCCCGTAAGTTGTCCGTGTGGAGAATTTCATACTTCTTTTAGTGCCCTCCTTCGAAAGGAGGGGTTGGGGAGGTTAATTTAACCCCTTTGTCCCCCTTTCGAAGGGGGACATAATTTGAGGTATATAATACACACTATTTTAGTAGGTATTTATATATTATCATACTAAAAAAACCTGTCAAGAGCTGCCAAAAATAAAAATAAAAAATCCGGAAGGCGGTAAAAACCGACCTCCCGGAATAAACATCATAAAAACACTCAGGCATCAGTCTTCAACACAATTTCCACCTGCTGACTTTTGTCCAGGTCAACTACCTGGCAGTCATTGGTATAAGTCCGTTCCGGCAAGACAATCAGGACGTTGATTTCCAGGAAATTCTCATCTTCACCCTTGAGGAAAAACGGCGCATGATGCCAAACGCCTGGCTTAAGGATGACCAGGGTTCCCCGACGTACACGGAAAATTTTGATCTTCTCGACCGGAACTTTATTACCGGGCGTAGCCGGCGCAACATGGATCAAAACATCTCCGTCTAAAGGCAAAATCGCCTCCCCGCAATGAGAATGAAACTCGGTTTTATCCACTACTGCCGGTCGTTCTTCCACCTGACAGATGGAAAAACTTGCCTGAGTAGTCCCTCCAAGATTAAGTTGAGCCATATCGCGGAAAAACGTTACGGGTCTTTCCCCTATGGATTCAGTATTTGGAACTACCAAATCAATAAATGCGCCAAAAGGCGAAAAGCTTCTCGGGGTTAGCTCTTCAACCACTACCCGCTGTCCCATCTTCTTTCCCTCGCTTTCTTTATTAATGATTATAGTTAAGAATGAACAAACAGCTTTTAAAACCACAAAAACCCTTAATTTAATATAAAACCTTAACAAAATAAAAATCTTCTGTCAACAAAAGCCTCCCGTGCAGAATCGGAAGGCTTTGGGGAAGTAAAAAAATATTATTTTAAGTATTTCGCTTTATTTCTTATATGCTCCTCATAAGTCTTAGAAAAAACCGTTTCCCCCGTGTCCGGTCGGCTTAAAAAATAATTATAATCCGTATAGGTAGGATAAATCGCGGCTTTTATCGCTTTCAAGCCCGGATTGGAAATCGGCCCGGGCGGCAGTCCCCTGTTCTTATAAGTATTATAAAGCGAATCAATTTTCGTGTCCTCGGTCGTATATTGCGGCTTATTAACGCCCAAGACGTAAGCCAAGGTCGCGCAGGATTCAAGCGCCTGCTTATTTTTAATCCTGTCCCAAAAAATTCCGGAAACGATTTTCATGTCTTCTTCATTCCTAACCTCTTTTTCTATAATTGAAGCCATGGTAACGATTTCATAAATGGTTTTATCCTGCTTTTTTATGTCCGCGCGCATTTCCGGCGTTAATTTTTTGTCAAAATTATTAAGCATCTTCAGAACTATATCGTCCAAAGTGGCATCTTTAAAAACCCGGTAAGTATCCGGAAATAAATAACCCTCTAAGCCATAATAAGCCGGCTTATCGGCCAAGAAATCAAAACTGGGAGCATAATCTTTCGGCTTGGGTATGTCTTTATTGTAGCGATAATCAACTTGCGGGAAGCCGACAAGTTCCAACAATTCTTCGCTCTGGAACATGCCCTCTCTTTCAAAGTACTGGGAAATTTCCCGGATATTCCATCCTTCAATAATTTTTATGTTTCTTTCCTCGCTTTGGGCCTGCCCGCCGGTTAAAATTTGTACGATTTTTTTTATGGAAAGGCTTGAATTTAAAACGTATTCGCCCGCCTGCAATTTCGCCTCTAAATCATTATTGCGGATATAGGCCTTAAAATAAAATTCTGACTTAATCAGGTTTGCTTCCGTTAAATTTTTTCCTATTTGGCTTACGCTTTCCCCAGGAGAAACCAAAAACAGAGTATCTTCTCCGGTTTTGCTAACAGCCGAATTTATTCCGCGCCAATAAAAAACACCGGCCAAGGCGAGAAAAATAATAATTAAAACAATTATAGATTTAATTTTTGCCAGCATATTTTTTCTTAGTGGAGGCATTTTTTATTAAAATTGAACTGGAGCGGATTTTTTTACCCAAACCGTCGATTATTTTAATCCTGTATTTCCGGCAGACGGCCACTTCCGGAATATTGCCGACGTTTCTGTCTCCCCCCTTGGCGAATATATCGGGCTTCAATTTCGCCAAAGAAGCGCAGACGGACTTATCTTTATCAATTGACAGAAAAACTTCGTCAACGTCCCTTAAGGACTTAACGATCTTCATCCGGTCAGCCTGCTTCATAAAAGGCACCCGGCCTTTTAATTTTACCTGCCTGTCGTTATTAACTATGGCGACCAGATGATTGCCCAGTTTCCTGGCCCTCTCAATCATTTCCAGATGCCCGACATGCAAGGGGTTAAAATAACCGCTGACAGCTACGACAATTTTTTTCTTTTCTTTCATAAAAATTATTTATCTTCTACGAGGGGCACAAAAATAAACCCCGGAAATATTTTTTTCTTAAACTCATTTTCACCCGCTCTCTCAACAACCACCATATCCTGCGATTCAAATTGTTTGCCGACCGGAATAACTAAACGGCCGCCGACTTTTAATTGGTTCGTCAGGGCCTCGGGAATTTCCTCCGCCGCGGCGGCTACAATAATTTTATCAAAAGGAGCCAAATCTGGCAAACCGAGAGTCCCGTCCGAACAGAATATTTTTACGATGCCATTTCTAATAAAATCATATTTGTCCGCGTTGCTTTCGGCCATCTCTTTTAATTGCCTGATTCTTTCTATCCCGTAAACTTTTCCTTCTTCTCCGACAATTTGGGCAAGCAGGCTAGAGGTCCAGCCCGAGCCGCTGCCCACGTCTAAAATTTTTTCTCCCCGCTTTGGCTCCAGGAGCTCGAACATAAACGCCACAGTCGCGGGCTGGGAAATAGTCTGGCCAAAACCGATCGCCACCGGCGCATTAATCTCCGCTTCCGCCTCATCTTCGGAAACTAAAAAATCTTTCCTTTTAATTTTACGAAAGGCCTCTATTATTTCCAGAGTTTTTAAATACCCAATCTCAATTAAATCGTCAGTCAAAGACATAGAAATATTATAATACAAGAATAGCCCGATAACAAGAAGCTTGCTTTTTTCCGTTATCTATGCTATAATAATAATATAAGCTTAAAAAGGATTGACAAAAACAAAAATAAAGATAAAAATAAAAAATGCTGAATAAAAACAAAAGCCCTTTATTTTATTGGGAAAAAATCTATTATTTTAAATATTTAGGATCTCTATTAATAATTCTTATAGGGATTTTTTTGTGGCCAAAGACCGCTTATCTTTCCGCCATAACTCCGGGAAGAATTATTGAGCTGACTAATGAGAAAAGAATTGAAGACGGCCTAAATATCTTAACTCCTAACGGTCTCCTTTCTCGGGCCGCTGAAAATAAAGCGCAGGCGATCTTAGCAAGCGGCCAGTTCCAGCATAATATCGGCGAAAAAAAATTCTCTGAATGGATAAAAGAAGCCGGTTACAAATATTCGTACGTCGGAGAAAATTTGGCCGTTGATTTTATTACGAGCGAAGGAATTCTGGACGCCTGGCTGGCGTCGCCCACCCATAAAAAAAATATTTTAAACTCTTATTATAAAGAAATCGGGGTGGCGGTCGCTCAGGGAAACTTTGACGGCCAGAATACGACTTTAGTTGTGCAAACTTTCGGCGCCCCGCCTTTGGGCGTTTCCCGGCCGCAGGTAGCCGGCGAGGAATTGAAAAATTATTTTATTGACTATAGCTTAAATTCCCCCTTCTCTCTGCCCTCGTCTTTAAATGCGGCACCCCAGGAAAAATTTTTAACCCATTCTATCAGCAATGAATTAACTTTCTCCTCCTCCTTTTTAAGGCCAACTAATTATTACGAGACGGATTACTCGGAAAATGCCGCTCCAAACCAGCTGAACAACTTTTTTGCACAATATAATTTGCTCGGATTAATAAGGTATCTAAATTTCGCCTTAGCCGTTTTGCTCCTTTTCTCCATCTCCTATATTTACTTTTTTTGCTTCTCTAATTTAGCCAGATTAACTTAAATTAAATAAAAAAAGTAGGGACAGCTCGCGAGCTGTCCCTACTTTTTTTATTTCTAAATTTTATCTTGGCATCTGTTGTATGGGCGCCGGCTGTGTCATCCCTGGTTGCATTTGCTTAATCTGCTCCGGTGTCGGTCCCATACTTTGAGGGATCTGCTGCTGCATCTGCTGCTGCCTTATTCTTTCTATTTCCCCGGCGCTGGGAGGAGTCTGCATCTGGCCAGCCGCTCCCTGCCCGGCCTCGTCTCTTATCGCGTTAATTTCTTTTAAGGGAAGCGGGGCATTAATCTCTTTCGGCGGCAAACCCTCTCTTATCTGGCTTTCAGTCCTTTCCTGTATCTGCCCGCCAGCAGGAATGCCCCCCGGCATCTGCTTTTGTATTTCCGCCTGCATCTTTTGTTCCCTGATGGTCGTTTCTACTTTCTCTCTTATTACTTTCTCTATTTCCTGTTTAACCCCCGCATTCGGCCGGCCCCCTGATGACTCAATTAAACTGCCGACATTTTCATTAAACATTTTTTCCATTTCCGCTTGGTTTAATTCACCGCCGGTTTCCTGCCTCATTTGTTCCATAAATTTATTTTTCTCCACCTCTTTCTGTCGATTGATAATTTGATTGGTTATTTTTTCCTTAGCGGCTGTCCCGATTTGATCCTTAAATTTTTCCATGCCTACCGCTTCCATTTTTTCCAAAGTTGCCTGCATTTGCGCCGGATCGCTAATCTGACTAATCCCCTCTTCTATTTTTTTAGCCTGGACTTCAATTAAATTTTTTACCAGGCCCGGATTAATCTTATTTATGTTTTCCGCCACTTGCGGATATTTTTCTAAAATTTCATTATATTTATTGGCAATTTCCACTACCCGGCTCGGACCAGCCGCATTCTCGAATGCCTGGGAAACCCTGCTCATCTGCTCCTTGTTTATCTTGTCCATTAGCCCCGGTCTGACACTATTCATCATGGCCTGGGCCTCTGGCGAAGAATCCATTTCCGCCCTTAAACTAATTAATTTTTCAACATTCTCTTCGTTCATTAAACGCTCTTCCACCTTTTCTAATTGCTTATTAACCAATTGCTCAAATTTTGGAGCCATACCTGCAGGCAGGTTTTGCCTGATAACCGCAATCAACCCCACGTCCTTAGGGCTGTCTGTTGATAATCTTTCCAATAATTTATCGCTATTTTCCGCATTGTCAACAATATCGGAAAAAATCTGAAAAGCTTTATTCCTGACCGCTTTTACCTCTTCCTGCTGTTCAGGAGTAAACTCGGCTTGCAGCTGGTCTAAAATAACGAAACTCTTGGCATCCGGCACGCCGTCTTTAATTAAAAAGTTTATTTTATCATCAACCGAATTTATCTGGCTCATCTTTTCAACCGCCCGGTCAATTCCCTTCTGCCGCGCCGCTTCCAGTTCGCTCTTGACTTCGCTATAATCCGGTAAAGCGTCGGCCATATCCTCTAAAACGCGCAGTTTATCAATATCCCCGGAAGCGATTTCTTCCATCATCTGGTCGGCCGCCGGATGGTTTATCATTTTTTTGGAAAAATTAATGGCCGCCGCGTCTTTAGCTTTTCTAAAACCGTCTACGACCTCATCCGGCAAATCTTCGCTTTTCGCCAACTCATCCAAAATCGCCATATGCTCGGCCTGATCGCCCTTTAGGGCAATAACATAATTGGCAAAATCCTCCCCGGTTTTGCCTTCGGTCGCCTTAGCTAATTTCTCTTCCATCTTCGCCCTTATTCTCTCTTGCGCTTGCATGACAGCTCCGGCTGCATTTTCCGGGAGTTTGTCCGCCAACTGGCCAAGAACCTCCAGGTTCCTGAATTCCTTAAAATCAGAGCCCGGCTGATTTTGCAAAACTTCTTCTAACTTAGCCGGATCGGGCAAATTTTCTATTACGCCGGCTAAATTATCCAAAACCCCTTCTTTACTTTTATATATTTCCCGGACGATATCTTTATCAATATCTAAAGCCAAATCCTCGTCCGCGGCCATAACCTTGGCAAAAGCCGAATATTTGTCCACGGCTTTAGCCATTAAATTATTATAAGCGTCCGAATCTTTTTTTACGCTATTTATGCTGGCTTGAGCTTTATCTATATCTTTCTGATATTTTATTAAGCTATTAGCTATTTTTTTATTCTGGCTGCTGTCTTCCGAGTTAGTTTCGGAAAGCATTGCCTTAGCTTCAGCCAAACGCTCGGCCGCCTGGTTTAGTCTTTTCTCGGCTTTTTTCTCGGCCGAAAATGTAAAAGTATTGCTTACAGCCCGCCCGATTTCTTTAAAGAAATAAAACGGGGAGCTCGGCAATAACGTCGGCTCGGACACGCCTAAAATTTCCGCGCTTAAATCATTATCCTCGGTCGCCGCCGCTGACTCAACCACCGGCGCTTCTAGTTCATCAGTAAATACTTCTTCAATCACCGCTGATTCGTCTTGAGCCGGTTCGTCTTGGGCTAAAGCTATACCCAAGTCTAAAGTTAAGGCCAAAGCAAAAATAGTTGCCAGCCTTAAAATGATTTTTAATTTTGACATAAGTTTGGGGTTATATGTTATATATTATTTTCCTATTACCATTATTTTATCACAAAAAAAACCATAACAAAAGCCCCGCTACCTAGCGGGACTTTTTACCTTTATACCATATTATTTTAATTACATCATATCCATGCCGCCGCCCATGCCGCCGTGCATATGGTTTCCCTTTTCCTCTTTTTCCGGCTTGTCAACAATCACGGCTTCAATGGTTAAAAACATAATCGCGGCCGAAGCGGCGTTCTCCAAAGCGCTGCGCACGACTTTAGTCGGGTCAACAATCCCGGCGGCAATCATGTCCTCAAATTTATTAGTGGCCGCGTTATAGCCGATATTTTTATTTCCTTTTTTATTCTCTTTAATAATATTAAAAAGAATCAAGGAACCGTCCTTGCCGGAGTTGGCGGCAATTTGCTTTATCGGTTCAAGGATCGCGCTGTCAACAATCTTAACTTCCAGCCCGTCTTCCTTTTTATCGGTCAGCTCGTTAAAAGCATCGCCGGCTAAAGCCAAGGCCAGTCCCCCGCCCGGCACAATCCCTTCGGCCTGCGCGGCGCGGGTAGCGTTTAAAGCGTCTTCAATCCTATCTTTCTTCTCTTTCATTTCCGTTTCGGTCGCGGCGCCGACTTTAATCACGGCGACTCCCCCGGCTAACTTAGCCAGCCGCTCCTGCAATTTTTCCTTGTCAAAATCAGAATCGGATATTTCCATTTCTTTCTTTATCTGCTCAATTCTTTCTTTTATTTTTTCGGGCCTGCCCTTGCCTTCAACAATCGTGGTTTTTTCTTTAGTCGCCACAACCTTGCGGGCCTGGCCCAAATCATCAACATTGGCGTTTTCTAATTTTAACCCGACTTCTTCGGAAATCAATTTCCCGCCGGTAAGCACGGCAATATCTTCCAACATCGCTTTGCGCCTATCGCCAAAACCCGGAGCCTTAACTCCTAAAACATTAAAAGTCCCTCTTAATTTATTAACCACAAAAGTGGCTAAAGCTTCGCCCTCAATTTCTTCGGCAACAATCACTAAATCTTTCTTGCCGGACTGGGCTAATTTCTCGAGTAGCGGCAGAATATCAGCCAAGGCGGAAATTTTCTTGTCTGTAATTAGAATATATGGGTCTTCAAATTCCGCCTGCATTTTATCCGGATTGGTTATCATGTAAGGCGAAACATAGCCTTTATCAAATTCCATGCCTTCCACCACTTCTTTTTCTACGCCGAAATGCTGGCCTTCCTCAACCGTAATAACTCCGTCTTTGCCAACCGCTTCCATGGCTTCGGCAATAATCTGGCCGATTTCCTTGTTATTGGCGGAAATAGAAGCGACCTGGGCGATTTCTTCTTTGGTGGAAATGTTTTTGCTCATTTCCTTAAGTCTAGCAACAATAGAAGAAACCTTGGTTTCAATCGCTTCCCGAATTTCTACCGGGCTGACTCCGGCTGAAACGAGCTTCAAGCCTTCGGCAATCATGGACTGGGCTAAAATCGTAGCGGTCGTGGTGCCGTCGCCGGCCGCTTCATTGGTTTTTGAGGCTACTTCTTTTATAATTTCGGCCCCCATGTTTTCTATCTTATCTTCCAGTTCAACCTCTTTGGCCACGGTTACACCGTCCTTGGTCACTTGCGGGCTACCATAGCTTTTACCCAAAACTACGTTGCGTCCCCTCGGGCCCAGAGTAATCTTTACGGCATTAGCCAGTTTATCAACGCCTCTTTTTAAAGCCGCCCTCCCTTTTTCGTTAAAAATAATTTGTTTAGCCATAAGTATAAATGTAAAATGAAAAATTAATAATGAATAATTTTAGTCCCTCCATTATTCATTTTTCATTATTAATTATTAATTATTGCTATTATATCGCTTTCGCTTATAACCAGATATTCCTCTCCGTCAACTTTTATTTCGTCCGGAGAATATTTTTTAAACATAACTTTGTCCCCGACCTTTACGGACATTCTTGCTGTTTGGCCGTTATCCAGGAGCTTACCTTCACCCACGGCCAAAACTTCTCCTTTTTCCGGCTTTTCCTTATCCACCGTGTCAGGCAGAACGATGCCGGACTTGGTTGTCTCGTTTTCCGCAATCGGTTTAATGACAACATTGTCATGGATTGGTTTTATCATATGAAACTTTTTTCCTCCTGCCGACAATTTCATTTTATAAAATTTGAAATCATCAGACGGAAATATTAATTTTTTAGTAAATTAGCACTTTAGACTAAAGAGTGCTAAATCTCATAAATATTTTATCACTTTTTTTTAGTTTGTCAAGCCCCCTAAAATTGACCCCTGAAACGACTAAAAACGATCCCGAGGCTTCGGGACCGTTTTTTATATATAATTTCACCCTTTATTAGTTCATTTTCTTTATTTTCTTCCACCGGCTTATTGCTTTTGTCCTGGCCAGCTCTTTATCAAGTTGGGCCGTAATCGCGGCGAAGCTCTCGGCGTCTTCATGCCTGGTTTCGTCTTTTATCTTTGCCGCCCTCTCCCTGGCTTCTTCGGCTCTTCTTAAATCAAGCTCTTCGGCCCGCTCGGCCGTATCAGCTAAAATTACCACTTTGTTTTTTAAAACTTCAATAAATCCGCCGGAGACCGACATTATTTCCATGTCTCCGTTTTCTTTTTTTAATTCAATCACGCCCGGCTTTAAAACCGAGATTAAAGGTTCATGGTTGGGCAGGACCGTAATCTCCCCAGCCCTGGTCGGAACCGTCACCTGGTGGATAAACTCTTTTAAGACTACCCTTTCCGGCGTAACAACTTCAAATTTTATTGTTTTATCGCTCTCATACATACTTCAACACGTTTATATCTTTTTAAACCTTTAAAGTTAAACTATCAAGGCGAATATTTCGATAATTTTTAAGTATTTTAAGAATAAAGCAAGTGCCGCAAATTTTAGATTTGTTTACTATCCCATCCAAACTCGCAATATTTTATTCCTTTTAAATAGCAGCCGATGGCCGCTCGAATATATGGAATGGTATTTTCGGGTAATTGATTTAGCGGAAACCACGACAAATCATCGCATTTATTCAACTCTATATTTTTAACTTCACCCTCCCAGCTTTTTATCGTAAAAAATAAATCTATTCTCTCGTGATCGCCGCACCAACGATGCATGGTTAAGACTAATTCAAGGTCATTATTATTTATTCTAATCCCTACTTCTTCTTTGGTTTCCCTGCTTATGGCCTCTTTCATGGTTTCTCCACCATCGGCATGACCAGCCGGCAAACCATACTTTCCGTCTTCAAAACCCGTCCGGAAACGACGC
This sequence comes from Patescibacteria group bacterium, assembly GCA_028716725.1. Classification (GTDB taxonomy): domain Bacteria; phylum Patescibacteriota; class Patescibacteriia; order Patescibacteriales; family JAQTRU01; genus JAQTRU01. The sequence goes on along the minus strand of JAQUPG010000014.1, from coordinate 3,914 downwards.
AACAGTAAAATTCTATTTTTCTTGACAAAAAATACGTAAACAGAGGGAATTAATTTAAATCTTTCTTTCTTTGTCGGAACATTATTTGCCATGATGCTTTTTAATTTCTTTCTTGTTACTTCCCAACTTCCTCAATACCGCCGCGCATATAAAAATCACCTTCGCTTTTATCGTCGTGCTTGCCTTCTAAAATTTCTTCAAAAGCGCGGATGGTGTCTTCCAATTTTACGTATTTGCCCGGCCGGCCGGTAAAAGTTTCGGCTACGTGAAACGGCTGGGACAGGAATCTCTGGATTTTTCTCGCCCGGACCACGGATAACTTATCTTCGTCGGACAATTCTTCCATGCCTAAAATGGCGATAATATCCTGCAGGTCCTTATATCTCTGCAAAACTTTCTGGACGCCGCGGGCGACATTATAATGCCTTTCCCCGACTATTTTCGGGTCAAGGATGGTGGAAGAGGAATCAAGCGGATCAACCGCGGGATAAATGCCCAATTCGGTTAAACTGCGGGAAAGCACGACAGTAGAATCAAGATGGCCGAAAGTCGTGGCCGGCGCCGGATCAGTTAAGTCATCCGCCGGCACGTAAATCGCCTGAATGGAAGTAATTGAACCTTTATTGGTGGAAGTAATTCTTTCCTGCAATTCGCCCATTTCCGTCGCTAAAGTCGGCTGGTAACCCACGGCTGAAGGCATGCGCCCGAGCAAAGTTGAAACCTCGGAACCGGCCTGCGTGAACCTAAAAATATTATCAATAAAGAAAAGCACGTCCTGATTTTTTTCATCCCGGAAATATTCGGCAATTGACAAGCCGGTTAAAGCGACTCTGGCGCGGCATCCCGGCGGTTCGTTCATCTGGCCGAAAACCATCGCTAATTTATCAAGAACTTTCGCGTCTTTCATTTCATGGTAAAGGTCATTGCCTTCGCGGCTCCGTTCTCCGACACCGGCAAAAACCGAATAGCCGCCATGGGCTTTAGCAATATTATTTATAAATTCCTGGATAACCACGGTTTTGCCTACGCCGGCGCCGCCGAACATTCCGACTTTTCCGCCTTTGGCGATCGGGCAGATTAAATCAATAACCTTAATGCCGGTTTCTAAAATTTCCGTGTTGGTTGACTGCTCGGTAAATTCCGGCGCGCTTCGGTGAATTTCGTATTTCTTCCCGGTTTTTACTTCTTCGCCTCCGTCAACCGGCTCGCCCAAAACGTTAAAAATCCGGCCTAAAGTTTCCTCCCCGACCGGCACGCTAATCCCCTCGCCCGTGTTTATAACCTCATCTCCCCTTTTTAAGCCGTCGGTTGAACCCATAGCTACAGCCCGAACGACGTTAAAACCGATATGTTGCTGGGTTTCCAAAACCAGCCTCTTCCCGCCTGGCAATTTAGTTTCCAAAGCCGTATAAATTTTCGGCAGGTTATCCTCAAAATGGATATCAATCACCGCGCCGATAATCTGCTTAATTGTGCCAATGTTTTTTTTATCAGATGTCATATTTTTAGATAAAATTAAAAATAAAAAATAAAATATAAAAAATAACGCAATCTATCTTTGATTTTCTATTTTTTACCTTTAATTTTTAAGGATTGACAACTTATTTATTATATGATATATTATTTTATTAATAAACTATAGTTATTATTAATAATAATCCTATATTTTTGTCCATTTTTTAAAACCTATTTAGCAAAGGAGCCCCGCGATGTCCGATGATACCAAATCTCCCTTCACTTTCCCGATTGTGGCCATATGTCTTATGGCTATTGGCTTCTTAATCGGAGAAATGTTTCTCCATGACGATCATAAGGCAAAATCCCAGGAAATGGCGGGAGTACACAAGACGCTTTTCGAAGGAGAACTCCTCCGGGAAACAATTGTAAAGGTCGGGGTCACCGAGGATATCCGGACAGTCGGCGAGCCGATCTTTATTTCGGGTACAACCATCAGGATGGTAATGGTAGAAAAAAACGGAATCTCTAAACCAGCGCTTATTGCTGATCTCAACTTGAGCAATGAAAAAATCAAATCGGCTACGAGCGTCAAAACCATCTATTACATCCATTCCGGCTCCACCGGCTATACCTCCTTTTTCCTTATCGAATAAATAAATCTCACACTTTAATCGCATTTGCCACCTCACCTACGAGGTGGCTTTTTTTATTTTATTTTTTAATTAACAAAGCGCAACTTAATCCGTCATTCCCGCCCGTCCCGTCATTCCCGCGCAGGCGGGAATCTTCTTTTCTATCCCCCTTCGAAAGGGGGATTAAGGGGGTTAAATTAAATTAGCTTTAACCTCCCCTACCCCTCCTTTTGAAGGAGGGCGTTTTTAACCTTTTAAAGCATTCGCGCCGGCGCTGATTTCGGCGATTTCTGACGTAATCGCGGCCTGCCGCGCTTTATTGTAAAACAGAGTCAGTTCATCAACTAAATCTCCGGCCGCGTCCGTGGCCTGATGCATAGCCGCCATGCGAGCGCTATGCTCGGAAGCGTTCGACTCCAGTAGCGCCTGAAAAAGCTGAATTTCAAGAAGTCGCGGCAGCATCTCATTTAAAACTTCTTCCGGCGTCGGCTCATAGGTAAAAACATAACTATTTTTCTTTTCATCATGCAAATATTTATCTTCTTTGCCTTTAAGATACTGCCTATCCGCTCCAATCCTGGTGTCTCCCCCGACCACCCCTAAAAATTCTTCATGAACCGATATATCTATGGGCAGAAGCTGCTTAACCCGCGGCACCTGCTTGGCCGCGCTGACAAAATCCGAATAAGCCACCATAATTTTATCGTATTTGCCGGCTAAAAAATCATCAATCACTAAGCGGGCCAAGGAACTTACTTCCCTGACTTCGGCGCAGGTATCCTGTTTTTCAAAAGCCGCCGTGATCTTATACCCGAAACGGGAATAAACCGAACGGCCCTTTTTCCCGACTATAATGAATTCATTCTCTATTTTTTCGCCTTTGTCGTTTTTATCATGCTTCTTCGCCGAATCAACCGCTTTACTGACAACAGCGGAATTAAATCCTCCGCAAAGGCCGCGGTTTGAAGAAAATAAAACTATGCCTACCCTTTTTATTTCTTTACGGCTGGATAGGAGCGGGTGAAGGTTTTTGCCCGAATTAATGGCGGCGGAAAGGTTTAAAATCGTGGTCCAGCTCAAATTAGCGTAAGTCCGGGTGCGCAAAACCGACTCTACCGCCTTTTTCATCTTTGAGGCCGCTACCATTTCCATAGCCCGGGTAATCTTTTTCGTATTCCCTATGGATTTTATTCTTCTTTGGATTTCTTTTGTTTTAGCCATAAAGCGATAATAATCAACAATCAAGAAACAATAACCAAACAAATATCAATATTCAATAATCAATTAATAAAAATGTTTGGGTATTAGAATTTAGTTATTGAATATTGTTTGAAATTTGATTATTGGTTATTTTTCCGGATTTTACTTCTTTTCTTCTTTCATCAAATAATCAACTGTATCTTTATAATCTTTTATAATTTTTTGTAATTTTTTATCTTCGGCCTCGGTAAGTTCTCCGGTTTTTTCTATTTCTTTTATCAGATCGGAGTTTACGTCCTGGACATACTCTAGGAGTCCGGCTTCAAAATCTTTGACCTTTTCTACCGGCACATTATCTAAAAATCCGGAAATCAAAGCAAAGAAAATAACTACCTGCTGACCTACCGGCATGGGCACGTATTGGTCCTGCTTTAAGACTTCAATCATGCGTCGGCCCCTTTCCAGTTTTTCTTTTGTTTCTTTGTCTAAATCCGAGCCGAACTGGGCAAAAGCTTCAAGCTCCCTGGATTGGGCCGCTTCCAAACGCATTTTACCGGCAACTTTTTTCATGGCCTTAATCTGGGCCGAAGAACCGACGCGGGAAACGGACAGACCGGCGTTTAT
>JAQUPG010000013.1 GCA_028716725.1 Patescibacteria group bacterium | reverse complement strand
GCGTCTGGCTGATTCAGAACGGCAAAAAACGTCCATTCTTAACCAAAGCTGCCCTGACCTCAAGGTTTGACCCGAACAAGGTAATCGTCGTCGATAAGTCCGACCTTGACAAATACCCGACCGGCGCCGCCATTAAATTCCAGAACTATTCCTTAATCCGTTCTCCGCGCGGAACCGTCTTTCTCTTAGTAGACGATAAACGGCACGGTTTCGCTTCTCCTGAAGCTTTCCGAAAATTTGGCTATAATCCGGAAGAGATTATGGATGCCGGCTGGGAAGATATAAACGCTTATCTTGAAGGCAAACCCTTGACCGCTACTTCCACTTACCCGACAGGCGCGCTCCTGCAGGATAAAAAAACCGGCGGGGTTTATTGGGTCTACGAGGGCACAAAAGCGCCAATTTTGGATCCCATTTTCTTAAAAACTAAATTCAAAAATAAAAAGATAATCCCGGTGTCAGAAAAGGAGCTGGCTGATTATGAAACAATTGATCCGGTTTTATTCGGCGACGGAGAATTAGTGAAATCAACAAACTCCCAGGCGGTTTATTTAATCGCCGACGGCCAAAAAAGGCCCTTTACTTCCGGAAAAATATTTGAAGACCTTGGTTATAAATGGACTAATATAATCTCTATCTCGCCGAAAGTCCTCTATTTTTACCCGGAAGGGCAACCAATAACCGAGGCTACCAACAGTAGTGAATAATATTACAATAATCAATAATCAAACAAATTTCAATATCCAATAACCAATAAACAAATGGTTTGGTTATTGAAGTTCAGTTATTAGTTATTGTTTGGAATTTGATTATTGATTATTAGATAAATTATAAATTAGAAATTAATATTATGTCCCTCGTTTTTTCTGCCATCACTCCCCATCCGCCGATTCTTATTCCGGCGATTGGCAAAGAAAACTTAAACGAATTAAAAAATACCAGCCGGGCTTTTAAGGAACTGGAAGAAAGCCTTTACGCCCGCGAAGCGGAGACGATAATTATTATTTCCCCCCATGGCCTTATATCGCCCAGTTCTTTTACCATGAATTTAAGCCCGGAATTTACTATAGGTTTTGAAAATTTCGGCGATTTGGTTACGAAGATGAAATTGCCCGGTGATGTCGGCCTGGCCTATAAAATAAGAGAAAGTCTAGAAACTAAAGCTCCCCTGCAATTAATCAGCGAAGCCAGTCTTGACCATGGCAGCGGCGTCCCTCTTTACCTCCTGGCCCAAAATTTTAAAAGCGCTAATTTTCAGAGGAAAGAGACGAAAATTATTCCCCTTTATTACTGCGGCCTTGACTTAGGAGCCCATTTCCAGTTCGGGCAGCTTTTGAAAAAAGAATTAACCGCCAGCAAAAACAGAATCGGGGTGATTGCTTCCGGGGACTTGTCGCACCGCCTGACTAAAGATGCTCCGGCCGGCTACTCCCGCCAGGGCGCAAAATTCGACAAAAAACTAATTGAATACCTTAAAAATAAAAAAACATCGGAAATCCTCAAAATGGATGAAAAATTGATTTCCGACGCGGGCGAATGCGGGCTTAAATCCATCGCTATTCTTTTGGGAATTTTAGACGGGGTGAAATATGAGCCGAAAATTTTATCTTACGAAGGCCCTTTCGGAGTCGGCTACTTAACCGCCGAATTTATTTTTGACTAATCAACTTAAAAAAGTATTTCCATTTGGCTCCGGTCCGGCAAAGTTCTTTGGTCTCGTTCAAACACCTCTCAATATAAGATTTTGGATTTTCTTTGCAGACTTTAAAAACCGCATTTCTTTTAAAATTCGGAATGCCCAGTTCCTTTATTATCCTTAAAGCCAAATCTTGCCACTCGTACGCCGGTGGCTTTTTTGTCGGCTTTTTGGCCTTAAAAATATCCTTTAGTTGTTCAAAACCTTTGTCTTCTGGCATAGTTTTATTATACCAATTTTATCTGCCAATGAAAAACGACTCCAGTGAAAAATCGCTGAAGCCGTTATTTTATCCAGTTCAAGAAAAAATTATAACTTTATTTTTCGGAATATACAACACCAACGGAAACTCAGAAGCGACGGGATGCCGATTCCAGGCGGAAAAAATTCCTGGTACAATTCCGCTGTTGGGTGTATCTATTTCCCAGCGGTAAAGATTCTTTTCGGGATATCTTTCGTTAAAGGGTATTTTTCCTTCCCCTCTTAATCTTTCCGCGGAATTAGTAGAAAAATAAATTCCGTTCCTGCTAAAAATCCTGAACCCTTCAACCACAACGAAAATTTGCGACCATTCCCCATCCTTCGAAACGAGCTCAATTATTTTACCAACCACAAACTCTGATTTATCTGGCCTCCCCATCAGTCTGGAAATAAATCCGGATTCGATAAAAGCCGTCCTGACTTCAGGCCAGCACATCCTTTCACCTATAATTTTGTCGCCCAGACACATTTTAACCATCGTATCCGTATAAAAAATCACAAGCCCGGCTTTATTTCTTTTGTTTTCACTTTCTTTAAGCCTGGCTAAAGCTTCTTTAGTATCCGAAGCAATGCCCAATTTTACCATTACTCTGGCTTGTTTCCTTCTCACTTCAAATTCAGTTATGGTTATTTCTGGCATGATCCACCCCCTCGCGCTTTCGCGGAAAATTTTATTAAAATGAAATATTGCCATCTTCGTTGAAATGAGCTAATATAAAATTAAAGCATAAATTTTTATATAAGTCAACTATGGCTAAAATATTACCTATCATAAAAAATCCCAGTCCCCTTTTGCGGGAAAAATCAAAAGAAATTGATTTTGAAAAAATAAAGCCGAATGAACTAAAAGATCTCTGCGCGGACATGATAAAAACTATGAAGGAAAAAGACGGGGTCGGCTTGGCCGCGCCCCAGGTTGGGAAAAGTATCCGCCTGATTACTATCAATACGAAAGACGGGCCAAAAATTATGATAAATCCCAAGATTACGAATAAATCCTGGGCCAAAGAATGGAACGAAGAGGGCTGCCTTTCTGTTCCCGGCGTTTACGGCAAAGTCAGAAGAAATAAAAAAATAAACTGCGTTTATTTTGACAAAAACGGGCAAAAAATAAAAATACAGGCCCAGGGCCTGCTGTCTTTTGTTATCCAACATGAAACTGACCATTTGGACGGAATCCTGTTTATCGATAAAGCTAAAGAGGTAAAAAAAATTAAAGCGATTTAGAGTTCCCGTTATTTCCTTTTCTGATAACGATTACGGCCGCAACTAAAATAGCCAAAATAACAAAAAACCAGGAAATTTCTTTATAATATTTAGCCAGTAATTCCTGGTTTGCTCCAAAAGCATACCCCAAAATGGCTAAAACTATTGCCCAAACTCCGGAGCCGAAAGCCGTATAAAAGAGAAAACTTTTGAAATTCATTCTGGCAAACCCGGCGGGGAGGGATATTAGCTGCCTCACTACCGGGATTAAACGGCCGACCAGAGTGGAAATATTGCCATAGCGCAGGAAAAAATCTTCGGATTTTTTTATTTTTGCGGAATTAATAAGAAAAAACCGGCTGGTCCTATGATCGGCAATCTTATAAATTAAAGCTCGACCCAAAAAATAAGCCAACCAATAATTTATTACCGCTCCGATCAAACTGCCGATAACGCCAGCTAAAATTATAAGATAAATATTCATCTCGCCACGAGAAGCTAGATAAGCCGCTGGCGGAATAACAATTTCCGAAGGGAAAGGAATAAACGAACTTTCAATAGCCATTAATAAAACAATGCCATCGTAGCCAAGATTATGGCTTAAGGACAAAAAGAAATTTATGAATTCAGACATAAAAAATATTCAAATTTACTAATTTATAAATTTTCAAATTGAAAAATTGTTTTGGAAATTTGTAAATTTTAATATTAGTAAATTCTTAATAACAATATAACAATAATTAACAAACATGTCTAATCGTTTCCCCATAAAAATTATTTTTGCCGGCACCCCTGATTTCGCTGTCCCAGGTTTTCGCGCCTTGCTAGCTGATAAAGATTTCAAGATACTCTCCGCTATTACCCAGCCGGATAAGCCGGTCGGCCGGAAGCAGATTCTTACTTCGCCGGCCATAAAAACCGAAGCGCAAAAAAACAATATTCCTGTTTGGCAGCCGAATAAAATAGCTGACATTAAAGAAAAAATCAGAGAAATAAATCCAGATCTAGCCGTCTTAATAGCTTACGGCCAAATAATCCCGCAGGAAATTTTAGATATTCCCCGTTTTGGCTGGATTAATATCCACGGTTCGCTTCTCCCCCGCTGGCGCGGCGCCGCCTGTGTCCAGGCTCCGATTTTAGCCAATGACAAGAAAACCGGAATCACTATAATGAAAATAGAAAAAGGCCTTGACACCGGCCCGATTTTAAAGCAAACTGAAATAAAAATAAGCCCGGAAGAAACGGCCGAAACCCTGCATGATAAACTATCGTCCTTAGGAGCAAAAATTTTGCCTGGAGTTATCAAGGATTGTGTAGAAGGAAAAATAGAGCCGAAACCGCAAAATAATTCCGAAGCCAGTTATGCCCCGACTTTGAAAAAAGAAGACGGAAAAATAGATTGGCAGAAAAAAGCCGAAGAAATTGAAAGAATGGCAAGAGCCCTAAATCCTTGGCCAGGAACCTGGACAAACTGGCAGGATAAAAAATCCTGCCTGCGCAGGCAGGTAAAGATAAAAAAGACGGAATCTAAAATCTTGCCGATAAATAAATATAAACTAGGACAAACTTTTCTACATAACAACCAATTAGCTGTCCAGTGCGGACAAGACGCTTTAGTTATAAAGACCCTGCAGTTGGAAGGGAAAAATGAAATGACGGCCCAAGATTTTTTACGAGGGTATAAAGAGATTGTCGGACAAACGTTAAATTGAAAATACCTCACCCCGCTCATCCCGCCAGTGGGCGGGATTCGCCTCCCCTCTCCTAATTAGCTTGCCTACCGGCAGGCAGGGAGAGGGGCCGGGGGTGAGGTAAAATATGCCGCCATCGTCTAACGGTTAGGACGCCAGGTTCTCATCCTGGTAATCGGGGTTCGATTCCCCGTGGCGGTACAAACAAAAATCGGCCTCGCGCCGGTTTTTTGTTTGTGCTGTCCATGGGGGTTGAGAACCCCGAAGTTTAATGGGGCTTTTAGCCCTTTCGATTCCCTGCCTCGCCGAAGCCTTGGCGAAGGCGGACCCGTGGCGGTACAAGCGAATAAAAACACCGTTTCCCAACGAAACGGTGTTTTTATAAACCTTTCAATTGTTTCCTCCCTTTTTACACAACCTTTTTCTCTGCTTCGGTTCTTACTTCAACATCGCAAATTTCCTGCCATTCGCAATTTTTTTGAATACACCTTATTTTTAAGCCCTTATTGAAACAGACGGGATTACCCTCTCTATTTTGGATATTGTGGATATTTTTGGTAACTGTCTCGGGAATTTTGCGAAAAGCATTAAGAAGATCAAAAGAGCATCTAGTGCAAAGTCCGGAAGGCATAATATCTTTTTCCGGTAAATACCCCCCACATTCTAGGCAATATTTCTTACCGCCCGTAGTCATTTTCCCCTCCTTCCAAAATTTTTTAAAAGAGAAGAATATTATATTCTTTTATGTTATTCACATTATAGCAAATAAACCAGCAAACACAAAATCTAAATAACCTCTTGTCAAAAATATCTTTTCTTGTTATTATTTTAATAAGCTAAAGCCTGCATGAAGCAGTTTTTTATTTGCCAATCTATCAGGGCTTTAAAAGTAGGGCGCCGTTAGCTTCCTTCTTCGCTCAAATTGCATTTGAGCTTCGAAAGGACAAGCAGCTTTAATTATAGAATGCTTGCCCTGCGAAGCTCCGATACCAATCGGAGCGAAGTAGGGCGCCGTTAGCTCAGCTGGTAGAGCAACAGCCTTTTAAGCTGATGGTCACTGGTTCGAATCCAGTACGGCGTACAAATTATAATCAAGCCACCCTAGCTCAGCTGGTAGAGCAACAGTTTTGTAAACTGTGGGTCGTCGGTCCGAGTCCGACGGGTGGCTCAAAATAAAGGCTAAATCGGCCTTTTTTATTTTATTTTTATGTTATTTTATTATTTAAATAAAGTGGAAAAATAGTGGACAAAAAGCCCTTGCGGAAAAGGGGGCGATAAGATAAGATTAAACACATGAGTAACCAAGAAAAAAATCCGCCAACCGGCGGAATCGAAAAAATGCCACCGCAGAACATTGAGGCCGAGCAATCGCTTCTTTCCTGCCTTTTGATCGATAAAGACGCGATTATCAAAGTGGCGGACATTATTACGGAAAACGACTTTTATAAAGACGGCCACCGGATTATTTTTGCTACTATCAAAGAACTCTACAATCATCATGAACCGATTGATATTCTTACCCTGGCGAACCGCTTAGAAGAAAAAAAGCAGCTGGCTGATATCGGCGGCCGGACTTACCTGGCTAATCTTTCCTCTTTCGTCGCCACCTCCTCAAATGTCGTCCAATATGCCAATATTGTCCAGCGCAAAGCTACTCTGCGCCGCTTGCAAACGGCCGCTTCGGAAATTATGGATTTAAGCTATCAGGAAGAAGAAGAAATAGACAAGGTTTTAGACCAGACCGAACAAAAAATTTTTTCCGTTTCCCAAAAATATTTAAAAAATACCTTTCTGCCGATTGATAATCTTTTAACCGAAGCTTTCGAAAGGATTGACGAGCTGCATAAGCACGGCGGAAAATTGCGCGGCCTCGCCACCGGTTTCCCTGACTTGGATAATATTTTAGCCGGCTTGCAAAAAAGCGACCTGGTAATTTTGGCCGCCCGGCCGAGCGTCGGCAAGACTTCTTTGGCTTTGGATATCGCCCGCCAGGCCGCAATTAAAAGCAAAGAAGGAGTTGGCCTCTTTTCTTTGGAAATGAGCAAAGAGCAACTGGTGGACCGGCTGCTTTGCTCCCAGTCCCGCGTTAACCTATGGAAAATGCGCACCGGCAAATTGTCTGACCGCGAGGAGGATAATGATTTCACCCGCATCGGCGAAGCCATGGGTCAGCTTTCTGAAGCTCCAATTTATATTGACGACTCCCCTATTTCTTCCATTATGGAAATAAGGACTAAGGCCAGAAGATTGCAGATGGAAAAAGGATTAGGGCTCTTAGTGATTGACTATTTGCAACTTATGGAAGGCCGGGGCAGATACGGCGACAACCGCGTGCAGGAAGTGGCGGAAATCAGCCGCGGCTTGAAGGCTATTGCCCGCGAATTAAATATTCCGGTTCTGGCCCTGTCCCAGCTTTCCCGCGCCGTTGAACAAACCGGCGGCCCGGCTATTCCGAAATTGGCCCACCTGCGCGAATCCGGCTCGATTGAGCAGGACGCGGACGTGGTTATGTTTATTTACCGCAAAGCGGCCGACCGGCATTATAACCGCGAAGAGTTGCCGGAATCCGAAAAAAATCTGGCCCAGGTTTTTATCGCCAAGCACAGAAACGGCCCGACCGGGAAAATTGAACTGTATTTCGACGAAGAAACCGCCAGTTTTTCCAGTGTAGAAAAAACCGGCTTAGAAGAACCGCCGGAGTTTTAATCAGTTGAAAGTTTATAACTTTTTACTTTTAAACTAATCACTATGTTTGCCAAACTAAAATACATGAAAGATCTCCGCTCGCAAGCTAAAACAATACAAAACGTTTTAGCGGCCGAATCTGTTACCGTTGAAAAAGGCGGGGTAAAAGTTATCATGAACGGAAATATGGAAATTATTTCCTTGTCTATAAATGAGGGCCTGGGCAAAGAATCTTTGGAGGGCATGATAACCGACTGCCTTAATGAAGCCATAAAAAAAACCCAGAGGTTAATGGCGCAAAAAATGCAGGAAATGGGCGGATTGCCCGGACTGGGATAAGAATTAAAAATGAAATTTCCTCTAGCTATCCAAAATCTAATAGATCAATTCTCCCGCCTGCCTTCCGTTGGCCCGAAAACCGCCCAGCGGTATGTTTTTTATTTATTAAGGCAGCCGGCCGAGGAATTACAAAAACTGGCGCAATTTATTGCCGAACTTAAGGAAAAGACTATCACCTGTTCCCGTTGTTTAAGCCTGGCCGAATCAAACCCCTGCCCGATCTGCGCCGATAAAAAGCGCCAGGCGGACATAATTTGCATTGTGGCCAACACGCAGGATATGCTTACTCTTGAAGCCACTCGCCAATATAATGGCCTTTACCATGTTTTAGGCGGGCTTATTAACACAATCGAAGAAGTGAAACCAGAGCAACTTAATATAAAACAGCTTATTAATCGCATTGAAAAAGACGGAATCAAAGAAATAATTCTGGCTTTAAACCCGACCGTGGAAGGCGAAACCACCGCCATGTATTTGGTAAAACTTTTAAAGCCTTATAAAATAAAAATTACGAAATTAGCCAGGGGCCTGCCCAGCGGCGCGGATTTAGAATATGCGGACGAGATAACTCTGGCTAATGCTTTAAAATACAGAAACGAACTGTAATACCTCACCCCTAACCCCTCTCCTAATTAGGAGAGGGGAAGCGAATCCCGCCCGCGGCGGGATGAGCGGGGTGAGGTAATAAAAAAAGGCGAATTACTCGCCTCTTTTTTTATCCTATTTTTTTAAGCAATACTTGTAATTTCCACTTTCGTAAACGGCTGCCTGTGCCCGACATTTTTCTGGTAGCGGGTTTTATTTTTGTATTTTACAACGGCAATTTTCTTAGCTCTCCCCTGCTCTAAAATTTTTCCTTCTACCTTTTCGCCTAAAGTCGGCTTGCCCAAATTCATTTCTTTGCCGTCAGCGGAAGCCGTAAGCAAAGTTTCAAATTTTACTTTTCCCTCGGTTTTCACATCCAACTTTTCTATTTTTAAAACCTGGCCTGGTTTAACCTTGTATTGTTTTCCGCCGGTTTTTATCACTGCAATTTTTTCCATATGTCATCCTGAGGAAGAGCGAAGCGACGACGTGAGGATCCCGTGGGATTTATACGTCTTTCTTGACAACGCCCAACTCTAATTAATAATTTAATAAAAAAATGCTCTTTCTTTAGGAGCTTTCTATATTATAGCTGAAAATTAAAATTTGTCAATTTTTCCTTTTATTAATCTTAATTTTCCGTATTGCCCAAGCAAATATTGCTCAAATAGCAAAACATAAATAAACATAGCTAATATTCGCAAAATAATTACTAATTTGCCTAAAAACCCTTGTAAATGCCAATATTTTAAGAAAATTATGTGCTGATTTAGAAAAGATCGCTCTTTTTCCTGTCTTTTCCTGGCTTTCCTACCCCTAAATAAAGCCCTAAAACCCTTACCAGCGCTTGATACAGTCCTGTCATGGTAAATTATAGCTTTTGATACTAATCTAGCCTTAAAACCGGCTAATTTCAGACGATAAGCTAAATCACAGTCTTCTTTGTACATAAACATCCGTTCATCAAAATATTGGCCAGCTCTCCCCTTTAATCCCCCTCTCCTGCCTAGGAGAGGGGCAAGGGGTGAGGTAATCCTCTCTAAAGCGCTCATCCGGTAAATTCCGGCCGCTCCGGACGGTCCTAAAATTTCGGCTTTATCATGTTGGCCTTTATCAATTTCACCCTGGCCCAGATCAACAAATTTTAAACCTGCTTTTAATTTAACCCCGCAAGTATCAATTATGTTTGTTTCCCTGCTGCCGTCAAAATCCCATTTCAAAACCTTGGGGCTGGCGCTGCCTGAAGTTTTATCTTTATCCATAATACCAATAAGCTCCTTTATCGCCTCCGGTGCCAAAACCGTGTCCGGGTTAATGACTAAAAAATATTCGGCGCCTGATTTCCCGGCCTTGCCCATCATTTTATTATAAGCCGCGGCAAAACCGATATTTTTGCCGGATTCCGTGATTTCAACCTGGGGATAAGTGTTGGCTATAAATTCAACATTATTTTTATTGTCTTCGCTGTTATCCCAGCAAAAAATTTTATAATCTTCTAACCCCGCCAGCGCCTTAAACAAAGACGGCAAAAAATACGGCAAATACTTTGCCGTATGCTCCCCGTAAGTTATAAAGCCGATGGCTAATTTCATTTTAAATTCCATTCTTTAAAGAATTGATTTAAATATTTTTCCAAAAATTTATGTCTGTCTGTGGCTAATTTTTTTCCCGTGTCAGTATTCATCAAATTCTTTAAAAGTAACAATTTATCGTAAAAATGATGAATAGAAGAATAGCTGTCTCTTTTCCTGAGATCTTCCACTCTTCTATTAATTTTTATTCTCGGATTAAAAATCGGCCTGCTAAAAAAATTCCCCGTAGCAAAAGTTCGGGCAATCCCGATTGCGCCTAAAGCGTCAAGGCGGTCCGCATCCTGCACAATTTTTCCTTCTTTAGTCTTCATCCTTGATTTCGCTTTCGCGCCCGTAAGAGAAAAAGACATATTCTCCACAATTTCACAGACATTTTTTATAATTTCCCTATTAACTTTTAATTTTCCGAGAAAATTTTTTATCAATTTAGACTCTAACCCCTTTTTGCCTTTATTGAATTTCCAATCGGCAATGTCGTGAAGAAGCGCAGCCAGCTCTATAATAAATAAATCTCCGCCTTCTTTTCTGGCAATATATTTGGCGGTTTTCCAAACCCGAAAAGCATGCCACCAATCATGCCCCGTCGCCTCATTTCCTAATCTATCCCGCACATATTTCTTGGTCTTATTTATAACTTCTTTCTTGCCCATATAAGACATTTCGTTATGCGTTATGCGTTATGCGTTATGCGTTATGCGTTATGCGTTATGCGTTATGCGTTATGCGTTATGCGTTATGCGTTATGCGTTATGCGTTATGCGAATTAAATTATCATTTTCCCCTGCATTTTTTCTTTGGCAAAATTCTGCGCCCGAAGCAGGCTGTCAAAAGTGCCGGCGTCAATCCACTCGCCTTTTACCACAGCTACTTCCAATTCGCCTTTTTTTAGATACCAATTATGCAAATCCACGATTTCCGTTTCTCCGCGAGGGCTTGGTTTTAAATTTTTCGCCACTTCCACCACCCGCTTATCATAAATATAAAGGCCGGTTACGCAATAATTGCTTTTTGGCTTGGCCGGCTTTTCCTCTATCGAAATCGCCTTTCTGTCTTTATCAAACTCCACTACGCCAAATCTCTCCGGGTCCGGAACTTCTTTAGCAAAAACCTTGCCTCCGCCGTTAAATCCTTTTATTTCTCCGCTTAAATCATCTTCAAAAATATTATCCCCTAAAATCATACAGACGTCTTCCTGATCAATAAAATTTTCTCCGATTACAAAAGCATCAGGCAGCCCGGTCGGCTTATCCTGAATTTCATAAGTGAATTTAGCCCCAAATTCTTTTCCGCTTCCCAATAAGTTTAAATAATCTCCTGCTCTCTCCGGTGCCACAATTATTAAAATTTCCTTAATCCCGGCTTTTAATAAGGTGTTTAAGGGGTAATAAATCATCGGCCGGTTATAGATCGGCAGAAGCTGCTTTGAAGTTACTTTTGTGCAGGGGCGGAGCCGCGTGGCCGAACCCCCGGATAAAATAATTCCACGCATATTGACATTTTTAAGATTATTATTTATAATAACATCACCTTGAACATTATTTCTATTTCATAAGCCGGAGTTAATAGTCAGACTCATACCCTGACTTTTGCCTTGCCCGCAGGAAATTCCTGCAAATCTTACACTCCTCAAAAAGAAGTATTGATAGGTCAAAATCCACGCCCAGGCCTTTTACAGCGCAAACCTGGATAAAAAAGTGGGGCCGTATCTGCCTATCGACAAAAGGCAAAAATAAAAGAGTTAACCCGGTCAAAAGAATACGGTGCACGTGCTGATACCCCGTTTGAGTCAGTCGAACTTAGGCGGGGTATATTTTATTTTTTCAAATACTCCTTTAAGGCTTCTTTCCAATCCCTTTGCATGTCAAACTTGGTATTTATTAAAACCGAATAAGCCGGACGCCTGGCCGGCCGGGGAAATTTATCTCCCTTGACCGGATTTATTTTTATCTTTTTGCCGATAATTTTAAATAATTCCGCGGCCGCTTCATGCCAGGTCGCCCGGCCGACATTGGTAATATGATAAATCCCGTAACCTTTATCGCTTTCCAATAATTTTTTAGTGGCCCGGGCTAAATCAGGCGTATAAGTGAAGCAGCTTACTTCTTCATTAACTACGTCCAATTCTTTTTTCTTTTTCGCCAAATCAAGCATTAAATCAAAAAAACTCGGCTTAGTTAATTCACCTTCTCCTCTTGGCCCAAATAACTTTGAAGTCCGAATTAAATAATATTTTAAGCCCTGCCCGCTTTTTTTTATTAGCTCCTCTTCCCCGGCCAGTTTTGTTTCCCCGTATTTATTTATAGGATCCGGTTTATCGTCTTCCTTATAGCCCTCCTTCCTGTCCCCGGCAAAAACATAATCAGAAGAATAATGGATTAAAACCGCGTCCACCTCCAAACAGGCCTCC
Source organism: Patescibacteria group bacterium (assembly GCA_028716725.1). GTDB lineage: Bacteria > Patescibacteriota > Patescibacteriia > Patescibacteriales > JAQTRU01 > JAQTRU01. The sequence goes on along the minus strand of JAQUPG010000013.1, from coordinate 33,616 downwards.
ACTAAATAACCGACTGCTTCGGCGTTTATTTTTTTAGCCAAGGTAAATTCTTTTTCGTCTTCTTCGCATTTATCAACCGCGTTATAGGCAGTGGCATTAATAATAATATCCGGCTTCAATTCGCGTATCTTTTTGAAAACCAGCCCTTTATCCGTTATATCTATTTCTTCCCTGTCCCAGGCCACGACTTCATATTCTTTATCAGCTTTAAAAACTTTGACTAATTGCCCGCCCAAATTGCCGCGGGATCCTAAAATTAATATTTCCATAATTAAAGTAGAAAACTTAATATTTCTGCTTTTACCTTAGCACAATCAACTTATAAAATAAAGGGTGGACAAAATATTAAAAACTTGCTATATTCCTGTATTAACCTAAAAGTTCTTTCGCAAAAGGAGGCAAGAGCCATGGGACCATTAACGGCAATAGTTTATTTTCTGCTGATGTCGCATGCTTATGGCAGCCAAATTTTAAAAATTTACCGCACAAGAGAAACAATGGGCCTGTCGCTGTCTTATTACCGCGGGGCTTTGACCGCGGTTTCCGTAAGGGTTGCCGCTGTCGGCCTTATTATTTTCAGCACCCACAATATCACGGCGATTGCCTTAGGTTTGGCAGAAATCGTAGTTTTACTCGGTCTAACCATTATTCCCTGCCAGATGTGGTGGTATAAATCAGGAAAGAAGAAATTCGGGCAATACCCAGTTTCTCTTCTTCTCTGGGATTTCTTTTCTTTCATAAAATCCTCGGACAAATAAAGCCGAGGATTTTTTATTTCTAACTCGAAAAGTTCCCCTTCGAGGGGGGAGAAATTAAGGGGGTTAAACAACCTCCCCTACCCCTCCTTTCAAAGGAGGGCAACCCACCTCGTAATAACAAAAGAGGATTTACTAATTTATTATCCAATGATATAATTTAAATTAATTCCCCCTGACTTTTTTACCCCGTCAGGATTGCGGGGAGTCAGAGTTTAATTAACATTCACTAAAGTGAAGTAGAATTTGTTTATGATATCAACTTGGAAAAAATTAAAAGAAGAGCCCTATAAGACAGGATTCCGTAAATTAGTAAAAAGGACATTTCAAATGCCTGATAACAGAATTGCTGATTTTGATATAAAGCAGGAAGGACCGGTAGTTTGTATTTTAGCCCTAACAAAAGATAATAAGATAATTTTAGCTAAACAATTCAGGCCTGGGCCGGAAAAAATTCTATTAGAATTGCCCGGCGGAGGCGTGGACGCAGGAGAAACTCCGGAAGAAGCGGCTAAAAGAGAATTTTTGGAGGAGACCGGATACTCCGGAGATTTTCAGTTTATTGGCGCGAGTTTAGGCAGCGCTTATTCAACCTTGCTTAGATATAACTTTGTAGCCACGAACTGCTACCGAAAACAAGAACAAATTTTAGAAGATAATGAATTTATTGAGGTAGTGGAAATGCCTCTGGCGGAATTCAGAGATCATCTTCGCAACGGACAACTTACAGACATCACCACCGGTTATCTTGGCTTGGATTATTTAAAATTATTATAATTTTTAAACTCCGATTCGGTTATTTTACCCAAGATTGCTTCGTCGCTCCGTTCCTCGCAATGACATAGGAACAAAAAACTACAGAAATTATCTGCAGTTTTTTATTCCTAATTAGTCAATTGTTAATAGTTAATTGTTAACTGTTATTACCCCATTCCTCTTCCTGCCTAACTAATAATTCCTTGGCGCGCAAAGGCTCAGCCATAAGCTCTTTAATGATTTTCTCCATGCGCATGCCTTGTGAACCTTTTACTAATATCAAATCGCCAGAGAGAATTCTCTGCTGGATAAAACGGCCGGCCTCGGCCACATTCGTATATTCAAAAATATTATCCCTTAGCATGCCGGCTTCCTGCGCGCCTCTGGCAATATCACGGGCCCTTTCCCCGACCGCAATCAGCTTACTTATTTTTGTTTTAGCCACATAGCGGCCGACTTCCTTATGGCCCTCTTCGCTGTATCTCCCCAACTCGAGCATATCGCCTAGAACCGCAAATCTTCTAGCCGTTTTGGCAATGGGTATTTTTGTTATAATATCCAAGGCCGACATTACTGAAGTCGGCGAGGAATTATAAGTATCATCAATAATCAAGGTATGCTTTATTCCGTCAATTAGATTCATCCGGCCGTTCGGAGAATCAAATTCGCGCATCGCATTAGAAATTTCTATTAAATTCATTCCCATAGTGGCACCAACCGCAGCGGCGGCTAAAGCGGCGTAAATGGAATTATATCCGATTACTTGCGGTAATAATACCGGCACGAACGAGCCGTTATAAGTCAATTTAAAGCTCAAACCCAGCAAATTTTCCACATCTTTTGTTTTTTCAAAGCTGAAAACTAGTTCCTGCGCCCGGAGCATTGCCCCTTCTTTAAAGCCGTAGGAGAGCACTTTGACCTTGCTTTTCTCCGCCAGCTCGCGGGTAAGTTCGTCATCGAAATTTAAAATCGCCCAGCCGCCCGGCTTAAGGTTTTCTATAAGCATTCCTTTTTCTTTCTGAATTTCTTCTACATCAGTAAAAAATTCCTCATGCGAATGGCTGATTAAAGTCACGATGCCGATGTCGACCCTGGCAATACTCGTTAAATATTTCATATCGCCCGGCCGGTCCACGCCCATTTCTAAAACCAAAATTTTGGGATAATCCTTATCTTTAAACAGAACCAGGCCGAGAGCTTTAAAAAATACCCCAATCCAGCCAAAGATGGATTTTCCCGGCGAATCCGAGCCGATAATCGTCAGGGGCAGGCCGATTTCATTATTATAATTTTTTATATTGCGCCGGACGCTAAATTTAGTTTTTAGGACCGTATAAACCGCTTCCTTAGTGCTGGTTTTCCCCACGCTGCCGGTAATGCCAATAATTTTCGGCTTGTATTTAGCCAAAATCATTTTAGCTAAAATTTTAAGTTTTAATCGGACTAATTTGCGCATAATATACGAAAAATTTTAAATTTTTCTCTAATTTCTAATCACAAACAGGATATTCCACGCCCTTAAATTTGAAACGGCGTATAGATTCAACTCCCTTTATACTGGAAATTTCTTCACAATTATTAATAAGATTTAATACCAAATTATGACAATATTCTTTATCCCTAAGAGCATTTTCCTTATACGTGTTAATATCATTTTCGCCATAACCTTTTTCTCTTAGATAAGAATAAAATTCAGGATCATCTGTTTTTCCGCAAAATTGTTCATCTTTAGTCATAAAAACAAGATTCTGCCAACATCTATCATCCCATTTACAATATTTATCATAGTCCTCCGTAACCAAAGCTTTTACGGTTTGGCAATCATATTTAAGAGACATAAAATCATCTGGAGAAAGACCATAAAAAGACATAAAAGTATAACCACATTTTTGGGAATCTTTAACTAATTGAAAGGCGAAAAAAATTGCTAAAACAAGATAAAATAATATTAACATCCCCTTAAGAACTTTTATTTTTGTTTCAACGGGTTTAGTTTTAATTCTAATTATTGCTAAAAAAATTGTTAAAATAATTAAACAAAAAATAGATATTCTATATCCAAGCCAAGGAGCTAAAAGCAATGCCATACCTTCTTCTCCGTGAAAATATAAACCGGTTAAAGTAATTATGACTATTATTCCACCGATAAGAAGGGATATAGCAAAAAAAGATTCCAAGACAATTAAAAATAATTTAAAAAATAATTTTTCCTCATTCAAATACAAATATCTTTTAAGGGAATAATAATAGATAAAGAATAAAGGGAAAATAGTTGCTCCAAGAATAAAACCAATTATTAAAGATCTGTAAGGCCCATCTGAATCAAACCCTTCTCTGAAAGAAGTCATTGAAAAAAAGATAGAAAAAAATATTAGTGTTAAAATAAGAAATAAAATATACTTCCAAATATTCGGTCCCTTTATTTGCTCCATATTAAAAATATAAAAATTTTAAAATCACCACCTTTTGATAAACAGATTGTCTGATAACCTTTCCCTGATCGACTGATCCCCTGATGACCTTTTAGAATATCAGTTTAATCAGGTTATCAGGAAAAGGATATCTGGTTATCAGAATAACGGGGGTATAATTTAACATTATTGCAAATATATAAATAACGTTATTCTCTGGTTTTCGGCACCTGATAATATTGTAGCAGAAATTCGGCGATTTCGCCAAACAAGGGGGCGGCCGAAGACTCAGCCCAGGAAACGTCGCGCGGATGGTCAATCCGTACGAGCATTGCAAACTGCGGATCATCGGCCGGGGCAAAGCCGGCAAAAGAGCCGATGTTAACGCCGGATTGGTAGCCCAAGCCGTCTTTTTTCGGAACCTGGGCGGTACCGGTTTTCCCCGCCACATAATAACCCTTGACGCCGGCCTTTTTACCATGGCCCTCTTCCACGACATTGACCAGCATACCGCCCAATAAAGTCGCCGCTTTCTCCGAAATTACTCTCCTGATTTCTTTTGGCTCCGTAATATCCTTTGTCCCGTCAGGATGGTCAATTTCTTTTACAATATAAGGCTTCATCAAAATTCCGCCATTGGCAATCGCGGCGTAAGCGCCCACCAGCTGAATCGGAGTAACGCTTATGCCCTGGCCGAAAGAAGCGACCGCCGCATCAATCGGCTTTATTTTAGCCACAGTTAAATTCCTTATATCCCCCGAAGCTTCCCCTGACAGCTCTATCCCGGTATTCTCACCAAAGCCGAAATTTTTTACATAATTGGCAAAAACGTCAGCCCCGGTCTGCTGCATGGCAAAAATCGCTCCGGTATTTAAAGAATTTTCCAAAACGGAGGTCATATTAACTTCGCCGTGCCCGCCGAAACTGTCAAAATCAGAATTTTTTATCGGCTTGGGCCAGCCGGTGATCATAACCTGGCCCTCGTCTTTATAAGTAGTTTCCGGGGTAACTTTGCCCTGATCTAAGGCCGCGGCCATGGTGATAGGCTTAAAAACCGAACCGGGTTCGTATTGCGCAAAAATCGCCGGATTATTAAAAATGTTTATATCTTTAACCTGGTCATAATTGTTGGGGTCAAAATCCGGATAGGAACACATGGCGATTACGGCTCCGGTTTTCGGATCCATAACTATGATGCTGCCTCCGTCCGCCCCGTGCCGCAGAACCGCTTCGTTTAATGTCTGGCAAACCCTGAACTGGACTGAACGGTTAATGGTTAAAATTAAATCGCTGCCGTCTACCGGCTTTTTATATTCCCGGTCATTAACAATAATTACGTCTTTCTCCGCCCCCCGCTCCTCTTTAATCGAGCCGTACCGCCCGAAAAGTTCTTCGTCGAAAAAACCCTCTAATCCGTATTTCCCCCTTGGCTCTTCGTCCGCATAGCTGGTAAAGCCCAAAACCTGGGAACCGATATCACCTTCCGGATAAAAGCGGTAAGCCGTCATTATATAAGACAACCCCGGAAACTTTATTTCCGCCGGCTCCTCCGCTTTGCCCCCCTGGTTGTTATTAAAAATAATTCCGTTTTTTATTTCCAGATCAGATGCTTCAATTTTTTTCTCTTCATTGCTTAAAAGAAGGCCGTATAATTTTTTCAACGTTTCTTCATTAACTTTTTTGGCAATCGGCTCATAAGGGTCATTTTTCTTCATCAAAGCGGCTAGATAATCCCCCACCACCTTTTCTTTCCTTAAGTTTATTTCCGCTTCTCTCCTTATGGTTAAAGTTTCCTGGTATTTTTTGTCTGCCTTTAAATTTTCCAGTCTTGTCTTTACTTCCGTTTCTCTTTTCATTCTTTCTTCCTCCGGCAGATTAAGGCTTGCCACATATTCTAACTCATTATCAAGTTTATCGTCCTCTTCTTTTTTTAATAATTCATCCACCTCTTTCTCCACCTTCTCCTGGTTAAAAATAATATATAATTTTTCCGCTAAAATTTCCGGCTCTTTTACTTCTTTGGGTATGGCATAAACCAAGGCAAAATCTTTATTGGTGGCAAAAGGGTATAATTCTTCTTGCGCCTGCCCCTGCTTGCGGTCGGTCAAAAAAATTTTTCCTCGGGCGGGTTTTAATTCGCTGTAAATTTGGTGCTGGCCGTCGGCTAAAGCCGTGTATAAATCATAGTCCTTCACCTGCAAACCGTATAATTTATATAAAACCGAGCCTCCTAATAAAAAAACAATCGCGATTATTAAATTAAGGCGATTATTTTTAGCAACGCTGATTTTTTGTTTTGGCTTTCTCCACAACCTCATAAGGGAATAATAAATCTATTATTTTTTGGCAACAATGCCGCTTTGGACCGTTATATAATCAATTTCTCCGGCGGCCACCATCTTTAATTCCTTCGCCCGCTCGCTTAAATTATTGTAAGACTCTAAACCGTTTTTCTTTAATTCTAAAGCGATATTCTCTTCCTTAAGGAGGTTAACCTTGCCTTTTTCTTCCTGCAATTTAAAGCCCTTGACGGTTAAATCGTTAATTCCGGTTAAGTAATAAACCCCGGCAACCACAATAACGACAAACAAAAATCTATTTAAATTTTTAAAATTAAATAATCCGCTCCTCTTCGGCTCGATTTTATTTTCGCAAAACTCTTTTTGTGTTTTTGTGTTTGTGTTTGTCATTTTATTTTTTATAAATTTTTTATTTTTTCAGCTACTCTCAGGCAGGCGCTTCTTGCCCGCGGGTTTTTGGCAACTTCTTCTCCGCCGGGCTTAATAACCTTTTTTGTAAGTATTTTTAAACTAGCTTTATGCCCGCATTGGCAAATCGGAAAATTCGGCGGGCAGAGGCAGCCCCTGGCTTCCTGCCGGAAAAAATTCTTTATTATCCTGTCCTCAAGGCTGTGGAAAGAAACAACCGCTATCCGGCCGCCGCTTTTTAGCAAACTAACGGCTGTGGGCAGAACCTGCCTTAGATTTTCAAGCTCGTCATTGGTGGCAATCCGCAAAGCCTGGAAAGTTCTGGTCGCCGGATGAATTCTGGCGTTTTGATATTTTTTAGGTACGGCTCCGGCGATAATTTCCGTTAATTCGCCGGTGGTTTTAATTTTCCCTTCTTTTCTTCTTTTTATTATAGACCGGGCAATATTTCCGGCGAATTTCTCCTCGCCATATTCGGAGATAATTTTTTTTAAATCCGCTTCCGGCCAATTATTTATTATCTCCTCCGTTCTTCTGCCCGCCAACGGGCCGAAAGCCATATCTAGCGGTGCAGCCAATTGAAAAGAAAATCCCCGGCTCTTGTCTTCGAGTTGAGCTGATGATAAACCCAAATCAAATACAATCCCGCTAAACCGACCCGTTTGGTTTTCTTCCGGGAAATATTTTTTAATAATTTTTGATAAATTTTTAAAATTTTCATTTACTAAAATTATATTGGTTAATTTCTTATCGGAGATTAAACCGCGGGCATTGGCTACCGCCATCTCATCAAGGTCAATTGAGAGCACTCTTCCGGTTTCCCCTACTCTCTCGGCAATGGCGATCGTATAACCAGCTCCGCCCAAAGTGCAATCAATAAAAAATTGTCCCTTGCCCGGACGGAGATATTCCAAAACCTCTTTTATCATTACTGGCTCGTGTTTGTATTCCATCTGATTCAACAATCTAAATATTAAATGTTATGCGTTTCACGTTATGCGTTATGCGATTACAGCACCAAGGCCCGCGCTCGGGAAAAAATTATCCTTCGCAATTGCTGGCTGTCGACCAAGGGCGCCCTTATAATTTTTATCTTAACGCTGCCGTTGGTGTCGCCCAGGCCCTGGCATTGAATTTTTTTCGTCATATTTTTGTTTTTATTTTTATGTTAATTGTCAATTGTTAATACTAAACCCCTAGCTCGCCTAAAGTTTCCGCGATATCACTGCTTTGTTTTTCTGTCCCGCTTTTATATTTATTCCAGATCGCCTCGTCCCAGATTTCTAAACGGTCATAAAGCCCGGCGATAATTGATTTCCTTTTTAAGCCGGCAAATTTTCTTAAATACCCCGGAAGAGTAATTCTTCCCTGATTATCAAATTCAACGTCCATAGCCCCGGCGAGCATCAAACGGGAAAAAGCCCGGGCTTTGGCCTGGCTTATGGGCAGCCCTGCCAGTTTAGTGGCCAGGATTTCCCATTGTTTTTTCGGATACAAAAAAAGGCAGTTATCCAGTCCCCTGGTTACAACCGCTCCGCCTTTAAGTAAAACTCTAAATTTAGCCGGGACAGCTAATCTTCCTTTACTATCCAGGCTATGTTGATATTCACCAATAAACATAATTATCCAGAATGTAGATCTTAATTAGGACCCAAGAGAAGTCTGATAATCTCCCAACAAGGTTTGATTTATCAGACCCCTTCTTTGCCTTAATTTATAAAGATTGCCCCGATAGGCCCGAGGCGAGGCCATCCCCATGCTCTAGCCAAAAGGTTAGAACTTTTACGGTTGGCGCTTAGTATCTTGGCCAACCAATTTAGTTTTTTGTTTTTATTTTTAAAAAACTTATGGATTTAATTTAATTCGCCCGCCTGCCTAAGCTGCCGCAGGCTAGCGGGCAGGGATGTGCCGCATTCGTAGTGCGGCTTTTTCGCGGTAGCGAAAAATAACATTCATTCACCTCTATTCCCCACTTTTCACCTTTATACTTTAATTATACTCCACTTTTAGCCTAAAGTCAATGATGATAAAAATCCAACTTTTTTCCTAATATAAGTAAAATTGCCAAACAAAAAACCCAGCTTGTTAATAAGTGGGTTTATTCTTTTGCCCCTTGTAAAACTAAATAAGCGCCTTATTTATCAACTTTTCAACAGTTAATCCACAGCAGGAGCTTTTTGCTTAGTAATATTAGGATTTTGGCTATAAACCGGCTCTATAACATCAAACCCGGAAAACTTTTTGCTCTTAAGCTTATTGGCCGCCCCCCTGACCGGAATGCCCAAGGCGTAGCCCAAAGCATTAGCCGTAACCACGCCGATGCGCAAAGCCGTAAAGCCGGTATTAACGCCGCTCTTATTCGCGATAACAATTTCGGAAATGGCTGATAGCTTAATTTTTTTTCCGGCCAGCATTTTTTTAATCGCCGGAAGTAATTTCTCCGCCTGCGAATACTTTGCCTCAAATTCTTCGCGCACTAAAGTCCTCTCCCCTTTTCCCAAAGCGATTTCTATTTTATTCCCATTGGTTGTATCAATATATAAAATCATAATATAAGAATAACCCTAAAAATAATTTTTGTAAATAAAGAAGCCCGCACTCGTGAAAGTGTGGGCTCCGTAAAAATGTGTCTGACGTTTATTTCAATAACGTCATCTTTTTTGTCGCCGTGAAATCTCCGGACTGGAGCCTGGCGAAATAAACTCCGGCGGAAAAGCCGGTGGCGTTCCAGTAAACTTCATGACGGCCGGCTTCGCAGTAACCGTCAAGGAGAGTAGCGACTTTCTGGCCGGAGAGATTTAAAATCTCAAGGCAAGTATCATCGCCGAAGATCAGGTTGAAGCTGATGGTTGTCGCGGGGTTGAAAGGATTGGGGTAATTCTGGTGAAGAGAAAAGCGGAGAGGCTCTACCTCGTTGTACTCAACTGCGGTGGGTTCGGCTTCTTTTACTCCGAACTTTATGTTTGCCAGAAAGTCTAGATGCCCTTCACTCTCCAGGTAGATCAAGAATTCCCAATCGCCAACGCGGGCATTCTTCAATTCGGGAGTAAAATGCGAGTAGTCCCAGCCGAAACCAACTTCCCTCCAGTCAGACGTATACTCCGACCAGTACCGACCGTTAAAAAGCGTTACAACTCCAAACCGGTGCCTAACGTAAACTTTTATCAACTCTACCAAGCCGCGGACAGTATCGCCGGCGGTGAAAACCGAGTCAACGCCAACCGGAACTTTGCTGTTTTTGATTTCACCATCAGCAATGCTAAGGCAGGCAACGGCGCCGGTGAAAGTATAAGGCGGATCAGTTCTAATGACTTTGAAATTCTTCTCGTCTACTTGCTCAAACCCGCCTTCTCTGTCCCCGAAGAAAATAATCCATTTCCACCGGCCGGGTCTGGCGTTAGGCTGGGGATGGACAAAATAGGAATAATCCCAGACCCATTTTTCTTCCGGATTTTTCCAGCCCGTGGTATATTCACTGTAAAAAATGCCGTTTAGATATTTTTCCACCTTGAATCTATGCTTGCCGACAACATTTATGAACTCCCCCAGAGCTAAAACATCATCGCCCTGTGTAAAAACCGAATCAGCGCCAATGGGGACCTTACTGTTGGGAATCGAACCGTCAGTAAAATCTCGGCAGATAACTGTGCCTTTGTAAATGTAAAGCGGAGTCGTTTCAGCGAAAACGCTGGCTGACAAAATCAGCCAGACGATAAGGGAAAAAGCAATCTTTCTCATTGCTTGCCTCCATTTCCTTGTTTAGTTTTAAAGGATCAACTTCCTCCTTTGGAATTATCTACTTTATAATAAAACTGGTCTGGTAATTTAATTTTGAATCCTGGCCGTTAGCGGAAATAAGCGCCACCCCCTTCTCCGCGGGAGCCGCTATTGTTATAGAAGCGGCGCCATAATTATTAACTTTAACCGCCTGCTCGCTGCTTCCCAGACTTACCGTAACCGTTTCGTTCGGCCAAAAGCCGAATATTTTTATATTTAAACTTTCTCCGGCCGCCGCCCAATACTTTCCCAAAACTATTCTTAAATCCGTTTCCTCCGGCTCGTCCGCTAAAGGTTCGTATATATATTGGTCCAAAAGATTTAATTCTTTGTTTAAAAGCAGAATTGAAGATTTATTTAAAACCGCTGCCCGGCCGTCCTGGCCTATAGCTATCCCGGCGGCCCAGGAATTAGGGCCGTAGAGATTAGTCGGAGCGGAAAAGAAAAACTTATCCTTTATTAAGTTCTCGCCTAATTTAGTCAGGCCGAAACCATTGGCATAAAGAACTTTGTCCCCCAAAACCCTGGCGCTATAACTATAATTAAGGCCCGGCTTAACCGGATTATAATACTCACTCGCAATCTTATAATTTATGCCTATCTTCATTAGGCTATTGTCCGAAGGAAAATAAACATTGCCAGCTGAATCAATGTCCGGCTGTCTCTGGACATTTTCTTTATTGCTTAAGCTATATTCGCCGCTTAAGCTGCCGCTGGCTATATTAAAAATTAATCCTTTTTCATAAAAACCCTTATCCTTAATAATAATTGCTAAAATATTTCCTTTGGCTACGAGGCCGTAGCTCGGCTCCAGAGTATAAATTTTGTTATCAAGGACCGTCAGCGTATCTTTAGAAAAAGTTCTTACGCCGCCATTGCCGCCTGTAAAAAGATACGAACCGCTGCCAGCCAAAGATTTCATATAACCAATCTTATACTTGCCTTTGCCGCGCCACTGGTAAAGGTCGCGCTTGACTTCAAGGCGGGGGAAAAGCGGATCGCTGATGTTATATTTAACTAAATATTGCCCGGTTAAAACCGCTAAAAAAGTTTTGGCGTTTTCCTGCCAGGCAAATAAATCATTAACGCTTTCCAGCCCGTAAATTTCGCTTATCTTGATTAGCTTATTGGCCGAGGTGATTTCCAATATTTCGACAAAAGCCCCGTTGCTCGCGGCCAGATAATTCTTATCTCCAATACTAAACATTTCCCCCTGCCTATACTCTTTTTCTGTTTGGGCAAGGCTTTTCGGAATGAATAATCCGCCGGCGGCAAAAATAATCAAAACTGACAAAATTATAAAAACTCCTCTCTTATTCATATGTTCGTAAAAATTCCCCTTTTTTCTCTTTATATTTAAGATGTTTTATATTAACAAAAAAGGCAAAATAAGTCAAGGGGATTCTTGACAAATAAAGAAGGCCATGCTAATTTTAAGCATTAACCCGTTCTTTACCAAAATCAAAAAATAGACCTTCCTAGATATAGATCAGACAACAAACAACACACCGTTTAAAGAAGGAGTAAGACCATGAAAAATCTGAAGTTCATTCCGGCAGTTATTATTCTTGTTGCGGCCATGTTCATCTCGGCCTGCGGCGGACCTCTCGTGGCTAAAAGAATCAATCAGGAGAAGGCCACTACTTCTGCCGGAAAACAGGCGCCGAAAACAAAGCTGAAGACTGATCAGGCCCCGGTAGCGACTACGATCAGCAAGGGGGCCATTGCCAGCAACCGGCCCATTGACTACGTGAGGATGGGTGACTCCAGCAAACCAACACCGTCTTACGCCGGCAAATTGGCTTTTGACGGCTATAACTGGCGCCGGCAAATTATGCTATACAATGGCGCTACCGAAGACATAGTAACCGAAGAAATGAAGAGCTATGTCTCGAGGTTAGTGCCCAACCGTGAGCCAAGCGGGAAATGGGATAGTTTTGGTTATTGGCTCATGGACGGAGACGGCCATGCCTTGACAGAACCAGCGGAAATAACGGCTACCACGGAGATTATTTACACATCGCCCTCCCCGGTTGCTAAAATCTCTCCTCCGGCCAAAAAATCCGTAATCTTAATCCAGCCGACAGCAAAACCGGCTACCGGGCCAAAGCCGTATGACAAGTACTGGGAAGTGAAACTGAACCGGCTCGGTTATTTCTGCTATCTGGCAGTCTGGGAATTCCAGGCTGATGCCCGAGCCGACGGGACAAAAATCTGCGGCCTGGAAATTATGGTTGACGGCATTCTGGGGCCGCAAACCAAAAAAGCGATAGAGATGTATCTCTTCGCTTTAGACCAATGCCGCAACGGCCAAACCGACAGCAAAGTCTTGAAACGGGCTTTAGCTGCGGCGGCTTCAGCCAAGAAATGATTATTTCATATTACAAAAACCGGAGAAGGATTTCCCTCTCCGGTCTTTTTTTATCTTTTTCCACCCCCTTGATAAAGGGGGCTGGGGGATTTGACTTTTACCTCTTCGCCCCGGAATAAGTTATGGCCTGCATAATATTCCAGTCCTCGGTCGTCTGCGGCAGCCGGCCAAAAATATTTTTAAAAATTTTTATCCCCTGCTTCTCGCTATCAAGATTCCTGTTCTCCGCCCTTTGGCGCAGGCCGTAAGCCATAACCGTTATCGCCGCCTCGTCATTCTTATTACCCATGTCCGCCTCGCGCCTATATATTTTTTTAAAATTATTTTTAGCCTGATTCTCGGCTACCTGGCTTTTCTGCGACGGCCAGCGGCCGTTAACAATTTTTATAATATCAGAAAAATCCTGGCTCGTTTCCGGATTGCGGGAGAAAGCCATTTTAAAAGAATAAACCACGGCCCGCCTCTCCCCCTCCCCCAGGCGGCGGGAATTGTCATCAGCCCCGTTTTTTATGAAATTATTTATTTCTTCGCTGAATTCTTCACTCGCTTCAACGCCAAGAAGAAAATCTTTCACAAATTTTCCATAAGGGGTTAAATCCACCCAGTTACTTTCAAACATTCTCGGATCCCAGGGATTATGCCAGCACCAGGCGGTAAAATTCAAGCCCTCGTCAATTAAATATTTTTTAAAAGGCGTGCCGTAATCTTCTAACTTAGCATAATGCCTTTTAGCCGGATCGGCGCTAAATCCCCATTCCGTCACAAAAACCGGATAATATTTATTTAAATTATCCAGAGCCTGCGACCATTTTAAATATTGGCCGGAGAAAGGATAATTATGCCAGGCATAACCGATATTTTCCCCGGGCAGAGGGTCATCTTTTATTCCCCTTAAATCATAAGTCCAATATACGCCCGGAGCAATAATTATATTGGCTGCGCCCTGGCTCCTGATTAAACCATAAAGGCGCTCCCAATAAGGCTTTATGTCTTCCCAGGCCCTCGTCTTTTGGTCCGCCGGCTCATTCCACAATTCAAAAATCACTCCCTGGTCGTCGCGGTACTCGACGGCTATAGATTTCCAGAAATCCATAGCGACCTTAAAGCTGCTGTCGTAAGAATAACCTTGGGCCTCTCCTTCCGGCCAGGACTTATACCAGCCGTTAGGAAAGCCGATGACGTGGTAGTCTATAATGACAAATAAATTATTTTCCCGGGCGGCGGCCACTTCATCCGCCAGGATTTTTTTAACCCTTTTTTCTTCTTTCTGGTAACTGGGGTGGATTGACAAGCGGACAACATTGGCCCGCCAGTCTTTGCTTATTGTTATGTAATCGCTGGTTGTCCTTCTATAGGTAGTTTGCCGCGAATAGGGGTCGCCGACGGCCACGCCTCTTAAAGTTATCGGCCCTCCGGCGAAAAACAATTGGTTGCCGGAAATAGTTAATTTTTCTTTAGTCTTATAAAAAAAATCCAAAAGGCCGGCCTGCGCCTCTTGGGCGATAAAAACCAAGCCTAAAAGTAATATTATTACAAATAGCAAAATTAATATTATTTTTTTCATATTTATTAATCTTGCCTCCTTAACCTAAACAATCTTTAGATAATCGTATTGCCGATAACAATCGCCGCGCTGATAATAACCGAAGCGATAACAATCGCTACCCCGACATTGCCTTTTTTTATTTCTTCCCATTCGTTAATCGGCGTCAGCCAACTAAATACCCGAAGCATAATGGCTAAAGCAATCGCCATAGACAAAGAGCCGACTAAAGCCCAGCCAAAAGTAAAAAGGTACTCTTTTAAAATAATCATAGGTTTCCCCTGGTCAGCCCGCCTCTTTACGAAAAAAGACGGCTTACCCTTACTTTTTATTATTTAAAATTTTATTAGCAAGAGAAATTTCTTTTTTCCACCTTTCCTTATCTTTTTCTAAAAAAATTTTTATTTTTTCTTTAATCCGGCCTTCTTCCTTCAGGGCCGAAAGAATTCTTTCTTTTAACTGCCCCGGGTCGGATTTTGTAAATAAAGCCACCTCGCCGAAATAATGCCTTAAAATTTCGGAGTCGGTCGTAATAAACGGCTTAGCTAAAGCCATAATTTCCCTGACTGACCAAAGGACCGTATCTGGCCTTAAGGTAAAAGCGAGGATAAGCCGGCAACGCCACATTAGCTTCATAAATTCTCCATGCGGCAAATAACCGGTAAGGCAGACGTTAGCCGGCAATTTTTCTTTCAAAGAAGAGGGCGGATTGCCAGTAATAAAAAAATTGGCTTCCGGCAATAAAGCGGCCGCAGCTAAAACCGTCGGCCAGTCGTCGTCACCCGCGAAGCGGTTAACCATCATAATCGGCAGCCGGGATTTTTTTACCAATTCTGAAATTTCTTTATCCTTCATCTCTTGCCTTAATTCTTCTTCTTTATAAACCGGATTATAAAACTGGATTACCATCGCTTCTTTAATCCCCCATTTTTTTAAGACAGCCAGATTTTTAAAATTATGGCAGGTATTTAAAACAGCCCGTTTAGCAGCAAATTTAAAAAGCCAATGGAAAAAAATCCACTTTCTGTCCAGGAAGGCCGCCGTGTGCGAATCTATTGCTAATTTCGCTCCGGCTATAGTACAATAAAAATAGCAAACTAAAGCGGCAAAAATCGGCGGATTTTGGACAATCACCGTTTCCGGCTTTTGGGCGGCTAAAATAAATAAAGTTTTAAAGCCCTGAAGGCCGTAGCGGATTAAAGCCGGCAATTTTACTTTCCCCCATTTTTTTATATAAACCTGCTTTAATTCGGCGCCTAAACCTTCGGCTAAATAGCGGCTAAGCTCCGCTTCCCGGCCCCAGATTATAAATATTTTTTTCACCATGTTAGAAATTTTATTACTTTTTTCGTTCACCCCGTTAGAAATCTTGTTACTTTCTTTCTTCATAATAATATGCTAATTGATTTTTTAATACTTTATTTTTTACCCGTTTATTTCTGGTAAAATTTCTAACGGGGTTCATAATAATATTTCAACCTGTTTTTAAATATTTTTTTCCCATTAGAAATTTATTTCTAACGGGGCACGTAAATTTTAAAAGTTAGCTCTCATGGAAAAAAAAATAAAAATATTTTTCTTCTCTTTGCTGCTACTGTCTGTATTTTTTCTGTTTTTGGCCCTTCCCGGCCTGGATTGGCAAAACGACTGGTTTTTTGTTGTTGCTTCTTTATTTTTTATAATTTTGCTGGTCGTCGGCTTTTTCAGCCTGGAAAAATTAATTATACTCTTGATTATAGCTTTGCCGACATTTTTAAAACTAAACAACTTTAAACTGGATGTTGCCAAATATTTTCCTTCCCTGAAGTATTATAATCTGCCCATTAACCTTACGGCGATCATCTGCTCTTTTCTGATACTCCTCGGCATAATGGCTGTCTTCTGGCAATGGCCGAAAGTCAAAACTCTGCCTTTAAAATTTATCCTGCTATTATACTCGATTTTTCTTATTATTTCAATGGCCTGGTCGGAAAATCTAAGCGCTTCCTTGTCCGGCCTGGTTTACTCCTTGGCTCCTCTGGCTATTTATATTATAACCTATAGTTATTTTTCTAACCATCAGGGCCTGATAAAGATAATTCTGGCCTCTCTCATTTCCGCCCTCGCGCCTCTGGCGATCGCCGTTTGGCAAATTGCTACGGGCGCGTATTTCTTTGAGCCGGATTCAAGCCTAGCTAGGATCACCGGCCCCTTTGTCCACCCCAATTTATTCGGCTTATACCTATTTATCATCCTCGGCCTCACCTTTTCTTATTTTCTCGCCAAAAAAAACAAGGGTTTAAAAAATAATTTTTTTCTTTTTCTCTTCGCGGCCGCCATGGCCGTTATTCTTATTTTGACTTACTCCCGCGTCTCCTGGGCCTGCCTTGTTTTATTTCTTCTCATTTTTACGGTTCTCGCCCGCTACCTTTTAATTTTCCTGGCGGTCTTAGCGCCTCTGGCCTTTTTCATTTTAGCAATCTTCGAAAGCATCAGGTCGCGGGTTACGGAAACGTTTGCCAGTTCTTTTTTTAATTCCTGGATAGCCAGAAAAAATATCTGGCGGGTTTCCTGGGAAGAGATTATGAAAAAACCGATTTTCGGCCATGGCATCGGGACTTCGGAAATGGTAATTGAAAACGCAAAAAATTGGCGCGGCGGCACTTCCTTGCCCCACAGCGATTTTTTTCTTTACGGCCTTGAACTTGGCTTTCTCGGCGCCGTCTTCTTCTTAAGCTACACGATCGGCGCTATCTACTATGCCGGCCGGACTTTCCTTTCCCTGCCTGATGGGAATATAAAAATAAATGCCTTCGGCCAAGAGATAGAAATAAATTTTAAAACTTTGGCTTTTGGTGTCCTGGCCCTGCTCCTGTCTTTAATTCTGGCCAGCTTTTTTGAATCCGTTTCCCGGGAAATCGCCACGCAGATTATAGTCTGGGCCGTCTTAGGCAGTCTCTTTAGTTTAAAAAAATAAGGGCCCTATTTACTGCCCTTATCTTTTATTCTAATTATCTAATTTTTTCATTTCCTATAATCTCTAGCCGGTCAATAATCTTCGGCTGCCGGCCGTTCCTCGCCACCAAACTTTTTACAAAATTCTGCATCAGGAACCTAAAAGCCGGTTTCCGGCCCCTTAATTCCAGATACTTGGTTTTAGAAACATAATCCTGGAAAGAATAAAGAACCGCTATTAAAAACCCGTGCCGGCCGTCTAAAAACCCGAACCGGAATAAATACATATAAATAAAGCGCAAAACCGGAGTCAGGGGCAGAAAATACCAATAATCTTTTATGACCGACTTGGTATAAATATAATAAGTAAAAAATTTTTTCCATTCTATTTTATTCTTTCTTTCGGCAAATTTCATCATATAGTTGGCCTGATAAGTGGTATAGCGGTTAAACTTTTCAAAAAAATGGCTTAAAGTCGGATCACTGTAATGGAGAATATCGCCGGTTAAATTCTTAACCTTATTCTTGGGCAGGATTATATGGGCGTGGACATCCCGGTCTTCATAACGGCAGGATTTTTTAAAAAGCCGGATATTATAAAGAGGATAACGCCCGCCCCAGCGCAAGAAGCGGCCTAAAAAATAATGGGGCCGGGGAATGCCGAAACCGTCATAGTTATCTAGATCTTTGCTCGCCAAGAGTTTTACAATTTCCTCCCGCAAGCTAGCGGTTATAACTTCGTCGCTATCCAATAATAAAATCCACTTATTTTTCGCCTGGGGAATCGCCCAGTTTTTTTGTTTGGCGCTGTAAATATATTCATGCCGGATAACTCTCGCTCCCATTTCCCGGGCGATCGCTACTGTCCCGTCCTGGCTGAAAGAATCAACCACTAAAATCTCGTCCGCCCAATCAGCTGATTTAAGGCAGCGCTTTAAAATTTTGGCGACGTTATAAGCCGGGACTAAAATAGTTAATTTGCTTTTCTTTTCCATAAACCTTTAAAATAAATTCCTGATATCGCCGGTAAAAGAATCAATATCCTTCTCCTCCTCAATCGGCAATTCCGGTTCTTTTTCCGCCGCCTCCGGTTTCATGTTCAAAAAATCTCTTTTTGTTTCCCGGGAAAAATTTTGGGAAACCGGCCGATTGCTCACTAATTTTATCGGCTCATAATTTTTTTCAAGGCGAGGCGCCGGTTTCGCCTCTTTCTTTAATCTGAATTTTTTCTCCGGATACAAATAAACAAAACAAAAACCAACCAGCAAGCCGGAGACAATTCCTAAAGCTATGTTTAAAATAACATTCGGCCTAACCGGCCAATTGGAAACAATCGTTTTATCAATAACCTTTACGGAAACTTTATCGCCCAAACCGTGGTAAAGGCTGTTTTTAGTCTGTAAAATATAAGCGACGGCTTGGTTAATCTGGCTGGCCTGGTATTTATCCTCGTTATAAGTATTTATGACAATCATGCCCGTGTCGCTAATCGGCTTGGCCGAAACCAACTGGCGCCATTTTTTCATATTTTTATTCTGGTCTGCGGAAAATATAGTTTGGTCAATATTAAAACCGGCCCCGAGAACCTGCTCGAAAAATGAACTGGAATAAACCACTTCCGATAAAACCGTGCTTAAAAACTGGTTGGAGCGGGAAAGGCTGTAAGCGTCCCCTAAATTATTGTTTTGCGTTATTAATAATTTAGTGGTGGCCCGGTATTCCAGCGGGGAAATAAAAGTAAGGGCTAAGGAGATTAACAAAAACAAAAAGACCGCCAATAAAATTATTTGCTTTCTTTTCCTTATTAAATTGAAAAACTCGCTAAATTCCATATTTTTAGACTGTTAAATAATTATAAAATCTCGTTCTAATCATAACGAAAATCTTATATTTAAAGAATAAGAGATCCCTCGCTATGCTCGGGATGAGAGCGTTTCATAATTATTCAACGCTCTCATTTTTTAAAGCTTTTATCTTTAAAATTTTTTAATAGAAAACCATACCACAGTTTTTCTGGCTTGTCAACCCCATTCGTAATTATAGCATCTATTTGCCCTAGAGCCCCAAAAAATTAAAAAAGAAAAGAGGCAAGTGATTTGCCTGCCTCTTATTTACTATCATTATCTGTTCATCCTTATCAACCCGTGAACTGGAACTCGGGAAATGACGAAATCGTCAAAATATATATATTCCCTCTTGGCCGCGGCCCAGGTTTCGTCCGCTCCTCCGAAAAAAGTGGAGAAGTAAAAAGCGTCAATGCCGATCTCGGGAATATCCCGGAACCGGAAATCCTCCTCGTCCATTACCAGCCGGCCGTCAAGCCAAGAGATGATAACCCCGTTACTCTTGCCCAGAGTATTCATCTTCACGTAATTCTCGACGTGATGCCACTGGCCTTGGGTAAAAAGGCAATTCTCCCCTTCTTCCTGCCAGGGCCGGCCGTCGCCATAAAGCGGATCCTTTTGGGCAACATGATAGACATATTGCCGGATTGCGCCACCCTTCTGCCACATTATGCGGGCGCTCCAGCCGTCTTTGCCGTTCGGCTTTTGTCCGCCGGTATTGGCCTCTCCGCCGACTAACCCGGGCAACTTTCCGCCCTTAACGAATTCAAACCCGTAAGGAAACTTCACCCAGTAAGAGCAATAAAGCTCTTCATACTGTGCTCCTAATTTCAGGAGCCACTGGGCACCGTTTTCCTTAGGGCCGAAAGTCCCCTCCGGATAAAGCACGCACAGAACCTTGCCGCGGTTCTTGTCTTTGTCTTGGACGATCGTTGTCCGGCCTCCCGCCACGCCGTCTTTGATATAGACGCTGTCTCCCCAGTCCCAAGCTAGCCGCCACTTTTCATAATAACCAAGCGGCGCCTGCTCAAAACCGTTATAGAAAAGAACCGCGTCTGACCTGATAAAATCCGCGGGAATTTTCTTCGGCAACGGCATTCTCACGACCGCGGCGCAGTTTAACAAAACCGCGAGAGGCAAAAACAACAGCCCGATTTCAACTTGCCGAAAATATTTTTTCACGACTTCCTCCTTATTCGAGATGGCGCCAATAAAATACCTTGGCATACCACCGGTCTTTATTTCCGGCCAGTTGTTCCTGGTAATTTACCGAGAAGCGGAAAAGGTTGCGGTCGCGGTAAAAGGAAAGGGTCGGCCCGGCTTTGTAAAAATTCTTTTGCGGGTCGCTTTCCCGGCCGTAACTGCCCCCGATTCCCGGAGTTATTCGCCAGCCGCCGGAACGAAAATCAACGATCTCCTGCAAAAGCGAAACTTCCCACCTACGGTTGTTATAAATCATAGGAGCAAGCGCATGGCCGCCGTATTCCCTTTCCGAAGACTGGTCAAAAGGAACTGACAAGGAAAGGTTAAAAGCGGTCTTGGGCAGGAAAGAGTTTCCTTCCAAACGCCGGCTGTCAAAGCCAAAATAGGCGGAAGCCAGCATTATATTTTCTTTCTGCTCGCTTTCGTACAGATCTTTTTTGACTTTTGCCCAAATCAGCCGACCGGCTCCAAGATCCAAGTCGCCGATAAAGCCCGGCCGCCTCCAGAAAAAATTAAGGCCGCCGCTCGCTTGCAGATTTTTGTAATCTGCGCCTTTTGACGAGCCGAAAGGATATTCCCCTTGGGCGAAAATTCCGAAACCGATTTCGGTTTCCTGTCCCACCAGCCAGAAAGGCCGATATCTTGCCTTTAGCCAGCTATAATAACCGCTGGCTTCATGGGCTTTTTCCGTTTCCTCGTAATAGTTCATTCCGGCCATGACGTCAGAGACCTCAAGATTAAGGTTGTCTTCTGCCCGGCCATAGGCAGCGGAAACGAGCAAGGACAGAACTGCCGCCGCAAGTATAACAAAACTTTTCATCTTCTTATCCTCCGCTTAGATTGTTATATTCAGTTGAGAAAGGACAAAACAATTTGATAAAAAACTTTAACAAATTTTTTAATTTCTGTCAATGTTATTAATATTTTAATTCGGATGCCATAATTCGAGGCATTTGTAGCAAAAAAAAGAAGCCGCGGTTGTGGATAAAACACACAACACACGGCTTCGTTATATAATGTACAAACTATTCGCGTTTGACGGGGTGATTCTCGCCCGTTGTCATATTGACGTAGAACTGATACCCGCCAACGCCGGCTTCGTTCTCCCGGTAGTAGGGACTGTCGGGCTGTACGGCAAGCCCTGTTCCGGCTGCCGTTTTCACCCAGACCCTTACCGCATACCAGTCGCTGTTGGTCAGATACTTTGCGAAGGGCAGGATTATGTACCCGCGGATATACGGATAATCCATGACGGCCTCGGCGACCTTGTAGCCGCTGGGGCTTTCCTGGGGTTTCCAGTTATTGTCCGCGTAGATATAGGATCTGGAATATACCACGAGCGAGGAATCTTCCATCGCCGCTTCCGTTATCGGGAAAGCGACAATAACCTTCCGCTCGCCGGTTATAACACTCTCGATCCGGAAAGACGGTTTTTCTTTCGGCTCGGGAGTAACCGGTTCGGAAACAACCGGTTTCTGAACGACCGGCCTATCAACGATCGGTCTCGTCGCCCGGACCGGCGGCTTGGTTCCGCAGCCGGTCAAGCTCGAGAAAGTGACGGCCACGATAATGGCCAGAAGAACCGCAGTGATTCTCTTCATGTTCTCTTTCCTCCGTGAATTGATATTTTCTGTCAGTTGCAATCTATATCAAATTTATTCCTTTTTGCAGAAAAAACGGTCTTACTTTCCCCAACAAGATATTTTGCTTCTTCTAACTTATCCTGCTTTTTTACCTGGTCGCAATAGCGGTCTATTAGCTCTAACTAATAAACAAATCCCTCTAGGGATCTTTGCCGGCAAAAAAGTGGCGTTAAGTTATGAAGCAAGTTATCTTGTTAAAGGACAAAGTCGATAAGAAGTTTTTTCTTGTTTTTCAGGGTCTGCCTCTCATTCATCCGCCGGGAAAATCGGCATGTCGGGCAGATCGTTGAAGGAAACCGGTATGATTTTGGGCGAACAAGGAGGCGCGCAAGTTGAGGGCGTAAAGATATATTCATACCCCTGGACATGCGGCCCCGCAACATCCTTGTCAACACTGGCGAATACGGCGTCTTTCAAAGAAGGCGCCGCCACGTTGGTTTCGATCGGTTCGATGTTCGAATCTTTGTAGGATTTGAAGTCGGGATATTCTTTGATAACGGTCTTCCCGTCGTTATCTTTCCCCAACTCGTAAACCGTTCCGACCTTTGCCACCCGAACTTCCCAACCGGCCTTTGAACTATCGGCCTTTGAACCGACATAACCGGTCAGAATGGCGAGCTTGTGGGCCTCATTGCCGACCCACTTCTTTACAGAAGCGGAATCGGTCAAAGCTCCGGTATAACCCCAATAGACCGGATTCTCCTTGATTTGGCGGATAAGGGCATGTTCCACGCCTTCACCCTTTCCGATAGCGACATCGGCTGAATCCGCCTCGGCTACCGGGTGATAAGCGATGAACGTCCATTTTTCGGCGGCTTTCACCTTCGTATCTTCGGGGGAGAAGACATACGTCTTGGCTCCCTTGGTGAAATCGAGTTTATCTCCGGGTTTTAACCCGGGCTCGATTTTCCCGAAGTTTCCTTCCAGCTTTGAAAGAGCAACGGAGTCGAGTTTGATGTCGTCCGCGACTTGAACCCGGACCGTATGCTTCGTAGTATCGATGTCAGCCGATTTCCCGCCGAGAATAACTTCTGTGATCTCGATCTTCTTGCTCGGTTCGGCCAGGGATACTTTTACCGTCCATTCCTGGGCGGTTTCCCGGTCTTCTGCCGTAACCGTATAGACTACCGGTTTGGAAAAATCATGCTTCGTATTCCTGCCCGGTTCGACGGTCGCCCCTTCGGATATTTCAAAGATTGGGGCCAGGTCATTGATGTCGGTTCCGTATTGGGCAACGGCATTGATTGTTACGGTATTCCCGTCCGGCTGGGTAGACCATTTCTCCATGCCGGGGAAACTGAAGCCGGTAATTTCGGTTGCCGTGTTCGGTGCCGTATTCACGGTTACGGTCCAGTCTCTCTTGACCTTTCCATTCTCGGCTATGACCTTATAGGTTACCGACCCGTTGGATAAGTTAACTTTTTTGCCGGAAGCCGGGGAAATACTTGCTTTGGGAGATACCGTTATAGTCGGATTCACCGCAGTCAAGTCTGTGCCGTAAGGCACGGTGACACCAACTTCGTTTGTCGCCTGCGATATCTCGCCTTTCTGACCCGCGACTTCAAGCTCGGCGATCTCGGCAGCCGAACTCTTGAAAAAATCGGGGCCGTAAAGAATACCAACGACAATGGCCGCGAGGACCAATATCGCGATGGGAATTCCATACTTCTTCATGATGCTACTCCTTTCGGATTTTGAAGGGGCTGGCTTTCTGACCAACCCCTTCCCGAGTGATTGTTTGTATGTCGATTTTACAGATTTGCTTCCAAAGAAATCACCTGATTTCTTTAATCTTTCCTCCCCTAAGAAGGGTTTTCATTTGAACTGCGAAATCTGATTTCGGATTTTCCAAAGCTTTTTTTATAGCACTCCTGTAATGTTTGACCATAGCGTCTTCAGTGTTTCTGTCTATCGCTCCCCTCTTTCCGTTTTTCTCTCCAGATGTTGTGAACGGAGAAGTATAAACTCCAGTGCGGGGGGAATATCCGGTAAGGACCTTAAAAGTCTTTTTTTCACTGCCAATTTCGACTTCGACGGTTAACCAGATATTTTTGTCCCGGCGCTTCTGCACCGAAATAACGACGATCACCAGAACGGAAACAATGGCGAGCGCGATTATCAGATAAAAAATCTTTTTCACGCCACCGCTAATTTCGCCGAGCTTTTCCTGCGTTTTGGTTTCGGAATCCTTAATCTCGCGACCAAGGTTTTCCTTAACTCTGCGCAGGCTGTCTCCGAGCGCCTGGCTCAAATTTTTCTGGATTTCGGTTTTGGAGTCGTTGATCTTCTCCTCGACTTTACGCAGACTCTCCTGGCCGGACTTTTCAATCTGGCCGAGTTTTTTCTGCGTTTCGACCTGGGTATCTTTCAACCCCTGAATATCCTGCTCAATACGAGCGGTTGATTTTTTTATCACCTGGGCATCTTCTTGTAAGGCTGCAAGAGCGGCAAAAGCAGAATCTCCTGCTGCCACTATCCCCTGCGCAAAGCAGGGCGCCGAGAAAATAATCACGGCTGCGACGACGAGTACTGTGATTGTCCTTAACATTTGTTGCTCCTTCCTCTCTGGAGGTTCTGTGGCTCTAGCCACGTTTTAGCCAACTTGGCTAATTATTTTTTTCAATTGTCAAAGTACTGGCCCTTAATATTCTGCTCCGATTACGGGCAGTTCCGCATTCGCGGAAAAAATTCAGGCCTTCAAACTTAAATAATTCTTAATTATCCAGGTTTGACTGCCCAAAATTATTAAAAATACTTAAAAAAATAGGCTTTTTCATTAATTAATATTTAACTTAAGATATTAGCATATTTATCATTTTATGTCAATAGGTGAAATAAATAATAAAAAACCGCTATAAAAATAGCGGAATTTATGAAAAATCAATAATACCTGTCCTAGCTTATGCCTATTTCATCAACGACTACTATCTTGCTTCCTTCCAGGATGCTATAAAGAAAAACATCTGTTATGTCTTTGCGGTATTTAAACTCTTTCGTATCCATCAGGGTATAATTAATCTGCCGGCCCATTTCTTTTTCCAGCTCCTTTACCACTCTAGCCAACCTGTCCTTATTTATCCGGCCGACAATAAGCATGTCCGTCGGCGAATGGTGGCTGTTAATAAAAACTCCGGTTAAAATAAAAAGTTTCGGGCTGCCCAGCTTATTAAGCTTCTTAATAAAATCTTTTTCATACAAAACTTGGGACTTCACGATTAAAGCTTTTATCTCTTCAAATAAAACGAAATTTTTATTGGCCTTATAATATTTCTTTTCTCCGCCGCTTAAGCTGGCTACTTCAACCTTTTTCGGAGCCACGTTTACTATTTCCCCCCGCAATAATTTTTCTAAATTCTTTTTTTCTTCAAGGGACTGCTCTCTAATATTTTCCTCCCCGATTCCGGTGTTAGAAATCAACAAACCGAATTCCTCGAGATTTTCCAGTTCCCTCCGGACAGAATTAACCTGCAACTTTAAATCACGGGCCAGCTGCCTGATATAATATTTCTCTTCGGGATGGAGCAAAAATAACTTTAAAATTTTTACCCTGGTGTTTGAACCGAATAATTTCCCCAGCATAAATGTCTTATACCTTACTTAAATTATGAATTTATAGTATAATATAAAAAGGTATAAGTCAACTGCTCTAGCGGGAATAACCAATAACCAGGAAACAATAATCAAATAAATCCCAATATTCAATAACCAATAATCAAACAGTTTGGTTATTGAAATTTCGTTATTAAATATTATTTGTAATTTGATTATTGGTTATTGATTATTAAAAGTTATGTATTATAAAATAATTTCTCTAATATTAAGTTCGGCCCAAAATCCCAGCTCAACCAGTGAAGTTTTTATCGCCCAGCCCGATGCCAATAAAGAGGCTCTGGCCGGGAAACTTTTCGCCCTGGTTGAAATTAATTCCCGGAGGAGCGAGGCCTTAAAAATCATTAATTTTTTAGTTAACACCTTAAACCATAATTACTACCAGAACGAAAAAATAATCCTGCGGGAAAGAATAAGCACGCTTAAGGTAGAGCATATTTTTGAAACCGCTTTGGCTAAAACCAACAAGGAACTGGTTGAGTTTCTGGCCAGGGAAAAAATAAATATCCCGCTGGCGGATTTTAATATAACGGCCGGCATAGTTTATGAAAATGAACTGCATTTTTCCAATCTCGGGAAAAACCGCTGCCTGCTTATTTATAAGCACCGGGAAGAGCCGACGGCGGCGCCCGGAAAGATAAGAAGCGTCACCGGCCCCAAGCCGGAATTAAGCTATAAAATCGCTGACTTAAGCCAAAGCAGCAAAGCCCAAACTCCGGCCGGCAACGGGAAAAACAAAAAGGCCATAGCCAAGGGGGGCGGGGCCGTAAAATTATTCTCCAATATCGTAAGCGGAACAATCCCGACCGGCGGTTATTTCTTATTCACCAATGAGACTCTGCCCGAATATCTCTCAAGCAAACAGCTGATTGACACTATAACGAAACTGCCTCCGGCCGGCGCCATTGCCCAGATAAAAAATATTCTGGGCGGCATTAACGCTTATGTTTCTTTTTTGGGCATTCTCGTAAAAAACACGACGGGCTTAAAGGTGGTAGCGGAAAAAGAGCCGACCGCGGAAGTTTCAGTTGAAACTTCAATCAGCCGCCTGAACTCCACGGAAGAGAAGACGGAAAAACTTCTTATGCCGTCCGGCTTTATAAACTTTAAAAAATGGCTTAAAATTCCGGGGCTGGTTGCGGCCAAGATAAAAACTCCCAATGCCGCCGACAGAAGCAAGAAAACCTTTTTGATAAAGGACAAAATATTTTTTAAGAAAAAACAAACCTGGATTTTTGGCAAAAAGATAATCCTCCTCGGCCGGGATATTCTGGCTAACCTCCTTAATTTTATTATCTACCTTTTCCGCGCCTTTACCAGCAGAGAGCAGGCAAAAATCTTAATAGGTAAAATTATTGCCAAAATAAGGTCAAGCAAACAAAATTTAGAAGCCAAAGGCCAACAGGTTTATTCTTGGGTCAAAGGCCTGAATAAGAGGAATAAAATCCTTCTTTTTGCCGCCGCCGTCTGCCTCTTGCTGTTTATCATCAGCCTGTCGGCAACCGGCGTAAAAAATAAAATGGAAGCGGAAAAAATCGCCTTAGACGGCCTGATAAAAACGGTTGAGCAGAAACAAAACCAGGTTGACGCCCATCTTCTCTACAATAACGAAGACGGGGCGAAAACTATTCTTGATGAGCTAAAAGGGCTGATTGAGAAGCTCCCCCAGGAAACGGACGCGCAAAAAGAATATTACGGAAAAATTATTGAAAAGAATAACCAGCAGCTGGAAAAAATAAGGCATGTTGTCGCCGTGGAAACCGGGGCGCCGATGGCTGATTTTGCCAATCTCAACAAAGGAGCCGAAGTCGCCAATATAATTTTAGCGGGCAATAAAATTTACGCCGGCGACGGGAAGCAGAAAACGGTTTACACTCTGGATTTATCTAAAAATCTTGTCACGGCCGTGGCCGCCCTTAACCAACCGATAAAAGCCCTCAACTCCCCTGTCCTTGATAAAAATAAAAAAATTTATTATCTCAATGATAATTCCATAATCCAGCTCAATACGGAAACCGAAGAAATTTCCAATTTAACCATTGGCCTGCCCGCCGGCCGGGAAAATATTATTGCCGCTGCCGGCTATAATAACCTGCTTTATCTCTTAGAAAAATCAAGCGGGCAGATTTACCGTTACCGCAAAGCCGAAGCCGGTTTTTCTGCCGGAGAAAAATGGATGAGAGATAAAGCGGATTTCTCGCAAGCCGTAAGTTTTTCCATTGACGGCCAAATTTACGTTTTAAATTCCGACGGCGGCGTCTCTAAATATTTAAAAGGCGAAAAGCAGGATTTCTCCTTGAAACCGATTGACCCGCCTCTTACGGCCGCCACTAAAATTATCGTTTCGCAGGATTTGGAATATATCTATATTTTAGAGCCGGCAACCAAACGCCTTGTAATTTTTAACAAAACCGGACAATTCTTAAGCCAGTACCAATTTAATGGACTTAATGATTTAAAAGATTTTGACGTTGATGAAACCGCGAAAAAGATATATTTTCTGGACGGAACTAAGGTTTTTGCCATTGATGCCACGCATTTTGAAAAATAAAATAAATTCATGCATATAACTTCTTATGAGAAATTAATGCACTTAATAACTAAACTATATGAGTGATGATGACAAAATTACACAAGCTGCAAAAGCAGTCGAAGGTATAGTTAAAGCCGTGCCCGTTTATCAGGATGCACTTCAACCTGCCGCTAAGCAAATCGGCAAGGGTTTAGAAACTATAACTAAAACAATCAATATCGCATTAGCTCCCGTGAGCGCTTTAGTATGGGGTTATGAAAAAATAAGTGTTTTTCTCTCTGCAAAACTTACAGATAAGTTAAAAAATGTTCCTCCAGAAAGAATTGTGACTCCGAACCTTTTAGTGGCTGGCCCTGTCGTAGAATCATTAAGATTTGCAGCTCATGAAGAAACACTAAGAGAGCTTTATGCTAATTTGCTTGCGACCTCTATCGACTCGGCAACGGCGCAAAATGCTCATCCTGGCTTTGTGCAAATAATTCAAAACATGTCACCCGACGAAGCAAGGGTTTTAAAATTTTTTACGACTGGTGGCGATAAACCGCTTATTGATGTTAGAGCAAATGTAAAAGATGGATATCGTATTTTGTACAGAAATTTTTCACATATAGGCAAGAAGGCGGGGTGTGAACATCAGCAGCTCTTACCAAATTATTTAGATAATTTGTGTAGATTGGGTTTGCTTGAAATTCCTCCAATGGTACATATTGTTGCCGAGGGTTTATACGAGGAGCTAGAATCGGATAAGGCGCTAGATCCAATTAAAAAGCAGGTTGAAGCTAAAGAAGGTTGGACTTTAAGTTTTAATAGAAAAGAGATTTCGTTAACTACTCTCGGAAAACAATTTTGCTTAGCTTGTGTTATCGATAAGGATTTACAAGTCTCTAATTAGAAAAACGGCTCATTCTCATCGCCTAATAAGGTGTATCCGGTTCGCGAGCTAAATAAAATTACTTTATTTTAGACGCTTGCTATATAAAAAGACGGGAGTAAACCCCGTCTTTTTTATATTTTATTTTTGATTTTTTATTTTAATGTGACCTTGGCTCCAGCCTCTTCTAAAGCCTTTTTCATGGCTTCCGCGTCTTCCTTTTTAACGCCTTCTTTCACCATTTTCGGAGCGCCGTCAACTAAATCTTTAGCGTCCTTTAAGCCCATGTCAGTGACAGCCCGAACCGCCTTAATTACGGCAATCTTGTTGCCGCCGGCTTCGGTCAACTCAACGTCAAAGCTGGTTTTTTCTTCAACCGGAGCGGCGGCGGCTGCCGGACCCGCCATCATCATGGCCGGGGCCGCGGCGGAAACGCCGAACTTGTCTTCCAAGATTTTAACCAATTCGGCTAAATCAAGGACAGACATTTTTTCAATTTCTTCCACGAGAGATTTAAATTTCTCCGGGACGATTACTTCTTTTTTTTCTTCCGCGCCAGCTTCAGCCGGGGCGGTTGTTTTAGTTTCTTCTGGCATAAAATATTATTTTAATTATTTATTAAATTAATTATTTTTTCTCACCAATCGCCTTTAAGGCGCAGACTAAACCGCGCAGATTGCCGGAAAGGACATGGACGAAACCGCTAACAGGCGCTTT
The DNA here is from genome assembly GCA_028716725.1 of Patescibacteria group bacterium. Lineage (GTDB taxonomy): Bacteria > Patescibacteriota > Patescibacteriia > Patescibacteriales > JAQTRU01 > JAQTRU01. The sequence continues at coordinate 3,941 of JAQUPG010000013.1, read as the reverse complement.
CATTGATCCGACCATCTTAGCGTATAATTCCTGCTTGCCCGGCAGATTAGATAGGGTCTCTACCGTTTCCGCGGAAATAAATTTATTTTCCAAGATTCCGCCGATAAAGCTAATTTTGTCCGGCGTCCCTTTTTTAAACTCACCCGTGATTTTAGCCGGCGCCACTTCGTCCTCATAGCCGAAAATCGCCGCCACCTTCCCTTCAAGATTTCTTATATTTAAATCTTTAATCCCCTTTTCTTTAAAAGCTAAGTCAAGCAAGGTTTTTTTGGCTACGTAATATTCGTTTCCTTCTTCTTTTAGCTTATTTCTAAGATTTTCATTTTCCTTGACTCCCAGGCCGTCGAACTTGGCAAAAACAACGGATTTGGCTTTTTTCACCTTTTCCGCCAAATCTCTTAAAATTTCCTTTTTTTGTTCTCTGCTTTTTGGCATATGACGAATGTCATCCTGAGTGAGCGAAGCGAGTCGAAGGATCCCGTTATTTTTGCTCCATTCAGGACAAAATAATAATTAGTTAATTCATAGTAAATAAAAAATCTGTGTTTTAACCACAGACATGAAAAACCAAAAAATTGGCTTCTTACCTCGGCAGGTCTTATCCTTCGCCTGCTGTCTGCGGTAAATTATTTGATTATTCCCATAATAACACACCCTACAAATATGTCAAGGGTTTGAAAGATTAAGCTTAAAACTAGAAAAATCTCCCCTTTGTCATTGACAATTGCTTATTAAAAAATTATAATTTAGTCAGTGAGAGCGTTTTTTGTTTTTAATCATTAAAAAATTTTGGGGGGAGAAAAAAAATATGAGTCCAAACGGAAGTTTCCCGGGTAAAACCATCCTCTTGGTCAACACCGGCTCCATAAAGAAAAAATTCATTTTAAAAAAATTGAAAAAAATGGGATTGACCGTGGTCGCCCTGAACAAGGAAAAAAATTGGGCGGACGGTTATATCGACCATTGGGTTTTAGCCGATACTAATAATCATGGCCAGGCGCTTGAGGCTTTAGAATCTTTTTTGTCCGCCAATCCGGCCGTCAAAATCGACGGCGTGATCACTTTTTGGGAGGATGATGTTCTTCTGACCGCCAAAATTTCAGACCGGCTTGGCCTTATCGGCATTCCTTTTAAAATTGCCAAAAAAGCCAGAAATAAATATTTATTCCGGGAATTCTGCAAAGAAAATAAAATTAAGACTCCCCGATACGCCTTGATAAAATCCAAAGACCTTGATTATGTCGGCCAGAATTTTAATTTTCCCATAGTAATAAAACCGGCCTATGGTTCCTCAAGCGCTTTTGTCGTTAAAGTGGAAAATAAGGAAGAACTGGCCGCAACCTATAATTACATAAAGAAAAATATTTCCACCACGACGGAATCGGCGCTGTCGGACGGCCTTGATATATTGGTAGAAGAATATATTGACGGGGAAGAGGTTGATATAAATATTATTCTCCAGAACGGAAAAATAAAATTTTCTTCCATTGTCGATAATTACAAAACCGACGAGCCCTTCTTTGTGGAAACCCAATGGGCTATCCCCTCCCGCCTGCACAAAAACGACCAGCAGGCTCTTAATGAAATGGCGGAAATGATTTTAGAGAAACTGGGCGTGCAGAACGGCTGCATCCATTTTGAAGCCAAAGTTACCAAGGACGGGCCGGTGCCGATAGAAGCCAACCTCCGCATGGGCGGAGATGAAACTTATTCTTTTACCAAAGAGGCCTGGCAGGTTGATCTAATAGAAAATATAGTAAAAATCGCCCTGGGCGTCTACATAGAAAGAATAAAAAAACCGGATATACCTTATAAATACCTCATCAGCTACGACTTTATCCCCGACTATTCCGGAATTTTGGTTAAGCTTGACGTGGATGAAAATATTAAAAAAAATGAGCATCTGGAAGAACTATATATTTTTAAAAAAATCGGCGATCCGATCCTGGTCCCGCCCGAAGGCTATGAATATCTGGGCTGGGTAAGCGTTTCCGGGAATAACCCCCTTGATGCCGAAGATAATTTAAAAGACATCCTGAAATACATAAGGTACGAAGTGGTAAAATTCGACCCGTCTTCTTCAATCGGAAAAACTCTGCGCCGCAACCGCTTTTCTTCCGCCGCCATGAATAAAGATTTGCTTAAAGGCATGGCTAAAATTGAAAGGATCAAAAGGTTTAAAGTTGAAGACCAGCGCAAACTTCATATCGGCGTTGCCTGCAATATTTACCAGGATGAGCAGGCGGCCGTGGAAGCAGACCTTACTTCAGTCGGAAGAAATATAGAGAAAACTTTGAAAGAAAAAGGCTATAAAGTTACCTTTTTTGATTTTAACAATCTGCCTAAAGCCTTTAACGATTTAAGAAAAAGCAACGTCGATTTGGTTTTTAATGTCTGCGAAAGGATTAATAATTCAAGCTTACTGGAGCCGCACGTGGCCGCCATTTTAGACACCCTGCAAATCCCCTACACCGGCTCCAACCCCTTTACCCTCGGTTTATGCATAGATAAAATCCGGGTAAAAAAATTGCTTAATTATCATGGCATCCCGACGCCGAAATGGGACTACGCTTACAGTCTGGAAGATAAAATTGACGAAGATTTAAAATATCCCCTTATTATCAAGCCGGCTAATTCCGATAATTCCATCGGCATAACCAATGATTCCGTGGTCACGAACAAAGAGGGCCTGGACAGGCAGATAAAAAAAATAACCGAGGATATGGACCAGCCGGCCTTGATAGAAGAATATATTGACGGCGACGAATATGATGTTTCAATTTTGGGCAGCGAGGAAGACGATTTGCGCGTCCTGCCTTTGTCGCGCTCTATTTTTGACAAAATGCCGGAAGGCTATTGGCATATCTATCCTTTTGACGCCAAATGGACGGACAATCCGGCTTATAAAACAGGCATTACGGTGCAGAGGCCGGCCAAAAATATCCCCAAAAAACTGGAATCTTTAATTACGGAAATATCTCTTGATACCTATAATATTCTGGACTGCCACGATTACGGACGGGTGGAAGTCCGGGTGGACAAAAACAATAACCCTTATGTCCTGGAGTTAAACCCTAACCCTTCAATCAATATCGGCGACTGCGTGCCGGGCGCAGCCGAATTCATCAACATGAATTACGCCGATTTCCTGGAAGAAATTATCAGAATGGCCATCAGGCGGTATAAAAACCGGCCGCCGTATTACCACTTGCAGGGAAACTTTATGTAATTTTCATAAATAAAACAGTCCCGAGAATTCGGGACTGTTTTCTATTTGACAAAATTCTAAAAATATAATAGGATATTTTATTAACGCAGTTAAATCTGTTTCCTATTTATCTTTCCTGTCCTTTTCAAGGTATAACATTCAAACCACAAGGAGATATATTATGCCCCAAGATGACCAACCTATTCCGGCTAGCCCCGAAATTTTCCTGCACCAAACTACCCAGCTCCGCCAAACGAAAAAAAGCCACTGTTCTCATTTTGCCGGGACAGATGAGGAACTGGCAAGATTGGTAAGGGAGAACTTCGGAAAAGCTACAAGGGGAAAATTTCCGGATACATTAATCGTCCCCGTACCGCCCGAAGGCTTTTTCGCCAAGGTTTCTATCGGGAATTTTTCGGCCGGCGTCCCGAAACCGCCGGCCAAGTCCGTGGTCGTGATTCTGTGGTCCCGCGAAAAAATGCAAAGCGAAACGACCACTGAACTCCCGCAGGGAAAATGGGGTATTGTCTCAATTGAGGCTTCCTAAGGGAATTATGGCATAACTCCTTCTTCGCAAAAAGCCGCCATTGCTAGACACAACATCCATAGGCGGCTTTTTTATTTTTCTTAAATAATTTATCTCTTTATTTTCCCCCTCTCCACTTCCAAGCTTTTCCGATATTTAAAAGACGACGGTGTGCGATAAGCCGGCCGGCCCGGGCGATTGCCGATT
>JAQUPG010000012.1 GCA_028716725.1 Patescibacteria group bacterium | reverse complement strand
TAATACGCGGGCGTGAAGTTATTTTGGAGTTTTTGCCAGCGTGGCAAAACCTTGTAAATACTGCCTTTCGCGCCCGCGGGGCGCGTTCCGAGCCCCAGCAGGGCTCGGAGTATTCCTTGCAACGTTCAATGATGCTCCCGAGGCTGGATTCGAACCAGCGACATCCGCCTTAACAGGGCGGCGTTCTACCGCTGAACTACCCGGGAAAATTTTAAAACCCGGCTCTTGGTCGGGTTATTACTATTCTCGCATAATTAACCTCCCCAACCATCAAGTCGAGTTATTATTGTTATTGTTATTATTATTCGCTTGTTTTAATTTGAATGCCATAATTCGTAATATTTGCAGCTAAATTTCATATTATCCACAGTAATATCCATTCTAGCAGAAATAATGATTTCTGCCAAGCTTTAATAAAAAAGTTGGCCCCATTAATTCATAAAACCAACTGCCTACAATTTACAAACTGTGATTATTTTTCTGATATTTCTGTCGGTTATCACCTTAAGGTGAAGATCTTTTAATGTCAAAGAAAGGCGGCCTTTCTTCGCTGGTTCAACATTTACTTCCCCTCTGCGCTTCATCTCCTGAAGGGTTCTGAGAGAAAAAGAGAATTCGGATCTTGGCAGCCTTTCCTCAAGACGCCCCTTGCCGTGTTCCGTTCTGCCTCGCCCTGATTCTGCCAATTACGATGTCTGGAATCCCTTAGACTTGACAGACCCATTCTTCTCACCTCCTTTTAAATATGATATTGGCAAAAAGAACTAATTATTGTTTTTACCTCTTCTTCCAGTTTAACGCTTATTTTAAAATTCTTCAACTTTGTAAAATTATTATCAATTATCGCCCTTAATAATTTAACTCCATTGTCGGAAATTACCAAAGCCCCATTGCCTTTCTTATTTAAGCATTCCCCACCCATCAAACCGCCCCGGCTTAAATCAAATAAATTTTCTCCGGACGTAATTTTCTTATTGCAGGCAACACAATTATATAATTCCGGCTTATAGCCCAATTGCGCCATCAGCTTTAAAGTAAAAAAGCCGGCCCATAAATCATGGCCGATTTTCAATTCCCGGCTGTCCAAGGACCCCAAAAATTCTTCCAACAGAGAAAAAGTTCCTTTATCCGCTTCCTCCGCCTTCACTAATTTATTAAATACATTAACCGCTTTCCCGGCCGCCGCTAACTTTTCTAAATCCCCTTTTATGTTTGGAAAGCATTTCCGGCTGGCCGCGGCGCCGATATAATCGAATTTCCGGCCGCGCACCACCATAATTTCCGCTAAATTAAACGGCTCAAGATGGGCCGCTAACTTTGATTTTATTTTTTTTACACCCCGGGCAACTAACTCCAATTTCCCTTTGTCCAAACTATAAACGGTTGTCCGACTGTCATATTCCCGAAAATCCGTTCTGTTTAAAATTATAGTTTTCGTGCAATATGTCTCTTCCATAAGTTCAAAACATTTATCTATTTTTAAACCCTTTAGTGAACCATCGATACGAATACTTTTGGTGATTTTTAAACATTTTCGGAATAATACTAATGATACGAATAAATACTAATATTAAAAATTCGTATTTATTCGTATCATTAGTATCCATTCGTATATTAGTATCTGTTATGCCTGTCCAAATAACTTTGTAAAATCACCATGGCCGCTATCTCATCCCGCCCTGATTTCTCCTTCTTATTCCCGGGCAAAGCGTCAGCCGCTTTAGAAGATAACCTTTCATCAGCCGTTTCTACCGGAATCTTTAATTCTTTCTTTAGCAAGCTTAAAAAATCTGAAAATTCATCCGATATACGATATTCGATATTCGACATCTTCAGGGGTTTCCCGACCACAACTACATCAATCTTTTCCTCTTTCACAACTTTTAATATTTCATCTATACCCTTAACGGTTTTATAGGGAGTGGCCAGCTTCGTTTCATTGTCCCCCAAGGCTAACCCAATTCTTTTCTCTCCCCAATCAACGCCCAAATATTTTTTCTCAACTCTTACCATAATTCTTAAATCTTAAATCGTAATTCTCAGTTTTATAACTCCGTCAGTACCAAATATTCATCCTCCGTTACCGCGATCGTATGTTCAAAATGGGCAGAAAGGCTGCCGTCCGCGGTCAGAATTGTAAAATCGTCAGGGCCGGTTTTTACTTTCCAACCGCCCCGATTAACCATGGGTTCAACCGCAATCACCATTCCGGGCTTTAAAACAGCGTTTTCCGGGCTTTTTTCCGGAACTTCATAATTAGGCACCCGCGGCTCTTCATGGACATCATAACCGACTCCGTGCCCGACCAGTTCCCGCACCACGGCAAACCCTTTGCTTTCGGCAAATTGCTGAACCGTTCGGCCAATATCATTTATAGTGTTGCCCGGCTTTATTTTTTTTATGGCCAACTCCAAAGATTCGCGGGTCACGGCAATCAGCTCGGCCGCTTCTTTATCTATTTTGCCCACACCCAAAGTAACCGCCATATCCGTATAATAACCATTCTTATTTTTTTTATATGGATATTCCATGCCTAAATCAAGCCCGATAATATCCCCGTCTTCCAGAGTTCTGGCCGGGATTGCCGGGGCATGGACAACTTCATCGTTAATAGAAGCGCATAAAGCGGTCGGAAATGGCTTGTCGTCCAAAAGAGATTGGTAGCCCTTAAAAGAAGGCCGGCCGCCGGCCGCCCCGATTAAATCGCAGGCCATCTTTTCCAAATCAGCCGTTGTAATTCCCGGTTTCGCCTGTCTGGCTATTTTAGCTAAAATTTCAGCTAAAATTTTCCCACCTTCCCGCAATATCCTAATTTCTTGCTTACTTTTTATTGTAATCATAATCTCTGCCAATAATTAAACGGCTCTAAAATTCTATTAAAACCCGGGCCTTATTCCTCCGCCGCCTATTCCTGGGCGGGGCGATGAAGGAGGCGGGGAAGAAGGCGCGGAAGGGTTATTAGATTTTTGGCTGGCAAAACCAGAAGAATTGCTTCCTAAACCAAACCGGCGGACAGCTGTTCCTTTTTCCCCTCCGCCAGCCTGGCCTAAAGCCACTCTTGATCTGGTTTCGATATCCCGGCTGCCAAAACTAACCTTGCCGGAAGCATATCCGGTCTTTCCGTCTCCCAATTCCGTAATCCGCTTTGAGATTCGGATATTTTTCTCTATCTGCTCCTTCGTAAGCCCTTTCTCTTTGTTTTTGCCCGAAAGTTCTCCTATTATCCCCGTTCTTTTGCTCCGCTGAATTTTATTCTCCCGTAAAAATCGATCTGCCTCCCCAAGACTAACTCTACGGCTGCTATGGCTTCCGGCTAAGTCAGCTAATTTTTCTCCGTTTTCTGCTCCCCTTTTCCCAAAGCCAAAGATACTTTTGCTAGCTTTTCTTATTGAACCTTCCCCTAAAAAATTACCCATATTTTTATAATAAATATTTACTGTTTTATTATATCATAAACCTCAATAAAACCAAAAACCCCTTTGCGGGGCTATGTTTTTAATTTTTCCTTTTTGGTTTTTAGATTTTGTCTACATTCCTTCATATTCCCTCATTGTCATCTGGGCTTCAATCTGCTTAACGGTTTCAATTACAACTGCAACCACAATCAAAAGGCTGGTGCCGCCGATAGCCAAAGACTGCATGCCGGTAAAATACCGCATAATTAAAGGCAGAATGGCGATAATTCCTAAAAACAAAGCCCCGACAAAAATAATTTTATGCGTGGTATTGGCTAAATATTGGCTGGTGTGGCTGCCCGGCCTGATGCCAGGGATAAAGCCGCCTTGTTTCTGCAGATTTTCCGCAATCTGGGTGGGATGGAAAATAACTTCCGTATAAAAATAAGTAAAGCCAAAAACCAAAATAAAATACAGAACGCCGTAAAATAATTGATTTTGAAAAGCGCCGATAATCCATTCAGCCGAACTGGCAATCCAGGCCGTCCGGGCATGAATAAAGAACTGGGCAACCATCGATGGAAATAAAACCAAAGAAATGGCAAAAATTATCGGGATAACGCCGGCCATATTGACCCGAAGCGGAAGATGGGTGCTCGTTCCCCCGTACATCCTATTTCCTCTTACCTGGCGGGCATATTGGACCGGGATATTCCTCTGGCCTTCATTGATTATAACCACGCCGATAACGGTAACCAAAGCGATTACGGCAAATCCGATAAGAATAAACATCTGGGAAGGGTCAAAAGTAACAATTGTTTGCTGGAGTATCCGGGGCAGATCAGCTACAATGCCGGCAAATATAAGGAGAGAGATGCCGTTGCCGATATTTTTTTCCGTTATCAATTCACCTATCCACATTAAAAATATCGTTCCGGCCGTGATGGTAATTATCATGGCGGAAAGGTCAAAGGCGCTAACATCGCCTAAAATACTATAAGAAGACCGGCGCAAAATCGTAATCATGCCATAAGACTGGGCGATAGCTAAAGGTATAGTCAGCCAACGCGTCCACATATTTATTTTCTGCCGGCCGGATTCTTCTTTCTGCATTTCTTCCAGGGCCGGAACAATCATGGCCAAAAGCTGAAAAATAATTGAGGAAGTAATATAAGGAGCTACGCCCATCATGACGATAGAAAAATTCTGCATGCCGCCCCCGGAAAATATATTCATTAAGCCCAAAATTTGGTTGCTGGCGAAAACGTCTTTTAAGGCCTCGACATTTACTCCCGGGATCGGAATATGGGCGGCCAACCTAAAAATCACCAGCATGGCCAAAACAAAAAGTATTTTTACCCGCAGGTCCCTTATTTTCCAAATTTGTATGAATTTTTCAAACATTTGATTATTTTACCCCGTTAGAAAGCCTCACCCCTTAGAGCGGGGACAAGCCCCGTTAAATTTGCTTTGCAACTATTTAACGGGTGGATATAATCCCACCTCCTTATTTTCAGAAAGTGTGGAATTTAAAGCCCCATCCTTTCTAACGGGGTTTACTTGTCCACCGTAAATTTAAAAGGGGCGGATTACTTGCCTGCCTTAAGCTGTTCCTCCACGCTCCCGCTGACCTTAATCCCCTCAAATTTCACATTCTTTATTTTTAATTCGCCGCCGCCCAAAATCTTAACCGGCAGCTTTATTGTACCAATTAATCTCTTGGCTAGCAATGATTTCGGAGTAATAACGGCTCCATCCTTGAAATTGTCGTTTATCTCCCGCAGGCTTATCACCTGGCTTTTTGGCTTTTTAGATTTAAAGCCCCTTACTTTAGGAGTCTGGAGTAATTGTTTTTTCATGCCCAGGCGCTTCAAACCGCTCACGCCCGCGCGCGACTTCTGCCCTTTCTGACCGCGAGTGCTATAAGTGCCGTGGCCGGAAGCATTCCCCCGACCGACTCTTTTTCTTCTTTTTTTAGCTCCCCTGTTCGGGCTGATAGTATGTAGTGATAATGGCATAATTTTATTATTTATTTTTTATCTTCCTTGGCGCTCTTCTCATCTTTGTTCTTTAATTCAACTTTTTTTATTTTCTTTAAAGCTTCAATCGTGCATCTGGCATTATTAATTTTATTATTAGTCCCTAAAATTTTAGCGGAAATATTGCGGACTCCGGACAACTCTAAAATAGTTCTCACGACTCCTCCGGCAATTATCCCCCGACCCCGGCGGGCCGGTTTAAATAAAATCTTAGCGGCGCCGGCTTTAGAGTAAATCTCGTGGGGTATAGTTTCATTAACGGTCGGAACCTCAACCAGATTTTTCTTGGCTTTATTTACGGCTTTATTTACGGCCATAGTCACGTCCGCGCCCTTGCCTAAACCAAGCCCGACTTTATTTCTTCTGTCGCCGATAGCCACGCAAACGCGGAAACTCATTCTCTTGCCTCCGGCCATAACACGGGTAACTCTGGCTACATCCAAAACTCTTTGTTCAAATTCATCTCTTTTCTCATCCCTGTCCCTGCCCCGCCTTTTGTTCTTCGTCTTTCTTCCCTGATTATCCCCCATTCTCTTTCCCGAAAACTTCCCTCCCGGAAAAGAATTATTACCCATGGGCTCTTCCGCCTTTCCCCCGGATCCAATCTTAAGATCGGCCGGTTTCATTTCTGCCGGTTTTTCTTCCTTTGTTTCTTCTGTTTTATTTTTTTCCTCTGGCATGTCTATATCTTATTATTATATTATTATTTTATTATATTATTATTAATTTTTAAAACTAAAATTTAAGGCCGCCTTCTCTGGCGCCTTCGGCTAACGCTTTTACCCGGCCATGATATTTATATCCGCCCCGGTCAAAAACAACCTGTTTTATTTTTTTAAGCGCCGCTTTTTTCGCGAGCAAACCCCCCAACTGAAAGCTAATATCCTTTTTTCGGGAACTGCCGGCTTTATCCGGCTTTGCCTCTCCCGCCTTTATCTCTTTACTAAAAGCGCTGGCTAAAGTTATCCCCGCCTCATCGTCTATCAGCTGGGCATACATGCCGCGATTTGACCTAAAAATACTCAAACGCGGACATTTTTTTGTCCCCCTTACTTTCGCCCGAACTCTCTTGCGCCTTATTGTGCGCCCGATATTTTTTCTTTTATTTTTGCTCATAAATTTATTCTTTAGCCGCCGCTTTTCCGGCTTTCCTTCTTATTATCTCACCGCTATACTTAACGCCTTTGGCTTTATAGGGGTCGGGAACCCTGAATCTTTTTATTTTCGCGGCTGTTTCCCCTACTAATTTTTTTTCTAGGCCTTTCAAGGTAATAACGTTTTCTTCCACGCTCCCGGTTATCCCTTCGGGCAGATTGTATTCAATCGGATGGGAAAAACCCAGGTTAAGAACCAGCTTATTTCCGCTCATGGCCGCGCGATAACCAACACCGCTTATTTCTAATTTTTTTTCAAAACCTTCGTTCACGCCGATTACTAAATTATTAATCAAACTCCTGTATAATCCCCATAAGGATTTCTCTTTCTTTTCTCCCGCGTTTCCTACTCTTATATTTATCTCTTTTTCCCCAATCTCAACCTTAACCAGATTATTAAGTTTCTCCCTTATTTCCCCTTTTGGCCCCTTAACAATAATAAAACTACCCTCAATTCTGGCTTGAGTGCCAACCGGTAATTTAATTGGTAATTTTCCCAATCTGGACATACCTTATTATTATCAAGTTAAAATTTAATGGCCGTAGAGTTCTACTCGCTATTAAATTTTAACTTGATACATTATATTTTTTGAAAATATTTATCATCCCCTTGCGGGAAAAAACTTTTTCTAAAAAAAGTTTTTAAAGTTAGTATATTTCGCAGAGGATTTCTCCGCCAATGCCCTTTTTCCGGGCTTCTTTATTGGTCATTATCCCCTGCGGCGTGGAAATTACAGCTATTCCTAAATTATTTAAAACTTTTGGCAACCGGTCTTTTTTGGCATAAACCCGCAAGCCGGGCTTGCTCACCCTTTTAAGGGAACTGATAGCCGGCCGGCCGCTTTTTTTATATTTCAAAACAATCTTTAATTGATCAAAGATATAACCCTTGTTTTTTTCGCTTTTGGAAAAATCCCCTTTTACAACTTCTGCTTTCCCCACCCAGCCTTCTTTTTCCAAAATTTTAGCCACCTCGAATTTTACTTTGCTCATAGGCAAAACCACTTCATTCTTCCCGACAGCTGAAGCATTTCTTATTCTTGTTATCATGTCAGCGATTGAATCCGCCATATTTTTAATTTATTTATATCTTAAATGTTTAACCAAACTATTTATAGTCCGCGGTCCCGAAAGACCGGAACGAAAGATTACCAGGATGATTTTTTTATTCCCGGCAAATCACCGTTATCAGCTAACTCCCGGAAACAAATTCGGCATAAACCAAAATCGCGCATAAAACCGTGGTTGCGGCCGCAACGCCAGCAACGCCTTACTATTCGGGTAGAAAACTTAGGCTTCCTTTTTGCTTTTGCTATTAACGCTTTTCTTGCCATATTTATAAATTAATTAATTTTTAAGGGAAACCCGATAAACTTCAATAAGCCCAAACTCTCTTCTTTGCTCTTGGCCGTAGTGGCGACAATAACCTCCAGACCATGAATATTCTCAATTGAATCAGCCGAAATCTCCGGAAAAGCTATATATTCTTTAAAACCAATGGTTAAATTGCCGGTTTTATCAATTGATTTTTCCGTCAAACCGCGGAAATCCCTTACCCGGGGCAAAGTTACGTTTATCAATTTTTCCACGAAATCATACATCCGCTCTCCCCGTAAAGTTACTTTAGCTCCGATAATCATGCCCTCTCTGATTTTAAAGGCGGAAATCGCTTTCTTGGCTTTAGTCAAAACTGGTCTCTGGCCGGTAATGCTGGCTAAATTTTTCTTAACATTATCAATATAGGCGCTGTCTTTGCTAAAGCGGCCAAAACCAACATTAACCACCACCTTTTCCAGCTTCGGCACCATAAAAATATTTTTATAGCCGAATTTTTCCTGCATCTTCGGCACTATTTCTTTTGTGTATCTTTCTTTTAACCTCATAAATTTTTAATCTATTTCCTGTTGGCATTTCTTGCAAATTCTGATTTTTTTCCTTTTCTTTTCTCCGCCGACAGTTAATTCTAAATATTTAAAGCCAACTCTGTTTTCTTTTCCGCATTTCGGGCAGACCAAAGCGACTTTAGAAAGCGGCAGCGGCGCCGGGAACTCAATCCTCTGGCCTTTTTCCCCCTGCCTTCTCGGCCGCATATGCTTTATTAATAAATTCAAACCCTCCACGCTGACTTTCCCGTAAGCAGAAAAAATCTGCAATACCTTTCCGGTTTTGCCTTTATCTTTTCCGGATAAAATTTTCACTTTGTCGCCTTTCTTGATTTTCATATTCCTAAAAAGTTAAATGTCAATTGTTAACAGTTAATTGTTATTACAGCACTTCCGGGGCGAGTGAAGCAATCCTGAAAAATCCCGCCCGCCTTACTTCCCTGGCTATCGGGCCGAAAATTCTTGTCCCTTTTGGCTCCTTCTTATCCTTGTCAATAATAACGCAAGCATTATCGTCAAAACGCAGGTAAGTCCCATCCTTTCTCCTGATTTCCTTTTTTGTCCGGATAATAACGGCGCTGGCCACATCCCCCTTCTTTACGGCGGAATGCGGAGTAGCTTCTTTAACGGCAACTGTTATAATTTCACCCACTCCGGCATAACGTTTTTTATAACCGCCTAAAACCTTAATGCACATAACTTTTCTGGCTCCGGAATTATCGGCTACTTTCAATTGTGTTTGAACTTGTATCATATTTTAATTCCCAAAAATCATAATAATCTTAATGATCCCAAAAATCCTAATTATATATCACCCGCCACCTTTTATCTTTGCTAACCGGCCGGCACTCGACAAACACCACTTTATCGCCTTCTTTATAATGATTTTTTTCATCATGAACCTTATATTTCTTGCTGGCAATATATCTTTTCCCATACTTTTGGTTCTTTTTGGCCCGGTCTATTCTTACGACAATTGTCTTGTCCATTTTGTCACTAACAACTATGCCGCTGAATTTTCTTCCGACAACAGCCTTCTCCGGGCTTAAATCGCCTGCGTTACCTGTGTTTTGATTTTTTTTATCGTCTTTCACCCCGTTAGAAATTTTTTGAGTTTCTTTCTCCATAACGATACAATTTATCTTTTAAATATTTTTACCCTATTAAAATTTAGATATTTTTCCCTGTTAGATTTCTAACGGGGTTCATATTTTAATAATAGGTTTAATTCGTTTTATTTCACCTTTTTTCCGGCTCTTAACCCATTTAATAAAGTCAGAACGCGGGCAATTATCTCTTTCTCCTTCCTTATTTCCCGGACATTCTTTAGTTGCTTATTGGCGTCTTTAAAACGCAAATCCCTTAATTTATCCCGTGACTGGGCTAAAATTTTCTGCAAATCTTTTTCTTCCTTATTTTTTAATTCTTTGAATTCCATATTCTTTTCTTTTATTTTTTATCCCGCACCTTTTTCGGTGGGGTTTTTCTCCCGCTAAAAAGGTGCGGGATTTATTCATGTTTCTTAGCAAACCGGCATTTTATCGGCAATTTGTGGGAGGCAAAAGTCATAGCTTCTCTCGCTTCCTTTTCGCCTACCCCCTCTATTTCGAACATAACCATGCCCGGCTTTACCACCGCTACGTAATGGTCTACCGAGCCCTTGCCCTTACCCATCGGAATTTCTCCGCCTTTTTGCGTAACTGATTTATCAGGAAAAACTCTTATCCACATTTTTCCGCCCTTTTTTATATATCTGGTCAAAACCTTTCTGGCCGATTCAATCTGGCGGGAAGTAATCCAATGGGCTTCTGCCGCTTTTAAGCCAAAGCTGCCAAAACTAACATAAGTCATCTGGCTGGCTTTGCCGCCGCGCCTTCTCTTGTGGCTTTTTCTATATTTGGTTTTCTTCGGCATTAACATACTATATATATTACCTTATTTTTATTATTTCGTTTTCGGCTCTTTTTTGCCTATTACTTCACCTTTGTTTAACTCCCGGTCTTTCTCAAAAACTTCCCCCTTATAAATCCAGAATTTCACGCCGATGCTTCCATAAGTGGTATGGGCCGTTCCCCGGGCATAATCTATGTCAGCCCGCAGGGTGTGCAAAGGAACTTTTCCGGAAACCAATTTTTCGGTTCGGGCAATCTCCGCCCCGTTCAAGCGGCCGCTGACTACAACCTTAACTCCCAAAGCCCCGGCCCGTTCAACCCGGCTTATCGCCTGCTTCATAACCCGGCGGAAAGGCATTCTTTTTTCTATATCTAAAATCATTGACTGCAAAACGATTTGGGCGCTTAAATTCGGCCTGTCCACTTCGGAAATATTAAGATTAATGTCCCCCAAGCGGATTCCGGCCGGACGGGACAAAAACTTATCGTGAATCTTTTTCTTAAGATCTTCGGCGCCGCTTCCGCCCCGGCCGATAATTATCCCGGGTTTGGCGGTATGGATATTTATATTAATCTTATTGGCGCTCCGTTCAATTTCTACCCTGTCTACCCCCGCTTCCCTTAATTCCCTCAGCAAAAATTTTCTTACTCTGACATCCTGCTGAATATTTTTTATATAACCATCACCACTGCCAAACCAAGTCGACGGCCAAGTCTTTGTTATCCCCATCCTGAATATTTTTGGATTAACCTTTTTCCCCATATAACATAATTCAAATTAATATAACGGCATTCAAATGCTTCAAATAACTGTATTACATACCGTTTACTATACAGACATTTGAAGCATTCGAATAAATTCGTAGATTTGAATTTTTTAACCGCTCTTTCTCCTAAAAACTTTTTTCATAAAACCATGGCTCCCTCCGCCTTCAATTTTAGTGTGTTTGCCGCTTCCTTCTGATCTTAAATCCATTATCTCTTTCCCCTTTTCTCCTTTTAACTCAGGAGGAAGATTCTCTTTCTTTTTCTTTTTTTCTTCTATTTTCAACCCCTCATCTTTTTTGGCGGCCGCATCTAACCTGACAGGAGCTTCAAGTTTTTCTTTTTTTGCCTTTTTCTTGCCGCTTACCTTTATTTCCCCCAAAACCAAATCTATATGGCTCATCCTCTTCCTGATAGGGGTGGCGCGCCCGTGGGCCTTCGGCGCCCAGCGCTTTAAAACCGGCCCTTCATCAACCCGTATTTCTTTTATATATAAATTATCTTTATCCAGCTCGTAATTATTAACGGCGTTGGCTATTCCCGAATTTAATAGCTTACCTATCGGCAAAGCGGCTTTTTTATTTATAAATTTCAGCTGTTCTAAAGCTTTGCCCACGACCGCTCCCCTAACAACATCGGCTATCAGGCGAAGTTTTCTGGGCGACATTTTTATATATTTTGCTTTAGCTCTTACTTCCATATTTTTATTGTTTCAAATTAAAAGGGATTTATTTGCCCCGTTAGCCCCGCTTAGAAATTTATTTCTAACGGGGTTAGAAAAATCCGCCTTTTCTAACTGGGTTTGCTTTCTTTTTTTACCGTCTCTGCTTCGGCTTCATCTTTGGCCTGGCCTTTGGCCATCTTGCCGCCGTGCCCTACAAATCTTTTAGTGGGGGAAAATTCTCCCAGCCTGTGGCCGACCATGTTTTCTACAATAAAAACCGGAATATGCTGCTTGCCATTATGAACGCCGATGGTAAATCCTACCATCTCCGGAGTTATAACACAAGCCCTGTCCCAAACCTTTATCACGGTTTTATCACCCTGCCTCAAGGCCTTTATCTTGTTTAGTATTCTCGGATTTACGTATGGACCCTTTTTTAAACTTCTTGACATAATATTAATGATTATTAGCTCCTTCCCTTTCCTCTTCTTTTTATAATAAACTTATTTGAATATCTATTTTTTCTCGTCTTAACGCCTAAAGCCGGCTTGCCCCAGGGAGTTTTCGGATGCTTTAAGCCAATCGGCTGGTTGCCCTCACCGCCGCCATGGGGATGATCAACCGGGTTCATGGCTTTGCCGCGGACAGTCGGCCTTATGCCCAAATGTCGGCTGCGGCCGGCGCTGCCTAATTTAATATGGCGCTTATCCGGATTGCTTACCTGGCCGATAGTGCATAAGCATTCTTTATTTACCAACCTAATCTCTCCTGAAGGCATTTTTATCTGGGCATATTTTCCTTCCACGCCCATAACCGAAACTGAATTTCCGGCGCCGCGGGCAATTCTTCCCCCTTGGCCCGGTTCCAGTTCTAAATTATAAACCGCTACGCCGGCCGGAATATATTTAACCGGCATGGCGTTTCCTCTTTGTATTTCAATCTGATTTTTTGAAGATAAAACCTCTTCGCCGACAACCAAATCAACCGGAGCCACTATATATCTCTTAGCCCCGTCCCGATAATTAAGCAGGGCAATCCGCGCCCCCCGGTTCGGATCATATTCAATCGAAGCGACTTTAGCCGGTATGTCAAATTTATCCCTGTTAAAATCAATCTGGCGGATATATCTTTTCGCTCCGCCGCCCCTGTGCCGTATTGTAATTTTACCTTGGGCATTGCGGCCGCCCGTCTTTTTCTTTATTATTATTAAACTTTTCTCCGGTTTGCTTCTGGTGATATCAGAAAAGTCATCAAAAGTGGCTTGACGTCTTCCCGGTGTTGTAGATTTTACTTTCTTAATTCCCATATTAAATCAATTATCAATTACACTCCTTCGTAAATTTTTATTGTTTTGCCGGCAGGCAAAGCGACAATCGCTTTCTTCCAGTCTTTCCTTCTCCCAAAAGTCCGGCCGCTGCGGATAGTCTTCCCTTCCGCTCTCATTATATTAACTTTAACCGGCCTCACGCCGTAAACCGCTTCAATCGCTTCCGCTATTTCTATCTTATTGGCTTTCTGGGAAACCGCAAAAACATATTTATTTAAAACGCCCAAATTAGTCGCTTTTTCCGTCACTAAAGGCTTTAACAATATCCTGTACGCCCGGAAAAATTTACTTTTTCTTTCGACTTCTTCGGCCTTTCCGGCCTTTTTAGAAACAACCGGGGCAACCGGACTTTCTTCATAAAGCTCTTTCATGCTTTTCTTTCCCTCTTCTTTTTTCTCATCTTTAAGCGCAACGGTTTTAACCGCCGCTTTCTCTTCTTTTTTCTCATCTTTTTTCTTCCCGAATAAACCCATAAAATTTTATTTATATCTTTCTTCTAATTTTTTAACGCCGTCGACAGTCAGAATTAAATCCCTGTATTTAAGCAAATCAAGAATATTTATATTTTCCAGATTGATAATTTCCGCCCCGGCCAAATTTCTTCCTGAATATTTAACTTTTTCATCCTTCTTGTCATTAATTATTAAAACGCTTCTTTTAAATTTTTTGCTTAACTTCTCCGCTTTTTCCCCTGTTTTCTTAGCACCGGCCTCCGGTTTCAAATTTTTATTTAAAACTTTTTCCATTCCTTCTATAATTTTATTAAAAATTTTTGTTTTGTAGCTGTCTATATCTAATTTTTCCATGACCAAAAAATTGCCGCTGGCGACTTTATCGGATAAAGCCATAATAATCGCTTTTTGTCTCATTTTTTTATTAATTTTCTTGGAAAAATTCCTGTCCCGGTTTGGGCCAAAGGTAACTCCGCCGCCTTTCCAGATCGGAGACCGGCTTGAACCGGACCTGGCTCGGCCTGTGCCTTTTTGCCGCCAGGGCTTCTTACCTCCGCCTCTTACTTCGCTCCTGTCTTTCGTGTGGGCCAATACCTGACGGCGATTAGCCATTTGCGTTACAACCGCCTGATGGACCAAATTTTTATTAGCCGGCACGCCAAAAACCTTGCCGTCTAATTCCATCTCTCCGGCTACTTCCGCTTTCTGATTGTAAATATTTATCTTAATTGCCATACTTTATAATTTTATAAATTTTCCTGCCCCATTCCCGCGGCAGTTTCGGCGGTAATTGTTTTTTCTTCCTGTTTACCAGTATCTTCAACTTTCTCTTCTGTTTTTAGTTCTTCAATTTTCTCTTTTAGTTTCAACTCCCCTTCCCCTTGAATTAACACCAACCCATTCCTCGCTCCCGGCACCGCTCCTTTTACCAATAAAATATTATTATCTTTATCAACTTCAATTATTTCCAGATTTTTAATAGTCGTTCTCTCGCCTCCCATCCGGCCGGGCATCCTTGTCCCTTTAAAAACATGGGCTGGGCCGGTAGCGCCGATAGAGCCGGGCATCCTTACCTGATCTTTGGTACCATGGGTCTTATTGTGGCCATGAAAATGATAGCGTTTAACCACGCCCTGAAAACCCCGGCCTTTGGAAACCCCAATCACGTCAATCGTATCACCAGGTGCAAAAGTATCAACATCTATCACATCTCCAACTTTCAAATCTATATTATTATTTCTAAACTCTTTTAAATATCTTAAATTAACTTTTAGCTTTTCGTTTTCAGTTTTTAGTTTCTTTAAGTGCCCTTTCTGCGGCTTTCTGATGTTTTTCTCTTTCTTCTCGCCAAAACCAAGCTGAACGGAGCTATATCCGTCTTTATCCAGGCCTTTGACCTGGACAATCGGGCAGGGGCCGGCCTGGATTCTCGTGACCGCCACTACTTTTTCGCCCTGCCAAACCTGGGTCATCTCTAATTTTTTACCTATAATAAATTTCATAATTTTTTTCTCCTCTTCGGTTAAAGGATACAAAAAACTGGCCCTTTATTAGAAAAACCAGCAAACACGCGTTATTTTTATAACGCCTTCTAGTGTTTTATGCTGAAATCTTCCAAATTCTTTCCTATCTGCCAAGCACTTTCCGCTAAAGTAACGGAGTTGCTTACACAAATTTGATATATCCAATTGTTAACTTATATTATAACTTTAAACAATTTCTGTCAAGTCTGTATTACAAATTACAAATTAATTACAAATTTTACAAATAATTATTGTCTTAATTAAGATGTAGTTCCAATTTGTAATATTTGTGTAGGATTTGTAATTTGTAATTATTGCATTTTTATCTCCACATCAACCCCGGCCGGCAAACTTAAATTCGTCAAATCTTCAATAGTTTTAGCCGTCGGGTCAACAATATCAATCATTCTTTTGTGGATTCTCATCTCGTATTGGTCTCGGGCGTCCTTATGAACAAAAGTTGACCGGTTAACCGTATATTTTCTTTTTTCCGTCGGCAAAGGAATGGGGCCGAAAATCTGCGCATCGCTTCTCTTGGCCGTATCAATAATAGTCTTGGTAGACTGGTCGATTATTTTGTGGTCAAAAGCTTTAATTTTAATGCGAATTTTCTGCTTAAAATCATTATTGCCTTCGCCTTTGTCGTCGGATTTTTTATTTTCCGTTCTTTCTTTTTCTGACATTCAATTTTGTCTGGCAGGAAAAAAGGTAATTTTTGCTCTAAAAAAATAAATTTCTTTTTTCCCCTCTTTTATAAATGTTAAAATAAACACTACAACCCCGCTCTTTAGAAAGAGCGGGGCTAAGTGATTACTTTATGATTTTAGTTACCGCGCCAGCGCCGACGGTCCGTCCGCCTTCCCGGATAGCGAATCTTTGCTTCTCTTCCAAGGCAATCGGAGCAATTAATTTAATCTTTAAATTAACAGTATCGCCGGGCATAACCATTTCTGTTCCTTCCGGCAATTCAACTTCACCGGTTACATCAGTCGTTCTTATATAAAATTGCGGCTTATAACCTTTAAAGAAAGGTTTATGGCGCCCGCCTTCCTCTTTGGTCAGAATATAAATTGCCCCTTCAAACTCTGTGTGCGGAGTAACTGAACCTGGTTTAGCCAAAACTTGGCCCCTTTCCACCTCGTTTTTCTTCGTGCCTCGCAGTAGGACTCCCGCGTTATCGCCGGCCTGGCCCTGGTCAAGCATTTTATTGAACATCTCAATCCCGGTAACAACGGTTTTTTTCGTTTCTCCCAAGCCGATAATTTCCACTTCATCATTTAATTTCACAACCCCTCTCTCAATCCTGCCGGTAACGACAGTACCGCGGCCTTCAATTGAGAAAATATCTTCAATCGGCATTAAAAATGGATGGTCAACATCTCTGGCCGGCTCCGGGATATAGTCGTCCAAAGCTTTAACAAGATCTAAAATCGGCTGGGCGTCAGGACCGGTCGGATTTTCTAAAGCTTTAAGGGCTGATCCGCGGATAACCGGAGTTTTGTCCCCGGGGAATTCGTATTTCTTGAGCAAATCGCGAATTTCCTCTTCAACTAAATCAATCAGCTCTTTGTCTTCCACCATATCGCACTTGTTTAAAAAGACAATAATGTAAGGTACGCCGACTTGGCGAGCCAAAACTATGTGTTCTCTGGTCTGAGGCATCGGCCCGTCAGTTGCGGCCACAACCAAAATTGCCCCGTCCATCTGAGCGGCGCCGGTGATCATGTTTTTCACATAATCGGCATGTCCCGGACAGTCAACATGAGCGTAATGACGCTTCTCCGATTCATACTCAACGTGGGCGGTAGCAATAGTAATGCCGCGCGCCTTTTCTTCCGGGGCCGAGTCAATCTGATCAACTGACTTCTGCGATGCCCTTAAACCTTTGGCGGCAAGAACTTTTAACATCGCCGCTGTTAAGGTGGTTTTACCATGATCAACGTGGCCGATAGTGCCCACATTGACATGGGGTTTTGTTCGTTCAAATTTATCTGCCATGGTTTTTTGTTTGCGGCCCCCGTTAGGAGGGGTTATCTCTCCACTTCAAAGCGGAGAACCAGCCGTCATTTGTTAATACTTAATTAAATAATAAAATAATATAAAAATAAAATAATAAAATAATTTTTAGCGCTTTGTTGTTTAAGCTATTTAATTTTTATATTATTTTGTTATTTTGTTATTTAGAATGGAACGTCTTTTACAACTTCTTCCGCGCTGTCTTTTATGGCCGGAGGTATTTCCCAATTATTGCTAAACTTATTTTTATTATTATCTGTCTCATGAGCAGGAATCTGATAATTATCTTCTTCCGGTCCGTCGTCTAATTCTATTCCACTGAAAGGATCTTCATAATAATACATATCTTCATCTTTCTCATCCTCATCAAAAAAAATATCTTCTTCAAAATCATTCCTGTCTTTTTTATCCATCCAACTCTTATAGGAAAAAGGCGAAATTTCTTCTTTCCTCTTATCTAAAAATTCTTTATCCCCTTCAACTTTTTCATCATTCTCGCTTTTCCAAATGGCTATATCACGATTTATTCTATCAAGTAGTTCCTCTTCTGTCAAGCTCCTTAATTCATTATGGCCTAAAACAAACTTTTCGTATTCATCCAGCTTCATAACCACAAAAGCGCTGCTCGGCTTTGAACTGTCAATCACAATTATTTTATCGCCGGTAATTTCCGCTAAATTAATGGCTTTTTGTAATTGGTTCTGCATGGTCTTTCCGGGATTCACCCCGCTATTTTTTTATAAAGCCTTATGCAGGCTTACTAATACGCTTATTTTATCCTAAACTTTTGAAATCGTCAACCTTTTACCTTCGGCTCCGGCTGGCTATGGTTTCAACAATATTGGCCGGCACTTCAGAGTAACGGAAAAATTCCATGGTATAGCTGGCCCGGCCCTGGCTTAAAGAGCGCAAAGAAGTGGCATAACCGAACATTTCCGCCAAAGGCACTTTAGCTAAAACTACTTTGGCCGTGCCTCTGTTCGTCAGCTGGTCAATTTGGCCGCGCTTTGAATTAAGGTCACCGACAATATTTCCCATATATTCCTCCGGCGTTACCACTTCAACTTTCATTATCGGTTCAAGCAGCACCGGCTTGGCTTTCCGGCAGGCTTCCCGAAAAGCAAAAATTCCTGCCATTTTAAAAGCCGCTTCGGAAGAATCAACTTCGTGGTAGCTGCCGTCATAGACCACCGCTTTTATATTAACCATCGGATAACCGGCCACAACTCCCTGCTCAAGCGCCTCTTTCACGCCCTTGCCTATAGCCGGAATGAATTCTTTCGGTATAACTCCGCCCTTAACTTCATCAACAAATTCAAATCCGATTCCCTCCGGCTGCGGTTCAACACGCAACCAGCAATCGCCGTATTGTCCGCGTCCGCCAGACTGTTTTATATATTTTCCCTGAGCTTCAGCCGTCTCTTTTATCGTCTCCCTATAAGAAACCTGGGGCGCACCGACATTGGCTTCAACACCAAATTCTCTTTTCATCCGGTCAACAATAATATCTAAGTGCAGTTCTCCCATTCCGGAAATCAGGGTTTGGTTTGTTTCTTCATCAGTCTCCATCCGGAAAGTCGGATCTTCTTCCGCCAGCCTTTTTAAAGCCGCACCCATTTTTTCCTGGTCAACTTTGGTTTTCGGCTCAACCGCGATTTTTATAACCGGTTCCGGGAAAACAATAGATTCAAGGAGCAAAGGCTCGCCTTCATCGCAAAGGGTATTGCCGGTAGTTGTATTTTTTAAACCGATAACCGCGGCGATATCTCCGGCATAAACTTCTTTTATTTCTTCCCGATGATTGGCATGCATCCGCACTAAGCGTCCCACCCGTTCTTTATTACCGGTGGAAGAATTTAAAATATAGGAACCAGCCTGCAAAACTCCGCGATAAACCCGGACAAAACATAATTTTCCGACAAAGGGATCGGTCGCAATTTTAAAGGCCAGACCGGCAAAGGGCTCATTATCATTAGCTTTTACCAAGATTTTTTTGGTTTCATCGCGCGTATCCATACCCTCGAGTTCCGGCATATCCAAGGGAGAGGGCAAATAATCATTAACGGCGTCAAGAGCTAACTGGACACCGACATTTTTCAAGGCCGACCCGCATAAAACCGGATAAACAGCATTAGCAATTACCCCCTTACGCAAAGCTTTCTTTAACTCTTCCAGGCCGATTTCTTCTCCGTTTAAATATTTCTCGGTCGTTTTGTCGTCGCATTCCGCGATTTTTTCCACCATTTCAACCCTGTATTTTTTGACTTTTTCTTTCATGTCTTCCGGAATCGGAATTTCATTAACCTGTTCTCCATGGATTCCCTTAAATTCATAGGCCTTCTCTGCAGCTAAATCAATCACGCCCTGAAATTTATCTTCAGCTCCGATAGGTAACTGGATGGCCACAGCTTTAGGATTTAACCTGGTCTTAATAGAATCAAGGCTCATATAAAAATCCGCCCCGATTTTATCCATCTTATTAATAAAACAAAGGCGCGGCACTTCATACTTATCCGCCTGGCGCCAGACTGTTTCCGACTGCGGCTCTACCCCCTGGGACCCATCAAAAACCGCTATGGCCCCATCCAAAACCCGCATGGACCTTTCCACTTCAACCGTAAAGTCAACGTGGCCGGGAGTATCAATTATATTTATTTTATTTCCTTTCCAATAGCAGGTCGTGGCCGCCGAAGTAATAGTGATTCCCCTTTCTTTTTCCTGCTCCATCCAGTCCATTTCCGCCGCCCCTTCGTGCACCTCCCCGATTTTATGCTTTTTTCCTGTATAAAAAAGAACGCGTTCTGTAAACGTGGTTTTTCCGGCGTCAATATGGGCGGCAATGCCGATATTTCGTATTTTTTCCAAAGGGTATTCGCGGGGCATAGTTTAGATTTTAGATTTAAGAATTAATTTAATTTGTAAATTTTAACTATCTAGAAAAGTGCGCAAACGCTTTATTGGCTTCGGCCATCCTGTGGACCATATCCCTCTTTTTCACGGCCGCGCCTTCGCCTTCGGAAGCTTCTAAAATCTCGTCGGCTAATTTTTCCGCCATTGGTTTGCCTTTTCGCGCCTTAGCCGCTTCAATCAGCCAACGGCAGCCCAAAGCAAAACGCCGTTCGCCCCGGACCTGAAAAGGCACCTGGTAGTTAGCTCCGCCGACTCGTTTACCCCGAATCTCCACTATCGGTGACACTCTTTTTAAAGCTTTATTAAAAACATGACGCGGATCCTGTTTTATCCGGTCCTTAATAATGTCAAAACAACCGTAAATAATTTTTTCGGCTGCGGTTTTTTTGCCGCCCCTCATAATATAATTCATGAGTTTGGCAACATTTTTATCATTATATCTTATATCGCCCTCTATATCTCTTTTTGGCGCTGGTTTTCCTCGCATGTTGGTAATTAGTTAATTAATTAATTGAGCGGAGTTTATTTCTTTTCCGCCTTAGCTCCGTACAGACTTCTTGACTGCTTCCGGCCCTGGACTCCCTGAGTATCATAAACACCCCTGATAATTTTATACCGGACGCCCGGCAAATCTTTAGTTTTTCCGCCCTTGATTAAAACAATGGAATGCTCCTGCAAATTATGGCCTTCGCCGGGAATATAAGCCGTTACTTCCATCCCATTGGAAAGTCTTACCCTGGCAATTTTGCGCAAAGCTGAGTTCGGCTTTTTCGGAGTGGTCGTCGTCACTTTCAAACATACCCCCTGTTTAAAGGGAGCGCCTGCGGCCAGTTCTTTTCTCCTTCGGTGCAAAGTATCAAGGTTAGTGTGCAAGGCCAAAGTCTTTGTTCTTTTTTTTGTTTTTTTCCGCCCTTTTCGGAGCAGCTGGTTAACTGTCGGCATATTAAAAAATAATTACTCTAAATACTAAAATAATCCCGAATCCTCGGGATGTGTATAATTTTTTTATCGCTCTTTTAATTTAGCAAAATGCCTGAAATAAGTCAAGTAATAACCATTAACAGTTAACTTTTAACAATTAACTGCTTAAGTTCCGACGATTAGATTAAACAAAAAATTAATTATCGGAATAATCAAGGGAAACCCGAACAAGATGAAAATTAAAACTAAAGTGAAGCCATAGCGTTCCAGGTTAGCTAGCTTTAGCTGCCAATTAAAGGGCAAAAACGGCAAAATCACTTTTGATCCGTCTAGGGGCGGTATGGGGACAAGGTTAAATATCATTAAGACTAAATTAATCTGGACAATTATCGCCAAAAGTGAGGTCAGAGACAGATTGTCCATCTGATAAAATCTTAAAATCAAGCCGAAAAATAAAGCGACAATAAAATTCGCCAACGGCCCGGCCGCTGCCACTTTAGCCGGCCCATATTTTTGGTCCCGTAAATTATAGGGATTAAAAGGAACCGGTTTGGCGTAACCAAAAATCAACCCGCCGCCAGTGGCGAAATAAATTAAAGCCGGCATTATTATGGAACCCCATAAATCAATGTGGGCCGCCGGGTTTAAAGTCAGCCTTCCCTCATACTTAGCCGTCGGGTCACCCAAATGGTCTGCCATCCAGCCGTGCATATATTCGTGGATCACAGCCGAAAGAAGTATCACAATAAGAGAAAAAATTATACCCATAAAGTATTAAATTTCAATAATCAATATCCAAATCGCAAACAATAACCAATAACCAAATTCCAATAATCAAAATTTTGGTTATTAATTATTAAAATTTGTTTGATTATTGTTTCTTAATTATTGACTATCAGTTTACCACGTCTTGCTATTTTTACCAAAATGTGATAGCTTGACAAGTATAAAGTATTTGGTATTTTGTATTATGGAAGGAGGGAAAATAAAATCATTCACCGATTTAGTGGCTTGGAAAGAAGCGCATAAATTAGTTATCTCTATTTACAAGATAACTGAAGAATTTCCTAAAAACGAATTGTTCGGTATAACTTCACAAATTAGAAGGTGCTCCGTTTCTGTCAGCTCTAATATCGCCGAAGGATTTTCCCGCCATTCCGATTTGGAAAAAATACATTTTTATTCAATCACCAAGGGCTCAATCACGGAACTGCAAAATTAATTATTAATAGTCAAAGATATTAATTATCTAACTAGAAATAAATTCGCCGTTTTAGCTGGTAAAACAGTTTTAATCCACAAACTAATAAATGGTTTAATAAAAAGTCTTAATAATAAATCTGCGCTAGATACTAAATACTAGCCCCTAAATACTAAAGGATATGGCTAAAAAATGTGATATCTGCGGCCGCGGTTCTACTAAAGGCGCCAGCCGTTCACACTCTAATATTAAAACCCTTAAAAGGCAGCATATAAACCTGCAAAGCAAGAAAATCAACGGGAAAAAGACAAAAATCTGCACCGCCTGCATAAGAACCATGGCAAAAAACAAATAACTAAATTAATAAACAAAGAACTGGAAAAAATCCAGTTTTTTGTTTGCCGGTTCTAATAGCATAAACTCCTTATTTTTTTGCCCTGTCTCTTCCGGTGTTTCTTCAAAGCTACTTTCTTTTTTTTATACATAAATTTAGATTATTTAATTCGGATACCATAATTCGTGGCATTCTTAGTTAATATCTAACTTCAAAATTTTTATAATTCTTTATTCTTCCTTCTTTTACCTCTATTTTCTCCACTCTTGCCCAGGAAGGGCCTCGGCGGCACCAGCCCAAAAAATTATCTAAACTTTTTTCTTCGCCCTCAACTTCAATATAAACTTTACCGTCAGGCTTATTGCGCGTAAAACCGGTCAGTTCCAATTCTTTAGCTTTTTCCAAAGAGTAATAACGGAAACTAACTCCTTGCACCTCGCCGTAAATTTTAATATCTAAATGCTTTTTCATAACTTAGTTGAAAGTTTATAAAGTTCATAAAGTTGAAAGTTAATAAATAAAACCATAACAATTACTTTATAGACTTTATAACTTTAAGGACTTTCAACTAAAATCAGTCTCTGCGCCTTTATTATGGCGACGAATAAAAATTATTAAATAAATAACCCCTAAATAATACACTCCAACCCATCCCCACCAAAGATAATCGATTTCTAAATAAGCTAAAGGCAGGCTGGTTAACCAATCTGCTACTGCCATAATATATTTTAGCACTAAAAAGGCGGGAAGAAAAAATAGCCAGCTCGAACCGGGCATAATTAAGCTTAAAACCAGTCCGGCTAAAATTGCTGACAATGAAAATGGCAAAACCCAAAGGATTAACAAGTTGCTTACAGGCGCGATTAAGGAAACCTGATTAAAATTTAAAGCGATAATCGGCAAAGTAAAAACCTGGGCGGAAAGAGTAATGCCGGTGATGTCTAAAATAATTCTGAGCGCTCCGTTTCTTTCCCCGGTCCATTTTTTAAAAATCGGAAAAACATAAGCGATGCCTAAAACCGCTAAAAAAGAAAGTTGAAAGCCGATATCGTCCCGCAGGAGCTTAGGGTTTATCAGAAGTAATGTGGCCGCCACCAAAACTAAAGAATTAGTTAACTTATTAAGCCGGCCCAAATTCATGGCCCAAAGAACTAAAAAACCCATCAAGCCGGCCCGCATAGCCGAAGCCGGCAGGCCGATCAAAAAAATATAAGTAAGCAAAAATAAGCTGCCAAACCAAAAAGCTTTTCGCCGCGGCAAACCAATACCCAAGGCAAAACCCATAACTAACGCGGCCAAAATACTGATGTGCAGACCGGAAATGGCAATAATGTGACTTATACCGCTTTTAGAAAATTTATCCTGCCAAAAATCGCTAATGCCCTTTTTATAACCGAGCGTTATGGCCCCGGCCAAACCAGCCTCCGGCTCTGACACCCCGGTCTGCATAATTTCCCGCAATTTATTCTTTAATTTAAAAGTTAAGCTATAAAACCGGCTGCCTTTATTTTCTCCGACCAATTTAATTTCAGGGTAATAGCAAACGGAATAAATATTGTAACGGGCCAGATAACGATCGTAAGAAAAATCATTAAATTTTCCCGGCGCCTGCAAATCGCATTTTATTTTTAATTCATCGCCATAATTATAGTGCGGATATAAATTTGTCGTGACTAAAATTTTTCCATCCACCTTATCCCCCCTCTCCTGACTAGGAGAGGGGTTGAGGGTGAGGTGCCCTACACAAATTTCGTATTTAGCATTATTATCTCTGACATCCGGCTCGTTACAAACTACACCGGTTATTTCCGTTGGCTGACCGTTATAAAACCAAATTTTATCAGGGGTGTTAATTGGCAGGCCGAAACTATAGCGCCAGATTCCTAAAAATAAAAAAAGACCCAGGAGGGCCGGGAAACGAATTTTTTTGTTCTTAAAAACCAAGCTTAAGATTACTGCGCACAATACCATTGCCGTAAACCACCATAGGTCATACGCCAATAAAGGTAAAGATAAAAAAGAAGCAATAGCAACACCAAAAATAAAAAATAAGCAGGAAAATAAGAACAATTTTGCTTTTCCCGCCGAAAGCAAATTGTTAAACATATATATTAATTTCTAGTTTTCAATTTTTAATTTCTAAACAATTTCCAATGACCTAATTCTACAATTTCTAAACTTAGCAATATAAAAAATTAGAAATTAAAAAATTAAAAATTGTTTGAAAATTTAAAATTAAAAATTGAAAATTGTTACCCATTATGCGTTTCCCTCAGATAACTTTCCATAAAGGGCTCCAACTCCCCGTTCAAAACCGCATTAACGTCTGAAGTTTCGTAATCCGTCCGATGATCTTTCACCATTTTATAGGGCTGCATTACATAAGAACGGATTTGCTTCCCCCACTCCGCCTTTTGCGCTTCTCCCCGCAGTTTTTTCTCGGTATTTTCTTTTTCTTCTTCTTGTAATTTATATAACTTTGACTTTAAAATCTTTAAAGCCGTGATTTTATTTTGGTGCTGGGAACGCTGGGTCTGGCAGGTGACAGTTATATTAGTCGGCTTATGGACTATGCGCACCGCCGAGTCAGTCGTATTTACGCTTTGCCCGCCCGGGCCCGAAGAGCGATAAACGTCTATGCGCAAATCCTCATTTTTTATTTCTATATTTTCCGCTTCCGGCAGTTCCGGAATAACTTCCACTAAAGCAAAAGACGTATGCCGCATCTGCTCCGCGTCAAATGGGGAAATCCTTACTAAGCGATGCACGCCTGATTCGCTTTTTAAATATCCATAAGCCCAGCGCCCGGCAATCCGCATGCTCATGCTTTTTATGCCGGCTTCATTGCCGACTGTCCGGTCTAGAATTTCCGCTTTCCAGCCTCTCTTTTCCGCAAACCGCAAAAACATTCTCTCCAGCATTTCCGCCCAATCCTGCGCTTCCACCCCCCCAGTGCCGGCATGAACGGAAAGAATAGCATTGTTCTCATCGTATTTTCCGGAAAACATAACCTGAAATTCCATTCCCTCGAATTTTTTTAATAATTCCTCGTACCTGCTTTCCACTTCTTCAGCTAAAGAAAAATCCTCTTCTTTATTGCCAACAGCCACCAACTCCTCTAATTCTGTTGTTTCTTTCAAAAGTTCTTCCCATCCCCCGATCTCTTTCCCCAGTTCTTCCGCTTTTTGGCTTATTTCTACCGCTCTTTCCCTATTTTTCCAAAAATCCGGCTTACTCATCTCTAGCTTCTTATCTCTTACTTCCGACTTTTTTCCGTCAATATCAAGAAGCCTCCAGGTCTTGAGGAGGCGTTCTCGCAATTCTTCTATTTTTTTTAATAAATTTTCCATTCAGTTCTTTAATCAGCGCACCAAAGCTGGGTTATAGAATAAAGATACTGGTAATTAATATTAGTGCTAATTAGATAATTGAAAGACCTTATATAATTGGATAAGAGATAAGATCTCACACCCGGGACACCGGCATAAATATAAAAAGTTGTGATAATCTCAGGATAACTATAATAACTATAATAAGTCTGCCAAATAGTCGTGGTGAGAGAGGCCGGATATATAGACGGACTATACTGGTACCAAATCCATTTTTCGCCACCTGCTGTAGTCCACGAAGAAAATGAATAAAATTGATTATTGCTGGTCTGCCGACCCCAGCCCTTATTAATACAATAGTCATTGCCAGCATAAGGATTTAAGCCGCTCCAAAAATTAGAAGGGAAAGTATAATAATTGGTTCCTAAGCAATTAGCCGCGCAAGTGCCGACTGTCCAGGAAGTATTGCCGTCATCGCATAATTCACCCGCTTCCACAATTCCATTGCCACAAGCCACGCAATAACCATTAATATTGCAGGTAGCCGGAGAAGTACAAGCTGCCGTTTCATTAGATATATAGCAAATTTCGGCCACCGTATCATAACTAGTTGCCAATCCTCCGGTTACACAAACTTTTTTACATCCGGCACTACCGCAACTGGCAGCAGAAGTTCCAGCCCCCGTGCATGATTCCGTCACTGATGAACAAACGCCTGAACCATTGCACATTCCATTATTAGCTGTATTGCTCGCATATTTTAAACAGCTATTGTTGTTCCAGCCATAAATATAATTAGTACAAGTCGTGGAAGAGCATTCACTGGCCGGATCCGTGCCGGCCGGAATATTAGTACAAGTGCCGGCGCTGCCGGCAACATTACAGGCTTGGCAGGTGCCGGCGCAAGAACTATTGCAACAATAACTATCTACGCAATAGCCAGAACCGCAGTCTGAACCGTAAGTGCAAGTTTCTCCAGCTGTCTTTGCTTCGGCTAAGCAACACAAAGCGGCTGTGCCTCCGCCACCTGACGTGTCAATACAGGTTCCACCAGGCGGCCGATAATATCTCTGTCCGCCATAGTCGCAATATCCATAGGTAGCTGTTTTTACAGAAACATGCCCGCTCACGCAAGTGTTGCTGTAATCCCAATAACAACCGCTTCCTTCTCCGCTGGCCGCGTCTACATACCCCTTGGTTGCCAACTGGTCGCTGGCAGTCGGGGGCGCGGCAATAATATTTCCCGTAGCGTTTATATTGCCAACCACATCTAATTCCGCCTGTGGATTGGTTGTGCCGATTCCGACATTGCCGTATTGGACAATCAGGCCGTTAGCGCTGTCGCCGGTATTTATTATTAATCCGCCTTGCTTGGCTTGGCCAGTAGCGCTGGTATTAATCGGAGCGGCAATATTACCTTCCGGAGGAGCAGAAGCCGGAGCCGTCCAGGCAGCTAAAATAGAGCCTAGGGAGATGGACAAGCCCAGGGTCAAAATAATGGAAAATATTAAAATTAGAGAGAATTTACGGGAAAGCATAAATTATCAACTACTAACATTGTTATAATTATACCATAAAAAAATAAAAATATAAAGCCACACAAAAACCTCCTAAATTTCTTTAATAAATTCTCGATTTTAGATTTTAATTTTTAATTTATTTATTACTGTTCAAAACACATAATATTAAAAGAATTGCTGCAAACATATCCTGTGCTATAAGCTGTCCACCAAGCGTCCGTCCTTCCAAAAACCCCACCATAACCATCAGGCGTAGCTCCTCCGTATCCCCAGTCATAGCAAGTATAGGCTCCCCCCCAACCAAAACCGCCGTCTGTGCCCGTACCCGTATACATATTCCCAGTAGTCGCCCCTCCGGTAACGGTTGTATCTATAGAATTATCAAGCGTACCGTCGGTTAAATCACTCCAATTATCGGCAATCTGAATCCAGCTTGAGCCATTCCAATATTTATAAGGAAGGGAGGAATGATAAAAACGGGATGCGACTGTTGTGCCATGATCTGATATCCAGGCTTTGAAAGTACCGGGTATTCCATAGGTTGTGGCCTGACTCTGGCATTTAGCATCTGCTCCGGATAATCCGCCCAAATCTCCAGTATAAGTTGCCGCTGTAACAAAAACCGCCTTAAAGGCTATTGTGCCAGTCACTCCGAAAATAATCACACCATCTTTTATATTGCTGGCGACCAAATCTGAGTCTAAAGCGGTAAAAGTAGATGTGTTGACATAACAATAACCAGTATTAGCTGAAGCTGAGCAAGCATTACTGTCCACATATTTCGCCGTATCATCAATATAACAATTGGTTGTCGTTGTAGTAGTAGAGTCAGAACATTCAGAACCAAAAGCGTAATAACTATTATCAGTCGGCACAAAACATTGATTTTCCTTAGTTTCATTACAAAGGTCAGTGGTTAAATAACGAGCCGTGTCGTCAACATAGCATTGAACTTGAGTGGAAATTGTGGATTCACCGCATTCGTCCGTATATAAATTTTCAACCAAATAAGTCAATCTCTCAACAACACTGCCATCATTATTGGCCGTTACCAAAGACGAGTCAAAATCATTATCCGCATTATTGGCGCCCAAAATATTCTGGGCAAAATCCTGATCAGAATCATTCGGCCCAGCCGTGGGTTCAACGAAAGCCGCGTAAACCCAAACGGTAAGAACCGCGGTTAAAGTTAGGATAACCGTGGTGAGAACGCGCCAAGATAAATTTTTTATATTTTGCTTTTTCATTTTCACTTCTTTGTCATTGCGAGGAGCTCAAGCGACGAAGCAATCTCTGGTTTTGCATCTCCAAGCTTAAATCTTTCCACTCCGGATTTAATTTAATTATAAGGTTAATTTTATCTTTTCTTGAACCGCCTTTTATCTATTTTTCTCTGGCAATGGCATCACGGATATCAGAAAATGTTTCACAATAGACTAATTTATTTACCTTATACTTAGCGGTAAAACTTAATTCGTTTTCTTGGGTTTTATGCTGATAATTCCTTTTTAGTAAATTATTGGTTACGCCGGTATAAAAAACGTTGTGGGTTTTATTAGTATTGATATAAACAAAATAGTATCGTTCGTTTAACATGTTTTTCTATTTAACCAGAGATTGCTTCGCCCCGAGGCTTCGGGGCTCGCAATGACAAAGGCAAAAACTATTTTGCTCCTTCCAGCATTTCCAATCTTTGCTTTGAATAACTTCTTTTCGGATTTAACTCAGCCACTTTTTGAAAATTTTCTTTAGCCTTCTCGGTCTTACCGAAACTTTCATAAATTATCCCCAAATTTTCATAAGCGGCGTAAAAACTGTCGTCCAGTTCAATGGCTTTTTTAAAAAATGCCACCGAGCGCATCGGCTCGCCCGTGCTCCAATAAAGAACGCCTAAAATATTATAGCTATCCGCTTTCTCCCAATCTATTTCTTTTTCTTCCTCGCCGAGTTTTATGGTTTCTTTCTTTTTATCCCGCAGGATTTTTGCCACCACCGTCCGGTCGTTAAAGGGAGTAATAGACTTATCTTTCGGGTCAAGCTCCTGCGCTTTTTTATAAAATTTCAGAGCTTCTTCATAATTCCCCAAAACTTCATAAACCCGGCCCAAACCAGTATTGGTAAGGGCGGAGTCGGGATTAATAACCAAGGCCTTTTCAAGGAATTTTTTCGCCTGGCTGAATTTTCCCCGGCTATAATAGATAATGGCGGCCTGATTATACAAATCCACCTTTTCGTCTTTATTCCCGGTCTTTTCCGCCCGCTTTAAAATATCAATAATTCGCAGGTTGCTCTGAATCAAGGGGACTAAACGATGGACAAACTGGATCTGTTTGGCCATATTATATTCGGCCTCGGCTTCATTATATTTTTCATTATCCAAATAAGCCGTGGCTAAATTAAAATGAATCTGGGCGGTAGCCGAGTCTAATTCTATCGCTTTCTTAAATTGCTCCAGAGCTAATTCGGCTTGGTCATTTTTTAAATAAAAGACGCCGAGATTATTAAGGGCGGCAAAATCACCCGGATTATCCGCCACGGCTTTTTCCAAAACCTCTAAAACCTGCTTATAATCTTCATCCCCTCTTTCTTCCTGAAATAATTTTTCTTTTACTTTAAAAATTGTAAGGGTGCCGACGCTTACCTCCGGGATAACATCATATTGTTGGGAGCCAAGGCGCTTTGTGTCCAGAGGCGACTTGCCCAAAAAATTTTCTTCAATAATGTAATTTATATCATTAGCCCAGACCATTAAGTTAAACTCCTCAACCGTCAGTTGCGTTACGGGCTCGCTGGTGATAATTTTCCTTTGCGCGTAAAAATATAATTCTTTCCGGTCCTGCAAGATAACGCTGTCTTCCGGCGTGTTAGCCCGCAGCCATTTTCCCACCCCAATTAGCTCACTCCCCCATTCATAATTATAATTTCCGGCCAGCGCCTCTTTAACCGCTCCCGGCCAGATAAGCTGATAAAAATTCATTCTCGAGCTCTGCCAGTTCATCAGCCAGTTCGGGATTAAAAATATGAATAAAGAAGCAATAATCAAAATGTATAAAAATTTTTCCTTCATTTTTTTTATATTAACCAGAAGGGAAAGCAGCCAAGCGAGTAAATTCAAAACGGGCATTGCTCCTAAGGCTAAAAAATAAAGGCAGAAAGGAATAAGCGGCACTAAATAACGGACTTCTTTATACGGAAAAATCATCAATAAGCCAAGATGGCAAAGCACGGCAAAAGCGATTAACCTTGTTTTATTATTTAAATAGAGAGATCTAATTAAGCCAAAAAGAATAAAACACAAAGAGAGAATCAGGGCGGCCTGTTCTCCTTTTGCGCCAAAAGGCGGAAAAAACATCGACAAAGCCGCCGGGGAAAAAGAATTGGGGACAAGCAAAGTGTCGGTCATTCGGCCAAGATGTTCATAATAATAATTTACATTTACGCCTGTTCTTTTTATAAATCTTATCGCAAGGTTCGGCCCCTCCGGCGTCAGGTCCATGTTCATTATCTGCTCAACATAACTGCCCCCGCCCATGCCGGTCGCTTTAGAGGCTAAATTATCGCGGACTACCCATGGGACCATCAAAACGATTGATAAAACGAAGATTATAATGGCGCTTTTCCATTTTTTATTAAAAAGCAAATATAAAGCCAAGGCCGGAGTAATCGCCACCCAGATTGAACGGGACAAAAACGCGCCGGCGGCCGCTAAAGCGGAAAATACTAAATATTTTTTCCCGTCGCCATTATTAAATTTTATTACGAAAAACAAAGAATAAACCGCGAACATCAAAGAAGCAATTTCCGCCATAACCTCGGAGCTAAAAATAATTATGGTCGGGCTGACGGCCGTAAGCGCAGCCATAGAGAGGCCCCATTTTTCTCCTCCGATTTTCCTGAATAAAAGATAAACGCCGATAAGCATTATAACCGCCCAAAATCCGGTTATCGCTTTAGCCGCGAAAATGCTTTCTCCGAAAAATAAAGCCGTTGGCGTAAGGAGCAAGGGATACATGGGCGGATAAAGAATGTGGACCGGGTCCCCTATCATGCTGTAATCGTGGTAAACCTCATGCCCGGGCATAAACGAATTAGCCAAAATTAAGTAAGTAGAAGCGTCCGGAGTATAAAGCAGGGTCGGATTAAGCTTGGTAAAAACCTGCGCGGCAAAAAGAAGAATAATTAAAAGCAACACGATTTTACATTTATGCTTTATAAAATTCCTGAAATTTCTTTTAAACCAGTTTAATCTTATTTTTTTAAAAATGTTTTTCATATTTATTATTATCTTTTTCCATTTTAACTTTTAGTTTTTAGCTTTTGGGCTTTATCCACTTCATAAAATTCAAAATTTCCAAAAATGACCGGAAAGAACTAACTTCTTTCATGGTTTGTTTGATCATTTTCGGCCGGAAATAAAACTTTCGATAAGCCTTGTCGCGGAATTTTTTAATTTGCGCCGAAGACAAAGCTTCATTCCTCATCACCGACTTAGTTAAATCAAATTCGGAATAATTTTTTGTCTCAATCCAGTCATTTTTCTTGGCAATTCGGCCTAATTCAGTTTTTGGATAAGGGATAGCGCAATAAAATTGGGCATAATTAACGCCTGAACCGCAGGCGAATTTCATTGTTTCTTTTGCGCTTTCTTTTGTGTCGCCGGGCAAGCCGAAAACAAAATGTCCCATTGAACTAATTCCAGCTTCTTTTACCATCTTAATGGCTCTTTTTATTTTTTCTAAACTTATCCCTTTTTTAGCGCGATCCAGCACTTCCTGATTGGCTGATTCAATGCCTAACCCAAGCAAAATACAGCCGGCTTGCTTCATTTTTTTAAGAAGTTTTTCATTTAAAGTATCCGCCCGCGATGCTGCTGACCAGGTTATTTTCAATCCCCTGTTCATAATCTCGTCGCAAATAGCTTCACCATAAAGGTAGTCCAAAGTAAAAGATTCACCCCAGAAAAGGAAACTTTTTATGCCGTATTTATTTAGACATTCTTCAATTTCATCAATCACTGATTTTACAGTTCTTCTCCTGAATTTTTTGCCGTAATAAGTATGGGCCGCACAATAACTGCAATTAAACGGGCAGCCCCGACCGACAGACAGCAGGGTAAATTTCTTCCTGTCCGTCGGCAGGCGGTAAGCCTCGTTATTAAGCAAATCCCGGGCCGGAAAAGGCAATTCGTCTAAATCATTTTCCTCTATTTTTTGCGGCTGATTAACAACAATATCACTTTTACTCCCCTCTCCCGTGACGACGGAAGCGGGGGAGGGGTTAGGGGTGGGGGTCTTCCGCCAGATTAGGCCATCTACTTTATCTAAATTTTCGCCAATTTCCAACGTTTTTACTAAATTTTTTATGACCCACTCCGGCTCGCCAATAACAGCAAAATCAGGTGTGGAAAACTCTTCTAAAAACTTATCTTCAAACAAAGTCGGATAAAGACCAATCGAGGCTATTTTTGCGGATGGCAGGGCTTTTTTAAAGCGAGCCGCCGTCTCCATATCTCCTTTTATGGAAGGGAAGGCCGTATTTATAACTATTAAACCTGGCGAAAAATCTTTCGCTATTTTTATTAATTTCTCCGCTTTCATTTTCTTGGCAATACAGTCAATTAATTTAATTTCACTGCCTTCTTTCCTTAAAAAAGCCGCGATGTAAGCCAAAGACAAAGGCATCCACAAAGACGCCCAAGAAGACTTGGTTTGCATGCACCGCCCTTCGCGGATATAGTCATTTCCGCGAAAAGCCGGAGGATTTATTATTAGTATTTTCATAAATTATTCATGGGCGAATTGGCTAAAAAATTTGGGAAACCGCAAAAAATCCTTTCCCTAACAAAAGAAGGGAAGACATCGGTTTGCCTTCATTAATTATGCTCATATTATAACATAAAACGAAAAAAGAGTTCAACCTCTAAAAATAAGGTCAAACTCCCTGAAAATTTATAAAATCTATAAAAATAATATCTTTACAAAATATTTAATTTTATTTTCTATCGGCCTCAACTCCTGATCCTCTTTCTAAACAGATGCTTTAAATTTTCCCATCCGTCCTTAAACATCCTTAATTTTACTTCTCCCACTCTCTTTTTATAGCTTGAATCCACTTCCCGCGCCCGCAGTTTTTTAAACGCTTCAATTTTTATCTCCTGGCTTAAAGGCATGCCGTTGCTGGTTAAATTAATCTTATCTAAAATACTTTTTCTAAAAACCCACATTCCGCTCTGCGAATCTTTTAAATTCAAGCCAAACAAAAAATCCGTAAAAAAAGTTAAAACTATATTTCCTAAATAATTTAAGGGGCGCATTGAGCCCTTATCTAATTTAGCAAAACGGTTAGTAGAGATAAAATCTAAATTTTGGCTTTCTAAAATTTTTACTAATCTAGGAATTTCTTCCATGGGATAGCTATTATCAGAATCCGCGGTAACAATAATATCTCCCCTGGCCTCTCTAAAACCCAACTGGTATTGCCGGCCATAACCTTTTTCTGACTGGATCACTTTTGCCCCCAAATTTTTGGCAATTTCCGCGGTTTTATCCGTACTCCCACCGTCTACAATTAAAATTTCTATATCGCAGCCCGTCTCTCTTAATTTATCTAAAGGGATATTTTTTATTGTCTGGCCGATTGATTTCTCCTCATCCAATGCTGGCATAAGAACAGTCAAAAACATAAACAATAGAATTTAATTTCGAATTTTTAATTTTCGCTTTTAGCTTTATTAACGGCTGTCCAAATAATCAACAATGTACTCCAGCCTTTCAATAACGCTGCCGTCATTATTAACCGTTACCGCCGAAGAATCAAAATCATTATCCGCATTATTAGCGCCTAAAATATTCTGGGTAAAATCCTGGTCAGAAAAACTCGGCCCGGCCGAAGGCTCAACAAAAGCGGCATAAACATAAACCGTAATCACCGCGGTTAAAGTCAGGATAATCGCGGTTAGAATCCGCCAACCAATCTGTTTGGCTTGATATTTTAGTTTATTTTCTAAAACTTTTTTTTCCATTAAAATTTTCCCTTTTATAACTCTGCCCCGTCGTAATTTATAAAAATCAGGCGGGGCAGGATAAAAAACGCATTTTATTTTTTACAAGGCTCGGCAATAACTTATTTTAATATCACCTGCTCTTTAAGAATTATCTGTTCTTTCATTAAGACCGGCGAAGATTCTATTGTAGTGTTAATCGGGATATAAGCGCCGTAGCCCGTGCCCTCGGTATTGGTGGCATAAGCCCGGACGTAATAAACCGTTCCTTTGGTCAGTCCCGTAATTTCCAAAGTCGTAGTGCCGGTGGAAAAATCGCCGGTTTCATGAACGTCCCAGGTATCAGCCTCTGTCAGGCCGTATTTAAACCCTCTGACGGTCGGATTAATGCCACCGGTATCAGGTATGCCAATAATGGCTGTGATTGAAGTAGTTGCCGTAACGGTAAAACCGCCGGTTATTACTGTCGGCTCGGAAACCGGCAGCCAGGTGGTTGTTACTTTGTATAAATCGCCCGCATCGTCCATGTCAATATAACCGGCCTTTTCGCTCCAGGCATAGCCGGAAAAATTACCGTCCATATCAATCGTTACTTGATAATAATTATTAACGCTTGAGTCGTCAAAACTAATCCAGCCCAATTTCTCACTCCAGGCATAGCCGGTTAAATTCCCGTCCCCGTCATTGGAAACTCCGTAATCAATCGTAACGCAGGAAGAAGTATTAGAGCAGCTTAAACTAATATAACCGGTTTTTTCGCTCCAGAGATAGCCGGTGATGCCATCATCAGCCACTAAAGCGCCCTCAAAATTAGCGCCGTCCGCCCATTGGATATAGCCGAACTTCTCCCCCCAGGAATAATCGGAAGAGTTGCCCGGCGCAGCCCAAACCGGCCGGCTTGTAGATAAGGTAACAACCAAAACCAGTATGATATATTTTATTAAATTTTCCCTAAATCTTTCGAGCATAGAAACTTCAATTTTTTGCTTTTACATTTTAGCTTTAAGTTTTTACTTATATATGTCTCTCGTCTTCTGGATCCTTACATTATACCCTTCGTTATCCTTTATGTAATTATACCGGATTTGGGCCTCCGAATCTTCATCAACATAAACTCCATAGCTTTGGTTGTCGGTGATTTTATTATATTCAATAATAAGGTTGCTTTTTATAAGCCTTATTCCGGATTTAGCGCTAGAAATTATAACTGAATTCCTTATTGAGCCGGAAGAGCGCAGGGCTTTTATGGCCTCGCCGCAACTGTCAATGACATTATTTTTAAATTCCAGCTGGCTGTCTTTAACATACATAGCGGTCGCGGAAATATTTCTAAATCTAGAATTACTAACAAAAACTTCGGCGCTGCCGGCATCAACCCCGGCGTAAGAATCGGCCAAAACCATATCCTCCAGCCCCAGCCCGGCATTCCTTACCTTTATAACCGCGTTTTTTTCATTAGCCGCCTTTAAAATTGTCCCTTCGCCCTGCCCGATTATCCTTAATTTTTTATTGATAAATAAATTGACCGAATAAGTGCCCCTGCTTAAATAGATTACGTCATAATCTTCAGACTCGTTTATAACCGCTTGCAAATCGTCTTCCGGGGAAACCGAATGGCTTTTGCCCCTTACTCCCAATCTCTCTCCAATCGTTGCCTGCCTTTCCCCTTCCTTCAGGAGCGGACCCAGAATTAATTCCTCTAAACTGGCCGGCTCTAAAGCTTTCTGGTCCTTATGGATCGTAAAAGTCCGGCTGGTAAATTTATCGCTCCTGGTAAATTTTATGCTTTTAAAAATATCCGCTCCGCCTTTAGTAAGCCAGTCTCCGGCCGCCAGCAAAAAGAAAAGAAGGAATACAATAAATATAATTTGTTTGCGGGACAATTTTTTCGCTCTTTTTTTTAGCTTTTTCCCTGTTTTTTTTACCTTTTTAAAAAAGAGCTTCCCTTTCTTCTTTATTTTTCCTAAAATATCAGCCATAACTTTCACAAAAATTAAATTAAGTGTTCCCAAAAAAAACAACCAATCTCCGCCTTAAGTTTACAACCAATAATCATCTTGTTTGATTATTAAAGTCCAATTATTGGTTATTTGGCCTGATTATTGGTTATTTACAAATATTTGTATTTTCTAATTTGCCCCCCCTTCGAAAGGGGGATTAAGGGGGTTAAGTTTCGGGAATTTTAACCTCCCCTGCCCCTCCTTTACAAGGAGGGCAACATTTACCGCGCGCATCTGAAACCGATCGTCTCATCAGCCACGGTTGGCGCC
The DNA here is from genome assembly GCA_028716725.1 of Patescibacteria group bacterium. GTDB lineage: Bacteria > Patescibacteriota > Patescibacteriia > Patescibacteriales > JAQTRU01 > JAQTRU01. The sequence goes on along the minus strand of JAQUPG010000012.1, from coordinate 11,283 downwards.
TTAGACAAGTCTAAGCTATAAACTCCTCCTTCACCGCGGACAAAACCGCGCAAAGTTTCATCGCTCGAGCCAACTTTAATTCTGCCGATATTATTATCACTATTGCTTAAATAATAAGGCGGGGCAATCGCCAATCCCTTATAATCCAAAACATTATAATATTCCTGCCAGCCGTCGCCAGCCAATTCCGGACAGCCTTTTCCGGTTATAGTTTCATTTGTCCATTCCCCTGTTTCCCCGGCCAATTCATAAACTATATTGCCGTTCGCCAAAGTATAGACCGTACTGCTGGCGCCTTCTCCCCGGCCGGTTGCCAGCTGCAGGCCCGAAAGAACCTCGTCCGTATCATTAGCTCCCACCTTTATAATATTCTCGGTCATAGTCAACCATTCATTTTCTGAAATCAGGTGGTAGCCATCTCCTAAGCCCTGGCAAGCCAATTGCGCTTCGCCCTGGGAAACATCAGTAATAATTTCATCCAGATCATTGCGCGCTTTTTCTTGGGCTACGCAGAATCCGGGCAAAGTGCCATACTTAGCGCTGCCCGGCACCCAGACAAACCCGTCTTCGCAATAGCCCTCAAACGCGCCCGCCACGACTTTTCCTTCTACCCCAATATCACCGGCGGTTTCGTCAACGGCCGCTTCTAAAGCAATACCGCAGGACGAACCGGAGCAGGCCATAATCCTGCCGTCCACGGCTAAAGTGCCAACAATGGAAACCTTACCATTATTGCCGATATTTAAAATGCTCACGTCATTAACGCGGAAGGAAGCGATATCGCCCGAACCAACTTGATTAATCACAAAAGCGGTCTGATTAGTATTGGGAGCCGTAACAATTTCTACCACCGGTTCTCCCCCTTGATAAAGGGGGTTGGGGGGATTTGTTGAACCCAGTTTAATATTTCCGTTTTCATCAACCACTAAACTGCCGGATAAAGGCGAGGCTGAATCGGAAAGAAAAATATCGTCCTGCAGGGATTTAATGTCAGCCCGGGCAGAGCTAATCATCTCGTTCAGGCCCGTCATGTCCGACCTTAGGCTGGTTAAAGACTCGGCCACGGTTTTTATATCCTCTTCCACTTTAACAATTCGGGAATTCAGGTCATCGCTTTTAACCGTTAATTTTGTTTCCAAAAGGAGCATCTTCGGGTCAACCACTTCGGTAATTTCATCATTTAAGTTTAAATTATCAATCGCGTTAGCAATTAAAATATTTACTTCATCCTCTATCTCCATATTAGCAATCCTTTCCGTTACTTTTTCTTCCACTTCTTCAACCGTCAAGCTCTTGTTCCGGCGGGAAATTAAAACGTTAACCACTCCGGTATTTATAGATTCTTCATCACCCGCCAGCCCCTCTAAGGCTACACCCACCGTGGAATCTCCGGCGGAAGCGCGCATAAGGTAACCGGGCCGGGAAGCTGAAGTTAAGGAATCGCCCGGGCGGATTTCGCCGTTCGCGGCAGTAATGCGGGCCGGAACCTGCCCAAGCATGCCGATAATCGCGTAATGGTTATTTAAACTTTTCTCTATCCCATTTTCGCCCGGTCCGCCATTACCGACAATCGCCGGCTTGGTAGAAACTATGCCCATTAAATTATCGTCCGCGGCCCGCTCACATCTTCTGACCGCATTTTCCCTTTCTACGTCAACGCAAACCGCTTCGCCCGGCTCTAAATCCGTATTTATAGTATAATAATATTCGGCGTAATCAGCGCCGTTAGTTTTATAAGAACCGCTAATATCAATACTGCCGACCGCTACCACAACGCCTCTATTAATATCAACTCCGCCTAAAACCGATAACTTTGATTTAGGCGTGGTTGTGCCCATGCCAATATTTCCCGAAGAATCAACCCGCAAAGCTTCGTCCCCGACGCCAATTGTTGTCGTCGCATTATTAGCCGGAGCAATCGTTAAACTGCTGTCACTTCCTACCGTAAAATTAGCGTAATTAGTTTCGTCATAAGCCAAAGTTAATTGCGACCCGGAATTAGAAGTAACCGAGAGTTTAGACATTGGCGAAGTCGTGCCAATACCAACGTTGCCGGTGCTTAATATGTTAAATTTAGAATTTACGTCTAATAATGAAGCCGGAACTGCCGTCCCAATCCCCACATATCCGTTATTTAAAATTATCATTTTCGTAGAGGAAGCATTATCTACGGCCTCAAAAATCGGATTAGTTCCGTCTCCCCAAACAGAAAGCTTGGAGTAAGGAGTGGTTGTGCCGATGCCGACGTTTCCTTCAAAATAACTTTTAGCGCCGCCATAGGCGTATAGGGAATAATTGTTATCCCCGGCAAGAACATAGGCAGCGACCCCGGCGTTTTCAGCGCCATCACTGGCTTCAAAATAACCGCCAACGTTGCTTCCTGTATTTGTATTGGTAGCGCCTCCGTAAACGCCCACATAATTTCCATCTCCGGATCCTATAGCGTCTCCAAAAAGGCCATAATAATTATTAGACCCGGATCCTGTAACTTCTCCCGCGGCGCCGATATATCCGCCCACAAAATATCCGCCATAGCCATAATTATCCGCAGGAGTCGCTTCTCCATACACTCCAAGAGTATCTACTGCGCCCGCATATGAATTGACAAAAGTTCCAACACCCCAATAATCGTCATTAAATGATGTGTTAACCGTTAACGGTGCAGCTGGCGAAGTTGATCCAATACCGATGTTACCAAGGAAATATCCAGTGCCATCTTCAAGAAAACTGGCTAAAGTTGTAGAAGCGGAATTGGTGAGCTCAAAAAGGCGGTTGGTTCCTGCTCCCGCGCCCCAAACCGAAAGTTTAGAATAAGGCGTGGAAGTGCCGATGCCGACATTGCCGGTTGTATAATAAACGTCAGAGCCGGAAGTAGACCAGGTTGCGCTCGGGATATCTGCCCAGGCTCCGCCTGAATTTTTAAACTGCAAAGTGCCGCTTAAGTCCCGAAGGCCATAGCCAGTCGTACCGTCGGTCATGCCCCAATTTATATATCCGCTGGCAGATAAGCCTAAATTACCGTCAATATCCAATTTATGCCTTGGAGTGCTTGTGCCAATAGCGACATTACCGCCGTCCGCTATGACAAAAACCTGATTTGAGCCGTCAGTAACGCTAACGATATCGCCTGACTTACTCTTTGACACATTTAAGCCGCCGGAAGTGGATAAGCCGCCTTCTCCGGCGGAAACGCCATTGCCGGTAAGGAAACCGCTCGTGCTTAAATTAGTAATTGAGGCATACTTGGCGGATAAAGATCCGGCCACATTTAAAAAATTAGTATTGATACCGCTGCCAACATCAAGATTGCCGCTGATTGAGCCGCTGGAAGCGTTTAAGCTGCCGGCGCTTAAGGAGGAAGCTATAGAAACCGTGTCGGAAAATTCGACCGGACCGCTGACGTTAAGACCGCCGGCGATTTTCACCGGGCTCCCGCCGTAAATTGTGCCTTTGACAGTTAAATTATTATTAAAGGTGGCAGCTCCCTGAACTGATAAACTCCCCCCGACCGAGGTTGCCCCGGCCGAAGATGATAAAACCGTCGCCTGCGGCTGGACAATGATTTGGGCCGGAGCCGCAGCCGTAGAAGCCGCCGGGGTCTGGGTGCTTGAAGTTGAAGGAGCTGTGCCTGTCGTTGGCTTCTTGGCCGGGGTAGTAACTTTAGAAGCGGGAGAAGAAGTCTGAGTGGTTCCCTGACCTGAGCCTTGTTGAAGGACCGAAGGGCTTTCTTCTTTAACCGGTGTCTCCACCACTTTTTCCTCCGGTTCTGAGCTTTTCTTTAAAGAATCGGGGGTTAAAAAATCTACAACCTTAGTATAAATATTAGACAAAGCATTGGCTGACCGGGAAAGCTCTTTTAAAAAACTATATTTGCTTGTCTGGGCATAATCCTGAACATTCTGATTAGTTTCGCCGACCTTATCCGCTAATTGCGCCAATTTTATTCCCCCGGCTTCGGAAACTCCCTTTACCTGGCCGGCGCCGGCAATAGTTAAACGAGCCACTTTGTCATTCAGCTTTATTGACAAATCTTTTTGCGCCTGGGCTAAATCGGAAAAAATTTCCGCCGTACCTGATTTAACCGCTTCCCAGGCCTCGCCGCTCTTCTCCGCCGTTTTATCAGCCAAAGCTAAAACTTTATCAACAACCGAATTTTCACCGGCCTTCTCGCTTGTGCCGGCAACGCGGCCGCGGGCAATCTGGCCAACCGGGCTTTTAGCTATTATCCGACTCGTTTCTTTAACGGCTTGTCCGGCCGCCCTGACCATTGCCTGCGTCGCCCCAACCGGAGCGGCTAAAGTTTTATCAAGCATCTGGGCAAAAGAAGCGGAAGCGTTTGGCGCTAAAATAGAAAAACAAAAAGCAGCCACTAAGCCGGCATAGCCAATGACTGCCAATTTTTTTCGCCAAGATTTAGAAACTAAATTATTTACTGAAGCAAAAAAAGTTTTCAAATTTTTTTCCGCTAAAGAAGAAGCGTCCTTTATCTCGCTTATCATCTTCTCTTTTTCTTCGTTCGCCCGCCCGCTCCAATTATTTAAAATTTCATTTTCCTTATCCGTTTTTTCCAGAACGGACAAATCCAATTCTTGCCCCCTCTTTTCCTCCCCCTTGATAAAGGCCTGCCTGTCCGGTAGGCAGGGGGCAGGGGGGATTTGTTCTCCCGCTTTCTCTACCTCTACCAGCTCTGCCCGTCCTTCCTCCAGTTTCTCTATTTTTTCATCCCGGGCATGCATTTCCAAATACTCATTAAACCATTCCCGCGTCGTAAAATAATTCCGGCCGATTTTTTCCGCCTTTAATCTTCCTCTCTGCACTAAAAGAGAAAGGTAATTAACCTTATATGGAACTTCTTTGGCTAAACGCCGCAGAGGAATTAATTTCTTATATTCCTCCTTGTTTTGATTAAGCATGGGGATTGCTTTTGTCTACCTGAAAACAGGCAACTAATCTTAAGTTTTATCTTATCAGTCTATTATCATATATTCTTATTAACAATTATACCACAAATTATCAACATTTTAAAACATAAACCAGGAATTTTTTCAAAAGATTATTTGCCTGGCGGTTATTTGCCTTTAATAAAAGCGCAAAAATCAAGTTTTTTCTAAAAAAATTAGCTTACTTTAGATAAAAATAAATTATACAATTTTCTGTTCTCGGGCCCATATTTGAATTAAAAATATCAATCCATAATGCCTTTTCTTTCTAGTATGCGATTCTTAGAAAGTGCGGGTTAAAAGTTATCCACAATCAATAAAAAACTTCCGTTATCCTTTTATCATCTTGAAAAAATTTAGAACGCAAAAAAACAAGGAAAAATTTCCTTGCTTTTTTTATATTATTTTATTTTTAAGTTTATCGTTTTGACCACTGCGGGTCGCTTCGCTCCTTAAGGAAACCTCCCGGTTTCCTTAATCTTCCTTCCCTCGAAAACGGATAGGGAAAATCCTTTTCCCTATAACCCTTCGGCCGCAATGTCGCAAACTAACGTTTGCTCCATTGCGGAGCTCGTCTGGCCTTTTTCAACCCCGGTTTCTTTCTCTCTGTCTTGCGGGCGTCTCTGGTTAAGAATCCTTTAACTTTTAAAGCCGGCTTCATCTCTTTATCAAAAGCGATTAAAGACCTGGTGACAGCGTGCCTTACCGCTTCGGCTTGCGCGCTCTTTCCGCCGCCTCTGACCAAGACGGAAAAATCAAAATCTTTTATCCGGCCGACTAATTTAAGCGGCTGGAGGATAACCGCGGCTTCGCCTTCGCTGAAATATTGATTTATTTTTAAACCGTTAACTACAATAAGCCCGCGGCCGTCTCTATACAACCTTGCCTGGGCGGAAGAAGTTTTTCTCCGGCCGATTGCTTTTATATATTTACCCTTGAACTTTATCGGCTCGTCTTCTTTAGTTATTTTTTTCTCTACCATAGTATCTAGCTTTTTAACTATCTAATAATCAATCTCTTAAGCATGTCCCCGCGGAATTTAACCGGCGGCAGCATTTCTCGGACTGCTCTCCTTAAAATTTCCGCCGCTCCGTCCGGCCGCGATTCTTTTAATTTTTTCATGCTTTCCGTCTTTAAGCCTCCCGGATAGCCGGAGTATCTGAAATAATTCTTTTGGTCCAATTTTTTACCGGTAAACTTTAATTTATCAATATTGGCCACTTCAACCATATCCCCGTTGTCCAGCCGCGGCTCCCAACCCGGCTTATTTTTCCCCCGCAGTATTACCGCAATCTGGCTGGCCAGCCGCCCGACCGCTTTGCCAGTAGCGTCAATTTTATGCAATTCTCTTTCAGTTTTAGTCATAAACTTTATAAACTTTTTACTTTTAAACTAATTCTATCTGCACAATATCGGCTCCGTCTCCCTGCCTTTTGCCTATTTTTACAATCCGCGTATAACCGCCCTTTCTGTCTTTATATTTGGCGCCCAAGACTTCCATAGCTTTTTTAATCGCCATCGGCTGCGGCAAAGCCTCAATTAATTTTCTTCTGGCGGTTAAATCGCCGATTTTGGCCGCAGAAATCAATTTTTCAACCAAAGGCTTTACGGCTTTAGCCTTGGCTTGCGTGGTTTTTACCTTCTCGTATATTAAAACGCTGGAAGCTAAGTTTTTAAGCATCGCTTCCCTCGGTCCCTTTTTTCTGTCTAAAATTTTTCCTTTTTTCCTGTGTCGCATACGTTAAATCCCTGCCTGCCGGCAGGCAAGTAAAATCTTAAATCTTTTTTGGTCTTCCTCTCTTCTTTTTTGGTTCTTCCGACGTTACATCCTTGTCTTCTCCCCTTTTTTCTTCCTCCGGAATTAATTTTTCTTCTTTAATGACCGCTTCCTTTTCTTTCTCGGTAAGAGAGTTAAATTGCTCTATTAATATGGCCACGGCCTGCTCAAAAGCTTCCTGCGGCGTAATAGTGCCGTCGGTGATAATATCCAATATCAGCTTATCCCAGTTAGTCATTTTTCCAACACGGGTATTTTCCACCTTTACGCTGGCGGAAAAAACCGGAGAAAAAACAGAATCCATTTCCATATAACCAATCTCCTTATTTTCGTTCTCTATGTTTTCCACCGGCCTATACCCCCGCCCCTGGCTTACATAAATTTCCATATTTAAGCTGCCGGCCATGTCGGTAATATGGGCTAAAACCAAATCAGGATTTTTTATTTCTACCTGCGCGTTCTTGGCAATATCGCCCGCCTTTACCTCCTTTTTCCCATGGACGTCCAGTTCCAGCTTTACCTCTTCCTCGGAAAACACTTTCACCCTTAATTTTTTTAAATTTAAAATAATCTGCAAAACATCTTCCTTGATATGCGGCAGAGCCATAAATTCATGATCCGCGCCCTTAATCTTCACCCCCGTAATCGCCGCACCCGGCAGCGAAGAAAGCAAAACCCGCCTTAAGCAATTGCCCAAAGTCATGCCGTAGCCGGGGTAGCAGGGTTCTATAATAACTAAACCCTGATTAGGCTTTTCTCCGTCTTTGAAATCTATTTTTTGGGGCAAGGCAATGTTTTGCATACTATTAATTATCTCTTGCCTGTATTAACCAGGCAGAAAAATTAATTTTTAAATTATTTTGAATAATATTCAACAATTATTTGGGCGTTTACATTCGCTTTGATGTCGCTGGTTCTTGGCTCGTGTAAAATTTTCCCGGCAAGCTCTTTTATATCTAAATTAAGCCAGCTCGGGACATTATCTTTCTGGCGGACCAATCTTTCCGGCAATTCCTTAAAAAATTTATATTTTTTGCTTCTTTCCCTGATCTTTATAATATCCCCCTCTTTAACTTCAAAGGAGGGTATATTTACTTTCCGGCCGTTAACCTCAATATGGCCATGGCTGGCCAGCTGCCTCGCTTGGGTTCGGGAACTGGCAAAACCTAGCCGGTAAATCGCATTATCTAGCCTCAATTCCAATGTCTTTAACAAATTTTCGCTGGCATCGCCCGGTTTTCTTTTCGCCCTTAAGAAAGTTAATTTAAATTGCTTTTCCAATAAATTATACTGCTTTTTAGCTTTTTGCTTTTCGGCCAGCTGCATCCCATAATCGCTCTGCCTTCTTTTTTGGCCTTTCTGCCCGTGAAAGCCGGGCGGATAATTTCTTTTCACCATAGCGCATTTAGGCGAATAGCAACGTTCACCTTTTAAAAACAATTTCTCCGCCAATCTTCGGCATTGTTTGCATTTTGCGTCTAAATTTCTCCCCATATTTGATTCAATTTATAATTTTCTATCAAATTATTTGTTAATTGTTAACTGTCAAAAGTCAATTGTTATTTTACACTCTCCTTGGCTTTTTCGGACGGCACCCGTTATGCGGAACCGGCGTTATGTCTTTTATCGCTGTAATATTTAAACCATTGGCATTTAAAGCTCTGACCGCGGATTCCCGGCCCGTGCCCACGCCTTTTACAAAAACCATGACTTCTTCCAGCCCGAAATCTTCCCTGGCGGCGCTGACCGCGATTTTAGTTATAATCTGGGCGGCGTAAGGGGTTGATTTTTTCGCCCCCTTAAAGCCGGCCATACCGGCGCTGGCCCAGGAAAGAACGTTCCCGGTTAAATCAGTTAAGGTTACAATCGTATTGTTATAAGTGGCTTTAACATAAGCCCGGCCGGATTTTACGGTTTTCGGCGCTTTTTTCTTTCTCTTAAATTTCTTTTTGGCTTTTTCTTCTTTTTTCTCCGCTAATTTTTTCTTTACATCTTCCGGCAATTCGTCAGTCTCGCCGCCGCCCAACAGATTCTTTTCCTCGTCCCGCTCTGGCGGTGATTCTCTTTCCATTTTAAAATTTTTATCCTCTTTTTCCCCAACCTTAATATCGGCAGCCTTCTCAACTGCTTTCTTTTCTTCTTTTTTTTCTTTCTTAGTATCTTCACTCATAATGATAGTCGTTATGCGTTATGTTTTTTGCGCCGCCATTTTTCGGCCAGAACCGGCGGTTTTCTTTACATTGCCCCGAACGGTCCGGTTATTAGTCTTGGTTCTTTGCCCCCTTACCGGCAGGCCCTTAGTGTGCCTTATCCCCCGATAGCTGCTAATTTCTTTTAAGCGTTTGATATTGCCGGCTATTTCTCTTTTTAAATCCCCTTCTACCCGATGCTGTTTTTCTATCAAGGTTCTTAATTTATTTATTTCCTCTTCCGTCAAATCCTTTACTCTTTTGTCCGGGCTTATGCCGGTCATTTTTAAAATTTTATTGGAAGCGGCTAAGCCAACGCCAAAAATATAGGTTAAAGAAATCTCCACCCTTTTTTCGTTCGGAATTGTTACTCCGGCTATTCTTACCGCCATACCTTAAAAAAATTAAATGTTAAATGTTAATTGTCAACTTGTCATCACTCTATCCTTGTCTTTGTTTATGTTTCGGATTTTTGCATATGACCCGCACCCGGCCCTTGCGCCGGACGACTTTGCAGTCTTTGCAGATTTTTTTTGCGCTCGCTCTGACTTTCATAAAAATAATTCGAATTAATATAACAACATTCAAATGCCTCAAATAACTATACCATCTCTTGTTTTTTAAAAAATATTTGAAGCATTTGAATGCCTTCGTAGATTTGAATTTTTACAATCTATAAACAACCCGGCCCTTGGTTAAATCATAAGGGCTGATCTGGACCCTTACTCTGTCCCCCGGGAGAAGGCGGATTTTATTCATTCTCATCCGGCCGGCCAAATAGGCGAAAATCTCGTGCCCATTCTCCAAAAGAACCTTAAAGGTCGTATCCGGCATTAACTCAAGAACCTCGCCCTGTAATTCTATAAAATCCTTTGAATTAAGCGTTTTTTTGCCCTCAGCCTCGTTTTGATTTTGAAGATTATTTTCAGCCATTAACACAAAAAATTTTGGCAAAGGAATAAAAAACTTTACCAAAATTCTTGGTAAATATTTTAGCTTATTTGCTTATATTTTTCATTATTAATATCGTAAGCTAATTATATAGGCAAGTTTATTTTTTGTCAAGAGTGTTATTCCAGCAACGCTTTTATCCTTCTCACTCCGGCCGAAGAGCTTTCTTCTTTTAATATTTTAAAGCGCCCCAACTCGCCCGTATGGTTAACGTGCGGCCCGCCGCAAATTTCATAAGAAAATTGCTTATCATCTTCTCCTACTTTATAAACTTTCACTTTCTCCCCATACTTGGATTCAAAAACTCCCATCGCGCCTTTTTTCTTGGCCTCAGGCAAAGGCATTTCCTCGCAGCAAACCGGCAAGTCCGCCTTTATCGCTTCGTTAACTAATTTTTCCGTTTCCTTAATCTGCTCCGGCGTCATTTTTTCTTTATGGGAAAAATCAAAGCGCAAACGTTCGGCCGTAATATTACTTCCTTTCTGGACAACATGCCCGCCCAAAACTTTTCGCAAAGCCGCCAACAAAAGATGGGCGGCGGTATGTAGCTTTTTCGTTTCTTCACTCGCGTCAGCCAATCCGCCTTTAAATTTCCCGGCTGAAGCGGTGCGGGAAAGTTCCTGATGTTTTTTTAATTCTTTTTCAAACCCTTTTTCATCAATCTTATATCCCCTTTCTTGCGCCATTTCTTTCGTTAATTCTATTGGAAAACCATGAGTCTGATATAAATCAAAAACGGTTTTTCCGTTAATAATAATATTATTTAATATATTCTCTGCTTCTTTTTTTATGAATTCATTAGTTCCTTTTTCTTTAATATCAAAATTCTTGTCTTCTAAGGGTAACAAAGGACTAATTTTATTTTTTAAATTTTTATCATAATAATTTAATAACTTTTCAAATGGCTCTACAATTAAATAATTTTCAATTATTCCTCTAAATTCAATAAGAGATAAATTTTTATCAAAAGGATTTTTTGCAATTAATTTAATATTTTTTATATAGCTTTCTATTTCTGCAAACTTTTTTTCTCCCCTCTCAAGTGCTTTTGAAAATTTTTCTTCCTCTTCCTTAACCTGCTCAATAATAAAATTCGCATTCCGGCGTAGTTCCGGATAAGATTCAGAATAATCATGAATAACGATTTTTGCAATTTCTTTCGTCCATAAGTCTTCTTTTATGCCTAATTGCTTGCCATACCTAATGGCCCGCCTTAATAAGCGACGGACAATATAGCCCTGGTCAGTATTGGAAGGCGTCACGCCTTTGTCATCGCCAATAATAAAAGTAGCGGCCCGAATATGATCAGCAATAATGCGCATTTCTTTATCCCGATTTATATATCCGCTATTCTCAACATTCGGCAAAAAAGATTCTATTTTAGAGCCTGCTCTCGTATATTTTTCCGTCGTATGATAACTATACT
>JAQUPG010000011.1 GCA_028716725.1 Patescibacteria group bacterium | reverse complement strand
ACATGAAAACTGGATTTAATTATATTTTAGCACATCCAAAAAAATTGGCAAGAATTGGGAGATCGTCTAAAGGTAGGACGACGGATTCTGGCTCCGTCAATCTTGGTTCGATTCCAAGTCTCCCAGCATGTGGTATGTTTAAAAAGCATCAAAAAAGGATGGTATTATGTTGGCAGTATAAACGGATTATATGGAAGAATTAGGGAACATAATAAAGGTTTAGTGAAATCAACAAAGATCTACAAACCTTTTATTCCAATATTTAAAAAGGAATTTTTCACCGAAAAAGAAGCTAGATTTTACGAAAAGAAACTCAAACAATGTAGAATCGAAAAAGAGAAAATTATAAATGAATTCAGGAAAAGCATAAAAAAGTAATTGGGGATCGCCTGCCTGCGCAGGCAGGTAGGAGTGCCCCGCCTACGTCAAGACTTCGGCGGGCAGGCAGCCGTTCATGATTACGGTTCTAAGTTCATACCAAAAAGTCGTTGGATTGGCAATTTTTTGTTATAATCACATTGGATTACGATTACACATATGAAAGGTGAAATGACATCAAAAAATAACTCAAAAACATACTTACAGATAACAACATCAGCAATCTTGCTGTTTGTTTTTTATAAATTAGGTTTCTCATTCTATTTCGTTATTGGAATGGGAATTTTTATTTTATTGCTCGTTCTATTGAAGGGTAAACTCTTTAACAAGATAGATGCCTTTTTGACCGCTAAATTACCATTTCTTTCCAGGCAGAGTCCTCGCGTCAAAAAAATAATTGTAGTAATCGCTTTTGTCCTAGCATATATCATATTGAAACAAATTATCTTTTTTATTCTGTCGCAATTTGGGATAGATATTCAAAAGATAATATTGGACGGCATTAATAATCGTTAAACATGTAAAAACTATGACTAACAATAAAAAAACAAAAGTAGTGATGCAGAACACGATCAGCTTAGACGGCTCGTTTATCAACTTTGAGACGTCTCAGGAAGTGATGGGCTTGCATTATCAAATCGTAGGTAGTTTTGGCAAAGTTCTTTATCTATTCGGTTCAAATACCGCTAAGGTCGCGATAGAAATGTTTGGCGGATTAACACCGGAAACAAAAGATGATTTTATGAGACCGCAAAAAAGTGAAGATTTGTCATACTGGGTTGTTGTAGATTCGGAAGCTGTTCTTAAGGGAAAATTACATTTTTACCGCCGATCGGAATATTGTCGGGATATAATCGTTTTGGTTTCGGAAAGCACTGATAAGAGTTATTTGGATTATTTAAAGGAAAGAGAATATGATTTTTTGGTTGCCGGAAAGAAACAGGTAGATTTAAAGAAGTCTTTTGATGTTTTATCCGACAGATATAAAACAAGCACCGTTTTAGTGGATTCGGGGCGCGGGCTGACCAATGCCATGCTTAATCAGGGATTAGTGAATGAAATTAGCTTGCTTGTTTTGCCTGTTATCGTGGGAGGAAAATCAGAAAATTTATTCAGCAATATTGCAAAACAGGTAAAACTCACCGAACTCAAAGAAAGGACTTTCCCCGGGGGATACATTCATCTGCATTACAAGATTGATAAATAATATGAAAAGAGAAATTTTAATTAAAATTTTCGGCGTCCTGTTTCTTGTAATTGGGTTATTCTCGCTCTTCCATGTTCCCGCCGAATTCACGAGTTTCTACATTTTTATGGATGGCGGTAATTTTCATTACGCTGGTTTTGGTTTTGGCAGCTTGATGTTCGCGTTCATAATATTTAACGCGATGGCGTATTTTATTCTCGCGTCTTTGGGCATCCCGTTGGGAATTGGAAACTTTTCATTGAAAAAATGGGGCTTAAATTTGTCTATTGCCACGGCGAAAACTGTTCTAATGTTGGGTTTGGCATTATTAACAAGCTTTTTGTTTTCTTTCAATCTCTTGCACACGCTTGAGCTACATCAGACAATCATCATTTCAACGTTTTTATTATTGTTTTTAATTGCTTTGCCTTGTCTTTTAATCAAATTTTACAAAGATCCAAATACCAAGCAACTGTTTAAAAAATCGAAGGTGGAAGGCTATTTTGAGAAACAATCTTCTGAAAAATTGACGGTAGTGTTGTTAAATTTATTTTGGGCTTCAATTTTTTATTTGTTTTTATTTTTTAAAGGCGTTTTTCCTTTATTCGGAGAGTTTGTTGTCAAAAGGGATGGCACTTATTATTTGAGTATTGCTATTTTTGTTTTGCTCGTATTGGCATACCTGTTTTACAAAAACAGGTATTATGCGAGGTACCTAATGTTGGGTTATTATGTAATTTTATTTATCGCTTTTATACCGACCTTTTTAAAGCATAATTCAAACGACTTTTTGAACCTGCTTAATCTGCCGGTTTATGAGGTTGAAAAAGTGGTGCCGGCATTTTGGATTCCGATTGGAATGAATCTGGCTTTCTTCTCCGGGTCGTTGATCGTTATCCAAATGTATTTACTATTTCGAACGAAAAATAGTAATATTAAAAATTAAAATATCATTATGAAAACAGTTAAATGGACCGCCCGGGTACTCGCGTTAGGCATTTTAATTTTCGCTTTGCCGTTTTATTTCGGATACGGCAATCCGCTGCCTTTTGCCAAGCCGGATTATTCGTTGTGGGAAAACGTCGCGTTGGCCATGGTGCCGTTAGTTTTTGTCGGTTTGGCTTTGGGCTGGAAATATCCTAAAGTCGCAGGCTGGTTAATTGTTGGTGCTATTGCAGTCGGTTTTATCGTCGGACTTTTGACAGAGGCAAACCTCAGTGTCAACTTAGCTATTCCTATTATTCCAGGGATTCTATATTTGATAGATGGATATAAAAAATATGAGTAAGACAATTCTTTACGGCGTTTTAGGGATATTGGCGATTTTAGCTGTGGTAATTTATCATGTGCCCGGATTTTGGATGTTTCTGGGAGTAGTAGCTATTTTACTTATAAAAACCTTCAATCCATTTAGGCTTTCCGTTGAAACCATCCCGGAAGGATTTACTGAAAAGAAATTCAATACCGGCGAGGTTGTCTTGAATTATGTTGAGGGACCGGATAACGGTCCGCCATTATTGTTCATCCCCGGGCAAATGGAATTCTGGCAGGGATATATGCCGGTAATGCCGCACTTTTCAAAAAAATATCATGTCTTCGTTATTGATCTTAGGGGTCACGGAAAATCCACAAGAACCTCTGGAAGATATTCTTACAATATCTGCGGAGAAGATTTGAAGCTTTTTTTAGAAAAAGTAATTAAAAAGCCTGCGATTGTTTCAGGGCTTTCTTCTGGAGCTGTTCTTTCACTTTGGCTTGCTGCTAACACACCTCAGTATGTGTCTGTCGCTATATCAGAAGATCCGCCGTTATTTTCATCGATATACCCAAGGATCAAAGAAGAAAAATTTATGCATCGTCTTTTTCAAACCGCGATAGAAACGCTTGATAAGCCGAAGAGAGATATAAAAGGATTTTTTGCAAAACAGGGGATTCCCATAAAAGGCAAAGAAAAGCTCTTAATGATGCCTTCTTTTATAGCAAGTTATAGGGCGATTAGCCTTAAGCTTAATAAAAAAATTAGACCATCTAAGCCATATGATTTGTTTAATGCGAGATTTGATGAAAGGGCAGGCTTAAAATTCATAAGCGAATACGACGTTGATTTTTCGAAAGCGACAATAGACGGAAGATTAAGCGAGGGATTCGATCCGGAGGAAACCCTGAAAAAAATCAAATGTCCGGTTTTATTGATATGGGCCTATTGGTCCAGGCACGAAACATGGGGCTTACTAGGGGCGTTGGACGATAAGGACGTCGAAAAAATCCGTTCGATCGTAAAAGGTATTCAGGTAGTGAAAGTAAATGCCATGCATGATGTTCATCTGGCAAAACCAGGAATATTTATTAACGCAGTAGATAGTTATTTAGAGAATTTGAATAAAATAAAAATATGATTTTTGAACACCAATCAAAAAATAAAAAACTTCTGCTTATTGTCTCCCTTATTATCTTGGTGGTTGGCGTTTTTATTATTTTTTACTCCCCGGTTATTTTTCAGGAAGGCAATCCCTGGCCGGAAATCAAAGGCATTGCGGAGCTGGCTTTTAGCAAGTCAGGCATAATCAAATTGTCCGGCTCGGATAATAAGTATCTGACGAAAAGCCGGGGCGGACCCCAAACCGTGGAGACCTATATGGAAAACCATGGGTACGAATTTACCGATCAAATGGGATCGGGATATTTTTACAAGTCGCCCAAGGGCAATATCGTTATAACCAGACGCCAGTATAGCCGGTTTTATACAATTTGGACTATCAATAAATCGGATAATGCCCAGAGTTCAATTGCATGGCTGGATTATAAAAACGATGATTACAATTTTACTTTTAGCTATCCGGCATTATCAGTCGACAATCAGCTCTGGGGCAATTTAACCGAAACATTGCCCTTATCCGAAATTTTGCTTCCCAATCAAGTATTAAGCAAGGGCAATAATTTCTATTTGCACCAGAAATACAGTTTGACACGGGATCAAAGAACCGGATTGGTTTTTAAAACGGAAAATACTTTTATCCCGGAATATGACGGCTCTTATAATTATCCGCTGGCTTGGCATATAGTTATTCTGGACGCGGATAATGAAGGCGATTTGGATAAAGTCATTAAAAAGAAACTTGGCCCGGGTTGCAGTTACAAAGATAAGGTTCCCACCGAGTTTGACGGAAATTACCGTGTGGAGATCAGCGGCGATGGTAAGGATTTAGGAGAGACTTTGTGTCCGGTAAATTACGCTAATTATATAATCTACAATCCAGCCCGCGGGAAAGTGGCTTTCTGGAGTACCGGCCAGGAATGTCAGATTGGCTTGGGATTTATGTATGAAAACTGTTTTGATCAGAAGATATCCGATTCATTCCATTTTGTTGATTAATCATTTCATTCAATCCAATCAAACGGCGACTCTCGGCGAAGCATTTTGACGGCCGCGTCCATTTCGTAGGAGTGCCAGCCGTTCATGATTACGGTTCGAAGTTCACGCACGGCTCTGAGCCATATATATGGAAAATATATTTTTAACCTCAAGCGTAAATATTTCCGCGGAAGACATTGCCAAGAGATTTAATATAAAGGGCAAACTTGTTTTTATAACAACCGCCTCTGAGCCGAAGTCAGAAAGCGATTTAACGTGGCAAGATGATGACAGGAATGCTTTAATAAAAGCCAGATTTGACGTTTTTGATTATACGATTACCGGCAAGAAAGAAGAGGATATTACAGAGGACTTAAAAAACGTTGATATTGTCTACGTTTCTGGTGGAAATTCTTTTTATTTGCTTGAGAAAGTTAAAGAAAGCCATTTCGATAAAATTGTTAAAAATTTTGTCGCTAAGGGAAAGATTTATATCGGGACAAGCGCCGGTTCAATTGTCGCGGGTCCTGATATTTTTCCGGTCTATTATTTAGACAGCGCTAAAGAAGCGAAAAATCTTAAAGATTATAAGGGCATTGGCTTGGTTGACTTTACGGTTCTCCCGCATTGGGGAAGCGAACATTTCCGGGAGCGATATTTAAAGCAAAGATTAGAACATGTTTATAAAGATGGATATAAATTAATACTCTTAAATGATAATCAATATGTCGCAGTTGAAGGGAATAAGTATAGAATCATAGATATAACGAAAGATTAATATTATGAATTTGCAGCATTTAAAACTGTAAATTTCGCTTTAATAATAAGCCAGTATTTTATTAAAGAAAAAAACCGCCTATGAACTTTAGGAAAGTCCTGATAAGCGGTTTTTGCGAATTATGGCCTCTGTGTTTTAGGACCTTCCCACGGAAGATCACGCGGGCTGTGTTGAGGGGGAAACGGATCGGGGAGAATACGAGCGACGCAAGGCTTCTTCTTGGTCGCTCTCGATTGCTCAGCTTGAGGCGGTGTTGTTTCTAAAAAGCCAATGCCCGTCTCTTTTCCCTCGGGTTTTACCTTGGCCATGAGTCACCTCCTTTTTGTGAAAGAGAGATTAAATTTATTGGATTAAAACATCTTAGTACGAAATCGGATTGCTGTCAAGAAAAATAAATTTATGTTATAATAAAAAATATGAACGGAGAGCTTAAAAGATCAATTTTAATTTTTTGTCTTTTACTTGCCTTTTGGGCAAGCGGAGCCGTGGTTGATACGGCTTTGTGGGGGCATGAAACTTACCGAACTCCGGACTGGCTTATTAAAAATTTGCACCTTTTTTGGCTGGTTTTAAACCAATTTTTGTTGCCCTTGCTCGTTTTGTTGGCCATAAAGCCAAAATTTAATACCCTGATTTTATATTTATCCGCAGCTTTTTCCGGCAGTGTTTTATGGGATTTGATTTATTCGGTCCTGACACGCGGAAAGTTGATAAGCGACAGCCTGGAAAGATGGTTTACGCTTGATTTTTTAAATCTGGTAATCGGGGTAGGGGAGGCGCAGGCGATTTATTTCCATATTTTACGGATTTTGATAAGCATCTCCCTGTTTTATTGGCTTTATCGTCGTTTAAAAAAGCCGTATTCATATCAGCCTTAAAATATGGTAGAATGTTTTTATGGAAGAAAAAAATTTACAAAATGAAAACCAGGAAAAGGAAGTGGATATAAGCCATTTTCCGTCTGATTTTGGCCCGTCCAGCAAAAAATTGGCCTTAGGGTTATGGCTGATTGAGAATAAGAAGAAACTCAGGGCAGCTTTGGTTATATTTCTAGCTCTGGTAGCCGGGGTTTCTTGGTCTTACACTATTTATGGTTTCGCCTACTATTTAGCCAAAGGAATGAACGAAGATGAAGCCCTGTCCAGGCAAATCGTCCAAACCCAGGTCGTCGGGCATGATTATATTTTGGGGCAGGCGCCGGCAGATCTTATTTTTTCCTCGCCGCAGATTTTTAAAGGCAACGAAGACAAATACGATTTTTTAGCGGAAATAAAAAATCCTAATCCGAGGCATTGGGCGAGTTTTAGTTATTGCTTCTCCGTTAGCAACAAAGAAGCGGACTGCGGAGAGAATTTTATCCTGCCCGAAGAGACGAAAATTATTTCCGCTTTAGCCAAAACGTTTAAATCAAGGCCGACCAACCTTATTTTCGCCATAACAAAAATTTCCTGGTCGAGAATTAATCCGCGCCAGTTTCCTGATTGGAAAAATTTCCGCGATGAGCACCTTAATATTGCCGTGGAAGGCATAAAGTTCACCCCGGCTTCCGGAAGCGGCTTGTCGGAAAAATTGAATTTAAATAGTTTGGAATTCATTGTTAACAACAGGACCCCCTTCAATTATTGGGAAGTTCCCTTTAACATTCTTCTTTATCGGGGCGGTTCAATCATGGGGATAAACAAATACACTGTTTTAGAGTTAATGTCAGGGGAAAAACGCAAAGTAGAGATGAGCTGGCTGGGCGGCTTAAGCGCCTCGGACAATATAAAAATTGTTCCGGAGATCAATATTCTTAAAGATGATATCTATATTAAATACGAAGGGGGAATAGGGGAGGAGAAGTGAAATTGAGCAATTGAGATTCTCAGGATTTTTAGGATATTCAGGATAATCTTAAAAATCTCAAAAATCCCAAAGATCCTAAGAATCTTATGTTTAATAAAATATCATTATATTTAAAAAACTTTGACTGGATAATGTTCTCGTCTGTTTTTTTATTAGCCTGTTTCGGATTAGCGGAAATATACAGCGTCGCTTTAGGCCAGGAAACAGTCAGTTTGCTTAATTTTAAAAAGCAGATTTTTTTTATTGGCGTCGGAGTTATACTTTTATTTCTTTTTTCATTTTTGGATTACCATTTTTTAAGAAATTCAAGCCACTATCTTTATCTTTTGGGAACCGCCGTTTTAATTATCGTCCTTATCTTCGGAGAAACGGTCAGGGGCACGCGCGGCTGGTTCTTTTTCGGCACCTGGAGCTTCCAGCCGGTGGAATTTATAAAAATTATTTTAATAATATTTTTGGCCCGATTTTTTTCAGTCCTGGCTACCCAATTAAGGCCCTGGAAGCATCTCATTCTGTCCGGCGCCGGCGGACTGCTCTTTATCATCCTAATTCTCCTTCAGCCCGATTTCGGTTCGGCCCTGATTTTGCTTCTAATCTGGCTAGTAATGGTAATTATGGCCGGTTTTAATAAAAAGCATCTTTTTATTATCGCCCTGATTCTTTTAACCGTTCTTTCCGGCCTTTGGCTGTTTTCTTTTAAGGACTATCAGAAGCAACGCGTCCTGACTTTCCTGAACCCGTCTTTCGACCCGCTAAACCAGGGCTATAATGTTGCCCAGGCCATAATCGCTGTCGGCGCCGGCGGGCTCACCGGCCGGGGCATAGGCTTCGGCTCCCAATCCCAGCTTAAATTCCTGCCCGAAGCCCAAAACGATTTTATTTTTGCGGTTACTTCGGAAGAACTTGGGTTTCTCGGGGTTTCCCTGATAATTTTATTATTCGCCATTTTCTTTTACCGATGCCTCTCAAGCCTCAGCAAGATAAACAATGATTTCGGCATATTTTTCATTTTAGGCGCGGCGGGCTTGATTTTTATAGAAATGTTTATTAATATTGGTATGAATATAGGGATTCTGCCCGTGGTGGGGATTTCCCTGCCTTTTGTCAGTTATGGCGGCAGCGCCATATTTTCCGCCTTTATTTTGGTGGGAATCATAGAAAGCATCATAATCAGATCAAAAATTAATTACTAATTTCAATTACAAAACTTATGACTAAGGGAATAAAGCTAGAAGCTATAAGCCGAACCAAGGAGAACGGAAAGCCGAATAAAATTAGAAGCCAGAATTTTATTCCGGCGGTTTTATACGGGCCGAGTACGGAGAGCCGGAATTTAAAAATAAAAAAAATCGATTTTGAAAAAATTTTTGCCCAGGCCGGGGAATCGAGTCTGATTGACCTGACAATTTCCGGAGAAGCTCCGGCTAAAGTTCTCATTAAGGAAGTGCAAAAAGATCCGATAAAAGACGCGATTATCCATGTTGATTTATATCAGGTAGATATGAATAAAGAAATTACGACCGAGATTCCTCTGCATTTTATCGGCGAATCCGAGGCCGTAAAAGAATTGGGCGCGGTTTTAGTGAAAAACATCGACAGCGTGGAGGTAGAATGTTTACCGGGAGACTTAGTAAACCACATTGACGTTGATTTGTCGGTTCTTAAAAATTTTCATGATGCTATAAAAACAAACGACTTGAATCTGCCGGCCGGAATGAAACTGGTTAATGAAACCAATGATATCGTGGTTAATGTTATAGAACCGAAAGTTGAAGTTGAAGAAGCCCCGGCCGAAGAAGTTCCGGTTGAGGGCGAAGAAGGGCAAGCGGGCGGAAAAGAAGGGGAAGGCGAAAAAGAAGAAACCGAAGCGCCAGAGAAGGAAAATAAGAAAAAAGAATAAATCTTCTAAATAAACCCCGCATCCTGACTGCAGGGCATTTATAGGGTGCGGGGTAAAAGGGGGATGGCAATAAGGGATCTAAAAAATTTTTCCGTTTCCGACACGGGAGAAAAAAAAGACGGCAAACCCGCCGGTCCGAACTGGCGGGTTATTTGCTATATTTTTATTTTCCTATTTTTAGTCCTGACTTTTATAACTTTTACTTATTTAATTACTTTTTATCCCGATTTATTTAACCGGGTGGGCCGTAATTTAAATACTCTAAGAAACAGTCAGCCAACGGAAAATATCTGCCCCGGCGGACTGCCCCGTTTTATTGACGGCTATCCGGTTCCGGCCGGCGAGGAAAATTTATTTCCAATGGCCGTGGTCATAGGCAACCACCCGGACGGACGGCCGGCTTTTGGCCTCGGGGAAGCTAATTTAGTTTATGAAGCCGAAGTTGAGGGCGGGATTACCAGATATTTGGCCTTTTTTGCCAACGGAACGGATATAAAAAAAATCGGGCCGATAAGAAGCGCCCGGCCTTATTTTATTGACTGGATAAAAGAGATGTCCGCCCTTTTTGTCCATTGCGGCGGCAGCCCGGAAGCTTTAGCAAAAGTGTATAAAGAGAATATTTTTGACTTCAACGAATTTTATCAGGGGTCTTATTTCTGGCGGGACGAAAAAAAGCCGGGCCCCTATAATGTCTTTACTTCTTCGGCCAATTTGGAGAAATATCTGGAAAGCAAAAATTTAACCGAGGGAAAATTTTTAAGCTGGCAATTTAAAGAAGAGGCGCCGGCCGGGCTCGAAACCGAGGATATAGAGATAGGTTTTAAATCTCCTGATTTTGTGGTAAAATGGAAATATGATAAAATAGATAATGAGTATATCCGGTATTTGGCCGGCGAGGTTCAGTTTGACGGGGAAGACAGCCGTGAAATTCGGGCGAAAAATGTTATTATCCAGACCGAAGCGGCAAAAGTTCTTGATAAAGAGTTAAGGCTGAAAATGGAAACTTTGGGCTCCGGCAAGGCTATTATTTGTTTAGACGGCGGCTGCCAAGAAGGGGAGTGGCAAAAGAGCAGTCCGGCCGCCCGCACCAGATATTATATAAACGGGGAGGAAGCAAAATTTAATCCCGGAAAAATCTGGATAGAAGTAGTCAGGCCGGAGTTGAAAATAGCCTACCCCGCTAAATAATTGCCAGCCGGATTTAGCATGAATTATTAATAAAATTTAATTCATATGGGAAAAATTAATTTAAAGGGGTTCACCCTTATAGAACTTTTAGTAATTATTTCTATCATCGGATTTTTAACCGTGGCGGCCCTTTTTAGCTTTAATATTGTAAGGATGCATTCCCGGGACGCCATCCGGGTCGGGAATGTCGCTACTTTAAACCGAGCTTTGGCTATGTACATGAACGACCAGGGCAGTTATCCAATTGCCTCCGGCGAATGCCTGAAGGCGGCCAGCGGCTCGGGCAAGGACCTCTTAGATTCCGACGTAATTGTCGATGTCCCCCTTGATCCGCTTTGGCCGACCACCGTGCCAACCAGCGTTAATGAAGACGGTTATGCCGAAGGCGCGGCCAGTAATTTCTGCTATTATTACATGGGAACCAATAAAAATTATTACATCAGCTATTACCTTGAATCAAACTCAAAGTCGGGTTCAGCCGGCATCCATGTCACTGCTCCGGCCGGAGCCCAAAATTAAATAAAATCCCGCACCCTTTAACTCACCTTGTTTTACCCGCCGGCGCGGGCAGGATAAAAAATAAATTTTTTTGCGGTGAAGTATTAAGCTCCATCCAAAAGGTGCGGGATAAAAAAGGGAGAGAATGGAAAATTTAACTAGCCTAAAATTAAGAAAAATAACTTTTATTGTTCTCGTCTGCTGCTTAGCGGCAATTTTTTTTTCGAGCTTTAACCTGATTATTGCTAAAGCTCACGACGTAAAAAGGCGGGCGGATATAAAAGTTCTTGCCAAAGCCCTTGACCTTTATCATGATAAATATGGTTATTACCCCGAGTCTGATGACGATCAGCGGGGTTGGGATCTAACCTACGACTCGGCCGCGGGAGAAATCCGCTTTTTAAATGTTTTAAAAGAGGAGGGGTTTATAGACAAGGCGGTAGCTGATCCGATGAATAATGCCACTTTCCTTTACCGCTACCAGAAATATCCGGCCGGCAGTTTCGGCTGCAGCCAGTCGTTCTATATCTTGCAAATTATAAATTTCGAATTGCCGACAGGCAATACTGGCCGGGGCCTATGCCCGGAAATGGACTGGGGGGAAGATGCACCAAACGGCTATACTGTCCAGGCCTTTGATTAAATTTATATTTCTATTATCGCTAAACGATTACGACCGGAGAGGTCTTTTTTTATTTGGAGTTTATTTTTTGGCAATTCGTTTTGCGCAAGTCTTTTTATTTTTTGAGCCTGCCCCGGGTCTATTTCGCAGAGAAGATAAATGGCGGCGGCGTTTGATTTTATCAGTTGTTTAACTTGCCTAAACAGCTTTTTATAGTATTTTAACCCGTCCCTGCCTCCATCCAGGGCTTTCTTGGGTTCATATTTGACGGTAGGGGAGGATTTTATCTGGAGAGGGGTCAAATAAGGCAAATTCGCCAAAATTATTATTTTAGAGTTATTACTTAAGAATTTAGAATTAAGAATAACGGGCTTAAGTAAATCGCCAAGGATGAATTTTATTTTATTGCCAGTTCCATGCAATTCGGCATTTTTTTTGGCAACAGCTAGGGTCGGCTTTGAAATATCAACAGCGAACAATCTGAAATCCGACATCTGAAATCCGACATCTGAAATCCGTTTCGCCAAACTTATAATAATACAACCACTACCCGTTCCTATGTCTATTAACGTTATGAATTCCGCGTTGCGTGTTATGCGTTTTAGCGCTTCCTCCACCATCAATTCCGTTTCCGGGCGGGGGATAAGAACGTTTTTATCAATAAAAAAGTTAAGGCCGTAAAATTCTTTCCGGCCGGTTAAATAAGCAATCGGCTCGCCCGCCAGTCTTCTGGCTATCAACTTTTTATAATTTTCAACTTGCTCAGCAGTTAATCCTTTCTCCGGATAGGTAAATAAAAACTCCCGGTTTTTCTTTAAAATATAAGATAATAAAATTTCCGCCTCTAAAGCCGGATTTTTAATTTTGCTTTTTGCGAGCTGGCCTGTTGCTTTTTGTAGGATTTGCCTTATTATAATTTCGCTTTTAGTTCTTTAATAATATCCCCGATTTCTCCGTCCATAATCCGGGTAATGGAATGCCAGGTTTCCTGGATGCGGTGGTCAGTCACACGGTCCTGCGGAAAATTATAAGTTCTTATTTTATCGCTTCTTTCTCCATGACCGAATTGCTGCTTTCTTTCCGCCGATTCTTTTTCCCGCTTTTCTTCCTCGGCTTTCTCCAGAAGGCGCGAGCGGAGAATCTGCATAGCTTTTTCTTTGTTTTGGTGCTGGGATTTTTGGTCCTGGCATTGGACTATTAAACCGGTTGGCAGATAAGTGATGCGGATAGCGGAATTAGTGGTATTAACCGACTGGCCGCCCGGACCGGAAGAGGCGAAAGTATCAATCCTGATGTCGTTAGAGTTTATAACTAAATCCACCTCTTCGGCTTCGGCCAAAACTGCCACGGTCGCGGTAGAAGTATGAACCCGGCCCTGCTTTTCCGTTTCCGGCACCCTTTGCACGCGATGGGTCCCGCCTTCATATTTTAGGCTGCCAAAAACATCCTTGCCTTTTATCTCAAAGATAATTTCCTTAAATCCGCCGATGCCGATGCGGTTGGAATTTAAAATTCCCGTTTTCCATCCCTGCCGTTCGGCGAACCGGGAATACATCCGGAAAAGGTCGGCCGCGAATAAAGCCGATTCGTCTCCGCCCGTACCGGCCCGGATTTCCATAATAACGTTCTTTTTGTCCCGCGGGTCAGACGGTTTTAATTTAATCTCTATTTCATTTTTTAAATCTTCATGTTTTTTTTCAAGTTCCGAAAGCTCTTCCTCGGCCATTTCCTTAAGCTCTCCGCCCGCTTCCTGTTTTATTATTTTTTTATTTTCTTCAATTCGGACGCTTATTTTTTCCAATTCCAAAACCATCCCCGCCGTTTCCTTAATTTCCGCATACTGCTTTCTAATTTCAGCCAGTTTTTGGGGGCCGGACATGGCTTTCGGGTCAGCCAGCTTTTCCTCAAGCTCTTTAAATTTTTTCTTTATGTCTTCGTACATATTTTTACTCCCTTTCAAAGAGGGTGACTAAGGGGGATTAAATAAAAAAGTAATTAGCCGTGGTAATTATATTTTATCATATCTAAGCCTAATTACCAGTTGCTAATTACTTTTTGGGTTGTTATTTTTTGTCGATTTTCTTCTCTGCTTTAACCGTAACTTCTTTTTTCGCCCTTACTTTGGCTTTAGCCGTTCTCTTAACCTTTTTTCCCTTTCTTGTTTTGGACACTTCTTTTTGCGCCGTAACCCTGGCCTGGAATTTTTCTACCCGGCGGGCGGAGTCAACCAGCTTCTGTTTGCCCGTATAAAAAGGATGGCAGGCCGAACAAAGCTCGGTTCTAATTTCCGGTGAAGTTGAGCCAGTAACAAAAGTATGGCCGCAGGCGCAGCTTACTTTTGCCTCTTTGTAATATTTCGGATGAATATCTTTTTTCATATTTTCGCCCCCTTGACAAAGGGGGTAGGGGGGATTAATAAATAAAAAAGCACGAGAATTAAGTGCTGTCTAGATACTAACATAAAAAGAAAAATAAGGCAAGAGTTCTAAGGTTTTGACAGTATATGAAAAAATGCTATTATAGTTGCATGGTAATTGTTAAAACTTAAAATAAGGGGGTTTAGCAATGAGGTTCATTATAAATTATGGGAAGAGATTATTTTATCTCAAGGAATCAACAATAGCACTATCTTTACTAATTATGTTGTTTTGGACGGCTTACTATTTAATTAATGGTAGTGTTCCTGTTGTTAATAGTGCTAAAATAACGAAAAACTGGATTCTTGTTCTGCCTTTAGAAATCTCTCGCTGGTGGGACATTTTTCTTGGTCCAGTTTGGTCAGCTCTTTTCTTGTATATAGTGACAGATAAATACATGAGAGCCATTCATCATACCATGAGATTTATTGTTAATCCTGATTTTGATTTTACGGGCGCTAGAAAAATTTTTCGTTGGATGCTTTCATTGGTTACTGTCGGATTGTTGGTTTTATTAATTTTTAGTCTTATTTCCGATATAGTTATTCATGTTTTGATTTTTGGACTTGCTATTCTTTGCGTTATTTCTCTTTCCACTTTTATTCGTCTCAAAGCCATCAGTCATGTAGTTTTCTTTTGGATAATCGATCTTTCTTTTTTAGGGTTAGCTATTAGCCTGCGTTTTGGCTTAATATTCGGCCTAATTACAATTTTATTCTGGTTCTTGATATCAAATTTAATGATTAGTCTAATCCTAAAAAGAATTGTGCCCTACCACTTGTTGCCCACTGAACCATAAGGAATATTCATCAGATTTACAAAATTCCTGCGAGTTTACAACTTGCAGGATTTTTTTTATTATTTTTTTCTGTTATAATAAGGGCATGACGAAAATTACCAATATCGCCAAAAACACCTCTTATTTGACCTTGGCTTTAATCATGCAAAAGGTCATTTCTTTTACCTATTTTACGCTTTTAGCGCGCAATTTAGGGCCGGAAGATTTGGGCAAATATTATTTTGCCATTTCTTTTACCACGATTTTCGCCATTTTTATTGATTTGGGCCTGATAAACGTTTTAACCAGGGAAGTGGCTAAATCGCAGGAAAGAGCCAAAGAATTATTGGGCAGCGTTTTGGTTATAAAAATACCTTTAGCCGCCCTAGCCTTGCTGGTAGTGGGAGTAATGATAAATTTAATGGATTACCCGGAAATCACCCGCAATCTGGTCTATCTTTCTTCGGCTTGCATGGTTTTAGACTCTTTTACCACGACTTTTTTCGCGGTTATCCGCGGCTTTCATAATTTAAAGTTTGAAAGCATTGCCGCCGTGGCTTTCCAGCTGATTATTATGGCCTTTGGCCTGACGGCCCTTTACTCGGGGCAGGGGCTCTATTGGATAATGGGCGCTTTGGTTATGGCCAGCACTTTTAATTTTATTTATTCTTTTCTCGTCCTTTGGCGGAAGATGGGAATAAAAATAAGGCCGGTTTACGACCGGGCTCTGGTAAAATTGATCATGCATATCGCTATCCCTTTCGGCCTCTATGCGGTTTTCCAAAGAGTTTACACTTATCTTGATTCGGTCCTTTTATCTATTATGGCCGGAGATAAGTACGTCGGGCTTTACCAAATTGCCTTTAAAATAATTTTTGCCCTGCAGTTTCTCCCCCTGGCTTTTACCGCCTCGCTTTATCCGGCCATGAGCTCTTATTGGGTAAATAACCGGAAGCAATTGTCCGTTTCCTTTGAACGGGCCATGAATTATTTGATTATTATCTCCCTGCCCATTACTGTCGGCACGATTGTTACTGCCAATAAAATTATCTTAGTCTTTAAGTCCGGGTTCGCCGAAGCGGTCCTGCCCATGCAGATTATAATTGCCAGTCTGGTGTTCCTTTTTGTAAATTTTCCGATCGGCTCTTTACTTAACGCCTGCGACCGGCAAAAGACGAATACTATCAATATGGGGATTGTTATGGCTTTCAGCGTGGTTCTAAATTTATTTTTAATCTCCAGATTCCAGGCTATCGGCGCCAGCTTAACAGTTTTGTTTAGCAATATCTTAATGTTTATTTTAGGAATCTATTGGGTGGGAAAAATTATCGATTATCGCAAGATAAAAATTATCTTGGTTTTCTTGAAATCGCTTATAGCCGCGGGGCTGATGGGCGGCCTGGTTTTATACTTTAAACCCCTGGTGAATATTTTTATTTTAGTCCCGTCAGCCGCAATCCTTTATTTCATCCTCCTCTTTTTGCTCGGCGGATTTAAAAAGGAGGACATAATCAGTATATACAAATCTTTTGCTAAAAAACAGGATTTAAGCACAGAATAATTGCTTTTTATGAAAACTCTTTTATTTACATTAGAATATCCACCTTTTTACGGGGGCGTTGCCAATTATTACGGTAATTTAGTTAAATACTGGCCGCAACCAGGGGAAATTTTTGTTTTAGATAATAGCGGCAACCGGCTGGTAAAAAACTGGCTTTTGCCAAAATGGCTGCCGGCTATCCGGCAGCTTAAGAAAGAGATAAAAAAAAATAAAATAGACCATGTTGTAGCCGGGAACATTTTACCTCTGGGCACCGCTGCTTATTTTTTATCCAAAAGGATGAACTTTAAATATTCCGTAATCCTCCATGGTATGGATTTCGCCTTTGCCTGCCGCACCCCCAGGAAAAGATGGCTCACCAGGAAAATTTTAAAAAAAGCGGAAAATGTAATTTGCGCTAATAGCTATACGGCGAAATTAGTGGGGAATTTCTTGGGTAGTAAAGATAGAATAATAATAGTTAACCCGGGAATTGATAATCGCATAACGCATAACGTAGAACGCGTAACGCAAATCAAGGAAGGATATAATCTTAAGGGCAAGCTCGTGCTACTAACCGTGGGGCGCTTAGTAAAAAGAAAGGGGATTGATATGGTTCTGGCCTGCCTGCCGGAAGTCTTAAAACAAACGCCAAACTTAGTTTACGCTGTAATCGGCGATGGGCCGGAAGAAAAAAATTTTAAAAAACTTGTTGCCAGCTTAAAATTAGAGAGAAATGTTTTAACGATTGGCAACGCCGATGATGAAGAAAGGAATGCCTGGCTTGAACTTAGCGATATTTTTATTATGCCGGCCAGGAAGATAAACGATGACTTTGAAGGTTTTGGCATTGTCTATTTGGAAGCGAATTTAGCCGGAAAGCCGGTTATTGCCGGAGATAGCGGGGGAGTAAGAGATGCGGTCGTTGACGGCTTAAACGGATTAATGGTTAACCCGGAAAATAAAGAAGAAATCACCGCTGCCATTATAAAATTAGCTAAAGATGAAAATTTAAGAGAAAAATTGGGCAGACAGGGAAGGGAGAGAACGATGGAAGGGTTTAGCTGGAAAAAACAAATTGAAAAAATATATAATTTGATAAACCCCGCACTTTGACGCACGAGGTTAAACCCTGCGGTCAGGGACCGGAGGTAAGATGCGGGGTAAAATAAAAAAGGAAGCGTCCGAAACAGAACAAACGCTTCCTGTCATTTAAAAAGAATCCTCAACCCCCTGAAAATAAGGAACGTGCCGATAAGCAACATCAGATTAAACAGCAAGGGCAAATCCAGTTGAAAGTAAAAGGGCGATGCCTGACCGAAAAACCACAAGGCGTAATACGTTGCCAGGCAAAGAAGTCCTAGGAAATAAAAGACTTTATCCATCGCCGAAATGCTTTTCTGCTGAAGGGCGCTGAAAAAAATAATAAGCAGCATCGACAGAATGAAGAGAAGAAGGAGCCTACAGCCCCAAAAATAGAAGCAGCCGATTGTCATGTTTCCTCCCAACTGCTTGCGGCGTAATCGCCTATTGCCCCGATGGCGGCAAAAAGGGCGTTAAACAGAAAAACGAACGGGAACAAGGAGGAAAAATAAATGAAGTAAGAAAAAATTTCCTCCTCGCTGCCAGCCCATCGCAACATATCAAAGAGCAATTCCATGGAAATCCTCCCTTTTAGAATTACCAGATTATCTCTATATTATCTCCATATTAATACTTTTAACCTAAAAGTCAAATGATCAGCATAATTATTCCAATTTATAACCAAGCGGACAAATTATCAAAATGTTTAGATAGTATTTTGGCCCAGACCTATAAAGATTATGAGGTAATCATTGTTAACGATGGTTCAATGGATAATATAAAAGATGTCTTAGAAAATCAAAAATCAAAAATAAAAAATAAAAATCACAATGTAAAATTAAAAATTGTTAATCAAGAGAATTTGGGGGCACCTTCGGCTAGGAATAGGGGATTTGAGGAGTCAGAAGGGGATTTTCTTTTCTTCTGCGATGCTGACGCGGTTTTAATCCCGGAAGCCCTGGAAACGATGCTGGGAGCCCTAGAAAGCCATCCTGAGGCGAGTTTCGCCTATTCTTCCTTCCTTTGGGGCAAAAAGCTTTTTAAAGTGGGGCCTTTCTCTACGGAAAAATTAAAAGCCGGACCGTGCATCCATACTATGTCTTTAATCAGGCGGGAAGCTTTCCCAAAAGGAGGTTGGGATGAATCCATAAAAAAACTGCAGGATTGGGATTTGTATTTAGCAATGTCCGAAAACGGCCGCAAAGGTTTTTGGATTGATAAAGTTTTATTTAAAATCAAGCCGGGTGGAACTATAAGCTCCTGGCTGCCGTCTTTCGCCTATAAATTATTGCCGTTTTTGCCAACGGTAAAAAAATATAGAGAGGCGGTAAAAATAATAAAAAATAAGCATAATCTGCCCTAAGATATGTTTAAAAAAATATTGTTCCTTTCCTGTCTTCTGGCGGTTTTAATTATTGCCACTTTTTTAATTTTTTTCCTTTCTGATGCGCAAAATCAGACTAAAGTTATCAAAATAAACGGCGCGGAAATTAAGGCGGAAATTGCGAAAACTCCGATTGAGCAATACCGGGGGCTATCCGGCCGGGACAGCTTATGCGGAGATTGCGGCATGCTTTTTATATTTCCGAACAAAATAGAAAGAACCTTTGTTATGCGCGACATGCTTTTTCCTATAGACATTATCTGGATTGATGACGTAAAAATTGTTAAAATAGATAAAGAGTTGCCACCGCCAGCTCCTGGCCCTCTAGATTTAAAAAAATATAAAAGTGGGCAGCCGGTCAATTATGTTTTGGAAGTAAATGGCGGTTTTTGTCTAGAAAATGATATTAGGGAAGGGGATAAGGTAGAATATTTAAAATAAACAAAGATGGAAAATTTATTTGATAGAAAAACAGGGCGAATTATTTTAATCATATTTTTAGCGGAATTATTTTCTATTTTTGCTTTTTGGCTGCCTAATTTTGAAAAAGCGGCTTTTTTTATTATCATAACTTTAGTTTTAATTTTATCTTTAGTTAAGCTGGAATACGGAATTTTAATACTTCTAACCGAATTATTTATCGGTTCCAAGGGCTATTTATTTTATCTCGATATCGGCGGGGCGATAATTTCTATCCGCATTGCTCTCTGGCTTATTGTTATGGCAGTCTGGCTGGGGAAGATTATAAATAAAACGATCCACAAGGAGCTCAGCTCCGAAGCTTCGGAGCTGAGCTCCTTCAGATATTTCATCCCCTTATTTATCTTTATTGTCTGGGGTTTAATTAACGGCTTTCTAAATCATAACGGCTTTTCTAATATCTTTTTCGATTTTAACGGCTGGCTTTATTTTGTCTTGATTTTTCCAATTTATGATTTTATTAACCCCGTTAGAAATAATTTTCTAAGCGGGGCTAACGGGGCGAGAGAGAATATTTATGATTTGGGCAGAGTATTTTTAGCAGCCGCGGCCTGGCTAAGTTTTAAAACTTTCTTTTTCCTTTTTACTTTTTCCCATGACTGCCCCGGCATAATCCTTGAGCTTTACCAATGGGTAAGGACTACCGGGGTCGGCGAAATTACGCCGGTTGAAGGCGGTTTTTACCGCATATTTTTCCAGTCCCATATCTTTATTCTCATCGGCTTCTTTTTACTTTTAGCCTTCTTACTGTATCAACCACCAAAAAATAAAAAGTTTTTCGTTTTTAGTTTTTCGTTTTTAGTTTTAGCTTTGTCCGTTATCCTTGTAAGTTTTTCCCGAAGTTTCTGGCTCGGCCTGGGCGTCGGTCTTCTGTTTTATTATCTAATTTTAATTTTCAGAAAAGAGGGGAGAAATATAGTTAGAATGTCGGGAGTTCTGCTGGGCGCAGCTCTGGCGGCTATAATCTTAACCTTGGTTATCGTAAAATTCCCTTATCCCGAACCCATCGGCGGTTTTAATGCCGCTTCGCTTTTTTCTAACCGCTTAAGTGATATGGGAGAAGCGGCTGTTTCTTCCCGCTGGCAGCTTCTCCCGCCCCTTTGGTCATCCATAAAAAAAGCCCCGGTTTTGGGATCTGGTTTTGGCGCCACTATTACCTATGAATCAAAGGATCCCCGCATTAGGCAATCCAGCGCAACCGGCGAATATACGACTTACGCTTTTGAATGGGGCTGGCTGGATATCTGGCTAAAATTAGGTTTCTTCGGCTTACTGGTTTATTTGGGGCTAATAAGCAAAATTATCTATGACGGTTTTATCACAAAGACTAATTTAGGCCTTGGGCTGGGGCTGGGGCTTATAGTTATTGCGGCTGTAAGCTTTTTTAGCCCCTATACCAACCATCCCCTGGGAATCGGCTATTTGATAATTGCCGCCACAGCCATAGAACGCCTAAAAGCAGGCGCCGCCCTTGCCTAATTTTTTATTATCCTGTATATTAAAGATTATGTTATTTAATTTTTCCACATGGCCGGTTGCGTATCGCCCGCTATGTGTTATATGAAAATATGCCTGACCAAATAATATCTCAAGACGGTTATGACAAACTAAAAAAAGAACTTGATTATTTAACAAACGTCAGGAGAAAAGAAATTGCGGAAAGAATTGAGAAAGCCAAAGAACTGGGGGACTTAAGCGAGAACGCTGAGTATCAGGACGCTAAAGACGAACAGGCTTTTAACGAAGGCCGGGTTATGGAAGTAACCAACCTTCTGAAAAATTTAACGGTCGTGGAGGGCAACCATGAAAAAAAGAGCGGCGTGGCCATGGGCTCAAAAGTAACCGTAAAAAACAATGGTGGGATAGAAAAAGAATATACGATTGTAAGCTTTAACGAAGCCGACCCAATGGCCGGAAAAATTTCTAACGAGTCGCCCTTAGGCGTAGCTTTCTTGGGGAAAAAGCAGGGAGATAAAGTAAGAGTCAGCACTCCCAAGGGCGAAGTGGAATACGAGATAATAAAAATTGAATAAAATATTATTGGCATTTTTAAAAAATAGTATATAATATATTTAGAAGTCATATTAATAATAACAAATTTATGGATGATATTTTAAATCAAAATAATGGTATTACAACACTTGCCGACCGGGCAAAAAAATATTATTTGGAAATAGAATCATCATTGGAAAAATATAGAGATGAAAAAGAGGATGTTATTGTTGGTTTGGATCCGGAAGGTAGAAAATATTGGGTTGGAAAAACAGAGTCTAGCATTTTAGAACAGAGAAACAAAGAAGGTAATACAAATCTAATATATTTTATAAAACTTTCTCCATATAAAGTAAAAAATGAGAAGCTACTAATAAGTGTATGCTGATAAACGGCATAATCCATAATGACCAATTATGGGTAAAATTGAAACTTGCTGGTTACCATGGGTCTAAGGAGATATACTTTTTAATTGATACAGGATTCGACGGTGAACTTTCATTACCCGTTAGTTTAGCTATTCCTTTAGGTCTTGCGCTAGTTGGCGAAAGTGAATATAAAATTGCTGGTGGTACTTCTTATAATCCTCTAAAATTTGTAGCGTCAATTCAGTGGGGATCTCAAAATAAACTTGCGTCAGTAGATGTTGATAAAGGAGACACGCCTCTTTTAGGTATGCGCTTATTAACAAACTATACATTGTTCGTAAACTTCAAAACTAAAAGTTTAGTTATAGAAGAACCGAAGGCAGAAGAACCACAAGAAATTAAAGGGAGTGAAGGAGAAACTAAAAAATAAATAAACTCTCTATAGCAACAAAAAACAGCACTTGAACGCTGTTTTTTTGACTTTTATGCGGAAATATCCTAAAATATTAATATTAATTAACGTATCTAAGCTGGTAAATATATGCCCAATATAAACAAGGTAAGCGAATATGAGGAAAGAATTAAAAAGCTGGCCAATCTTAAAAAAGAAGGCCTGCCTGCCGGTAGGCAGGGGATAAACCCATATCCGGCAAAATCTAAAAGAACGCATTTGGCCAAGGCGGTTCTTTTAGATTTTGCCAAACTGGAAAAAACCCATGACCCGGTGGCTTTGGCCGGCCGGCTGCGCAGCCTGCGCTCCCACGGCAACCTGACTTTTGCCAATTTGGAAGACGAAAGCGGAAAGATCCAGATTGCCGTTTCTAAAAAAGAAGTTGGGGATAAAAATTACAAAATTTTTGAAAAATTTATAGATATAGGCGACTTTATTGAAGTAAAAGGGGAGTGCTTTATAACCCACAAAGGCGAAAAAAGCGTTCTGGTGAAAAACTGGAAATTACTGGCTAAAACCTTAAGGCCCTTGCCGGATAAATGGTCCGGATTTAAAGATGAGGAAGAACGCTTCAGGAAAAGATACTTGGATATCCTGTTTAACCCGGAAGTAAAGGAAATGATAGCTAAAAGAGCCAAATTTTGGCAAGCTACCCGGGAATTTTTAATTAAAAAGGGATTTTTAGAAGTGGAAACGCCGGTTCTGGAAATTACCACCGGCGGCGCCGATGCCCGGCCGTTCATAACCCGCCATAACGCCTTAGGCCTTGACGCTTATCTGCGCATCTCGGCCGGCGAGCTCTGGCAGAAAAAATTAATGGTGGCCGGCTTGGAAAAAGTTTTTGAAATCGGCCGGATTTTCCGGAATGAGGGCATGGATTCGGAGCATCTGCAGGATTATACCCAGATGGAATTTTATTGGGCTTATGCCGACTACGAAGAGGGAATGAACTTAGTGGAGGAAATGTATAAATATATTGCCCAAGAAACTTTTGGCACGCTTAAATTTAAAATCAAGGGCTTTACAATTGACTTGGGGAAAAAATGGGAAAAATACGATTATTGCCAGACCATAAAAAAGAAGACCGGCATCGACATCCTAAAAACATCGGAAAAGGAAATAAAAGATAAGTTAAATAAACTGGGCGTGGAGTATGACAAGAAAGGCTTTAATATTACGCGGGCCATTGATAATCTCTGGAAATACTGCCGTAAGCAAATTGCCGGCCCGGGTTTCTTGGTTGGCGCGCCCATCACGGTTTCGCCTTTGGCCAAGCGCGATGATAAAAATCCGGAAATTGCCCAGCGTTTTCAGGTAATTCTGGCCGGATCAGAACTGGGCAACGGCTACAGCGAGCTGAATGACCCGACTGACCAGGAAGAAAGATTCAGGCAGCAGCAGAAATTAAGGGAAGCCGGAGACGAGGAAGCCCAGATGTTTGATAAGGATTTCGTGGAAGCTTTGGAATATGGCATGCCCCCGACTTGCGGATTCGGCTTTTCCGAGCGGCTCTTCGCCTTCTTTATGGATAAACCCCTGCGTGAGACTCAAATTTTTCCTTTAATGCGCCCTAAAGGGCGAGACAACAGTAATCAGTAAATAGTAATTAAGAAATCTGTCTAAATCTGTTTTAATCTTGTCTAAATCCCATGCTAAAAAAAGACTCGACTAAGTCGAGCCTTGGAATAATTTTATCATTTAGATCACATTGTACCCAGTATCACCTCAGTATCATCACTGATACACGCAAAGGTATATACAGGTTCGCCTTTGGCTCTACCGTCAAACCATTTAGCTGTGTTACCTTCCGGAGTCGTCGGTGCTTCCAGTTTTTCATAAACTCTTGATCTTTTACCTTTAATGGTAAATATTCCCCCGCCCGACAATTCTCCGAATAATTTTTTTATAGGCCCACCTCCCTTGCCAAAGGTCGCAGTCCTATGTATTACTTCTTTCTTATCTCGTGCCATCGCTGCCTCCTTTTAGTTAAGAGCAAATAATTATAATAATAAATATACTCCTATAATAGCCATAAAAAAGTAATTTGTCAAAAATGTTAAATGTTAACCGACAACAAGCTGAAGAGCTGTTGGATAAATATGTAAAAGATGACATCGTCAAGATGCATTGTTTAGAGAGCGAAGCTATAATGCGGGAACTGGCTAAACATTTTAACGAGGATGAAGAAGAATGGGGGATTATAGGCTTATTACATGATATTGACTGGGATTTGACTAAAGATAACCCGAAAGAACATACGGTAAAGGCCGTAGAAATTTTGAAACAGGCCGGAGCCAGCGACTTTTTAATAGAAACCATTGTTTCGCATGGCTACGGCAGCGAGCTTTGCGGAATTAACCAAGATAAAGCGAGAACTACAAAAATCCAGCATGCTTTGGCCGCGGCCGAAACTTTAACCGGCTTAATTATTGCCAGCGCCCTAGTCCAGCCGGAGAAAAAACTAGCTAGCGTTAAGTTAGAATCCTTAAAAAAGAAATTTAAAGCCAAGGCCTTTGCCGCCAAATGCGACCGCGAGATTATTATGGAATGCGAGAAAATTGGGTTGTCTTTGGATGAATTTTTAGCCATTGGCTTGAAAGCTTTGCAAAGTATTAGTGATAAATTAGGATTATGAATAAAAAAGCCCAGCTAAAATAGCTGGGCGCGTTAAGAGGAATGTGAAATTTACCTTATTTTGATGACTTTTCTGCCTTCCGGAACCGAGGTCTTAACAGCCCCGTCTTCGCTTAAAGCGAGAAAGGGATTCCCTGATGAAGGTACGCCATTGGGGTCCGTCAAAACCTTTCTGTAAATCACCACGCCAGTAGGTTTACCAAGATCGTCTACCAGGATGAACCTGGCGTCAGTCGGCAGTTCCTCGAAAGTCAGAGAAACTTTTATTACCTCTGTTTCGTCCGGAACCGCGAAAAACGTTACTGAACGGATGGAAAGGGCTGTGTATGGCTCTAATTCGCCCTTAAAATTTCTGGGGTGGGCAGGAAACTCAAGTTTTACCATAAGGTCAGGATCGCCGTCTTTAACAGCTTCCGGGAAGATGAACCAATCTCCGTGTCGTAATTCCTTAAAAAGCATGATATTTCTCCCTGTTAGATTGTTTAATTAGAATGAACTTTATTTCTTGGGAATATAATATAATATTATATCATCCGATTTTTGTCAACAAATGCCTAAAGATAAAAATTTAAAACAGATTTTAAATTTTCTCCATCAGGCCGGAGAATTAAAAAAAGCTTACCGGTTCAGCGAGAATCTATGTAAAGAAAAATTCGGCGATTCCAGCGCTGACCATTCTTGGCGCCTGGCTTTAATGGGTTTCGTGATCGCCGAAGAGATTAAAGCTAATCTGGATATTTTAAAAGTCTTAAAAATCGCCCTTGTCCATGATTTGCCGGAAGCTATAACCGGAGATATTGATTTCCGATTAATCGCGGCCGGAAAAATAACCAAAGAAGAAAAAAATAAACTTGAAGCCAGGGCGATGAAAAAGTTTAAAAAACTTTTGCCGCCGAAAATCGGCCAAGAAATTTATAATCTTTGGCTTGAATATGAAACGGGAAAGACGAGAGAAGCGAAATTTATCAAAACCCTTGATAAAATAGAGAGTATATTATTTTTTAATGAAGTTAAAAATAAAAATAAAATTGATGCGCCGGATTTAATCGGCGCTTACGGAAATAAGCAGGCAGACCAATTTCCGGAGTTAAAAAATATTTTTAAGCTGATAAAAAAAGAATTAAAAAATGAATTTAAGAAAAGCCCCTTTCCCTGGAAAAAAGAATACGATATTTAAATTAATTATTCATTTTTCATTATTAATTATAAATTAACATTATGCTGGATATAAAATTCATCCGCGCCAACGCGGCTAAAATCAAGGAGGCGGCGAAAAATAAGAATATAAAGGTTGATATTGATGAATTGCTTAAAATTGACGAAGCCAGAAGAGAAAGCCAGAGAAAAATTGACGAGCTGAGGACAAAACGCAACGAATTGGCGGCCGCGGCTAAGGGAGGCAAGCCTGCGCCGGCCCAGATTGAAGAGGGGAAGAAGCTTAAGGAAGAAATTGCCGACTTAGAAAAAAAATCCGAAGAAATTGAAAGCCAGTACCAGGATTTAATGGAAAAAGTTCCAAATCTTTATCATCCGGCCACGCCGATTGGCAAAGATGATTCGGAAAACAAGGAAATCGAAAGAATAGGGGAGCCGACTAAATTCAAATTTACCCCAAAAGACCATGTAACTTTAGGTAAAGAATTAGATGTCCTTGATTTTGAAACCGCGGCCCAGGTTTCTGGAGCCGGGTTTTTCTACTTAAAAAACGAACTGGCTCTGCTGGAATTCGCTTTAATCCAATTTGCCTTGGAAAAACTGGTAAAAAAGGGTTTTACTCCCTTTTCCACGCCCGATTTAGCTAAAAGCTTTATTATGAACGGCACGGGCTATAACCCGCGCGGCAATGAAGAGCAGATTTATGAAGTAAAAGGCGAAGACACTTCCTTAATCGCGACCGCGGAAATTACCTTAGGCGGCTATTTAGCCAATAAAACTCTTAGAGAAGAGGATTTGGATATAAAATACGTCGGCTTTTCCCATTGCTTCAGAAAGGAAGCCGGGGCTTATGGCAAAGAATCCCGCGGCCTTTACCGCGTCCACCAGTTCAGCAAAGTGGAAATGTTTGTTTTTTCTAAACCGGAAACCTCGGAAGAAAGGCACCAGGAGATGAAAGAAATTGAAAAAGAAATTTATAAAGAGCTGGATATTCCTTTCCGGGTGATGGAAATCTGCACCGGCGACTTAGGCGGGCCGGCTTACCGGAAATATGACCTAGAAGCCTGGATGCCAATGAAAGATAACTGGGGAGAAATCACCAGTTGTTCCAATTGCACCGATTATCAGACCAGGCGCCTGAATATAAAATATAAAACCAAAAGCGGCCAAACCGAATATGTCCATACCTTAAACGGCACCGCTATCACTTCCAGCCGCGTGCCCTTGGTTATTTTAGAAAACTTTCAGCAAGCTGACGGTTCGGTTATTATTCCAAAAGTCTTAAGAAAATATCTGCCCGGAAAAATGAAAGTTATAAAAAGGAAATAGGTATGATTTTAACGATTATCGGCGTAGCCGCTTTCTACTTTAGTTATTTGGTCATTTTTTTCTTAGCTTATTTAATCTGGCCATACAACGGGTTAGATAAACCGATTGGAATTTTTCTGATTCTGGCTTGCCTTCTTTTTCTTTATGCCCGTTTTCTTGAACCCAATATCATAAGAATAAAACGCCACCGGATAAAATTAACTAAAAACGAAATAGCACCCTTAAAAATTGCCATAATTTCCGACATTCATATCGGCCTTTTTACTAAAAAGAGATTATTGGCAAAAGCCGTAAAAAAATTAAACGGGCTGAATCCCGACCTTATCCTTATTCCGGGAGATTTCACTTGGCATTTGCCCGAAAATAAAATAGAAAAAGATCTAACCGGTTTAAAAAATTTATCTAGCCCGGTTTTCGCCGTCTTAGGCAACCACGACTGCGGCAGCCAATATGAAAAAGACGTTTCCGGAAAATTAACAGAAGTTTTATCAAAATGTGGAATTAGAGTTATTGATGATAAAACCGAAGAGATAAAAATAAATCCCGCACCTTTTAGTAGGGTGTTCCTCCAAAAAGCGGGACGGGATATTCAGGAAAGGTGCGGGATAAAAGGGCAGGGGATTAAACTAATCGGCCTGAGCGATTTTGAAACCAGGCAGCCCGATTATAGTTTAATAAAAAATATTTCCGGGAGTAGCCTTAATATAATTTTAACTCATAACCCCGATGCGGTTTATGAATTCCCGTCTTATGATATGGATTTGGTTATTTGCGGGCATACCCACGGCGGGCAAGTTCGAATTTATCCTTTTTATAAATACGCTTATAAATACATTGCCCTAATGAAACGCGATTTTGATAAGGGCTTGCGGGAATTCCGGGGCACTAAGGTTTTTATCACGGCCGGACTGGGCATGGCCGGATTGCCATTCAGATTCTTAATGCCGCCAGTGATTGATGTTTTAGAAATAGAATAAAATTTAATTTATCAATAAATGGAACTTATAGAAAAATCAAAAAAATATGCTCTATCTGAAATCAAAAAATTCGGGACTCCCGTTCTGACTCATTTTGAAATTTCCGAAAAAAAAGCTATTGAACTAGCGAGCAAATTGGGGGCAGACAAAACCATAACCCGGGTTGGCGTGTATTTAATGGATTTAAAATTGGGCCAGGCCTTAAAAGAAAATAAGCTGGCTGAACATGTCCAGATGAGCGCGGAAGCGGCAAAAGAATTTCTGAAAAAATTTAATATTGATAACTTAACAATGAGAAAAATTATTAACTGCATAGAAGCCCACCATAAAAATGTGCCGTTTGAATGCATTGAGGCGGAAATCTGCGCCAATGCTGATTGTTATCGTTTTATTCATCCTAAAGGATTCTTCGCCTATTTAACATTATTGGGTAAAAGATATGATAATTTTTCTGATTGCCTGAACCAAATGGAGAAAAAATTAGAGGAAAAACATAATATTCTTTCCCTTGAAATCTGCAAAAACGAACTAAATGAGTATTATAAAATATTTAAAAAGTTCATCTCTGATTCTATAAATATATAAAATAAAATATTTAAGGATTTTGGAAGAGAGATATTTCACGCACGTTTTTAAAAATTACAAACAAGGAGGTAGTTGTGAAAAGGAGAATAGCAGTTAAAAAATTAGGGTGGATGGCTTATACCAGAATGGGTGGAGCGCCTCCTGTTATCTGCCCTGCTTGCGGACGAAATGCATCACTGGCCCTAAAGCACATAAGCGGAAAGAAAGTGGATGGAAGACTGCTTAAGCACACACCACCCTCGGGGAAAGGGGATTGCTGTAATTCCGAGAAAGATCTTATGTTATTAAAGGGAAAAAATGGCGAGCCGATAGAATTCGTACAAATTATCGATTAATTTTTAGGAGGCAAGAAAATATCTCTCTTGCTTCCAAAATCCTTAAAACTAAAATAAATATGCCAAAAATAAAAATCGCTTTGCTTTCCGGAGGGCGGGGAGGGGAGAGGGAGATTTCCTTAAAAACGGGAGAACAAATTTACAAAGCGCTTGATAAAGAGAAATATCAGATTTTTAAGTTTGACCCGAAAAATAATCTAGGGAAATTTTTTAGCGACGCTTTGAAGAAAAAATTTGATTTAATATTTCCGGCCCTGCACGGCCCTTTTGGCGAAGACGGAAAACTGCAGGGATTGCTTGATATTTTAGGCATTCCTTATTTATTCTCCGGCTGTTTGGCCAGCGCCTTGGCCATGAATAAATATAAAACCAAGGTAATTGCCGGCAAAGAGGGAATACTGATGGCTCCTGATATTTTAATCAGAAAAAATGAAAAATATAGTTTAGATAAAATTATAAAAAAATTGTCCCTGCCCATAGTCGTTAAGCCGTCTGAACTCGGCTCGTCTGTCGGCATGTCCATTGCCAAAACCAAGAAAGAGCTTGAAGAGGGGATACGCACTGCTTTCCGATACGATAGGGAAGTGCTCCTGGAAAAATTTATAAAGGGAAGGGAATTAACCGTACCGGTTATGGGCAATAACCCGCCTCGCGCCTTGCCAGTGATTGAGATAATTCCTAAAGTTTCCACCTGGTTTGATTATAGGGCCAAATACGAAGTCGGAGGCAGCGAAGAAGTGTGCCCGGCTAAAATCCCCGCCAGAATCAGGGCAGAAGCCCAAAGCCAGGCCCTGGCCGCTTATAAGGCCATTGGCTGCAAAGATTTAGCCCGGGTTGATTTTATCTGGCAAAAGGGGAGCGATAAGCTTTGTTTTTTAGAAATAAATACGATCCCGGGCATGACCGCCACTTCTTTAGTACCGCAAGCGGCCAAGGCCGCCGGCCTGCCCTTCTCTAAATTCTTAGATAAGCTAATCAGCCAAGCATTATAGATACTAATATACGAATGTATACGAATGATACTAATAATATAAATTGCGAATGCTATAAATAATAATTCGTAGCATTCGCATCCCTCTGAAAACATTTAAAAATCACCGAGGCATTCGTATTAATGGTTCATCTAAGGGTTTAAAAATTAACGAACGCATTGAACATGTATAAAAGGAGGAAAAAAATTGATTATTACGACAAAAACCTGGCTAATCCGTTCTTTCACCGCCGGCGAAAAAAGAGAATAAGCTTTTCCGGCCACTGGTCGGGAAAGAAAAAATTGACAGCTCTTCTGATTTTAATATTGGCCGGCGGGCTGATTTGGCTTATTTTCTCTCAGGCCGTTTTTTCAATCAATAATATAACCGTTACGGGGGCAATCAGAATCCCGCCGGGAGAAATTGAAAATCTGGCCTGGCAGCAGGCAAGTGAAAAAAGATTTTTATTTTTTCCGCAAAAAAATATTTTGGCCTTCAGTAAAAACGGAGTCAAAAAAAAATTAGAAAAAAGTTATTCTTTCGAAAAATTAACCATTAAGAAAGACCCCCCTCATGCCTTAATAATTGATATCCAGGAAAAATCATACGCTTTTATCTGGTGCGAAGGGGAAAGATATTACTACGCCGATATCGACGGCTATCTGATAAATGAGGTAAGCCCCCTTGAGATTAAACAAAAAAAATATCCGATAATTCAGAACCAGGGCGACGGGAAAATAATTAATGATTCCGGCGCCGGATTGGGCAGAATTGATATCAATGAAAACTATATAAATTATATTATAAATCTCTCCAATAGCTTTTCGGCTGAGAAAACCGGAGCAGGGGAGGCGGGAGGAAATTTTGAGGGTTTGGCTATTGAAAAATTTATAATAGACAAGGATGCCAATACGGTAAAGATGGTTTTAGCCGAAGGCCCGACCGTATACTTCAACACCGATGAAGACCAGGAAAAACAAATAAGAAAATTATTAACCATAAAAGGGGAGACACTAAAGGACGATTTTAAAAACAAAAGCTATATAGACTTAAGGTACGGAGACCGGGTTTATTATCGATAAATTTTGCTAATCTTAGCAAAAATATCTAAAATTAGCCAAAAATTATAAAGTAAAGGTAAGCAGCTGTTAAACTTAATGGGAGAAACTATCCTAAAGTAAAAAATTTGAATTATAAATAATGAAAAGACGAACGGCCGTTCGTCTCAATGTAAAAAACTTAAATTATAAATAAATCATTAAATTATAAATTTATCCCGCACCTTTATCAACAAATATTACTGGCAACAAATCAATTAAGTATTGGGTAAAGGTGCGGGATAAATTTTACAAACCTATGGACGAGAAGATATTTAGATTCTTATTTATCCTGGCCGCCTTGGTCTATGGCCTCGTTTTTGTCGGAATCTTTCTGGTATTCTTAAAAATTCTATTATTATTCATGCCGGAAATAAATATAATGGGATTAACGATTACTTAAAGGATAAAGCGGCGGCAAGGACTAAAATTAATTATAAGGGGGCCTTGCCAGCGCCGGGCAAAAGGTATAATGTAGGCTATAGGTTAATTAATCTACATTATGCGAAGTATTGTTATATACTAAACAAGGCCAAAAAGATCGCCTCGTCCTCTCCCCCAATATGGAAAAGAATAAACCCATAATAGAATATCTAAATGATTTTCTCGACTATTCGGAAATAGAGAAGGGGCTTTCGGCTAAAACGCAGGAGAACTATACCCGCTTTTTAAATAAATTTTTTAAATGGTTAAAGGAAAGCAACCTGACCGGCTTAAAACCGAACGCCCTCTCCCCTCTTCATATCTCTAAATACAGAATTTTTTTAGCCCGGCATATTGACCCGCGGACGAAAAAATCTTTAAAAAAAACCACG
The DNA here is from genome assembly GCA_028716725.1 of Patescibacteria group bacterium. Lineage (GTDB taxonomy): Bacteria > Patescibacteriota > Patescibacteriia > Patescibacteriales > JAQTRU01 > JAQTRU01. The sequence continues at coordinate 16,554 of JAQUPG010000011.1, read as the reverse complement.
CAGAATTATTATTTAATCGCCCTGCGCTCCTTATTGGAATTTTTCGTGGAAAAGAACATCACTTCCCTCTCCCCTACTAAAATTAAGCTGGCCCGGGACAAAGCGGACAAAGAAATAAAATTTTTAAACTTAGACCAGGTTGAGCGCCTGCTTCTTGCTCCTGATAAAAAAACCGCCATCGGCCTAAGGGACCGGGCGATTTTAGAAACCTTTTTTTCTACCGGCCTTAGGGTAGCGGAATTGATAAGTTTAAACCGCGACCAATTGCGGATTAAAAACTCTACGGCTGATTTGGAAATTTCTATTTTGGGCAAGGGCAATAAAGTCAGGACCGTTTATTTTTCTCAAAGGGCGATTGACGCCTTAAGGCAATACCTAGAAAAAAGGCAGGATATGGATGAAGCCCTGTTTGTTAACTATAAGCCGGGTATTGCCAAAACCGATAAATCCAGGCGCTTAACCGCCAAAAGCATTGAAGATATTGTAAAAAAATACGTGAAAATCGCCGGCCTGCCCGTAATGGCTACGCCCCACACCATTAGGCACTCTTTTGCCACAGACTTACTTACCCAGGGCGTTGATTTGCGCTTAGTCCAGGAATTTTTAGGCCACCGCAATATCGCTACGACGCAAATCTACACTCATGTTACCAATAAGCAGCTTCGCGATGTCCACCGCCGGCTCCACAGCGGGAAGAATTTAAAAAAGTAAATAAGAAATTTGAGAATAAAAAAGAGGGAAGCTTCTGATGAGGAAAGAAGCTTCCCTTTTGATGCAAGGCATAGGTTGTCGGCAGAGAACGGGGGTTAAAAAAACTGTTACGTTTATACAACAATCTGAGATATTACTTTCTCTTACTTCAATCTTATATGTCTTGATAACCGCAGAAAAAAACGAAGCCCGTTCTGACGTGGCCCAAATGGAGAGGGCCGCCCGATTCCTACGCCTTTTTGAAAATGGCATGGAGACCGATCCCGATGGTCCCGTTTAGCGAGAAAAAATCCGCGCTCCGGGGGGATCTGCTTGTGAAAAGATAGTTTTCCCCATGCCGTCGAGGACAAATTTCCATGAGGAGCAGACCATGTTGGTCCTCATTCAACAATGTCCCATATGAGAGGATATCCGCTTGAGAATATCCGCCTCCTCCCTAATGTACCTATATCTGATTTTAACAAAAACAAAAATATTGTCAACCCCAAGTATTTAAGGTAAAAAAAGGAGGGAACCATGTGATCCCCTCCCTGGCGGGCATAGAATTGATTGTTAAAGAGGAATATAGTTGGCCGACCTTGGCTCAATCTAATCTTTGCTGCGGCGGACTGGCATAAACACACGTTCTCTTCTTTTTTACCCATTGATACGGGCACAATCTTTTTTACGTCCACTTATTTATATCTTAACCAAAATTGAAAAAATATCAATCCCCTGCTCTAGCAATAAAAAATCGTTTTGAAATCTTATCATCTTTTAAAATTTTAATATTTTTCTCAACTTGCTTATAAAATTGCGGGTAATGCTGGCGGCTGATCCAATGCCTTTTATAAAATTGCCTATAGGGCATTTTTTGATAATGGGCAACTTCATGGCAGAGCGTGCGCAGAATGCTTGCCATTTTTTTCGGCTCGCGTTTTCTGGGCGTAAAAATATCAATTGTTATCAAGCCGGTTTTTAAGTTAGTCCGGCCAATCACAAAACCGCGCCCTGGATCGACGCGGATTTTCCTTCTCATCGGCCGGAATTTTATTTTATCTTCCGCCCGCAGAATTCTAAGGGCGTAATCGCAAGCAGACTGCACTAATTCTGAATAATCCATAAGAATCCAATAACCAAGAATCAATAATCAAACAAATTACAATATTTAATAACCAATAACCAAAAAGTTTGGTTATTGAAATTTAGTTATTGATTATTGTTTGGAATTTGATTATTGGGTATTGATTATTTATTAATTTACGGCAAATACTCCAACGGATTAACCGGAATGCCGTTCAATCTGACTTCAAAATGAAGATGCGGGCCGGTGGTTAAAGGCCCGGCCCCGGGCGTGCCCGGCATTCCCCCGGAGCGCCCTATAGCCTGGCCTTGGACAACATATTCGTCTTCCGCCACATAAATCGCGGAAACATGCCCGTAAACGGTTGATAAGCCGTCGCCGTGGATAAGCATAATATAGCTATAACCCTTGCCTGCGTCCTTAGCCCGGGCTACATATCCGGAAGCGGCCGCTTTTATAGTTGTCCCCTGCCCGGCCCTGATATCAACGGCCGGATGCTCAAAAATATAGCGGAAAGGATAATCGGGGTCATGGAAATAAGAAGTAATGGTATTTTGGGGAACCGGCCAGATTAAACCGTTATCATTAAATTGCAGTTCCTGGCCGGACATTTGGGCGATTTTGGCGCGCACCGTTTTTTCCAGACTGGCAATATCCGCGGCCGCTTGTTCCTGCTCCTGTTTGGCCTGGGCCAATAATCTTTTGTACTCTTTTTCCGAATTTTTAGTCTGGGTTAAAATAAACGCCTTATTACCTTTCTCCCCTTCTAAAGAGTCTTTTTTGCCCGCCAAGTCTTTCTTTAAATTTTCCATCTCTTTATTTTTATCTCCTAACACCACCTTGCTTTTTTCCAAATCGCTCTTATATCTTTTTAAAGTGTCAAGGCTTTCTCCTATCCCCTTGTTTATATCTTCAAGGTATTTAAGCTGGCTGATAAAATCGGTCAAAGAATCATTTAAAAGCACCACCTCTAAAGTCGTCACCTGGTCCCGCCGATAAATAAGGTTAAGGACATTGCCCAAATTATCCCTTTGCTTGTTTATCTCTTCTTCTTTGCCGGCTATTTCCCGGTTGACTTTTTCGATTTCCAAATTAGTCCGGTCTATTTCGGTTTCGGCGGCGGTAATATCGAGTTCCGCCTTAGCCAATCGGTTATCCAAGATAGACAATTGGTTGCTTAGGCTGGCCTGCTCTTTCTGCTTTTGTTTTATGGTTTGCGAATACTTTTCCTGCTGCGCCTGAATATCCTCCAGGGCTTTCTTTTTCGCCTGAATTTGGCTATTTATCTCTTTTACTTCGGCATTAACCTCTTCCTCGTTCTGGCCATAAACAAAAACCGGGGAATTTAAAAAAATCCCCAAAACAAAAATAGGAATAAATAATTTTATTACCTTTTTCACCCCGTTAGAAATTTTTTTATTTTTTTCTTCCGTAATAATATTTATCTATTTTTTAAAATATTTTTCCCATTAAAAATTCTATCATCCTTTTTATTTAACCAAATTTCTAACGGGGTTCATAATTCTTATTATAACATAATTTTAAATAAAATAAAAAACCCCAGTGAAAACTCACACTGAGGTTTTGCTAGGCAAGAGAGTAAGATCAATTCATACTTAATTCAAGCCTCGCCGCGATCCCTAATACCGCCATAGAATCGTTGGTTTTGTGAAGAAACTCTTCCACGCGCCGGCGAATTTTTTTAGGCCTAATACCGTGCGGTGGATGTCCTCAGAGCTCTTTGCCCCGAGAGAAAAATAAAAAGTACAAAAAAATATTTTGATGATTATAATATAATTATAGCATATTTATAAAGTATTGTCAATAAATAACCAAATTTTTAGCTTACATTAAATAAAAAGCTCACGACCGAAGACGCGAGCTTTACGATGAAAAATGAATATATGTTATTTAAGCAAAATCATCTTTATTGCCTCATAATAATCCCCTGTCCGGATAACTGCGATATATACTCCGGCAGAATATCCGTTGCCGTCCCAAGAGACCGAGTATTGACCGGCGGTTTTGTAGCCGTTGGCCAGAGTCGCTACTTCCTGCCCGGTGATAGAATGAATTGTCAAGAGCACATTTTGATCCACGGGCAGGGAATAAGTGATCGTCGTAATCGGATTGAACGGATTCGGATAATTCTGCGCCAGAAAAAATCCAGCCGGCTCGATTTCTTCTTCAACGCCCATAATTACATCCGGAATTCCCCAACGAAAAAGATTACCACCGGAAGAAACGCTGAAGAGATGGTCTTGCGATACGGCAAGAGTCTTAAGGCGGTCTTGGTGGCGTAACCCCGTGTCAATCATCTTATCCGGAGATCCTAACCATACTTTATTAATTTTACTATCAGAAGAGGCAATCAACATTCCATTTTTATATCCAATACAGGCAGTCACATAGCCATACCAATAGTAACGCCCATAGTTATACCCCTTAAGTGACGGGAAATTCAACCAGGTGTCTCCGCTATCAAAACTGTACCCGTCGGAGGCAACAACGCAAGAGATATTATTAATTACCGCGACGTTTACCATCGTAGCCGGCAGATCAGTTAAGGCAGTCCATTGCTGACCGCCATCCCTGGTACGGTAATATTTAAAATCACCCATATGGGCATAAGCCACTTTATCGGGCTGCAAGGGGTCAGCTATAACCATAGTCGCGCTAGAACCTTTATTGTACATCCAGCCAGAGCCGGGTGTTTTTATAAATATTCCTGAACTAGACCCGTAACGCGATATAGCCATATAGCCATAGCCCTGTTCTACATCTACGTCGCACACCGGATCCCACCCCCACTCAAATTCCCATGCAAAATCAACATAATCCCGACTTACCATTAAACCCGGTTTAGTACCGACGTATAATATTTTTCCATCCAGGTCCAACGAGTAAAAACCACCTTGCTTACCCCGGCCTTTATACTCAAGATAAGTGCTCGGGGTAGTGTTTTCCCAGGTGTTCCCGGCGTCAAGGCTCTTGTATAGCGCCTCGTGGGTAATCGCGAAAAGAGCTTCATCGGTTCCGACAAGATCTTGGATTTCCCCGATTTCAGGCGCAATAACAACCCGCTCCCACTCATAGCCATAGCTTAAGCCGGAAACGGCAAAGATGGCGATAAGAATCAGAATAAAGATAGACGCGGATTTCATTTCAGTTCTCCCAAGTTAGAATGTTTGTAGCTCCTGCAATTTTACTTCTATCACTCTTAATGTTCCCACACGGCCTCCTTTCTATAGAGAGTTTTACGAGGGATATAATTATCAAAGATCGCGTTTATAATACTATAAACTACCAAAATATTAAAAAATTGTCAAATGAATGTTTTGTTATAGCATAACATAATTTTTACCTTACATTAAATAAAAAGAGGCGGAATAACCTCTTTTTATAATATATAACTCTATTTTTCTTAAAGTAAACTTATGGCAAATTTTATTCTTTTTAAACTTTCTGGCTTGCCTAAAACTTCCGCCACGTCAAACGGGCCCGGGCTGGCCTGCCTACCGGTTAAAGCGACGCGCATTGGCCAGAGATAATCCCCTACTTTTACCTCCCGAGCTTTTATATAACTCATCAAAGCGTCTTCAATAGAATCATTTGTCCAATTACCTTCCGGAATTTTTTCCAGTTGCTCATAAACTTCTTCCAAATTTTTCTTTACCTCTTTGGCGCTTAATTTTTTCCAAATCAACAATTTTGGCTCATATTTTAATCTATCAGCAAAGAAAAATTCCGTCGCCTCGTTTATATCAGATAATTTTTTTAATCTTTCCTGCTCCAGCCTTATTACATTTTTCACGAATCTTTCGCCCTTCTTTTCCCATTGCTTTACTAAATACGGCCGACATAATTCCGCCAACTCGTCCAAATTTTTCTGCCTGATATAATAACCATTAAAGTAATCTAATTTTTCAATGTCAAAAACCGCGCCGCTGGTGCGCAAATCCTTGATTTCAAATTTCTTTATCATTTCTCCAAGACTTAATATCTCACTCTGCGACTGCCCGCTTACATTTTCCGTATAGGGGGACCAGCCCAATAAAACAGAAAAATTAAGCAAAGCTTCCGGCAGATATCCTTTGGCCCGGTAGTCTTCAACCGCCACGTCTCCCTGCCGTTTGCTTAATTTTCCGCCCTCTTTATTTAAGGTTAAAGGCATATGGATAAATTTCGGCGGTGTCCAGTTAAAGGCTTTATAAAGTAAAATATTTTTCGGAAAAGAAGGAATCCACTCTTCCCCGCGCAGGACATGGGAGATTTCCATCAGATGGTCATCAACCACGGAAGCAAACTGGTAAGTAGGCATGCCGTCTGACTTGATAAGAACATGGTCTTCTAAATCCGCGGCTTTAAACTCGATTTCGCCCCTTAACTCGTCTTTTACCTTAACCACCCCGGAAAGGGGCATTTTTTGCCTTAAAACAACCTTCTCCCCCGCGTCCAATCTCCTCTTTACCTCTTTTTCGGATAAATCTCGGCAAGTTCGGTCATAATGCGGTGGCTCGCCATTTCCCTGCTGGTCGGATCGCATTTTTTCCAGTCTTTCCGGAGAGCAAAAGCAATAATAAGCCCCGCCCTTCTTCAAAGCTTCAGCCGCATATTTTTTATAAATTTCCAGCCGTTGTGACTGGATATATGGCCCGAATTTTCCACCAAGGTTTGGTCCCTCGTCAAACTTCAAACCCAGCCAATCTAAAACTTCAATTAAACTTTCAACTGCACCCTTAACTTCCCTTTTTTGGTCCGTATCTTCAATGCGCAAAATCAGCTTGCCTTGCCCTGAGCCTGCCGAAGGACCGTTTTCCTTTTTGGCAATCAAATAGTTAAATAAAACTGTGCGCAGACTGCCAATATGAAGAAACCCGGTCGGGCTGGGCGCAAAACGCACTCGTACTTTAGACATATTTTAGGTATAAATAAAAATTTAAAATAATTGATAGAACCAAAATAATGCTAACAATAATAAAAACTAGCCTTAGTTTGTTTGCTTTATCTTCCGCCTCTTCCCTACTCTTTTTTAGAAGGATATTGGTAACATCGTTAACTAAATAAACAAATTTTTTAATTTTAAATTTCATATGATGTTGCGCGTTATGCTTTATGCGCTATGTGATTCTTAAACTTTTCTAAAAATATTTTGGTCGCTTCTCTGCGAATTGGATAAACTTCATTTACTAGATTGTCCGCCTTAACCCATTTCCAGTTCCTATGATCCCAAAAATTTATAGTTATATCCTTATCTTCGCCCATAAATTCCGCAATAAATAATCCCTGTTTTTGCCCCTTGTAGCCGCCAATATATTTTGATAAAACTCCGCGGCACATTGAATTGCCGAATTTGTATTTCCATAAATTCGGAAAAACCACCACTCCCTTAAATTTATCAGTAGCAATTTCTTCCCTTAACTCTCTGGCCCCGGCCGTCATTAAATCTTCATTATCAGTCCCGCCTTGCAATAACTGCCAATGTCCTGGGGCCTCTCTTCTCTCGGCTAACAAAACTTTGTACTGTCCTTTGTCTTTCTTGTATAACAGGCAAACTACGTTCGGACGGTATTGCCAGGGCCGGATAAATTTCCATTTAAAAAATTTATATGGAAAAACTATGACGGCCTGATAAATCCTTTTTACCCGCTGTGGCTGCTTTATCAAGCGCCAAAGCCACTCTAAGCATAACCACCTTAAAATTTTCGGAGCTCTTTTTATTTTTCCTGTTAAAAAATCAAATGCTCCGCCTACTCCGATTGCCACTTTAACCGAAGGCAAATTTTTCAGGTTATGGTAAATAAATTTTTCCTGAAAAGGCGCGCCTAAAGTACAGAACAATATATCCGGCTTAAATTCTGTTAAATCGCTTAAATCCTGTTTAATGCCCCGCGAGACATCTTTAACAAAAAACTCTTTTATTTTAAACCCAGCCAAAGCCCTTTCAATATCTTCTTTCTTAGACAATCCATCTCGCCAATTCACCACTGCTAATCTTAAACCTGCCTGCCGGTAGGCAAGGTCCGACATCCGATATCCGACATCCGAAACTAAGTCCGCCCCCGTTACTCTTCTTAAATTCTTCCCCATCGCCCAGGCCGCGAATTTCAAACCCGCTCCGTCCGGAATGGCCAAATCGGCTTTATTTAAAATGTAAAAAAATTCTTCGTCCCGGTGCGCGCCTAAAACTATTTCCGGATTAGGCGTAACAATATAATGTTGCTTCCCGTCTTTTAAAAATTGCTCTATTTTTTTTAGAACTTCTCCCCTCTTTAAAGTCGATATATTAATTCCTAAAATATTTATCATAACTATAATTTAAAACTGGCGACCTCTTTATATTTTGCGCCACTTGGCGTTAACTCCGATTCCATTAATTCAAAACTGGAAATTTCAAAATTAAGGGGTAATATTTCCGGCTCCGGCACTAGTCGCAAATTGATATTCGGTGTTTTAACCCGACCTAAAGTAATATGCGAGCGCCAAGGCCGGTCATCAATGTCTATTTTTAACTTTATCAGTTCCAGCCCAAGTAGCTCCTGCAAGTCAAAAACTGATTGGTCGCCGGTTTGCTTGGCTTCTAAAAAAATAATCCTTGGCCGGGTCAGATTCGGGAAAGCATCAATCCGCTTTAGGGAAAATTCCATATCCCCTATTTTACCCGCTAAACCGTTCATCATGCTTTTCACTTCTTCAATTTTTTTTTCATCTAAATAACCCAGGAAATGCAAAGTTAAATGCAAGCCCTCCGAATTAACCCATTTCACCCCCCTGTTTTGCCTGGATAAATCATCAATAAAACCAACTAATTTCTCTTTAATTTCTCTTGGCAGATTTAGGGCTATAAAAAGCCTTTTTCGGTCATTTCCTGTCATATTTTCATTATACTTGATATAATGTTTTATAGCAATTGACAAAAAGTATGGAAGAAGCAAAATTCTACAAAAGCCAAAATAACAGCAAAGTCCAATGCCAGCTTTGCTCTCATTTTTGCACCATCAGTCCCGGCCAGACCGGAATTTGCCGCGCTCGCAAAAATGAAAAAGGGAAATTATATTCCTTAGTTTATGGCTATCCGATAGCTTTAAATATTGACCCGATTGAAAAAAAACCTTTATTCCATTTTCTTCCCGGCTCGCTTTCTTATTCCCTTGGCACTTTGGGCTGTAATTTCCGCTGTGCCAATTGCCAAAACTGGGATATTAGCCAAGCAACCGACATTGAAGCCAAAATAAAATATTTAGATTTTATTAAGCCGGAAGAAATTATTAAGAGTGCTTTGACCGCGAATTGCTCTTCTGTCGCTTACACTTATAACGAGCCAACTATCTGGACCGAATACGCCATGGATATTATGAAGCTGGCCCGAAAAAATAAATTGAAAAACGTCTGGGTGTCCAACGGCTATATGTCCCCTAATTGCCTAAACGTCATCCTCCCCTATCTTGACGCCGCTAACATTGACTTAAAATCAATGGACGAGGATTTTTATTTGAAAAATTGTGAGGGAAAACTCGCGCCGGTTTTAGATAATTTAAAAACACTTAAAAAAGAAAAAATCCATACCGAGATTACCACTCTTATAATCCCCTCTTTATCTGACAATCCGAAAATGCTTAAAAAAATCGCCCAATTCATAGTTAGTCAATTAGGTCCGGAAACCCCTTGGCATATCAGTAAATTTTCTCCAATAATTTCCTGGAAATTAAAAAACCTGCCGGAAACTGAAAATAAAATTATTTATGAAGCGTATGAAATAGGCAGACAAGCCGGCTTAAAATATATTTATGCCGGCAATATGCCCGGAGATGATAAAGAAAACACATATTGCCCCAAATGCGGGCAATTAGCCATAAAACGGCTGGGTTATCAAATCGAAAGATTGGATAAAAATGGTAAATGCGCCAAATGCGGGAAAATTTTAGATATTTTAGATTAAAGCAGTCTTCCTTTACTTTGATACTCCAAAGTATCAAAGTAAAAATTTAAACCTCTTATTCGGATGCCATAATTCGTGGCATTCGTAATAAAAAAACGGACGTCTCCTTAACGTCCGTCTATCATCTTTGAATTATTCGACTAGTTTTGACTCTTTTTCCTCTCAATCACCCTTAAGGCGCGTTTTTGAAAAATCCAAAACAGATTTGCGGAAAATTCACTGGTATGAGGCAGATAATCAATTTTTCCGCCTTCAAGAATTTTGGCTAATACCGTTTGCCCATGCCCTGGGAATATCGCATCCGCCAAAACAGGCAAAATTTCATCAAATCCGCCTTCAGCCAGATTGAAAAATAGTTCATCGCATTGAGCATTGGAAAGATAAATTACGCAAGCGCGCGCCAAGCTTTCAAAAAATTGCTTTTCCGCCTGTTCAAAAGTAATTTTGAGATCTTCAGTAATTCGAGCCAACACGGGCTCAAACCAAGGAAATCGATATTCACACCTTTTTACATGCCATTTTCCCCAAAACCGGTCTGTCATTTGAGCGAGAAAGAGACCAATATTCTCGACGCCTTTAGGATGGCCGAGCTGGTTTTCTTTACTACCCAACCATTCTATTAAAGGAAGAAATAACGGATATCTCTGCAACCTCCGACCGTTTCTGTCGCTTTCATCTTTCAATGCTTCAGTGATAGTGCGAAAAATCTTCAACACAATGAACTCGTATGCTTTTTTTTCATATTTCTCCAATTCCGAAAAAGTATCGAATTTTGACGTCTTAATCTGGAATCTGGATTCTTTATTCTCCCCCAGATCAGCAATTTCCATTAACAAACGGATTGCATCCCACTCCGGATCTCTCGGCTCAAAAATTTTTCCATGGACATACCACACTCTATCATGGTGATAATCATGAAGCCGAGTACTTAATCTGAAAATCAGGGAATTAATTTCCGCAAGGTATGGCTTCTCTGCTCTGGTTGCCTCAATAAGATTAGACATTAAAAGTTTTACTGCCTCTTCCGTCACATTTCCCGCGGCAACTTTTTCAAAGAGCCCTCTGAGATTTAGTGTTTTTACTGTAGTAGCACTCATGGCGCTACCTCCTTCTGTTTGGTTATTAGTATTTCGCCCTCCACTTTTGGGATGGCTTAGTGCTTACGTATTAACACTTTTAACAAAATTCGTCAATTCCGTTAGAAAAATAAAAAAGGCCGTCTGTAAAAGACGACCCTTATCTGTTTCGAACCCAACCCGCTATTGTTAGCAGGATGGGATACTGTTCTTATTCGAATTTCACTCCGAGCATCGCGCCGAGTCGGAGTATGACCATGGGGTCATCACATTTCCGCAGGGCATCTTCGATACGCCTACGAATTTTTGAGATCCGTTCTTTACCATCTTCTCTAACAATATACAAAACAATATATTCCTCATCACAATTACTGCTACCCCCCTCCCATTCACAGAAATCTCTGTGATATTCGACGATGTATTTAATTTCGCCGAGCTTTTCACCCCATGCCTCGCCCAGAGAAACTCCGGGCTTGGCTATTGTACTTGAGTGAGCTTGTGTGCTCTCTCTTGTATACTGGGGTAATGGAGACTCCAGGAGTTCCCCATCGTTTAGGACGGCGGTGAAAGAAAACACTATCTCGGTTTCTCCCAGCCCGCCGCTGCAATAGTAATCAGTTGGAGTTGTGCCAGTCAGTTGGCTTAAAAGTGTAACTTTTATTCTCACTTCCGTCGGAATACCGGAAACGCCTTCGGGTAGAAAATCTTGAACTTTTTTGCCCAAAAACTTTTCAAAAGCGGATACCGTAGTAAAGCTTTGCATGACCTTCTCCTTTGCTTTGCCCTTTTATGAGGCGGTGCGGTGGATTTCCCGGACTTTCCGGGAGTGAGACTGCAAAAAAATTTCAATGAACATTATATCATTATATCATATTTATAAAATTATGTCAAGTATTTTCTATAATCAATAATAAATTTAGCTAATATTAAATATTTTTAAATTATTATAAAAAATCATTTTTAAAAATACAGATATATTTAGCATAACTTGACATAAAATTCTCTCTATACTATATTTAAATTAGCACTCTAAAGAAGAGAGTGCTAAAAAAATTACTTATACTTATAATTATTTTTATGTTTAACAAATTTACTAGTAAATCCCAGGAGGCCATAATTAACGCGCAAATCATTGCCCAGGATAACGGGCAGCAGCACATTGAAGCTTTGCATGTTTTGGCTTCCCTACTCGACCAGTCGGAAAGTTTAATCCGGCCGGTTTTTGAAAAATTAAAAATTGACGCTGACGCCGTGGAGAAAAAAACTTTGGAAGAGATTGAAAGCCTGCCTAAGGTAAGAACCTTCCCTTCGGATAACGTCGGCATGGTCCAGGGCACGGGCGAAGTGGCAATGCTACTTGAGCGGGCTAAGAAGGAAGCGGACAAAATGGGAGATGAGTACGTTTCAACCGAACACATCTTACTCGCTTTAGTCGGGATAAAATCAAAGGCCCAGGAAATTTTAATAAACTTCGGGGTTGAGTACGCCGAGGTTTTAAAAATCCTGTCGCAGCTTCGCGGTTCGCAGACCATTACTGATCCTGAACCAGAATCAAAATACAGGGTCCTGGAAAGATACACGGTTAATTTGACCGATCTGGCCCGCAAAGAAAAACTAGATCCGGTTATTGGCCGGGATGAAGAAATCAGAAGGATTATGCAAGTTCTTCTTCGTCGGACGAAAAATAACCCGGTTTTGATTGGTGAAGCCGGAACCGGAAAGACCGCGATTGTTGAAGGCTTGGCACAAAGGATTATTTCTGGAGACGTTCCGGATAATTTAAAAAATAAAGAAATCGTCAGTTTGGACTTAGGCTCTTTGGTCGCCGGCTCAAAATTCCGAGGAGAATTTGAAGACCGCTTAAAAGCCGTTTTAAAAGAAATAAAATCCCAGGGCGGAAAAATTATTCTTTTTATTGACGAATTACACACCCTTGTCGGCACCGGCGCTTCGGAAGGGGCTATGGACGCTTCCAATATGCTAAAGCCGGCTTTAGCTCGCGGGGATCTGCGCACCATCGGCGCCACCACCACTAAAGAATACCAGAAATATATTGAAAAAGATGCGGCTTTGGAACGCCGGTTCCAGCCGATTTACGTAGCGGAACCTAGTATTGAAGATACTATCTCTATCCTGCGCGGCATTAAAGAAAAATACGAAGTCCATCACGGCGTCCGCATTACGGATGACGCTTTAATCGCGGCCGCCAAGCTTTCCTCCCGCTATATTACGGACCGGTTTCTGCCGGATAAAGCCGTGGATTTGATGGACGAAGCCACTTCTTCTTTACGCATGGAAATTGATTCTATGCCGGAAGAATTGGACGGTCTGAAAAGAGAAATAAAGCGCCTGGAAATCGCCAAAGCCGGCTTAAAAACCAATAAAGAAGGCGCCCCGGAATCAGGCAAGTTAAAAACCATAAATAAAAATTTGGCCCAGCTTAAGGAAAAAGCCAACCAACTGGAACTCCATTGGCAGAATGAAAAGGGAATAATTTCAAAAATTCGGGAATCAAAAAGAAAAATAGATGAATTAAAAGCCCAGGCCGAAATTATCGAGCGCAAGGGCGATGATTTAACACGCGTCGCGGAAATTCGCTATAGCTTAATCCCCGAGTTAGAAAAAGAAGTAAAAACCCAGGAAGAAGAACTAATAAGAATCCAGAAAAAAGGCCAACATATTCTAAAAGAAGAAGTTGACGAGGAAGATATCGCCAAAGTCGTTTCCCGCTGGACCGGAGTCCCGGTTTCAAAAATGCTGGAAAGCGAAATAAAAAAATTAGGCAAAGCCGAGGAAGAACTTAAAAAATCCGTGGTCGGGCAGGACCAGGCGATTAAATCCGTGGCCAACGCCATCCGCCGCTCCCGCGCCGGCATCAGCGAAGAAAAAAAGCCGATCGGCTCGTTCCTCTTTGTGGGCCCGACCGGCGTCGGGAAAACCGAGCTGGCTAAATCTTTGGCTAAATTTATGTTTAACGACGAAAACGCTTTGCTCCGGCTGGATATGAGCGAATTTATGGAAAAGCACAGCGTGGCCAAAATTATCGGCTCCCCTCCCGGTTATGTCGGCTATGAAGAAGGCGGACAATTAACGGAAAGAATCCGGCACCGGCCTTATAGCGTAATTCTTTTTGATGAAATAGAAAAAGCCCATCCGGAAATGTTTAATATCCTCCTCCAAATTTTGGATGACGGCCGTTTGACCGATTCAAAGGGCCGGGTCGTTAACTTCAAAAATACCATTATCATCATGACTTCCAATTTAGGCAATGAAGTAATTAAGCAATACTCCATCGGCTTTCATGACAACGGCAATGAAAGAGAGGCCAGGGAAAACCGCGAAGATGAAATGAAGGAAAAAATAGACAAAATCTTGAAAGAAAATTTTAAACTGGAATTCCTAAACCGGATTGATGAAATCGTAGTCTTTAAGAGCTTGGATAAAGAAGCTCTGGAAAAAATCGTTGACTTAGAACTGGACAGGGTCGAGAAAAGATTAAAAAACAAGGAAATCAGCTTAAAGATAAGCCCGAAAGTGAAAAAGATGCTCGCGGAAAAAGGTTATGACATAACTTTTGGTGCCCGGCCTTTAAAGCGCATTATCCAAAATATGATTTTAGACGAACTGGCTTTGGAGATCATTGAAGGGAAAATCAAGGGCGGAGATGATGTCTTAATTGATTTGGGAATAAAAGATAGAGTGATGATGAAAGTTAAGTAAAATAATATAAAAATATAAAAATAAAATAAAAAGGCCTGATATTTCATGATGTTGAAAGACAGGTCTTTTTTAATTATTCTAAGTTTAAAAAATTACAAAAATTACAAGAGTTGACAAATAAACAATTAAAGAGTATAAAATTACCAGAATGATGGAGGAAAGACCTCTCATCAATTGACAACCTTTTTAAGGAAGGAACTGACCATGTCGAAAGAGAAAAAGTATGACATGCTCGGTCACATTGTGAGCTTATTGATGACGGTTCCTGCGATGTACGGGACTCTCGTCGATCTGCTCAAAAAGCTGAACAGCGACAACGCTGCGTTTTGGATTTTTGCGTTGAAGAAAATGCTCCGCAAAGAAAGACCTCCGGCTTTTTTGGAAGTCTGGCGCGAAATTGAGTTAGGCGGGAATTTCAGAACTCCCGCCGATGTCGAGAATCTGGTGAAAGCCAGCGGCCTGGAATCTTGTTCTGGTTCTGGCAGAATTGATTCCTTGACCTGGAAGTTAAAAGAAGAGCTAGAAAAAATCGATTTTGGCCAAGGGTTCGATTTAGTTATTTATACGGCTTCTGATCTTGTTGGGGAAAAACGTAAGGCGTCTTTGGAGGAAATTTGCGCCGCGGCCGATTGGATCGGCTTGAAGCGTTGCTCAAACTGGATGGCTCCAAAACTTCGGTTGGACTATCAAGACCAACCCAAGGGAGAACAATTGCTTATGGTCACGCGTGTGAATCTCGACTATATTGTATTCTACATTGGTCGAGAAGACGAAAAGTTATATGTTTTGCATTCCATTGAAGGATGCAACTTAACTTTCGAGCCTGATGCCAAATATATATTTATCCGACCGCGCACGAAGTGACGTAAAGCCCAAGTGGAGAATCTCGAAAGAACATTTAAGCAAAAACCGCGGAGCGATAAAAACGATAAGCCCTGAACTGGAGACAGATTAGGGCTTTTTCTTTTCAGTAATTTAATTCGAATGCCATATTTGTAGTATTTGTAGCTGTAATTTGTCTTAAATCTAAACGTATACTATAATAGAATTAAGATTTAAGAATTAAGAATATTTATAGAAATTCTAAGGCACCAAATCCGAAATCTCAAATCTCAAATAAATTCAAAATCCAAATAACTAAACTCTAAAACCGTTTTGAATTTTGAATTTAATTATTGTGATTTATTTGGAATTTGTGATTTTGAATTTATAATTTTTATGGAAAATAATGAAATAAAACTTCTTTTCATTCTGTTGTTTACTGTTGTCTGCTTACTGTTTACTGCCAAAATCTCTTTGGCTGATGACAATTTCAACCCCAATTACATAATCGGCGACTCGGAAATTCTTGATTATACGGCTATGGACCTTGAAGATATAAAAGAATTCTTAAAGGACAGGGGCGGATATCTGGCTAATTATTCCTGCCCTGACCCGGACGGAAATATTAAAACGGCGGCGGAAATAATTTATGACCGGGCCGTAACCAATTTAGTCAACCCTAAGTTTTTATTAGTCCTTCTCCAAAAAGAGCAGAGTTTAATTGAGGATACTTCACCAAAACAAAGCCAGCTGGACTGGGCGGCCGGATATGGCTGTCCGGACGGAGGTGGCTGCAACCCGCGCTGGCAGGGGTTCTGGAAGCAGGTCAATAGCGCTTCTCTCCAATTCCGGGATTATATGGATAATCCCCAGCTTTATACTTACAAAGCCGGGGAAACTTATACTTTTACCAACCCCTATTCCACGACCGCAACCGGCACCACAATCGTCACCCCATATAATAAAGCTACAGCCGCCCTTTATAATTACACGCCCCATGTCTATAATGGCAATTTTAATTTTTACAATATCTGGCAAAGGTATTTTACCCGGGAATACTATGACGGCGCTTTATTGCAGGCTGACGGCGAATCCGGCGTCTGGCTGATTCAGAACGGCAAAAAACGTCCATTCTTAACCAAAGCTGCCCTGACCTCAAGGTTTGACCCGAACAAGGTAATCGTCGTCGATAAGTCCGACCTTGACAAATACCCGACCGGCGC
>JAQUPG010000010.1 GCA_028716725.1 Patescibacteria group bacterium | reverse complement strand
TATGGTCAGTCCATATTTAATGAAAAAGCAAGAAGGCGCCCTTACTTTAAGCGAGAGCATAAGAAGATTATTTCAGGTAATCTATAAAGAGCAAAAAGAGCCGGAGCCGGAGAGTGAGAATGTCCAAAAAATAAAGGTCTCGGAAGTGATTTCCAAGATGGCTTTTTATTATGAAAAAATCCGCAATTCGGTTGATTATAAAGAAGAAAATCTGCTCCGCAAAAACGCCGTCGAAAGAATTATGAAAAGGCAGATAGTCATTGAAGGGGCGATAAAGGTTTCCACCAGCGAAGAAATAGCTAAAGATCTTTTAGTGGAGCTAATCAGGGCCGGTTATTTGCCCAATAACGCAATACCCGAAGAAAAAATAAAGGAAATCGCCGGCATAATTGAAAAGTACCTGAAGCTGAGGAATTACAGTCTGGCCAGGATTGGTTTTTCCGAACATGTTAAGAACGGCAAAGTCGGGCAGGCAACCGGTGATTTTCAGGAGATTAATGATTTAACCAATTGGTTTATGTCCCTGGCGGCGAGCGAAATTGAAGAAAGTCTGGGCCGGGACAAAATAAAGCAGGCGGTTGTAACCAATATGTATGAAATTTTAATTAAGAAAGTAAAATTGCCGCCTGATTTGCCCTATGAAAAAGACAAGGAAATCCAGATTTATTTAAGCATCCACCGCAATTTTTTAAAATTCGACCAGGAGATGCTTGAGTTTATTCTTTTTAAATATTTTAATTCCGGCTGGGTCAAAGATCCCGGCAACGAAGACATAGCCAAGATTTCGCAGAGCATAAGGTCTTTGCGCCAGGCTATTTCCGCCGGCCTTAATCATCCGCTGGCGAAGCAATTAGATAAAATTGTCAGCCAATATTCCGTATATTTTTCCGTCCTGGAAGAAGTTATAGAAAAGAATCCGGCCTCGGTTTATGATGAAATAAAAAACGACATAAAAGCTTTCCCCCGCCTGATAAAAAAAGCCTGCGCCGGAGAATACAAGAGCATAAAGCTAAGGCTTTGGCGGGCCGCTATCAGGAGTATTATTTATATTTTTCTGACAAAATCAATCTTTGTCATTCTTTTGGAAATCCCGGCTATCCAGTGGTTTGGCGAGAAAGTCAACCCGGTTTCTTTAATCATAAACGTTTCTTTTCCGGCCCTTCTTTTATTTTTAATTGTTCTCTTTACGCGCATTCCTTCGGAAAGGAATACGGCCAGGATAATTGAAAAAATAGAAGAGATAACTTTCGTGGAAAAGGAGAGAAAAGAGCAATTTGTTTTGCGCAAGCCGGCGAAAAGAGGGAAATTAGCCAACGCTTTTTTCGGCCTGATTTATTTTATTACCTTTTTCCTGTCTTTCGGATTAATAGTCTGGGCGCTGGATAAGATTAATTTTACCTGGGTGAGCATTATAATCTTTTTATTCTTCCTGGCTTTGGTGAGTTTTTTCAGCATCCGCATCAGAAGGGGGGTCAAGGCGTTTATTGTCGTTGAGGAGAAAGAGAATGTTTTTACTTTTTTGGTGGATTTCTTTTATACCCCGATTATTGCCGCCGGCCAGTGGCTGTCGGAAAAATTTTCCCAAATCAACATTTTTATCTTTGTCCTGGATTTTATTATTGAAGCGCCGTTTAAGATTTTCGTGGAAATTACCGAAGACTGGACAAAGTATGTCAGAGAAAGGAGAGAAGAAATAAAATAATTAAAAAATCTAAATGTCAAAAATAGTTTTGCCTGCCTGCCGAAGCCTCGGCGCAGGCAGGGATTTTGAGTTTTGAACTTTATTTGACATTTGAGCTTTGGATTTTGGTATGTTGTATATAGTCGGCACACCCATCGGAAATTTAGAGGATATTAGTTTAAGAGCGCTTCGCATTTTAGGTGAAGTTGATTTTATATTATGCGAGGATACGCGGGTGACTAAAAAATTATTGGAGCACTATAAAATAAAAACGCCGGTTATTTCCTACCACCAGCATTCTGATTTTTCCAAAACCGATTATATTCTGGATTTATTGGGGCAAGGCAAGGATTTGGCTTTAGTTTCCGATGCCGGTACGCCGGGAATATCCGATCCGGGGGGGAAATTAATCCAGGCCGTGACTGATAAATTCGGCGAAGACGTAAAAATTGAGTCTGTGCCCGGGCCGTCGGCCGTAACCGCGGCTTTATCCATTTCCGGCATCCCGACCGACAAATTTATTTTTATGGGGTTTCCGCCTCATAAAAAGGGCCGGCAGACGTTTTTAAAAAAAGTTATAAAATCCGAATTGCCGGTAGTGGTTTATGAATCAAAACACCGGATAATAAAATTTTTGGAGGAACTTAAAGGGATGGAAAAGGCAATGCGGGATGACGAGGAGAATAAAGAAAAATTCAAAGAACTGGCTTCGGTAGTCGTATGCAGGGAGCTTTCAAAAATGCATGAAACTATATATCGGGGGGAAACGGAAGATATTATAAATAAAATAAAAGACAGCCGAGATGACCAGAAAGGGGAGTTTGTTGTAATAATTGGGAAATAAAAAAGCCGCGACTCGGAAATCGCGGCCGAAGCGGAGTTAAAGAATTATATTCTCATAATTTTACGGCAGTAGCCGATAATTTCGCCCGCTAGGAGGCTAACGGCCATGAAAAAAATAAAATCCTTGTTTAATTGGATATCTTCGCTCCGATGGCAAAGATAACCCAATTCGCCCGCAAAAAATAAGAAGCCTAGGAAAACAAAAAAACAAATAGGGGCGTTTGTCTTAGAACCAAGAAGTAATCCCGCTATTAAAAGAGCAAGGATAATAATTACTTGGAATATGAAGATTATGGCGTTTATTATACCCATTTTCGCCTCCTGACTTTTTCCGAGTAGCTTTTCAAATTTTATATATTAATTATACCAGATAAATATGTTTGGTCCAAAGAAAAAATTTTATATTACCACCACCCTGCCTTATGTTAACGCTGACCCGCATATCGGTTTTGCCGCGGAAATTATTAAAGCAGACGTAATTGCGAGATGGCAGAGGCTTTTAGGTAAAGAAGTGTTTTTTAATACGGGTACGGATGAGCACGGCTTAAAGATTTACCGCAAAGCCAAAGAAGAGAAAAAGGATCCGCAAAAATACTGCGACAAATACGCGGCTAAGTTTGATAATTTAAAGAGCGCTTTAAACTTAAGCTACAATAATTTTATCCGCACGACCGACCCGCATCATATTGCGGCGGCGCAGGAGTTCTGGAGAAGATGCGAAACCAACGGCGATATCTACAAGAAAAATTATAAGATAAAATATTGCGTTGGCTGCGAGCTGGAGAAAACCGAATCAGAGCTCTCGGATGGCAAATGTCCGGAGCACCCTAATTTAGAACTTGAGGTAATAGAGGAGGAAAATTATTTTTTTCGTTGGTCAAAGTATCAGGATAAACTATTAAAACTTTATGGGAAAAATAAGGATTTTGTTATTCCGGCGCATCGGCTTAATGAAATAAATAATTTTGTCAAAGCCGGCCTGCAGGATTTTTCCGTTTCCCGCTTAGCTGAAAAAATGCCCTGGGGGATTCCGGTGCCCGGAGACCCGGCTCATGTTATGTATGTCTGGTTTGACGCTTTGGTAAATTACGTTTCGGCTCTGGGCTGGCCGGAAGATGAAAAAAAATTTAAGGATTTCTGGCCGGTGGTCCAGGTGGCCGGGAAAGATAATCTGCGCCAGCAGGCCGCTATGTGGCAGGGGATGCTGATGTCAGCCGGATTGCCGCCCTCAAAGCAGATTCTAATTTTTGGTTTTTTAACCGCCAACGGGCAGAAAATGAGCAAAAGCCTGGGTAATGTTATCAATCCTTTTACGGTAGTCGAAAAATACGGGGCGGACGCTACCCGCTATTATTTATTGTCGGAAATTTTGCCTTTTGAAGACGGAGATTTTTCTTATGAAAAATTTGAAATTCGCTACAACGCCGATTTAGCCAATGGTTTAGGGAACTTAGTGGCCCGGGTTTCTAATTTATTGGAAAAGAACGAGATAGAAGTAAAAATAAAACCGGACAGCGACAAAAAATTGAAAAAAGAATTCAGTCAGAAAATGGAATTATACCGCTTCGACGAGGTCTTAAAAATTTTATGGGAAAAATTGCGGCAAAGTGATGAATTTTTAAGCGTCAAAGCGCCCTGGAAGATGAAAGATAAAAATAATATAAAAAAAGTTTTAGAGCCGGTAGCTCAAAATATTTTAGACGTGGCTTATTATCTGCAACCGTTTATGCCGGAAACCGCGGGAAAGATAATAGAACAGTTTTCTGTTAAGCAGATAAAAAAGGGGGATTCATTATTTCCCAGGATTTCTGCCAGTTAATATGTATTAGTTGAAAGTTTATAAACTTTATAACTTTTTACTTTTAATTAAAAATATGTCTATCTTTGACATTATTCTATTAATAATTTTGGCTGGCTTCGTTTTTTACGGCTTATTTTTCGGCCTGATTAGGACTCTGGGTTCGCTTGCCGGAGTAATCATCGGCGCCTGGCTCGCCAGCCGTTTTTATCTGGAAGTTTTTTCTTGGGTTGGTGATTTATCTTTCGGCTTCAATAATTTAGGTAAAGTTGTCGTTTTTATAATTTTATTTACCCTGATAAACCGCCTGGTCTGCTTTGCTTTTGTAATTTTGGACAAGACTTTTCACATCATCTCCATTATTCCTTTTTTAAAAAGCATTAACCGTTTGGCCGGGGCGATTTTAGGGCTACTTTCGGGCGGTTTGATTATGGGTTTAGTTTTATACGTGGCCGCCCGCTATACTATTTTTAACAGCTTCTTTGGCGACTGGCTGGTTAACTCGCAGGTTGCGCCTCCGCTCGTAAAATTCGCCGCTGTTTTAACCCCGCTCCTGCCTGAAGTTTTAAAGAAACTGCAGAGTTTGATATAGGTTAATTTTATGGGAAGTAATTGGACACAGATCACTAAATCTGGGAAATTGCCATTATTTTTGATGTGCGCTTTCCCTTATTTTTTAAAAGAAGAATTACTGCCGAAGTTTTTAAAATCTGATTTTAATTTCCATTATTACCGGCGAATTCTCGGCGCCACTTATTTTAATAGGGAGGAATGGGATAAATGTTTAGAATTGATTAAATTAAGAGAAAAAAGAAGGCCTGGTTATCTCCTGGAATTGGGTAAAGAGTTTGAGAAACAGATTAAAAGGATTATTGAATTTTGTCGGAGATACAGAGGAAGCGATTTTTCGAGATCGAAAGCCAGGGAGCTAGAAATAATTTATAAAAAATTTATTGATCTTAAAAAGAAGTGGCTTGCTCTTGATATGACTTATTACGTCATAGACCGTTATCTGCCGGGAATTTTAACGTCCGAGGTAGGTAGGAAGCTAAAAGATAAAAGTAAATTTAACGAGATTATCGAAATTTTAACTGGGCTAGATAGGCCGACTTTAGTAAGAGAAGAAAAATTTCAACTTTTAAAGATAGCTGACTTGGTTAACAAAAGAAAATTTTCACTTAAAAGCGGTCAAGTCCAGAGAATGATGAAAAACCATATTAAGAAATACGGCTTCCTGAACCATTATTTTTATTATTATGAGCCATATTCCGCGGCGGAAATGGGGAAAAGAATTAAAGAAATTTTAGCCAAAAATTTAAAAGAAGAAATAAGAAAAATGAAACTGCAGGAAAAGAATCAGGAGTTAACGGAGAAAATAGTTAAAGAGCTTAAACTTTCCCCGCAGGCTAAACTCATTATTGGGACTCTAAAAGAGTGGGGGTTCTGCCTTAATTATCTGGATGAAGCCGGATGCTTAATCACCCATTATTTTAAAAATTTTCTTTTGGAATTGGCTCGGAGAATGGGGGTAACTTACGAGATGCTTATTGAAATGACCTTCGAAGAAATAGATGAATTTTTCAGAAAGGGTGCCATTCCGCCGGCTAAAAAAATTAGATTAAAGGAAAGAATAAAAAGTTGGGGTCTAGTTTACCAAAAAGGCAAATTTAAGGTTTATTCCGGAAAAGAACTGGAAAGATTAGAGCAACAAGAAAAACAAAAGGTAGGTTCGCAGATAAAGCGGATAAATTTAATAAAGGGGATAATCGCTTCCTCGGGTAAAGTAAGGGGAATAGTAAGAGTAGTGGAAAGCCACCGCGATATTGCCAAAATAAAAAAGGGGGAAATATTAGTCGCTCCCAAAACAACCCCGAAATACGTCCCGGCTATGGAAAAAGCCGTAGCCATAATAACCGATGAGGGCGGATTGCTTTCTCATGCCGCTATTGTTTCGCGCGAATTAGGCATTCCTTGCGTGGTCGGCACGAAAATCGCGACGAGAGCGTTAAAGGATGGAGATTTGGTGGAGATAGACGCTAATAAGGGGGTAGTGAGAAAAATATGATCATAATTTATGGAATCGTTAAAAATAAAAAATAAAGATTGGCGGTTGCTTGTGACTCGAGATTTACCATTGGTTAGATTTTATATGATCGCCAAAAGTTACAAAGAAAAAAGCAGAAAAATCTGGGGCTGGACTTATAATGCCGGGTGCTTAGTTTCTGAAAAAGGAATAATCAATGTTTATCGCCGAGATAAATATTTTAAAAGAGGAGCCAATTATTTTAAAAATTTGAGGAATAAAAGGGCGTATCTTAGAAAGTTTTTTAATATCAGTAAAGAAGAGACCGAGAGGGTTGAGGCTAATATTACTCAAATAAGCAAAGAATTGAAAAAGAAAATAAAACCAGGCAGAGAAAAATTGTTGATAATCTTTAAAAATCTTTATATTCAATTCAAGAGGTTCTGGATAATTCAAAATTTCACTTTTACCCTTGATGCCTGTTTTAGGCAAACCGGCCAGGAAAATTTTTTGAAGCCTTATGAGCCTTTAATTAGAAAAATTCGTTCTTTGACGCAGGATAAGACAATTATTTTAGAAAATTTGATTGACGAAGTTCTTGGGCTCCTAGCTAAAGAATTAAAGATAAGGCAGCCTATATTGCTAAATTCAATACCAGAAGAGATTATAAACGAGAAGATAAATAAGAAAGAAGCGATTAAGAGATCTCGTGCCTATTTCCTTATAGTTCGTGATAAAAGTATTATTGTGACTACCAGAAAAAAAATAATTTTAGAATGGAATTCTTTTCTTAAAGGCATAAACACTTGTTCAGGAAAGGTGGGGGAATTGAAAGGGCGAACCGTTTTCCCCGGGAGAGTGAAGGGTAAAGCGAGAGTGATAATAAAAAAAGATGAGTTAAACGAGATTAAAAAAGGTGAAATTATTGTTACGCCAATGACAGAATTGGATTACATTCCTTTTTTGAAAAAAGTTAGAGCAATTATTACGGACGAAGGCGGAATTACCTGCCACGCCGCGATTGTCGCCCGTGAGATGAAAAAACCCTGTATTATCGGCACAAAAATCGCCACGCAGGTCTTAAAAGACGGGGATAGGGTAGAGGTTGATGCTAAGAGGGGAGTGGTAAAAATTTTAAAATAAAAAAAGCGGCGACTCAGAGTTCATATTGAACCTGAGAAGCCGCTATGAATCACTCTACGATGATGAGGTGATCAGACCCTTTCGCCGTCATCGTTGAGATTGACACCGTCCTTGATGAGAACGAGGCTTATTTCTCCGCCTTCCTCCTTGATCTCGTAGACGGCTCCGCTTTTGGCCTGGTCTTTTGTGAGACCGAAGCCGAACAGGATGGTCGGCCGACCGACACAGAAAAGCGTGTTGTCCGGCGCTCTCCGAATTTCATTCTCCACACCTTCCGGCGTTACCCCTGAACTGTATACGTCTTCCCCGTAGGGAACGACGCGGCCGCTTGCAAGGGTTATCTTTTTCTCGCCGTTGATGGTGACCAGACTGTCCGGTCCGCCCAAGGCAACCGTATAACGGTTGACTTCGAGCCCCAGGGTATCAGGGATATCGGTGTGGCGTCTTCCCGTGGCACTGACAACATGGTCGGGCTTGCCGTTGAATAGGCAGGAGATGAAATCATTGAGGCCTTTGATAGCGATGCAGCCTTTTGGAGTCATTCCCGGATCACCAATGGGCTTGCCATCGGTATCGAATTCTTCCTTGAAGGAATGGGTAACAAAAACCTTCATGTAGTACTCCTTTCTTGAAAGAGTGAAAAAAACGTGAAAATCGCGAAAAATAAAATGTGCAGTTTAATTTATAATTATAGCATAGATATATTTTTTTGTCAAGAAAGGATGTAAATTAAGTTAATTATTTATCTAATATTAGATAAATATGCCCAAAGAAAAATTAGAAAAAATTGCCCGGGAGTACGTGGTTTCTCTTTTTCCGGTAGCCACGATGATTGACGCTTTTGCCGGGCCGATGAAAAAAAGAGTTGGCGCTGCCTGCTCCATAATTATTGTTTTGGAAAATAAAGCCGTTACTTATTATGTCTGGCCGTCTGGCTGGGGCAAGGCCCATAAAACCTTGGTGGCAAAAATAAAAAGTAATTCCAGGTTTTTGGAAAATGTTTATAAAGAGATTGAAAAATTGGGTAAACAACAGGCCGCGGCTACCAGCCCTTTTGTAAAAAAAGCTTCCTCGTACAGCAATCAGGAACTCAACTTCCATTACCAGAATTTTATTGCGAGCAATACCGAACTTTATTCTTTCGGTTTGATTTTGTCCCTGCTTGATTTTCAGGAAACGACTTTTATTTCGGACGAACTGCACGCAATTTTAAAGAAAAACAAAGCGGATAAATATTTTAATGTTTTGACCTCTTCTTTACGCGACACTTTTAATAAACAGCAGGAAATCGCCATTTTAAAAATGTTGCCGCTAATAACAAAAAATAAAAAGCTGGTTAGTCTGTTTAAGAAAGAAGACAGCGCTAAACTGGCGGTTTATTTTAAAAAGCGGGAAAAGAAAATTTGGAAGATTATATCGGCTCATACCCGCCGCTATGCCTGGGTATATTATGTTTATGAAGGTCCGGCCGGAGATGAAATTTATTTTATTGATATTTTAAAAGATTATATAAGGCGGGGGATTAATCCGGCTAAAGAGCTGGTGAAATACCAGGAAGCTAAAAAAACTTTGCAGATTAAGCAGAAAGAAATTATCAGGCGCCTGGAAATAAATAATTATGAAAAAAATATTATTGACGTGGTGCGGGATTTTGTCTTTTTTAAAGCTTACCGTCGCGAACTGCAGACGTGGTCTTATTACCATCTGGAATTTTTGTTAAAAGAAATTGCCAAGCGCCTGCATTTGTCTATTAAGCAGGTAAGGATGATGCTGACGGAAGAAGTCGAATTAGCCTTAAGAACTGGAAAAGTTAACCATGATTTATTAAATGAACGCCTGCAATTAGTGGTTTACGGGTATAAGCCAAAAAGATTTTACCTAGTGGGGAAATCGGCCAAGGATTTTGTTAAGAGGGAAATAAAGCCGGAAAAGAAAATAAAAATGGTTAATAAATTATCCGGCGAAGTGGCTTCACCTGGCAAAGCCAAGGGAGAAGTGGCGATTATTAACGCGCCGGAAGATATGAAAAAAATGAAGGCGGGTAATATTTTAGTTTCCTTTTCCACTAATCCCAACCTTATGCCGGCTATTCGGCAGGCCGCGGCAATCTTAACGGATGAAGGCGGCCTAACCTGCCATGCCGCGATCGTCTCGCGCGAATTAGGTATTCCCTGCGTGGTTGGCACAAAAATCGCGACACAGGTTTTAAAGGATAGGGACAGGGTTGAGGTGGACGCGAACAAGGGGGTAATAAAAAAATTATAAGTAAGAAGTAAGAATATGGAAACGATAAAAATAAATCTGAAAAAAATTACTAAAAACGAAATTGATTTAATTATTGGTTATCTTAAACGCGGAAAAATTATCGTTTATCCAACGGACACGATTTATGGTTTGGGGTGTCTAGCCACAAACAGAAAAGCCATAAATAGAATTTTTAAAATAAAAGGAAGAGAGAGGAGAAAGCCTTTGTTAATTTTAGTCAATGGCTTCAAAATGCTTAAAAAATATTGCTTTGTCAGTAAAGAGCAGGAAAAATACCTGGCTAAGATTTGGAAAAGCGCCAGGCCGGCATCGGTTATCTTAAGAAAGAAAGGCAATTTGCCCGCAGAACTAACCGCCGGGGGAGAAACCATAGCCGTGCGTTTGCCAAAAGTGAAATTTTTGATTAAAATACTAAATGAGGCAAACAAGCCGATAGTCTCTACCAGCCTGAACTTAAGCGGGCAGAAAAGTCTAGATAGCGTCAGCCGTCTAGATAATTATTTTAAAAAGAGAAAACCGGATTTAATAATTGACGCGGGAGTAATGAAGGCGAAACCGTCGAGATTAATTGATGTAAGAGATTTGAAAAATATTGTAATTTTAAGAAGATAATTGTTAAATTCGTAAATTTGTAAATTCGAAAATTAATATTTATGCTTTATACTATAAAATCAAAATATGTGGATGAGGGCAAGAAGGGGAAATGGCTGAAAAGAATTTCTTTGGTGATTTTAGTATTGATTTTGATGGCGGCTTCATTCGGCTCTGGTTTGTATATCTCGCAAAAAAGCGAAATTATAAAAAAATTGGCGGAAACCGAAGCGGTCTATTTGGGAAGTTTGATTGGCAAATACGGCCAGGGACGGGATGATATTCTGAACCAAGACGTAAATTTTAATCTATTTTGGGAAGTTTGGGATACTTTAGAGAAAGAATATGTGGATAAAGGCAAATTGAACGATAAGGCGATGTTTTATGGGGCTTTAAACGGCTTGGTCGCGTCCGTGGGCGATCCTTATACGGTTTTCATGGATCCGAAATTTTCCCGGGAATTTGAAGACGATTTAGCCGGAACTTTTGAAGGCATTGGCGCGGAAATCGGGATCAGAAAAGAGGCCCTGACGATTATAGCGCCCCTTGACGGCACGCCGGCGCAGAAGGCGGGGCTTCAGCCCGGGGACAAGATTTATTCTATAAATGGAGAGATAACAGCTAATATGACGGTTGACGAGGCGGTTGCTAAAATCCGCGGACCGAAAGGCACTAATGTTACCTTAACTATAGTCAGAGAGGGAAATGACGCACCAAGGGATATTGTTATCACCCGGAGCGTCATTACCGTTAAGAGCGTAAAAACTGAAACCCTGTCTTCGGCCGGGGCGCAAGGAGACCAGGAAGAAAAAAAGGATAACGACATTTTTGTTTTGGAAATAAGTAATTTTAACAATGATACTCTGGATTTATTCAATAAAGCAGTTCAGGAGATACTTTCTAAAAATCCAAAGGGCATAATTTTAGATTTGCGCAATAACCCGGGCGGTTATCTTGATACGGCGATTGAATTGGCCAGCGAGTGGGTGGAAAGCGGAGCGATAGTGACGGAAAAATCCAGCGAAGAGAACAAAAATGAATATTTGTCGCGGGGGCGGGCCAGGCTAAAAGATTATCCCACCGTAGTCTTGGTTAACAGGGGGAGCGCGTCCGCTTCGGAAATTCTGGCCGGCGCTTTGCGGGATTATAAAAAAGCCACTATTGTCGGGGAGCAGACCTTTGGCAAAGGTTCGGTGCAGACTCTAAGGGAATTCGGGGACGGCTCTTCGATAAAGATAACCGTGGCCAAATGGTTTACGCCCAATGGCGATTCCATTGATGATGTAGGCATTAAACCGGATATTGAGGTCGAAATGACCGACAAGGATTACGAGGAAGATAAAGATCCGCAAATGGACAAAGCGATTGAAATTTTAAAGGGAAAGTAATAAAATAATTATATGGCGAAAGATCCCTCCTTAGGAGAAAAAATCGGAACCGTAACCCATTATTTTGGGAAAATCGGCGTGGCCGTAGTGGTTTTGGCGAAAGAGCTGAAAGTCGGAGAGAAAATCAGGTTTGCGGGAGGAAAAACTGATTTTGAGCAGGAAGTCAATTCCCTGCAGATGGATAAGCAGCCGGTAGCTAAAGCGGGCAAAGGCGAATCTGTCGGCCTGAAGGTTAATGAGAAAGTCAGGGTTGGCGATGAAGTTTATCGGGTTTAAAAAACGATAAAATTTGAGAAATTAGTCGTTACTTTTTTTGTTATATTTAAAATATTAATACCCAATATCCAATAACCAAAATACAAATAATAACCAATAACCAAATTCCAATTTAAAACCTTTTTGATTGATTATTGAATATTAGAATTTGTTTGATTATTGGTTATTGATTATTACTAATATCTTTATGGCTAAAAGAAAAACAATTAGCAGGAGAAAGAAATCTAAAAAGATAAGCACAAAATATATTTTTGTTGTCGGCGGAGTTATGTCCGGAGTGGGCAAGGGGATTACTTGCGCTTCAATCGGACGGATTCTGCAGTCCAAAGGCTATGAAGTAAGCGCCTTGAAGATTGACCCTTATATTAACATTGACGCCGGCACTATGAACCCGATTGAGCACGGCGAAGTTTTTGTGACCGAAGACGGGGACGAGACCGACCAGGATATCGGCAATTACGAGAGGTTTTTAAACAAAAATATCGGCCGGGAAAGTTACATGACAACCGGCAGGGTGTATTCAAGCGTAATAGCGCGCGAGAGAAACCTTGAATACGGCGGCCGGTGCGTTCAGGTTGTGCCCGATATACCCAATGAAGTCATTTCGCGCATTAAGGCGGCTGTCCGCAAAACCAAAGCCGGGATCATAATTATAGAAATCGGCGGCACGGTCGGGGAGTATGAAAATTTATTATTTTTGGAGGCGGCCAGGATGATGCATTTGGCGGAGCCGGAGGACGTTTTGTTTATTATGGTGTCATATTTGCCTATACCTTCCTTAATCGGGGAAATGAAAACCAAGCCGACCCAGCACGCCGTCCGCGCCCTGAATTCAGCCGGCATCCAGCCGGATTTTATCGTCGCGCGTTCGCGCGTCGGGCTTGATCTGCCCCGCCGGAGAAAAATCGGGATTTTCTGCAATATCCAGCAGGAAGACGTTATTTCCGCGCCTGACATTGATTCAATTTACGAAGTGCCGATAAATTTTGAAAAAGACAAGCTGGGGGACAGGATTTTAGAAAAATTCGGGCTGGAGAATAAAAAAAAGGATTTAATAGATTGGCGCAAGATGGTCAAGACCATAAAGAACGCCACAAGAGAAGTCAATATCGGCATCGTCGGCAAATATTTTTCTACCGGAGATTTTTGCCTGTCCGATTCTTATATTTCCGTGATTGAGGCCGTAAAGCATGCCGGCGGGGCTAATAGGTGCAAACCTATTTTGCATTGGATTAATGCCGAGGAAATTGAGACAGAGGGCGTAAAAATCCTAAAAGGTTTGGACGGTATAATCGTGCCGCAGGGCTGGGGTTCCCGCGGTGCGGAAGGAAAAATTAAAACCATAAAATATTGCCGCGAAAATAAAGTCCCTTACT
Source organism: Patescibacteria group bacterium (assembly GCA_028716725.1). Classification (GTDB taxonomy): domain Bacteria; phylum Patescibacteriota; class Patescibacteriia; order Patescibacteriales; family JAQTRU01; genus JAQTRU01. The sequence continues at coordinate 43,880 of JAQUPG010000010.1, read as the reverse complement.
TCGGGCTTTGCTATGGCATGCAGATGGCGGTAATTGAGTTCGCCCGAAACGCTTGCGGCTTAAAGAAGGCAAACTCTGCCGAAGTTGACCCGAAAACTCCCCACCCCGTAATTCATATTATGCCGGGGCAGGCCGAGCTAATCGCTAAAAAGGGCTATGGCGGCACAATCCGCCTCGGCGGCTGGCCCTGTAAAATTATTAAAGGCACCCATTTGGCGGCCGCTTATGAGAAAAAAATAGGAAATAAAAAGGTTGTGTCGGAAAGGCACAGGCACAGGTATGAGTTTAATAATCAGTATCGGAAAATTTTTGAAAAAAACGGCCTTGTTATCGCCGGGACTTCGCCGGACGGGAAAATCGTGGAAGCGATTGAAATCGCCGACCATCCGTTTTTTATCGGCACCCAGTTCCATCCGGAATATATTTCCCGGCCCCTTGACCCGCATCCGTTATTTGTTGAGTTTGTGAGAGTCTGTCTGAAGATGGGAGAGAAAAAAATAACAAAACAATAAAATACAATGAAAAACATCCCGCGAATTTGCGGGATGTTTTTTCATTTCAAATTTCGGCAAAGTTATTTTTGCGCCAGAACGCTGACGATTCTTGAATCTTTCAGCTGATTATTGAATTTCTTTAACTTTTTGGTAGTGAATTTAACGATGCCGGCCACGGTGGCGAATAAAGTATCGTCATTGCCTCTTTTTACGTTTTTGCCCGGGTGGTATTTTGTGCCTCTTTGCCGGATTATAATCGCGCCGGCCTTGGCGAATTGCCCGTCGGTTAATTTTACGCCTAATCTTTTGCCGATTGAATCGCGGCCAAGCGCGGTAGAACCGCCGGCTTTCTTATGTGCCATATGCTTTAGTTAAAAGTTATAAAGTTTAAAGTTAAAAGTGTTTTTAATATAGCAAAGGATGGATTAACTGTCAAGTTGTTGTGATGAATTTATAAAATATGGTATAATAAAATTAAATGAGATTCTTTAGATTCTTAGGAATTTTAGGATTATTGGGAAAATAATTATATATCGCAAGAATGATAAGAATCCCAATTATCCTACTATATTAAAATTATGATAAGTAATAATATCGGGTTATACGGAGGAAAGATTGTTTTGGATTTGCTAAGGGATATAATCTATTTTCCGGCCTGGTGGTATGGCCGCGGCTTAAAACAGGTAGCGATCGGGCTAAAGAATTTTTTAGTTAACAAGGAAAGGTCTTTGGCGCTTTTTGTCTGGATAAAAAATATTTTTCGGCCGATGTATGCCCAATATGACTGGGCCGGGATTTTAATAAGTTTTTTTGTCCGATTGTTTCAGATAATCGTCCGCGGGATTTTTATGCTCTTTTGGCTGGCCTTGGCGCTACTTATCCTGGGCCTTTGGCTGGTTCTGCCGATACTGGCAATTTACGAAATAATTTTTCAGTTAGCTTTGTAAAATGATACTAATATATGAATGAATGCGAATGATACTAATAATACTAATGCCGCAAACATAAATTCGTATTTATTAGTATCATTCGTATTTCTCTGATAACGTCTAGGAATCGCTAAAATATTTGTATCATTGGTTCACTAAAAGGTTTAAAAATAAAGAAACGTCTTGAACAACTATGGAGGATAAATATTCAAAAATGCCATTTATCGTCTGCCCGGTTTGTTCGGGAACGGGCGAAAAAAAGCTTGGCTTAAAATGCCCGGCCTGCGGCGGCATGGGCGTCGGCAGTTTTTTAGACGGGAAATTTTTATATTGGGGCTTAAGTTTGGGCAAGGCCGTAATAAATTTAAGGCATTTTAAAAAAAGCGTTGATTTGGTTATAAATTCAATTGCTTACGCAATAAGCCTGGCCGGCTTGGCGGCTTTGGCTTTTTGGGTCTGGTCCTCGTCAGCCGGAGGGCCGGTGGGCGCCGGCGCCGGGGATTATTTAGAGCTTTTCAGCTTCTGGCGGGTAAAGCACTGGCTGATTTTGGTTTTCTGGATTAGCGCTTTATCCGATATGTTTATTATTTACCGCTTAAGCCAAGAAGAAGCCAGGAAGGAAAAAATAAAAAAATTCCGGGCGGTTGGGGAAAAGGGGCTGGTAAAGCTTCCCGATAATTGGGAAGAGTTGAAGAAGTTTTCCGGCAAGATAGACGTTTCCCGGGCGGCCAGCCCGGAGGAGATGAAAGTTGTAGAAGAAGCTTTTCTGCTCGCGGCCAAGTCCGGGCATAATGAGCTTTTGCCTCTCCATTTATTTTTTTCTTTATTGCGGGACAAGGAAATAATTTCCCTTTTTGTCCGCCTGGATGTAGACGGGGGGAAATTGATAACCAGAATTAAAAGCCAATTATTGAAAGAATCGGCTTCCTCGGAAGGAAAAAATGATTTAAAAATCAGCGAGGAAGTAAAAGAGATTTTAATTGAAGCTTACGCCCAGGCTTATAATCTCGGGCAAAAAAAAGTAAAGGCTTTAAATCTGATTTTGTCCTGTTTGCGCCACGATAAAAATTTAGCCGAGATTTTATACGATTTGGAAGTAGATGAGGATAAAATTAAAAATATTATCGAATGGTTCAGGGTGAACGAGCGTCTCCTGGATAATTACCGGGGCTATAAAAAAGCGGCCCGTTTTAAGCCGGCCGGCACTATGGACCGGGCTTATACCGCCGTGGCTACGCCGGTTTTAAACCATTTTTCCCATGACCTGACGCGGGCGGCTAAGTGGGGCCGGTTGGGCATTTGCGTGGGCCGGGATAAGGAAATTGAGGATATTTTCGGGGCTTTTACCAGCGGCCGGACCGGCGTAATTTTAGTCGGCCCTTTGGGAGCCGGTAAAAGGACTATGGCGGAAGGCCTGGCCCAGCTGATGGTTGAAGAAGATGTGCCTAAATTTTTAAGGGATAAGAGGCTTTTGGAACTGGATGTAGCCCGGTTAGTAAGCGGAGCCACCGCGGCAGTGGCGCAGGAAAGACTTTTGGTCATAATTGATGAAATAAGAAAAGCCGGAAATATTGTGCTTTTTATAGAAAATATAGAAAATATAGTGGGTATAACCGGGGGCGGAGAAGAAAGCTTGGAGCTGTCGGAAGTTTTAGCCGAGGCTTTAAACCGAAGGGCTCTCTTTTGCCTGACCGCAGCCACGGTAGAAAATTATTCTAAATATATTGAAGGCAAAGCCCTGGGCGATATTTTAGTGAAGGTAAAAATTGACGAGCCCGCCGGGAACCAGGCGATTATTATGGCGGAAAGCAAAGTTAGCCTTATGGAGGGGAAATATGGGGTATATTTTTCCTATGATGCGATCGGGCAGGCGGTTTCCCTTTCTTCAAGATATATCCACGACAAATATCTGCCGGCTAAAGCTATAGAAATTTTAGAGGCAACGGCCGTCCGCGTCGGCCGTCGGGCGGCCAGCGATCCGACCGCTTCTCTTTGCACGGCCGAAGATGTTTCCGTGACTGTCAGCGAGATAACCGGCGTCCCGGTCAATAAGATTACGGTTAGCGAAAGCAAGGAATTATTAAATCTGGAAGAAAAAATTCATGAGAAGATGATAAATCAGGAAGAGGCGGTCTCCGTCGTCTCCGCCAGTTTGCGCCGGGCCAGAGCGGCGCTCCGGGAGGGCAAGCGTCCGATTGCCAACTTTTTATTCCTCGGGCCGACCGGAGTCGGCAAAACCGAACTGGCGAAAACCGTTTCCGATATTTATTTTGGCAGCAAAGATTATATGATCCGGCTGGATATGAGCGAATACCAATTGGCGGACAGCGTTAAAAAAATGATTGGGGACGTTGACGGCACCCGGGGCTATCTGACTGAAGCCGTGCGCAAAAAGCCGTTTTCGCTGGTTTTGCTGGATGAGTTTGAAAAAGCCCATCCCGATATCCTAAATTTGTTTTTGTCTTGTTTTGATGACGGCCGGATAACTGACGGCCAGGGCCGGACAATTGATTTTACTAATTCTATTATTATTGCCACGTCCAACGCCGGCTCGGTTTTTATCCAGGATGAAGTGGCGGCTGGCACAGATATAGAGAAAATAAAAGAAGATTTAATCAACAAGCAGCTTAATAAAATAATGCGGCCGGAGTTGATAAACCGGTTTGACGGCATTGTTGTTTTTAAGCCGTTAACTATGGACAATGTGGTAAGCATTACCAAATTAATGTTGAATGGCATAGGGGAAATGCTTTTAGCCAAAGGCATCGGTTTGCGCTCAGAAGAAGAAGGAGTTGTTAAATTGGCCGGGGCCGGGTATGACCCGAAATTCGGAGCCAGGCCCTTGCGCCGTTTATTGCAGGATAAGATTGAAAATGAAATTGCCAATAAGATTTTAACCGGCGAATTGGTCAGGCGGGATACGGTGGTAATAAATAAAGAAGCAAAAATTGAAATAGAAAAGGGGAGACAGTTATAACGCGTAACGCATAACACATAACGAATGCACGATTTCATGATTTTGGAAATAAAAAAAGGACGCTTGTACTAAGCGCCCTTATTCGTCAGGGGTGTTTTTGTGGGTTATATTCCGCAAAATGATACCCGGCCATCCGGCTGGACAGCAAATCTGCAGATATTGGTGGGGAATACAGGGTTTTTTTGGTCATCTCTTGGTATTAAGGTAATACCTTCATCACCTTTTCTTATCAGTTTCTTTACCTCTGCAACCGCGGTGAAGATTTTTTCTTCCGGAGCAAGGCAAACCAGAAGTATTTTTTGGGTCAGGGAAATTTGCTCTATGGTTTCTGCGACGGCATCGAGAAAGAGCGCCCGGTTAATATTTTTGCCGTTGCCCTTGCCGTTCCCAGGAATGTTACCAGCGGTTTTGAGGCGGGAAACTGTCCTTAACATACTTACCCCTTGTAGATTAGATTTGTTTAGAAAAAGCAAAAAATGCCCGAAAGCATTAGAATTTGATTGATTATTAATTTTAGCATAAACCATTTTTAATAAAAAGTCAAGATTAGATAAAATTATAAAAGAGGACGTATTATTTGTGCCCCCAGGGGTTATAGGTAATATATTAAAAAAATAATAATTTTTTTGGTACGCAGCATACGCAACTGCACCATAAACCCGTGACTGAACCGATTTTTCTTTCATTTTTTTTGCACACCGAACCGTAGACTGGGTAACCATTATGTTCACCGACAATCCCTTCGTCGCTACTGACTCTACCTCCCTTTGCATAACAATCTTCAGAAGTAAGGCTAGAATCAATAGCAAGATTAGAATCAATTAAAAAGGGAAGAATAATAAAGAGTGCAATAAGTATAATTGCCACAATTGAGGATATAATAAGGAAATATTTAAACCCTTTGCTCATATTATCTTTGCTGTTTTTATCGATGCACTCTTATTTTAACAAAAAATCAAAATGAACACAAATTACCCGATAATTTTTATTGTTTCTTTACTGCTTACGGTAATTTTCACTTTGCTGGTTAAATATTTAGCCGGCAGGTTTAATATTATTGATAAGCCGGTTTCGGACAGGAAAATCCATAAAACCAATGTGCCGCTTTTGGGCGGATTGGCGATTTTTTTAGCTTTTTTTCTGATGCTTTATTTTACCCGGGGCAGTTTGCTGGCCGGCAATTTAGAAGTTCATCATTGGCTCGGGTTTTTTATTGGCGCCTGTTTTTTGATGGTCGGCGGGTTTCTGGATGATAAATATAATTTAAAACCGGGCTGGCAATTTATTTTTCCGGTCCTGGCTGGCCTCGCCGTGGTCGTCGGCGGGGTGGAAATCGGGAAAATTACTAATCCTTTGGGCGGCTTTCTGTATCTGGATCAGTGGAAAATACCAATAACAAGCTGGGGCGGAGCTATGCGCTATTTCGTGGTTCTTTCGGACTCGCTTATAATCCTCTGGCTTCTCGGCATGATGTACACGACAAAACTTTTAGACGGTTTGGACGGCTTAGTAAGCGGCATCTGCGCTATCGGCGGTTTTATAATTTTTCTTTTTACGATTACGACAAAATATTATCAGCCGGATATCGGCCTTGCCGCTTTGATTTTTTCCGCCTGCTGTTTGGGCTTTTTGGTTTTTAACTGGCATCCGGCTAAGATTTTTTTAGGCGAGGGCGGCTCGCTTCTTCTTGGTTTTATTTTGGGGGTTTTAGCCATTATTTCCGGAGGCAAGATTGCTATCGCCCTCCTCGTTATGGGCATCCCGATTTTAGACGTGGTTTGGACGATTTTGCGCCGTCTCGTTAATGGCAAAAATCCGTTTAAATTCGCTGACCGCGGGCATCTTCATTTCCGTTTGTTTGATTTGGGGTTAGGCCAGAGAAAAACCGTTCTTGTCTTTTACTCCCTGGCTTTGGTTTTTGGGGCCAGCGGGTTATTTTTACAAAGTTTAGGCAAGGTTTTCGCCCTGTTGATTTTATTTTTGACGATGTTGATTTTGGTTATAGGTTTTAGCTATTTAGACAGGAAAAACGTATGAGGAAGATGATTTTAATTTTAATATTATTTTTATTATTAACTGGCTGTTGGATAAGATCGGAACTAAAACAGCCCAAAGAAAATATGAACGGAACTAATATTTTAATGGTGGTGGCGCCGCGGGATTTTCGCGATGCCGAATATAGCGAACCAAGAAAAGTTTTTGAAGAAGCCGGGGTAAAAGTGCAGGTGGCTTCAATTCAGTCCGGAACCGCGATCGGCGCTGAGGGGTTAGAGGTTAATATTGATTTAACCGTCGGGCAGGCCGAGCCGGATAAATTCGACGCCGTGGTTTTTGTCGGCGGCCCGGGAATGCTGGAGATTATTGACGATGAGAGCTTACAGATTCTGGCGAAAAAGTTTTATCAGGAAGGAAAAATTACCACGGCTATCTGCGCCGCTTCGGCGATTCTCGCCCAGGCCGGAGTTCTAGAAGGTAAAACCGCTGCCGGCTGGTCGGGTGTGCGCGAAACAATCGAAAAGGGCGGGGCGACATTTTCTTCTCAAAGCGTAGCCGTGGACGGGAAAATTATTACGGCCGAGGGCCCGGCCTCGGCCCGGGAATTCGGAGAGGAAATCGTTAAGGCTCTGCAATAATGTCATTGCGAGCCCCGAAGCCTCGGGGCGAAGCAATCTCTGGTTAAATAGAAAAACATGTTAAACGAACGATACTATTTTGTTTATATCAATACTAATAAAACCCACAACGTTTTTTATACCGGCGTAACCAATAATTTACTAAAAAGGAATTATCAGCATAAAACCCAAGAAAACGAATTAAGTTTTACCGCTAAGTATAAGGTAAATAAATTAGTCTATTGTGAAACATTTTCTGATATCCGTGATGCCATTGCCAGAGAAAAATAGATAAAAGGCGGTTCAAGAAAAGATAAAATTAACCTTATAATTAAATTAAATCCGGAGTGGAAAGATTTAAGCTTGGAGATGCAAAACCAGAGATTGCTTCGTCGCTTGAGCTCCTCGCAATGACAGATCCAAATTATGGCTAAATTAGTAAAGTTTTATCTAATTTTATGCTGGGCTTTCCTTATTTTTGTTTCGCTCACTATGCCCCTGCCCATAAGCGGTGAACCCCAAAAAATTACTTTTTTTGATAAAGGGGTTCATTTTGTTTTGTTCGGGGTTCTGGCCTATTTAATTATTTTATTTGGGCGGGAATTCAGAAAGATGAATTTTAAAATTTTAGCCGTGTTCAGCTTTTTCTTTAGTTTTTTCTACGCTTTGGCCGGCGAGTATCTCCAGACTTTTATTCCAAGCCGTGAAGCAAGTCTTCTTGATTTATTAGCCGGGGCGTTAGGTATAATTGCTGCCATTGCCTATGCTTTTTATAGGTTTCGCAAAACCAAGCCGAAACTTCTGCTTCATATTTGCTGCGCCGGCTGCGGGGCTTATGTCGCCCAGGTTTTAAAAAAAGATTATGACGTGATTTTATATTTTTATAATCCCAATATTTATCCGGAAAGCGAGTATAAGAAAAGGTTGGGGGAAGCTAAAAAAATCGCGGCTATTTCCCGGCTTAAATTAATTTTAGAAAAATATGACCACGGGGCCTGGCTTAAAAAAATAAAAGGTTATGAAAAAGATTTGGAAAGAGGGGAGCGTTGTCGGATCTGCTATCGAGATAGATTAGAAAAAACGGCAAAAATTGCTCAAAAGAAAAGTTTTGCTTTATTTACCACCACTCTAACCATTAGTCCGCATAAAGATGCCAAAACAATCAGCCAGCTTGGCCAGGGGATGGAAAGGAAATATAAGGTAAAGTTTTTGGACAGGGATTTTAAAAAACAAGACGGCTTTAAAAAATCATCCTGTTTATGTAAAAAACTCGGGCTTTACCGGCAGGATTATTGCGGGTGCGAGTTTTCGAGAAAATAACGGATAGACGAAGAACGGAAAGCCGCGGAAAATAGAATTGATTTTTAAGTTGATAGTTGTTATAATAATAATAATTAAAATCTCTAATTAACTAATCAGCTAGTCAACCAACATATATGGATATTTCTTCTTATTTTAAACAAGCCATTGAGCAAAAAGCGTCGGATTTGCATTTGGCGGCCGGCAGCATTCCGGCTTTGCGGCTGGAAGGCGAATTAGTAAAAATGAACCACGGCATAGTCGCGGATAAGGACTTAGAAGAGGCCGTGCGCACTTTGGTTGATGAAAAAACCTGGGAAAGGTTTAACCGCAAGCGGGAGCTGGATTTTTCCCAGGAATTTTTTGGCGCCCGTTTTCGCGTCAATCTGCATTATCAGGAAGGAAAAATCGCTTTGTCCGCCCGCTTAATCCCGAGTAAAATACCCAGCCCGGAGGAAATCGGCTTAAGTGAAAATATTTATAATTTAACGCATTTGCAGGATGGCCTGATTATAGTGACCGGCCCTTCCGGGTCAGGAAAATCCACGACTTTGGCCGTGATGCTTGATATCATCAATAAAGAAAGGCGCTCCCATATTATCACGATTGAAGACCCGATAGAATATATGTTTGAAGAAAAGCAGAGTATTATTGAGCAAAGGGAACTGGGCAGCGATACTATGACTTTTGCTTCGGCTTTAAAATACGCCCTGCGTCAGGACCCGAACGTGATTATGGTGGGGGAAATGCGGGATTTAGAAACTATCTCCGCGGTCCTAACCGCCGCGGAAACCGGACACTTGGTTTTATCGACCCTGCATACGGCCACGGCCGCGGAAACTATTGCCCGTATTGTTGACGTCTTTCCCTCCCATCAGCAGCAGCAGATTTTAAACCAGTTATCTTCAACCCTGCGGGCGGTTGTTGCCCAGCATTTATTGCCCGGGGTAAAGGGCGATCGGGTAGCGGCCCGGGAGGTTATGATAAATAACAGCGCTATTGGCAATCTTATAAGGCGCAATCAGATGGGCCAGATTTATACCGTTATCCAAACCAGCCAGAAAGAAGGCATGATTACCATGAATAAAGCCATTGACAGGCTGCTCCAATCCGGTTTGATTAGCGAAGAAACGGCCCGGACCAGAAAAAGGGATTTAGAAACCCAGGCAGCGTACTACTAATGTTCAAATTCCTGCCTGCCGGCAGGCAGGTACAAATTTACGAATTTACAAATTGTAAAGTTATGACGGAAGAAAAATGGGAAAACATAAAGGGGCAGATCAAAGATAGTTTTAAAGTTGAAGATGAGGGCAAAGAGCATCAGGATGAACGGGGCGGGGTAGATACGGAGTATATTATTTTTGAAGGGCCTTTGGGCCGAATGAAACTGGAGTTTATTACTAAGCCGGTCGTCCTGGATAAAAAGACCAATTACTCAAACCGGATCGGCTCGGAAACGAAAGTTAATTATGTTTACAGCGAAAGTGAAAAGACTAACCGCTTAGTCGCTTATAAGTGGGAGGAAAGCCGGGATGACTGGACGGAGATTGAAGCCGGGATGTTTGAAAATTAGTATTTAGGGATCAGTATTTAGTATTTAGAAAAAAGCGATTATGCGCGCTGTTATACAAAGGGCAAAAGAAGCTGAGGTTAAAGTTGGTGGTAAAATTATAGGTAAAATTAGCAAGGGTTTACTGGTTCTATTAGCCATTCATCAGGATGATACGGAGGATAAAATTGAAAAACTGGCTACAAAAATTATTAATCTAAGAATTTTTGCAGATAAGGCTGATAAAATGAATTTGTCAGTAAAAGATGTTAAGGGAGAAATTTTAGTGGTCTCGCAATTTACTTTATACGGGGACACGAGCAAGGGTAACCGGCCAAGCTTTATAGAATCAGCCAAACCGGAAAAGGCCGTCCCATATTATGAAAAGTTTGTTGAAAAAATAAAGAATAACGGAATAAAAACAGAGACTGGCGAATTCGGAGCGATGATGGAGGTTAGTCTAATAAACGACGGGCCAGTGACGATTATTATCGACACATAATTTATAAAAATAACATTAAAATTATGCCAACACTTTATATCATTTTAGGAATTATAGTTTTTTTGTTCTTAATCAGCTTAAAGCAGATTAACCAGTATGAGCGCGGAGTCAGGTTTACCATGGGCCGCTATCAGGGCATAATGAACCCGGGCTGGCGGATTATTATTCCGGTTTTCCAAACTTACAAAAATGTGGATATGCGGGTTAAGGCGGTTGACGTGCCGGACCAGAAAGCTATCACCCGAGATAACGTTTCAGTTATGGTGAACGCGGTTATTTATTATAAGGTGACGGGCGCGGAAAAAGCCGTAATCGAAGTGGAAGACTTTCGGTACGCTATTTCCCAGTTTGCCCAGACAACGATGCGCAACATTGTGGGTGAAGCCACTTTGGACGAATTATTGGCTAACCGGGAAAAAATCGCCGAAAGAATCAGGGAGATAGTTGATAAAGAAACGGACGTTTGGGGGTTAAAAGTCAATAACGTGGAGCTGAAAGACGTGAGTTTGCCCGAGGAAATGGAGCGGGTAATTGCCAAGCAGGCCGAAGCGGAAAGGGAGAAAAGGGCGGTTATTATCAAAGCCGAAGGCGAGGTGGCTTCAGCGGAAAATATGTCTAAAGCCGCCCGGATGCTGGCCAGCGCCGACGGCGCTTTGCATTTGCGGACCCTGCAGTCTATTAACGATATATCTTCTGACAAGTCGAACACTATTGTTTTTGCCGTCCCCCTGGAAGTATTGCGCGCTTTTGAAGGGTTAAAAAATAATAAGAAAGAATAAAAATATGTCAAAAAAGCTAAAAATCCTTATTGTTTTATTGGTTATTATTCTCGCTTTGTTTTTGTATCTAGTTTTAACTTCAAGGCCGCTTGACGGAGGTGCGGGGGTAAAAGCGAATAACCAGGCAAATGAAATAAAAGAGAAGCTTATCAGCGATTATAAAAACAACGCCAGCAGAATTTTAACTGATTATTGGCAGCTGGCTGAAGGCAAGGATATCCCGGTTGAGGAAGGCGAATATTTAAAGAATCGCCTTCTCGAGTTAAAGGTTCCGGCCGACTTTAAAGAGCTGCATCTTAATCTGGTGATGGCTCTGACAAAATTGAATAATTATTTAGAGAATGGGGATGAGGAAGAAAAAGAAGAAAGCGAGCAGATGGTTAACCAGAGCGCATCCGAGTATGACTGGTTAGGCAAATAATTTATCCCGCACCTTTGCCTGCCCTTGCGGTCTTCAATAGTAAGATTGCCATAAAATTAATATTTTTGATTTAAGGCAAGCATTTTGTAGTAAAGGTGCGGGATTTATATCATTATGAAATACAGCCGTCTTTTAGTGCTAATAGCCCCGGTTTTGGTTCTTATTTTTTTCGAGCCGGTGTTATTTTATCCCTCTTTATTTTTTTCTTCCCTGTTGCTTGCCAACCTGGCGGTTTTGGCGGCCATCATTGTTTTTATAAAGGCCGGTAAGACTAAAAAAAATTTTGCTGATTATCTCGGGACGGCAATTCTCCCTCTTGGATTTTTGTCGAGCATTCTTATTTATTCATCTCTGGCCGTGAATAGGTTTTTTATCCAATTTTTATTTTTAGCCGTTGCTGGTTTTATTTATTTTTATCTGCGTTATCTCTATTATTATTTGGTCCGGCCGGAATTCTGCTCGGGGGGTACCATAAAAATTTTTTCTTCTTTTGGAAATTTTTTTATAATATTTTTTTCCGCAGCTGTGGTTTATGGTCTGCAATCCTTTCTGAACCTGCCGGTTTGGCTGTTGATGATTTTCATGCTTATTGTAACTTTTTTAGCGGTTTACCAGGTTATGTGGGCGAATAAAGTGGAAATGAGGATGGCTTTTCCTTATATTCTTGTAAGCGGCGTAATTTTGCTGGAAATAGGCTGGTCTATTTCTTTTTTGCCCTTAAACCACAATATAGCCGGATTGGTCCTGGCAATTTGTTATTATATAATGTCCGGCTTGTCCCTTTCTTATTTAAATGATAATTTAGACAAGAAGATTATAAAACAATATCTTATTTTTGGTTCCGTTAGTATTTTAATAGTTCTTTTGTCTGCCCGCTGGATGTAAAAATTAAAAACTAAAAAGGAAAAATAAATTTATGATAAGTAAAATAAAAAAAATATTAGAGAAAAATAGGGTGGTGATATTATTGATTTTTGTTTTAATTATTAGCCTTTTGGCCGGCGTGGCCGGGGATTTAATTTCACGCGTTTATATGTTTGAGGACGCTTATAATATTCCTTTTTTTGGCAATATCAGTTTTTCCGACAATAATTACCGGGGGGCTAATTTAGTTATCCAGGGAGCAAAAAAAGTCGTGGTGGAGCAGAACATAAAAGTCGCCGAGATTATAAATTCCATAAACGGCAATTTAGCCGGCGTTTTTAAAAAGATCAAGACGGCTGATTCCGGATTAAATTTTAATCCGGATAGTTATTATAAACTGGACCAGGCAGCCGGCCTTGGCCTTATTATTACCAGCGACGGCTGGATTATAACTGACGCCCTGCCCAAAAATTTAAGTTATGAAAGTATTTCCGGGGGCTACGTGGTCATTGACAAGGATAAGCAAATATATAAAATTGACCAGGTGATAAAAGACACCCTGACTCCTTTTTCTTTTATCCACGTAGAGGGAGCAAAAGATTTTCCCGTTCAGCAGTTCGCGGAAAGCAAGGCGGAAAATGGGCAGTTGGTGATAGCCGCTTCCTGGTCGGGAGACAGCTATCTGACTTCGGTTATCGGAAGCCGGGAAAAAAGTTTAGTAAGATCAAGTGATAATTTTTCCGATGAACTTATCATCGCTGATGTTTCCGCCCAGGGCCTAAAAGAAGCGGTGTTGTTTGACCTGACCGGCAGGATTATCGGGTTTCTTGACAGCGAGGGGGAAGCCAGCCCGATAAGCCATTTCCAGTCGGCTATCAAGAGCCTGCTTAAGGACAGGAGTATAAAACGTCCAAGTTTTGGTGTCAATTATCTTGATTTGTCTCTTTTGGCGAAAGAAAATAATAAATATAAAAACGGCGCTCTTATTTATAAAAACGCCAGCGGCGTCAGCCTTATAAAAAACGGCCCGGCAGAGAAAGCCGGCCTGAAAGAGGGGGATATTATAATTCAGATTGATAATACGGAAATTAATGGAAACAATAATTTGGCTAATATTATTCAGAGTTATTCGGCCGGTGATAAAATAAATGTTGATTACTTGCGGGCGGGAGAAAAGTTGGAAGCTCAGGTGGAGCTAGGGGAGATAAAATAAAACCATATAAAGTAGGGACGACCCGCGGGTTAACCCTACTTTTTGATTTCTGTAAATTTGTGTTATAATATTAGTATCAGTTTATGAAAATAAAATCAATCAGACAGGTAAAAAAACTGGCGGGCAAAAGAGTTATGTTGCGAGCCGATTTTAATGTTCCCATGGAAAGAGGCAGAGTTGCGGATGATTATAAAATAGTGGCGGGGTTGCCTACTATCCGTTTTCTTTTGCGTTATAATTGTAAAATTATTATTATAACCCATCTCGGCCGGCCAGAAGGGAGAATAGAAAAAAAATATTCGTTGGCGCCCGTAGCCAGGCATCTGGGCAAATTACTTGATAAGAAAGTGAATTTTGCGGATGATTGTGTCGGTTTAAAATCCGGGACAGCCGTAGGCAAGATGAAGCCGGGGGAAATTTTAATGTTAGAAAATTTACGTTTTAGCAAAGGCGAGGGTAAAAATGATAAAAAGTTTGCCCGGCAATTAGCCGGCTTAGCTGATGTTTACGTCAATGATGCTTTCGCCAATAGCCACCGGAGGCACGCTTCTATGTCAGCCATTAAAAAATATCTTCCGTCTTATGCCGGCTTACTGCTGCCTGAGGAAGTGGAAAATTTAAATAAAATTTTCCACCCGCGGCCGCCATTAGTGGCGGTAATCGGCGGGGCGAAAATCGGCACTAAAATTTCTTTTCTTAAAAAAATAAGCCGAAAGTCTTTTAAAGTTTTAATCGGCGGGGCTTTGGCTAATAATTTTTTCGCGTCCCGGGGAATGGAAATCGGGCAGTCTTTGGTTGATAAAGAAAGCATAAAATTAGCCGGGCGCCTGAAGCAGAAAAATATTCTTTTGCCTATTGACGTTGTCGTGAGTGATAAGAAAGATGGTGGCGGCCCGGCCGAAGCGAAAAATATTTTTAAGGTTAATAAAAACGAGAAGATTTTAGATATCGGGCCGAAAACCATAAGATTGTATTCCTTGTTTTTAAAAAAGGCGCAAACGATTATTTGGAACGGGCCGATGGGCATGTTTGAAAAAGAGCATTTTAAGCATGGCACCCTCGCAATCGCACGGGTGATTGCCTCCCGTTCCCGCGGCCGGGCGTTCGGCGTGGCTGGCGGCGGGGAAACGATTGAAGCCCTAAAGATGACCGGTATGGAAAATTATGTAGATTGGATTTCAACGGGCGGGGGAGCAACGCTGGCTTTTTTAAACGGCGAGCCGATGCCCGGGCTTAAGGGGCTGGTGAAGTGATTTAATTTTAATAAAATTTATAATTTAAAATCGCAATCTTATGATTCCAAACAAATTCGTGACCATTTTTGCCGGAGTATTTTTAACTCTCGGCTCGGTTTATTTGGCAATTCTTTCCTGGAATGCTGTAAAAACCCATAATTATATCGGAATTAGCGAACAACAGCGCCATTCAATTACGGTTAATGGAGACGGCGAGGTAATTGGCGTGCCGGATATAGCTAAAATTCAGCTTGGTTACAGCGTAGAAAAGAAAACCGTGGCGGCGGCGCAGAAGGACAACACGGACAAAATGAACGCGGTTATAAAAAAATTAAAAGATGATTTTAAAATTGATGATAAAGACATAAAAACGACTGACTACAGTATTTATCCGCAATACGACTGGAGCAAGGGAATACAAATTTTCCGGGGATATGAGGTGAACCAAAGCCTTGAGGTAAAATTAAGGGAAATGGAAAAAGTGAGCCAGGTCTTAGACGAAGCCGGTACCTTGGGATTAAATCAGATCGGAAGTTTAACTTTTGAAATTGACAACGAAGAAGCCTTGAAACAGGAAGCGAGAATTAAGGCCATAGAAGCGGCTAAAACCAAGGCTGAAGATTTAGCCAAGGTGGCCGGGGTTAAACTAGGCCGGATTATTAGTTTTTCTGAATCAGCTAACGGGATTGCGCCGGTTGCTTACCGTTCTAATTATAAAGTAGCTGACGAGGCTTTAGGCATGGGCGGAGCGGCTCCGGAAATTGAAGCCGGCAGCAGTGAGATAAAGATAACCGCCACGGTTGAGTATGAAATACTTTAACAATTGTAAATTAATAATTATCAGTATGTCATTGCGAGGAAAGAGCCCCGCAGAATTACGGGGCGACTGACGAAGCAATCTAAGGTTAGCTGGAAGTAACAAGAAAATAAAAATAATGCTATTTCACCCGGGTAAATGCGGATTATAATGTTTATTAAGAGTAGATTTCATGCCTTTAAACCAGAGATTGCTTCGTCGCTTCGCTCCTCGCAATGACAATAATAATGAATAAGCAAAGTCTTAAAACCCAAATAAAGCACCAAGCAAAGAAAATCGCTTGGCGGGCGATTACCACGGTTATCCTAACTTTGACCGCGGTGATTACGGTTTGGGCTTACGCCGCTTTTGTTGAACCTTTAGCCGGACCTAATTCTTCTGACCAGGATTTTGCCCAGAATATTTTAGGCAATAATGACGCTAATAATGATTTTAGCTCTTCTAATGTCGCTTCTAACGCGGATGGTAGCCTTATTGAGAGAACTGAATACCTTCAACAAAAATTTACTGAAGTACTACCCAGTAAGATATTTATTCATCCTCTTGTAGAAAATTTTTCCGGTTACTTAGATCAAGATACGTCGGTAGCTGCCAATAATGCAATAACATCCACCCAAATAAAAGAGCAGACATCACGTTATCCCTGGGCACCCGCATGGGCTTATAGAATGGGTGGTGATGGCAGTTGTTATGTATATATTTCGAACGCTCAACAATACGGTCTTTATGTTTATTCTGGTACGGGGTCAACTAATGTAGGCGCTATATATCCTATTACCTTTGCAAGAAATAATTTATCTTCATTCGCACCCGATCAGGATGTTTTTGTTTGGGAGGCCCTGGTCAGGGCTAATCAGTATACGAATAATGGAGATACTTTTGGTATTTTTATGGGAATAGCTAATGTTGATATCGCCGCTGATTGGACAGCGTCCAATTTATATTCAAAATCGACAGCTGTTCCCGCCCGTATAGGTTTCACCACAAACAACTCGGCGGATAAACACTTGGTAGGGGTAAGTTCAAACGGGGGCACGATAGCCAATACCACTTCATTTGACGCCGGTGATCTTACTGAGTACCATCATTATAAATTTATTTATACCGTCGGCGTGAGCGTTGAGTTTTTCTTTGACGGTGTGTCTAAAGGAACAATCTCAACGAGTCTGCCAACCACTAATGACAGGACTTACATTCCGATATTTCAAGCAAAATATATATCGGCTACTGTTGGGATACAAAATGTAAGCGCTGTACGATGTTATTTCCAGCCGTTATAAGGAGATCTTTAGTATTGAAAATTGTAAATTGATAATTGATAATTAAATTATATATTATGCCTAAAATAAAAAAAATAATGGCGCGGGAAATTTTAGATTCCCGCGGCAACCCGACAATTGAAACAAAAGTAGAGCTGGACAATGGGATATCCGCGAAAGCCAGCGTGCCGTCCGGAGCTTCCACGGGCGAACATGAAGCTTATGAACTGCGGGATGGAGATAAAAAAAGGTATGATGGCTTAGGAGTTTTGAAAGCAGTCGGGAATGTTAATAGCAAAATTTTTAAGGCTTTGGCAGGCAAAGAGATAATAAAGCAAGAAGAAATTGACAGAGAAATGATAAAATTAGATGGTACGGATGACAAGAGCAAACTGGGCGCTAATGCGATTTTGTCTGTGTCTTTGGCCTGCGTTCGGGCATCGGCTAACGTCTTAAAAAAAGAATTGTATGAATATTTAGCAAAGGCTTATGGTTTTGATAAATCCCCCCGGCCCCCTTTATCAAGGGGGAGCAATTTTCGAATGCCCATCCCATTTTTTAATATTTTTAATGGTGGTAAACATGCTGATACTAATTTAGATTTTCAGGAGTTTATGATAGTCCCGATAAAGAAGGTGGATTTTTCCGAAAAAGTGAGGATGGGAGCCGAAATTTTTCATGAGTTGGGCCGGGTTTTAAAAAAGGCCGGGTTTGATACAGACGTGGGCAGTGAAGGCGGTTATGCCCCAGATATTGTTTCTTCTATCCAGGCAATTGAACTGATTCTGGCAGCAATTTTGGAAGCTGGTTATACGCCGGGTAAAGATATCGGCTTGGGGATTGATGTCGGTTCCTCCGAGCTTTATAACCAAAAGGCGGCCAAATATATTTTTAAGCTGGATCAGGCAAATTTTACCAATACTACTTTGGTTGGTTTATATTATGAATGGTTTAGGAAGTACCCGATTATTTCCCTAGAGGATGGTTTGGCTGAAGACGACTGGGAAGGGTGGCGGGAATTAACGAAAGAATTGGGAGAAGAAATGCTGATAGTGGGGGATGATTTATTCGCTACTAATATCAACCGCTTGCGCCAGGGCCTTAAAGAGAAAGCGGCCAATACGATTTTAATAAAACCAAATCAAGTTGGAACTTTGACCGAAACAATGGAATGTGTAAAATTCGCCCAAAAGCATAATTATAATATAATGGTTTCGCACAGGAGCGGAGAAACCAGTGACGATTTTATTGCTGATTTAGCCGTGGCGGTCGGCGCCGATTATATCAAGGCTGGGTCTTTGTCCCGCGGCGAACGGGTGGCAAAGTATAACAGGTTGATGGAAATTGAAGATAATTTAAAGTGAAAAAATCAAAAATAAAAATGATAATTAAAAATGTAAAATTATTTATATTTAATCCATTTTAAATTTTACACTGTCATTTTTCACTTTGATTTTTAAATTTTACATTTTTATACCTTTTTGTAATTTATGAAGAAAGAATTTAGTAAAAAAAATAATTTGCCGATGATACTTATAATTCTTGACGGTTGGGGTTTGGCCAAGCCAAATAAAGGCAATGCCGTGACTTTGGCAGAAACACCGACAATGAATGGGATATCAAAAAAATATCCTTTTACGGAGTTGCATGCCCATGGTCGCTACGTCGGCTTGCCACCAAAACAGGACGGCAACAGCGAAGCTGGGCATATGAATATCGGTGCCGGCCGGGTGGTTGAACAGGACGCGGTCAAGATTTCTAAAAGCATCAATGACGGAACTTTTTTCAAAAATACGGCCTTCTTGGAAGCGATAAAGCACGCGGGAGCCAATAAGTCAAAAATGCATTTAATGGGCATGCTTTCCAACGGTATGAGTGCTCATAGCGAACCAGACCATATTCTGGCCTTATTAACCTTACTTCAAAAGGAAAAGATAAATAATATTTATTTGCATTTGTTTACAGATGGCCGGGATTCTCCGAAATACGCCGCTTTAAAACTGATAGAGGATATGGAACGCAGCTTTAAAAATAGAGAGCAGATTGCCACAATTATAGGAAGATTTTACGCCATGGACCGGAAAAAGAAATGGGAAAGGACAAAGATGGCTTACGATGCCTTGCTTTTAGGCAAGGGCCACCAGGCGGAAAGCGCCCGCGCCGCTATAAGCGAGAGTTATAATAAGGGGGATAATGACGAATTTATTGAACCATATATAATAAATCAGGCCGGGCGGATAGAAGACGGGGATAGCGTTATATTTTTTAATTTGCGGTCTGACCGGGCCAGGCAACTGGCTAAGGTTTTTGTCCAGAAAGATTTTAACGATGATAACCCGGGCTCCTTTAAGAGAAGCAAGGTCTTAAAGAATTTATGTTTTGTGGCCATGACTGATTTCGGCCCGGATTTAGACTCTATTATTTCCGCTTTTCCCAGCGTTGATTTAAAGCAAACCGTACCCATGGTATTATCGGACATAAAGCAGCTTTATTTGGCGGAAACGGAAAAATACGCCCATGTCACTTACTTTTTTAACGGCGGTTATTCCGGCCGGGTTAACGGCGAAGACCAGGCGGTAATTGCTTCTCCGGACGTTAAATCTTACGATGCCACGCCAGCCATGGAGTCAAAAGAATTGGCAAAAATGATAATCTATGACCTTAAAAAGAAAAAATATGACTTTACCGTCCTTAATTTTGCCGCGCCGGATATGATCGGCCATACCGGGAATTTGGAAGCGGGCATAAAATGCTGCCATGAAGTTGATAAATGCCTGGGGCAGATTGTAAAAGCTTATTTGGAAATTGGCGGGACCGTTATCGTAACTGCTGACCATGGCAACATAGAGGAGATGATAAACCTGGAAACCGGGGAGATTGATACCGAGCATTCAATTAACCCCGTGCCTTTTATTATAGTCAATAACCAATATAGGGGGGCGAAGAAAATCGGGCTAAGAGAAGGAGGAGTTTTGGGGGATATTGCCCCGACCATTTTGGAGTTAATGGGCAGAAAGAAGCCGAAAGAAATGGCAGGAGAAAGTTTAATAAAATAATATAAAATATCTTTGTACATGGCGGAAAATAAAACACAAACAAATAGGCCCAAACCCGTTGTTTTGATTGTGCTTGACGGCTGGGGAGTGACCCAGCCCTATAGCGGGAACGCCATCAGCCAGGCCAACACTCCCAATTTTAACGATTTGGTCGCTCACTACCCCTCTATGACCCTGCGGGCTTCGGGCGAAGCCGTGGGTCTGCCCTGGGGCGAAGCCGGGAATAGCGAAGTCGGGCATCTTAATCTGGGGCTGGGCAAGATTATTTATCAGGACCTGCCCAGGATTAACAAAGCTATAAGTGATAATAGTTTTTATAAAAATGAAGTTTTTCTGAAAGCGATTGACCATGCCAAGACTAATAATTCTAAACTGCATTTTTTAGGATTGATTTCTTCGGGCAATGTCCATGCTTCAATTGAGCATCTGTACGCCCTGCTGGCCCTGGCAAAAGAAAGAAAAGTTAAAGAAGCTTATATCCATGTTATTCTTGACGGCCGGGACACTCCTTATAACAGCGGCCTTGGCTTTATGAAGGACCTGAACCATTACATCGCGGAGTGCGGGATAGGTAAAATTGCCACGGTTTCCGGCCGGTTTTACGCTATGGACCGGGATAACCATTGGGACAGGACGGCTAAAGCTTATGCGGCAATTGCCCTAGGCCAGGGCAATCAGGGCGAAGAAGTCATAAAAGTTTTAGAAGAGAGCTACAAGAAAAAAATATACGATGAAGAATTTGTGCCGACAGTAATTACGGAGAAGGGGAAGCCGGTGGCTCAAGTGGAAAACGGGGATAGCCTGATATTTTTTAATTTCCGCCCGGACCGGGCCAGGCAGATTACCAGGGCTTTTGTCCTGCCTGGTTTTAATAAATTCTCCGGCTGGAAATATTTTGATAATTTATTTTTTGCCGGCTTTACCGAATACGAAAAAGAGTTGCCGGCTGAAGTCGCCTTTCCTCCCGAAATAATTACCAATACTTTAGGGGAAGTGATTTCTAAGAATAAATTAAAGCAACTGCGGATTGCGGAAACGGAAAAATATGCCCACGTCACTTATTTTTTTAACGGCGGCCGGGAAGCCAAAAGCGAAGGGGAGGAGCATGAATTAGTGCCATCGCCCGCTGTAACGAGTTATGACTTAAAGCCGGAAATGTCGGCTCCGGAAGTCACAGAGAAAGTAATAAAGGCCATAGATAACGAGACTTTTGATTTCATTCTGATTAATTTTGCCAACGCCGATATGGTCGGGCACACGGGAAACCTGGCCGCGGCCATAAAAGCAATTGAAGCAGTTGATAATTGCCTTGGCAAAATTGTTAAAAGAGTTTTGGACAAAAACGGGACGGTTTTGGTAACGGCCGACCACGGCAATGCCGAGATGATGTTTAATATGCAGACCGGAATGATAGACAAAGAACATACAACCAACCCCGTGCCCTTTATTCTCATTGGAAAGCAATTCGAAGGTAAAACTATCGGTTTTAAGGAAATCCCGGGCAGTGATTTAAGTTTAGTTAAGCCGCAGGGAATTTTATCTGATGTAGCCCCGACCGTGCTCAAGATAATGGGGATAACTAAGCCGAAAGAAATGACGGGCCGGAGCTTGTTCTAACAGACACTTCTTAAATTTTTTAATAAAATCCTTATGTTTACAGATGATGAAAAAGATTTTATCGATAATCTTAATCTAAAATTTCGGGGGTATCGGGGCGTTATTTTTAAGCCGCTCCTTATTATTTTCCATCATTTCGGCTTGACGGCTGATATGCTAACAAATATCAGGCTTTTTTTCGGGGTCGTTTTTTTATTTTGGTTTTATTATGGCAATGAATTCTCCGCTTCCTTATTTCTTCTTTTTGTCTTGCTTATGGATACTTTTGACGGGGCCCTGGCAAGATTCCAAAATAAGGCTTCGGACCGGGGGAAATTTCTTGATATTTTAACGGATTCGATAATTTATTCTTTTACTATTTTGGCGCTTTTTAAATTCAGATTAGATTTTTTTCTTTTGGCTTATAATATTTTTATTATTGATACCGCCTATCTTTTGGGGACGATAAAGAAGCAGGAATTTAAAAAATCAGAATGGATTATCAGGCCTTATGCCCAGCTAAGTTATTTAAAAGCGATTGTGGTGGTTCCGTTTTTTTTGCTTATATTTTTTCAAAAAAATTTTTTCCCCGAAGCTATTATCTTAGACAATATTTTGGCTACTGGTTTAAGTATCTATTATTTTATTTTTATTCAGATAAGATGGCGGAAAACTTATGGCGGTTGAATTAAAATTTTTATCGGGTGTTTTCTGGCTTTTTCTGCCGGCGGCTTTTGCCAATATGGCTCCGGTTTTTTTTAAGCGGCTGCCGTTTTTAGCCGTGCCCATGGATTTTGGCCGCAGTTTGGCCGGTAAACGCATTTTCGGAGATAATAAAACCTGGCGGGGGTTATTTTCCGGAGTTTTAATTTCTTTGGCAGTCATAGAAATTCAAATTTGGCTTTATCCTTTTTCTTCCAGAATAGCCATAATTGATTACGGAGACAAAAATATTATCTGGCTTGGTTTGGCGCTTGGGGTGGGGGCGATTTTAGGCGATGCGATAGAAAGTTTTATAAAACGGCGTTTAAACATATCACCGGGAAAAAATTTTCCAATTGCCGACCAAATAGACTGGATTTTAGGGGCGATGCTTCTTAGCAGTTTATTTTATTCGTGGAGCCCAAAAATTTGGCTGGAAGCTATACTGATGTTTGGCCTATTGCATCCGCTGGCAAATATTGTCGGTTATTTCCTGCGTCTAAAACCGAATAAATTATAACTTTATGAAGATTCTATTTTTAAATTCCGGCTATGGCATGGGTTTTACCAAAAGCAAGAGGCAATATGTAACTGGCTTTTGGCGTTATTTAAAACCCGGCAGCAGCCCCTTTAAAAAAATATCTTTGCTCGTGAAACGGGAAAGGCCGGAAATAGTCGCTTTGGCGGAAATTGACAGCGGTTCCGCGCGAACTAATTTTACCAGCCAGGTTGATCTCTTAAAGCGCGAAGGCGGTTTCGCTGACGGTATTTTCCAGTGCAAATATAAAAGTAAGCCGCTTAGAAAATTGCCGATTTCCAAAAATCAGGGCAATGCCGTTTTAGCCAAAAAGGGATTATCTGCTTCTCACTGGTTCCATTATTTAGATTATGGCATCAAGCGGCTGGTTATAGAAGTAAAATTTGGCTCCAGCTTTAACTTATTTCTAGTCCATTTGGCCTTAAGCCGCCGGAGCCGGCAGAAACAGATAAAGCAATTGCTTAGTTATGTGAAGGGTTCGGAGCAGCCCGTTATTGTCGCCGGTGATTTTAATTTATTTAAGGGTTCGGGGGAGATTGATGATTTAATTAAAGAGGGAGGGCTTAAGTCGGCCAATAAAAATCATCAGCCGACTTTTCCTTCCTGGAAGCCAAAAAAGGAACTTGATTTTTTTCTGGTTTCGCCGTCTATAAAAATTAAAAGTTTTAAGGTTTTATCAGATATAGTTTCTGACCATTTACCTATTTTATTGGAGGTTGAAGTTTAAACGAAAGGAGGGCGTTTTGGGAATTATTGCTCTTTTTTTGGCCATTTTCCTTTTTTTAAAGTTATTTTCAGGAAATATGGGAATGACGATGAAGAAAAGGTATCGGAACATTTTTCCTTTTTAACCGAAGGGGATTCCTGCTCTGGTTATTGCCTTGACCCGCCGGGAATGGATTGACAGAAATTATCAAACATTGTAAGGTTTTTTCAGCATGAGTTGATCACACCTTCTATTTCTAACCCAGTTTAATCCACCAGCAGAAAGGAGAATCTATGCCAGAGTTTTGGTTGCTCCTGCTTTTCGTGATTTCCGTCGTGGTCTGTTGGTTCGCTTTCTTCTTCTCTTTCGGGGATTTGGGGGCCGGCCTGCGATTTCTGCTCGATTCCGTTGGAGTCTGGAAGTGGAAATTTTTCGCTTCTTTAGCCGGCCGATGTTCCTTTAAATGGCTGGCCAGAGGCCGTCCCTTTCTCCTCGGAGTGAAGAATCTTCGAATTGTTCGCACCAGACCTCCTTAACGGAGCTGGTTTTCCACTATAAAACGCGCAATTTATCGCGCGTTTTTTTATTTATGTTTATTTAGAAAAAAATATACCCCAAGATACTGATAAAAAACCCGATTAAACCTCCGACTAAAACCTGCATCGGCGTATGGCCGATTTTTTCCAAAAGATGAGGATAACTTTTATCAAGCAATTGGTCTTCACCCAAGTCCTTAACTAGGATATTGAGAGTTTGGCCGTGCTGGCCAAGGTAGCGGCGGATGCCGATAGCATCACGGATGACAACAAAGGCTAAGACAAAACTTAAAGCGAAAACCGGGGAGGAAAGTCCGAATTCAAGAAGAATAATTGTCGCCAAAGATACGACCATGGCGCTGTGGCCGGAAGGCATGCCGGCATAAGAGATGATATTTTTAAAGCTGAATTTTTCGCCGTTGGCTTTAAAGAAAAATTTTGCCGATTGGGCAATAATGCCGGAGATGATCGGCAGGAGTAAAATATTATACATATATTTTTATGTTAAATGTCTAAATTTTCGACTTTTTTGGCATGCGTCTGGATAAAATGCTTGCGTGGAGCAACATCGTCGCCCATCAGCATATCAAAAATTCTGTCCGCGGCGGCGGCATCTTCAACCGTTACCTGTTTTATAATCCTTTGCTCCGGGTTCATAGTTGTTTCCCAGAGCTGGGTCGGATTCATTTCCCCCAGACCTTTATAACGCTGGATAGTAATCCGGTTGGCGGTTTTTTTCTTTATTTCCTCCTTTTCTTTGGCGTTTTCCGCCTCCTCTTCTTCCTCGGCTTCTTCGGTTTCTTTTTCCTCAATTTCCATTACCTCACCGCCCATTTCCTTTATAACTTTTTCTTTTTCCTCGTCGCTATAGGCATATTTTATGCTTGCGCCCTTTTTAATTTGGTAAAGCGGCGGCTGGGCAATATAGAGATTGCCGTTTGAAACTAAGGGGTTGAAGTGCCTGAAAAAAAGGGTCAGGAGCAGGGTTCTGATATGGGCGCCGTCAACGTCGGCATCAGTCATGATTATAACCCGGTGGTAGCGTAATTTAGATAAGTCAAATTGCTCGTCGATATTCGTGCCTAAAGCGATTACCAGGTTTTTTATTTCGTTATTAGCCAGCATTTTATCCAAGCGGGCCCTTTCCACGTTAAGGATTTTTCCCCTTAAGGGGAGAATCGCCTGGAATTTTCTGTCCCGGCCTTGCTTGGCTGATCCGCCGGCCGAATCTCCTTCGACAATATAGAGTTCGCATTCTTCTGGATGCCTGGAAGAGCAGTCAGCCAGTTTTCCCGGCAAAGTCATGCCGTCCAAAGCCCCTTTTCTAAGAATCGTGGCGCGGGCAGTGCGGGCGGCAATGCGGGCCTGGGCGGAAAGGACGCACTTGCCGATTATGGCTTCGGCTTCTTTTGGGTGCTCTTCCAGAAATATTAAAAAGGCATCGCCGAAAACCTGTTCCACGTAGGTTTTCATTTCCGCGTTGCCTAACTTGCTTTTGGTCTGGCCTTCAAATTGCGGGTCGGTTAATTTCACACTAATAATGGCGGTTAAGCCTTCCCGGACATCATCGCCGGTCAGGTTTTCTTCTTTTTCCTTAAGGAGATTATGGTTGCGGGCGTAAGAATTAAGAGTCCGGGTTAACGCCGTTCGAAAGCCGATTAAATGGGTTCCGCCTTCGGGGTTATTTATATTATTGGCAAAAGCCATGACGGTTTCGTTAAACTGGTCGTTATATTGCAGGGCGACTTCAACTTTTGAGCTGTTAACTTCTTTCTCCACGTAAAAAACCGTTTCGTTTTTCACGGTTTCATCGCGGTTTAAAGCTTTGATATAGGATTTAATCCCGCCTTCAAAATGGAATTTATAATCTTTTTCCCTGTGCCCGGTCCGGCGGTCTGACGCCCTGATTGTAACGCCTTTGGTTAAATAAGCTTGCTGGCGCAGGCGGTCAAGAATTTTACCCCAGTTAAATTCTAACTCCGTAAAAATCGTTGGATCGGGCTTAAAGGTTATTATGGTCCCGGTTTTTTTACTCGGGCCGACTGGCTTTACTTTTTTTGTCGGTTTGCCCTTTTTATATTCCTGAACCCAGCTTTTCCCTTCCCGGTGCACTTCGGCTTTAAGATATTCGCTTAAGGCGTTAACCACAGAAACGCCGACGCCATGAAGACCGCCGGAGACTTTATAACCGCCGCCTTCGCCGAATTTTCCCCCGGCATGCAGTTTAGTTAAGACGGTTTCCAAAGCGGACAAGCCGGTAACTTTATGCTTATCAACCGGAATGCCGCGGCCATTATCGGTTACCTCAACCATCCCGTCCGGCAATAAAGTAACCCCGATTTCCGTGGCAAAGCCGGCCATGGCCTCGTCAATGCCGTTATCAACCACTTCCCAGATTAAATGGTGCAATCCCGTGGCTGAAGTTGAGCCAATATACATACCCGGCCTTTTTCGCACCGGTTCCAGGCCTTCCAGGACCGTAATCTGGTCAGCGCCGTAAGCGGACTTTTCTATTTTTTTCCCCGTGGAATTGTCTTTCGCCATAAAAAATATAGTAATTTATTTTATGTTTTTTAATTTAAAAAGCCCTGATTTTGGGCAACCTTTTTCTATTAACATTTTAGCAAAAATACAGGGAATTGGCAAGGGATATTTTTTTGCCTTTTTATGGCAAAAGAGGTAAAATTTAAAGATGGCAGAAGAAAAAAAACAGGCAAGGGTTATTTTTCATAAAGTCTTTTTATCGTCTATTTTCTTAAAAGGCGTTGACGGGGCATTGGAAACGGTAGGCGGTTTTTTGCTGTTTTTATTTAATCATGGAGAAATAAACCGGTTTGTCTTTTGGCTGGCTCGAGAGGAGCTTAGCGAGGATCCGAAAGACTTTATAGCTAATTATTTAGTGGGCGTTGCCCAAAATTTTTCCTTAGATCTCCAGTTGTTTTTATCCCTTTATCTTATCGCCCACGGTTTCATTAAGGTAATTTTAGTGATTTCCCTGTGGCAGAAAAAAATTTGGGCGTTCCCGGCGGCGATCATCTTTCTTTCTCTTTTTATTTTCTACCAGCTCTATCGGTTTAGTTATAGCCATTCTCCATGGTTAATTTGGATGACAATTTTTGATATTTTAATCATTTTTTTGGCGCAAAGGGAATATAAGAATTTAAAACGACAGCGAGGGATTTCCTTAAGCGAGGAGGGGTAAAATGCTAGTGGCCCGAAAACCAGTGACCAAAAGAGACGTAGAAATTTTTTTTGACCGGCATCCGGAACTCAGCCACCTCAGGGAAAAGACCATGGAGTTTACCGAAAGCTTGGCTTTTCCTGATGGCGCTATCAATTGCGGAACAGTTGAGTGGATTTTCCCCGGTACGGAATTGGTTGAACAATTTTTTGCCGAATTGGCTTGCCCAGAAATTTAATAAGAGGAGGGGCAAAATAAGTGAAAAATTCATGACAGCCGTGCCCAAGCAAAATCAGGCACGGCTTTAATTTTTTTTGAAATTTTTTTGACTTTTTCTATAAAATATGCTATTATTTTCCAATATAAATATATAAATTTAAACAACTATGCGGTTTAATAGAATAATTTTTACTGCCATTGTTTTTACTTTTATCTCGGTCTTGGTTTTTGTTACTCAAAGCAAAGCTCGGGCCGCTTTCGGCCTTGATCCGAGTTTTAAGCAGGTGAAAACGGCTGATAACCCGGCGGTTTATTATTTAGACCATGTGCGCGGTTTTAAAAAGGCCTACGTTAACGCTGAGGCTTTTTTATCCTATGGCAATAAATGGTCAGACATAAAAATAATCAGCCAGGCCGATCTCGATAAGTGGCCGGATATGCAATTAGTCAAGGAAAAGGATAACCCGGCCGTTTATTACATTAAAAACGGAAAAAAGGTTTTAATTGAATCGGCCCGGGATTTTACTAATTTGGGTTTTAAATGGAGCGATATCGCCAATCTAAATAAAGCCGATTTGGAGCAATACGCCTCTTCGACTTATGAAGAAGTTAAATTAGTCATTTATAAATTAACCGATTATGAATTAGTGAAGAGTAAGGTGAGTTCGGCGGTTTATTACGTAAAAGACAAATTAAAAACGCCGATTAAGTCGGCCGCGGACTTCATTAAGCTTGGTTTTAAATGGGATGATATTAATATAGTTGAGGAAGATGATTTGAATGATTTAACTACCGGCAGCTACGAAGACGTTGGCTTGGATATCGGCCTAGCTTCGGCTACCACCAGTTTGGCTGTTGCTCTTGATTCAAGCAGCCCAAAAGGAGGCAATAACCTGCCCTTGGCCACTACCAATAACTTGTTGGCTGTTTTTAATTTAAAATCAGGAACCGAGCAGGCGGAAGTGAGCCGCCTGGATTTTAGTTTAAAGGGGATATTTTCCGAACAAATTTTAACCAATATTCATTTAAGCGGCGAGAATCAGATTGATTTAGGGATTACTCCGGCAATAAATAACAAAACGGCAAGCTTCAATTTCAAGGACAGCCCCTTGGTTATTGGCGCGGGAGAGACAAAAAAGATTTATTTTTGGGTTGATTTGGTTGATTGCCCGGCATGCACCAGCCATGATTTGCAGGTAACGATCAATCAGGCTTCCGATATTAGTTCCAGCGGCGTTGTTAGCGGAAATTTTCCGATAATGGGCGGATCTTTCAATTTGGTCAGCGCTTTGGACGTTTTAGGCCAGGCCAAAATCGAGGAGCTTACGGTTGGCGAAGCCAACCGGCAGGCGATTATCGGGGAGCCGGAGCAGATTATAGGTAAATTCAAAATCAGCGAAATTTCCGGGAATGAGGATATTTTAATAAATAGTTTAACCGTTAAAATCCAGGGTTCGGCTTTGCCGAGCAGTTTTTTCAACTTGGTTATGGAAAACGAAAAGGGAAAAATCGTTGCCCGAGCCAACTCGGTCGGCGAAGAAAGGCAGGTTTTGTTTGACCTCGCCGGTTATAAGATCAAAAAAAGCTCGGAAGAAATTTTTACGGTTTCCGCCAGCCTTAATGAGGGCGACGGCCGGAGCCTTAATCTGGCTATGATTAACGCCAATATCGTCGGTTCGGCCAATAGTTTCGGGCTTAAAGTTAATTATTCCAATTCAGAGGAAAATATAGACATAGTTAGAAAGAACTTGGGGGTGGTGGCTAAAAAATTGGAAGCCAGCAAAAAGGTCTTTGCGCAAAAAACCGGCACTATTATCGGCGTATTTGAAGTGAGAAACGGCAATCAGGAAATTTATATAGACAGCCTTGACTTAAGCCTGGTTAAGAGCTCCGGCGCAGCTAATTTAGACAAGGAAGTCTACGTGGTGGATTATGACACGGGCGAAATTTTAGGCCAGATTGGCGGCCCGGCTTTGAGCGCCGGGCAGGTAAATATAAATATTGCCGATAAGACGCTTCTGCCTAAAAATAATTTAGCTTTGGCTTTTTTGACTACAATGCCGGCCAGATCGCAGGACGGTTATACCTACCAGTTGATTCTCAATAAAGTAAACCACCGGACGGCGGATAACATCTTCTTAACCAACGCGATTGATATTAAAGGAGAAATTTTTAAAGTTATTTTGTCTCAAGTTTCAATTTATCCAAACGACAGCCTGTCCGGAAAAATTTATGCGAAAGGCCAAAGCAAGGTGATAGCCGCCAGTTTTTATCTAGAATCTTCAGCTGGAGACGATACTGCCATAACCGGCCTGTCTATTAATAAAGGCGGCGCCGGCAATAGCCTGACTTATGATAACGGTTTTTCCAATCTTAAAGTTTATATCGGCAGCAAAAAGATCGCTACCGTAGAGAAACCCGATAAAAGCGCTTATGATTTTAACGGTTTTTCCTATAAGTTGCTGGCCGGGAAGAGGATTGAGGTAAAAGTTTATGTTGATACCATCAAAGATTTAAAAATAGATAAAGCCAATTTGCAGATTACCGGTTTAGTGGCGCAAGGCTATAACTCGGGCATGGAAACGGAAATCTCCGGTTTAAATACATCAAGCCAGGAAGTTTCTTTTGTCGGAGCCATGGCGCAAGTTGAAGCTGACGCGGCCGGTCAGATAATTTTAAATAAAGATGATAATAACGCCGCCAGCTTTAAAATAACCAATAACGGCGGGGAAGCCTTAAAATTAGAGTATTTAACGATTAATTCTTCCGGAGACGGATTTTCTAATAGCGCCGGCTACAGCAATTTAAGGGTCGGGAAAGCTTCTGACGGAAAAAGTATCAGCAGTAAAGTTTCTAAGCCGGTAGCCGGCAGCAATAAGATAAAGCTGAATTCTTATGTTTTGGATCCGGGCCAGGAATTGCTTGTTAATGTTTATGTTGATTCCGGCCCCGATGTTTCCATCGGCGGTTTTAGCGTTTATTTAAGCGATCTTGAGGCTTCAGGAAAAACTTCAAAGGTGGCGGCGAGCGTAAGCGGTCTGCCCACCGCGGAGTTAAGCGTAACCGTAGGGGCAAATTAGAGTTTTGCAATAGAAAGGGCACGGGGGAAAATTTAATCCTTCGCGTTTTTTCTTGCCCAAAATCAGGAATTTAGCTAAAATAAGAATAGAGGTACGGACCCCGTTAGAAGTTTTATGCAAGAAAGATAAAGACGGGGATATTCAAAAAACACTATGTCTCAACAAGTAATATTAAATGCAAATAAAGCGACTTCTAACGGGGTGAAAAAATTATTTTTGTACAATACGCTAACCCGAAAAAAGGAAGAGTTCAAACCGATAAAAAAAGGAAAAGTCGGCCTGTACACCTGCGGGCTGACTGTTTATAATTTTGCCCATATCGGCAATCTGCGCACTTATTTGTTCGAAGATATTTTAAAGCGGGTTTTGCTTTATAACGGCTATAAGGTTAAGCATGTCATGAATATTACCGATGTCGGTCATTTAACCGGAGACCGGGATATGGGCGAAGATAAATTGGAAAAAGGCGCGGCCAGGGAAGGGAAAACCGCCTGGGAAATCGCGGAGTTTTACACCAAAGAATTTAAGAAAGATTTGGAGCGTTTAAATATAATAGAGCCGGATATTTGGTGTAAGGCCACGGACCATATAAAAGAGCAGATTGAATTGATAAAAAAATTAGAAAAAAGGGGCTATACTTATAAAATTTCAGACGGAATTTATTTCGACACATCAAAAGTCAAAGATTATAACAAGTTAAGCCACCAGCCCTTGGAAAAACTGCGGGCCGGAGCGCGGGTAGAAGTTAATGAGGAAAAGAAAAATCCGACTGATTTTGCTTTGTGGAAATTTTCGCCTGCCGGAGAAAAGAGGCAAATGGAGTGGCCTAGTCCGTGGGGCGTTGGTTTTCCGGGCTGGCATATCGAATGCTCGGCTATGAGCATGAAATATTTAGGCGAGCAGTTTGATATCCATTGCGGCGGGGTTGACCATATAAATATCCATCACACCAATGAAATCGCCCAGGCCGAGTCCGCGACCGGCAAAAAGCCCTGGGTAAAGTATTGGCTGCACGGGGAATTTTTAAATATTTCCGGCGGAGAGAAAATGGCAAAAAGCCAAGGAAATTTTTTAACTCTGGAAAATGCTTTAATTAAAAAGGGGATAAACCCTTTGGTTTATAGATTTGCGGTTTTACAGACTCATTACAGGAAGCCGATGGAGTATAGCGAAGGAGCTATAAAGAATGCAGAAAAAGGGTTAAAACATTTATATAATCAAGCGAGAGAATTAACTGACACTGATTTTTATCAGATTGGAGGACAAGTTGGCGGAACGACATTACATTCTATATCTCCACCTAATAAAAAGTTTAAAGATGAGTTTCTACAAGCGGTCAACGATGATTTAAATACACCGCAAGCTCTAGCCGTAGTGCAAAAAGTATTCAAATCAAGTTTGGCTGATGAAGAAAAATTAGGAACTATCATTGATTTCGATAAAGTTTTTGGGTTAAACATTGAAAAAGAGTTATATAATTTTGTCAAACCAGAGAATATTGAAGCCTTAATTAACGAGAGAGAAAAAGCGAGAAAAGAGAGGAATTTTAAAGAATCCGACAGACTGCGAAAAGAAATTGAAAAGAAAGGATACAGAGTGGAAGACACGGAGGTTGGAATGCGATTTTTCAAAAAATAATTTGCACTTTTCGTGAAAGGAGGAAACTTGGCTAGATTCGTCGGTATGCGTCCAAACCATTTACTTTGGAGGGCGAGGATGATAAAGGCAAGAACCTTTTTATGCGCTTTATACAGAGCGGTTTTCACCACCGCTAATGCCGGGGGCAGGGGAAGGAGGTGATCCTTGTATTGCCCCATCCTATCATCCCCGGCTCACTAAAATCTTAGCCAGAATTTGATAGAAGGGCAATATAAACCTTGTTAGCCGGGCGTCTTGCTTTGATGCCCGGTTTTTTATTATATTATAATGTTATTATGAAAAATTTTTGGTTAAAATTGAAAAAACCAATTTACGCTTTAGCGCCGATGGCTGGGATTACGGATTCGGCTTTTCGGCAGATTTGTAAAGACTTCGGAGCCGACGTAGTTTATTCGGAAATGGCCTCGGTTACAGCTTTAACCTATAACCCGGGAAAAACCCTGGAAATGCTTAAATTTAGCCCTAAGGAGCGTCCTTACGTGGTCCAGGTATTCGGTTCTAACCCGGAGCATTTTGCCAAGGCCGTAAAATTGGTAGAGAAAAAAATTAAGCCGGACGGGATTGATATAAATTTTGGCTGCCCGGTGCCAAAAGTCTCCCGCCAGAAGGCCGGAGCGGAATTATTTAAAGATTTAAAGTTGTCCAGGCAAGTTTTAAAAACCGTTACTCTCAATACTAGTTTGCCGGTTTCAATTAAAACCAGGGCTAGGGTCGGGTCGGTTGATATTTTAGAGTTTTTAAAGAATGTTTCCGATTTAGACATAAAAGCGATTATGATTCATGGCCGAAGTTTTTCGCAAGGTTTCTCCGGATCGATAGACTGGCAAATTATAAAAAAATCCCGAGAATATTTTTCCGGAATAATTTTGGCCAATGGGGGAGTAGGTTTAAACCTCACCCCCAACCCCTCTCCTAGGCAGGAGAGGGGAGTTAAGGATTATTGTGATTGGCTGTTAAACAAAACTGGTGCTGATGGCGTTGGTGTTGGGCAAGGGGCGCTGGGGCGGCCGTGGATATTCGGTGAACTAAAAGCTAAAAGCGAAAAAGGAAAAACAAAAGAAGAAATATTTAATATTATTTTAAAACATACCAAGCTGGTTTGTAAATTAAAGGGGAGGCAGGGAATCATAGAAATGCGCAAGCACCTTTGCTGGTATGTCCAGGGTTTGTCCGGGGCAAGGAAATTAAGAGAGAAATTAGTGAAGATAGAAAGTTTAGACGATATAAACAAAATCTTAAAATAAACTGCTATATATCATAAAGCAGATAAATAATCAGTAAGAAAATAAAGCCGGCCAGAGTGAGAGTATAGGGAATTAGAAAAATTTT
Source organism: Patescibacteria group bacterium (assembly GCA_028716725.1). Lineage (GTDB taxonomy): Bacteria > Patescibacteriota > Patescibacteriia > Patescibacteriales > JAQTRU01 > JAQTRU01. Next base: position 10,328 of record JAQUPG010000010.1, on the reverse strand, counting down.
TCTTCTTTTTTCCCATTCAGGGTATGGCATTTCCCCTTGGATAAATTTACCGGGCATATACCCCTTTTTAAAGAATTTTTTTGTCTCAATCATTATTCTTTCAAAGGCCAGTAGGCCCAAAAGGATAAAAAGAGGGTTATTTGTTAATAAAGCCATTAAAAATCCGCCAACAGCCGCCAGTATCGGGCTTCTGATGAAGGTAACGGTTCTAAAGCCTTCAAATGTTCCATCCTTATAACCTCCGCCAATTCCTTCAAATAATCCTATTATAAAGCCCATGATCATTCCTTTTTTAGTTATACTTATAGTTTCGGGCAAGATCATGCCTATTTGATAAACTCCCCAAATTATTCCCAAGAAAACTAAGGCGAAGATTAATCTTATAAGGTGGGATTCAACCGCTTTGCCGCCAAGATGCATCCGGACCGGGATTCTATACATTTTTTCGTCTTTATATCTTATAAAAAGCTTCCACACTTCTGTGGTTATATAAGATAAGCTGAATAATGCCAGAGTTAAAATTAATAAGGGCTCGCTTTTACCCAGATTTAAAATAAACAACAGAATAGCAGCTACGACAACAATTGCCAGTTCTCTAAAAAATCTTCTTAAGATAAAAGATTCATAAGGGGCGTCTTTGTAAGCGCCATAAGAAGCTCTGTGCAATCCGGCTATAGAGCCAAGTAATATGTAAAGGCAGAGCATAAAATTGAAAGAGGTTAAAAATGATTTTTAATAAAGAATTTTTCTAGTTTAAAAGCGCCTTGTAAGCGCTTTATATTTTATTATTTATTTTAGCATACGATTAGAGCCATTTTTTCTTTTCAAAAAAAGCCAGCATGCCGAGGGAACCGGTGAGCATAATAGCAATAATAATCCAGAAGCCGTTTTTTGTTTCCGCAAAAGGCATGCCGCCCATTGTATTCATGCCGAAAATCGCCGCCAGCAAAGTCAGGGGGAAAACAATAACGGAAAAGATAGTTAAAGTTTTCATGATGTCGCTAATCTGGTAATTGAGCAGGGACTCATTGGTGGCGTGCAGGGCTTCGATCATATCTTTTTGGTTTTCCAGAAATTCCCAGATTCTTTTTGAATGCTCAACCAGGCGGTAATAATATTTTTTTATTTCTTTTTCCGGCACTAAGCTGCTTTTCATCTCCGTTAAGCCCTTTAAAATATTTTTATGGTTTTGCATGATTTTCCGGAGATTGATTATATTGCGTTTAAGGGAAAGTATCTGCGAAACGGCCTTTTTTTGGTTTTGGGCAAAGATCGTCTTTTCCGCTTCGCTGATAGCGATGCTGTTTTGGTCCAAAAGGGAGTAGCAGGAGAGCATTAATTTTTCCAATAATTCATAGAGCAGGATGGCGGATGATTCAAGCCCGTAAGCCAGGAGGGAATTTTCCTCTTTTTTGCAAAAATTAAAAAAGGAATTCAGGGCTTCAAGGTTGCTGTTATATAGAGTAATTAGATAGCCGTGGCCGACAAAAAAATCAATTTCTCCGGCGGTAATTCCTCCGTCAGCAAATACCGGAAAATGTAAAATCAGAAATAGGTAATTTTCCCCCTGCTCCGCCATTGGCCTCTGCGCCGTTGATTTCGCCAGGGAAGCCTGCAGATGCTTCAAATCGAAATTATATTTTTTCCGCAGAAATTCCACTTCTTTTTTGCCGGCATCGGAAATATTCAGCCAAATTAATTTTTTACCCGCTGTTTTGGGGTTATCAATGGTTATTTGTTCGATATTTCTGGAAATTTGTTTATAGTTTGGCATATAAAAATTGTGGATAAATAATTATCAATTATATTATAACACAAAATATTAATAAATTAAACCTATTTATCCCGCCTTCCGGAGTACTGGCTTATAAAATGTCTTTTGTTGGATTTTGTTTTTTATGATATAATAGAATTGTTCTTAGGGAAAGCTTCCTGGAGAACTGTTTATAATTAAAAATAAATATATGTTTGGAAAAATCATCCATTTTATTAAGTACAACAATGCCGTCGTCTTAATTATTGCCCTTGTTCTTGTCTTGGGCACAAGCGCCCTGGCTTCGGACGCCGGGCAGGCGGCGATTGGCCAAAAGCAGACGATTGTGGAGGGGGTGGATAATACCTTATTATTGGCGGCAAATTTAGATAATTTTGACATGGATTTTAAGGTGGAAAAGATAGAGGAAGATGAGGAAATGTATTATGTCACTTATACTTATTTGGATTTGGTGAATGAAAATAGCGCCTGGCAGTACCAATTGAAAGAAAATACCCGCCGCATTTCTAAAAAAAGCGCCGGGGACCTGGGCATTTATCTGGCCGGGGAATTAAAAGAGGAATATGATGCCAGAATTAAAGAATTAAAGCAGGCGCAGGTTGAGGCGGAGGTTAGCGGGGAAGAAAAAAGGGTGGCGGTAACCGAGTACAGCGGTTTAATCGGCGCCAGCCTGGACTTGGCCGCTAAGATTTTCCCCGGCTATGAGCCAATAAAAACAGAAGATCTTGAGTCGCCGGTTACGGAAGAATCATTGCGCCAGCTGCAAACCGGAGAAGCGGATATGGCTGCTTCCGGCCCGGATAACCTGACCCAGGTTTACCAAAACTACATAGAGGAAAATGACCCGGATACTGATAATGTTTTTGGTTCAAGCGATAATTGCCCAACGGTTTCTAACCCGGACCAGGCGGATAGCAATAATAACGGTGTTGGAGACGCTTGCGAGGTTTCTGAACCAGTAGAAGAAGCTACGTCAACCGAGGAAGAGACTCCAGCCGAAGAGGAAATCGTGGAGATCATTGAATTACCGGTAGAAGAAAGTGAATCGGTTGATGAACCGGCGGCGGAAGAAGGAACCACGCCGACTGATGAGGCAGCGCCAGTAGATAACCCGGCAGAAGCGCCAATAGAGTAAAAAACAGGATAATAAAAATTTTAAAGTTTCAAGTTTCAATTATCAATGAATTTTCAATTAGTTAATCATCAAACAATCTACAGGTAATTGAAAATTAATAATTGATAATTAAGGTTTATGCCTAACGACTTCCGACAGACCGTAAATTTAAAGGAAAAGCCAAAACCAAAGGCCGGCTCCAGCCGGGCTGAAGGAATTGATAATGTTTTTAATGATTCTAGTGAAGAATTCAGCCGGATAAACCGGCCGAAAATAAGAAAAGTCAACGAATCCCTGGCCAGGCGATTGGCGGCTGTGTTTGCCCTGATAGCGGTTTTGATAGCCGTTTATTTTTTATTTTTAAGAAAAGGCGGAGGCGAAGAGAATATGGTAAAAGCCGGAAACTGGTACGCGGTAAAATTGGTTGATGAAGAAATTTTTTACGGCCAGATTAAAGATACGGCCGCGGACCCGGTTATTATTGAAAACGTTTATTATAATTACGACCAGCAGAAAAACGCCAAAACCGCTTCGGAAACCGGCAATCTGCGCCTGGTAAAAAGGGGAGGAGAAACTCACGGCCCGGACGGGACTATGAATATCGTCCGTTCCCAGGTTTTATATATGGAGCCTTTAAAAAAGGATTCAAAAGTCCTGGAAGCGATTTTAAATTATGAAAAATAGCCTTTTTATATATGGCTGATGACAGAGATTTAAAATTAGAAAATCCGGAAAGCAAAAATTTAACCCCGGAAAAAATCAAAGAGGAAGCGGAAAAGGTAGAAACAGAACCGATTTTGCCGGAAAAAAGAGAGACTGCTCCGGAATTAAGGGAGACTCTGGCGGAAAAGGAAGAGACAGGAACGAAAGAGCAGCTAAAGACAACCCCGCCCGCGGGGTTGGTTGATATTGGCGAAGCCGCGCAGGCGGTAAAGGAAAGAGAAGAAAAAGTTGGGAAGATACTGGAAGCGGGGATGGAGGAGATTTATTTAAACCTGCCCGCAAATAAACAAGCGGAATTCAAGGCTAAAGGCGAAGAAACAGTTAGGGAGATAAATGGCCTATTAGGCAAGGCCAAAGTTAAAGTTGAAAAAATAATTAGTTTAATAAAAAAGTGGCTTTCTGTTATACCGGGTGTTAATAAGTTTTTTCTCGAGCAGGAAGCGAAAATCAAGGCAGACGAAATTATGAAACTGAAAGAACGGTAATTTTTTTCAATAATAATAAAGGCTAAATCCCCGCCAAAGCTGGCGGGGATTTTTGTTTACTCGAGTATGGCATTTGTGCTATAATAAACCGTAGAACAAATAATTAAGAAAATTATTATTGAGCAGTAGATAAACAGGCTGAAAAGCATTTTTAGCAAATAATTACTGTAATTGTTTTAATTTAACTCATAGTGGTTATGTTTAGGGCTAAATAGTTCAAGCCTAAATTTTTTTGCTATTTTTATGATTTGTTAATAATTTTAATTCATCAAATTCGAAAAATACTATTATCAATTCTTTTCAGATAGTTTATATAAATAAAATTTGGTGCGTGGATTAATTTTGGTATTAGAATTAAAAAAATAATTTTAAATTTTTTACTATGGACTATGGCTTTCCACAACAAAATATTTATGCGCCTCCAACCAGCCTAAATATGAATTTGCCTCCTTGGCTGATTTACTTAATCTGGGTAATCATTATAATTTTTCTTTTTTTATTGATTGCCAGGATTATTAAGTTCTTATATAACCGGAACCGGGCTTTTGACCATGTTATTTTTTTAGTCCGCTTGCCTAAGGAAAGGCCGGGAGAGAAAGAAGAAGATTTTGATGTTCAGCACCTGCATGAGGAAATTGCTAAAGGCGAAACGGTTTTTGCCAGTATCGGAGGGCTGCGCGCGCAAAGGGGGATTTTGCCGATGCTCCTTGGGCGCGACGACCATTTTTCTTTTGAGATCGTGGCCAGGGAGAAAAAAATTTGTTTTTATGCGGTCGCTCCCCGAAAAATGGCCCGTTATGTGGAACAGCAGATTAACGCTCATTACCCCGAAGCGGTAATCGAAGAAGTGGATGATTATAATATATTTACCCCCCGAGGAGAAATTTTAGCCGGGACTTTAAAAACCGACCGCAGTTTTATTTTTCCGATTAAAACCTATAAAAAGCAGGAAACCGACCCGATGAATTCAATTATTAATGTTATGTCAAAACTGGAAGCGGATGAATCCATCGCCATCCAATACGTTGTCCGGAGCGCCAAAGGCGTTTGGCATAAAAAAGCCGGAGCTATAGTCAGGGAAGTGGCTTCCGGGAAATCAATGGCCGAAGCCTTAAAATTAAACCGGATGACCAAAGCGGTTTCAGCAGTCGGGAATTTAGCCCAAATGGCTAAACCGTTGACGGAAGCGGAAAGGCAAAAACAGCTTGGTATGGGGAATAAAACTTCAGCTTTGGAGCAGGAGATGCTTAAAGAAATAGAAGAAAAAAACGCCAAGGCCGGCTTAGATGTTAATCTGCGAATCGTAGTAAGCGCCAAAAATAAAGGGCAGGCGGGGATATTTTTAGATAATATGGCGAGCGCTTTAAGGCAGTATAATTATTACGAATACGGCAATAATTTTAAAAATAAATTAGCCAGAGGCAGCCAGAACAGGATAATCAACGATTTTATTTATAGGCGCTTTCAGGAGAAAATAGGTTTTCTTCTTAATACCGAGGAATTAGCTTCACTTTTTCATTTTCCTTTAAAGCATACAGAGACGCCGAATATCCTCTGGCTCACGGCCAAATACGCGCCCGCTCCGCCGAACGCGCCGGACGAAGGCATTATTTTGGGGGAAAACGTTTACCGCGGAGTGGTTAAGGAAATAAAAATAAAAAGGGAAGACCGGCGCCGGCATTTTTACGTTATCGGTAAATCCGGCACCGGCAAGTCGCAGTTTATGGCGAGCCTGGCTATTCAGGACATAATAAACGGGGAAGGCGTCGCCGTTTTAGACCCGCACGGGGATTTAATTCAGGACATTCTTAGCCGCATTCCGCCTGAACGGGTGGAAGACGTGGTGCTTTTCGCCCCGGCGGATTTAGAGCGGCCTTTGGCCTTAAATTTAGTGGAATATGACCCGCGTTATCCGGAGCAGAAGACGTTCGTTATAAACGAGATGATAAAGATATTTGACAAGCTCTATGACCTGAAATCTACGGGCGGCCCGATTTTTGAGCAATATATGAGAAACGCCCTGCTTCTTATTATGTCCGACCCGGCTTCGGGCTCAACCTTGATGGAAATACCGAAGGTTCTTTCCGATCCCGCTTTCCGGAAAATGAAGCTGGAGCGTTGCGCGGATCAGACCGTGGTTGATTTTTGGAAGCAGGAAGCGGAAAAAGCCGGCGGGGAAGCGGCTTTGGCCAATGTCGTCCCTTATATTACTTCAAAGCTTACCCAGTTTATTTCCAACGACACCATGCGGCCGATTATCGGGCAGCAGAAAAGCTCATTTAACGTCCGCGACATTATGGATAAGCAAAAAATTCTCCTGATTGACCTATCCAAAGGCCGGGTCGGAGAAATGAACGCTTTCCTTCTGGGCATGATTTTAATCGGAAAAATTTTAATGTCCGCCTTGTCCCGCACGGATACACCGCTGGCTGACCGGAAAGATTTTTACCTTTACATTGACGAATTCCAGAATTTTACGACTGATTCAATTTGTTCCATTCTTTCCGAAGCGAGAAAATACGGCTTAAACCTTATTATTGCCCATCAATATTTAGGCCAGCTGACAAAAAATAAGGATACAACCATTAAAGACGCGGTTTTCGGCAACGTCGGCACCTGGGCCTTGTTTAAGGTCGGGTCAGAAGACGCGGAAGTTATGGAAAAAGAATTTTCCCCGGTATTTAACCAATATGATTTAATTAATGTTGATAAGTATACGGCTTACGTAAAGCTTTTAATTGACAATGCGGCCAGCCGGCCTTTTTCCATGAAGACCTTATGGCCACTTCCCGGAGAAGCGCGGGAGGATATGGCCGGCCGGATAAGGGCTTTATCGCGGCTTAAATATGGGCAGGACCGGAATATTATTGAAGCGGAAATTAAACAAAGGGCAAAAACAATTTAAATAATTTTAGCCGAGTTGTTCTTGTCGGGCTAAAAATGTTATAATGAAGATGCTATATGCGGAGAAAAATATAGCATCTTTTTGGTATAGTAAAAGAGTTAAAATGAATAAAAATTTAAAACAAAAACCAAAACATCAGGCCAAGCAAATCGGCTAGCAGCTTGCCAAAAAAATAGAAATTTTATAGAATGTAAAGGTAAATAAGGGTAAAATAAATAAAAATATGAAAAACAAACACCAAGACCAAAATTACGACTCTTCAGGCGATTTTAACGATGATTTAGAAGTAAAAAGTGGCTTTTTGGACGAAGGAAAAGAGCTTGATCTTGAAGCAGGCGATTTTTTACCTGAATCCGAGGGAGAAGGGAGAAAAAGCAAAAAGAAAACGAAAAAAGAGAAAAGCCAGGAAGGAGTGGTTATCAGCCGGACCAAAGTTGTTTTAATAAAAAAGCTGCTGGAAAATGTCAAAGAGAATAATGATAAAATAATAGAAATTTTGTCGGTTTTAGCTCCGGGCGAAGAAGAGGCCCGGATTGGCATCAGCCAGATAGGGGAGGAAGCCGACGACAACGAAATTACGCCCGGGTCCGGGGAAGAAACCGGCAAGGTTATTGAGGGAGTTTTTGACGGAGAAAACATGATCGGCCCGGACGGAAAAGAATATAGCGTACCGGCCAATTATGCTTCAAAATCAAAATTAGTGGAAGGCGATATTTTAAAACTTACCATAGCTAATAGCGGGACTTTTATTTACAAACAAATCGGCCCAATTGAAAGAACGAGGATAATAGGGGAATTAAAGAAGGGCGGCGATGGTGACTTTTTCGTGGAATCGGAAGGGAAAAAATGGCATGTGCTTCCCGCCAGTGTAACTTATTTTAAGGGCAATCCGGGCGACGAAACCGTTATTTTAATTCCGAAAACCGGGGAAAGCAAATGGGCGGCCGTGGAGAATATAATCAGGAAGAGGGAATAGTGAGTTGGATGTTAGATATTAGGTGTTAGTTTTTAAAGTTATTTATTATATATCCGCGCACTTTAGGCGTGTTTTTTGTTGACATTTTTGAAAAATCTACTATAATGAAAGATTACAATTAATGTTCTTTACTCTACAAAAAGGAATGGATATGCGGGAAGATTGGAAGATGTTTAGGAAATTGTGGGGTATTGTCAAACCGGATTGCCGCTGGGCTTTATTATGGGAATTCTTGCTTGACCCATCTGCCTTAAGGCAACGTTACCAGAATGAAGTTATTTTCAAGTTAGAATTAAGATTGCATTGGCAGGGGCAAAGGAAGGAAAAAAGAAAGAGGAAAAAGAAAAAGGATTAGCCGGCTTCTTGCTAAAGAGTCGGCTTTTTCATATCCTTGATTTATTCTAATTTAATGGTAGAATAGAAAAGTAATTGGTAATTTGAGATTAGTAATTTGGAGTTTCATAACCTTATTTTATTATTCTATTTTTATATTATTTAATAAATGGCGACATTATACAGAAAATACCGGCCGCAAAATTTTGCCGAAGTGGTCGGGCAAAATCATATTAAGGTCACTTTAGAGAACGAAATCCAGTCAGGCCGGATTGCGCATGCTTATCTTTTCTGCGGGCCCCGGGCAGTCGGAAAAACGACTTTGGCCCGCGTGATGGCCAAAGCGGTCAATTGCCTAAAAAGAAAAGAGGGGGAAAGTGAACCTTGCAACCAGTGTGAAATTTGCGAAGAAATTACGGTTGGCCGGAACCTGGATATTATGGAAATAGACGCGGCTTCGCATACCGGCGTGGATAATGTCCGGGAAAATATTATTACTTCGGCCCGAACCTCTCCGTCCCGCTGCAAATATAAAGTTTTTATCATTGATGAAGTCCATATGCTTTCTATTTCCGCCTTTAACGCCCTCTTGAAAATTATTGAGGAGCCGCCGGCTAACGTTATTTTTATCCTTTGCACCACAGAAATCCACAAAGTTCCGACCACGATTATTTCCCGATGCCAGAGGTTTGATTTTCGGCGGATAAGCGTCAGCGATACGGTAAAAAAGTTAAATTATATCGTCGGCAAAGAAAAGATAAAAATCGGAAAAAATATCTTAGAGGCGATTGCCAGAAAATCTGAAGGTTATATGCGGGACGCGGAGGGGCTTCTCGGCCAGATTGTTTCTATCGGCGGCCGGGAAATTACGCAGGCGGAAGCGGATTTAGTCATACCGCGGAGCGATTTAGACGAAATCATCAACCTGATAGGTTATTTAATAAAAAAAGACGCCGCCGCCGGCGTCAGGCTGGTTAATAAACTGGTGGATGAGGGAGTTAATCTGGCCGCCTTTACCTCTGATTTGGTTGAAGTTTTAAGAAAAATAATGCTGGATAAAATCAGCGCCGGCAACCTGGCCCTGGAATTTGGTGAAACCCTGGAAATAAAAATTAACGAGGTTTCCCGCGAGCTTACCCTGGAGCAGCTTACTTTTTTTATAGAAAGATTCATAAAGGTAAAAAATGAATTAAAAGATAGTTTTATTGCCCAATTGCCAATAGAATTAGCCATTACCGAACTTTGCCTAGCAAAAGAGGGGGCTGGCAAAAGCGCTCCGATTGCGCCAAAACCGGTCGTTGGAGCAAGCCCAAAGCCGGCTGCAAACCCGGGAGAAGCTTTGGCCGGCATAGGTTTAGAGGAAATAAAAAACCGCTGGCATGAAGTTTTAACCAGGGTAAAAAAATATAACCATTCCTTGTCTTTTATTTTGCGGGTCTGCCAGCCCCGGGACATAGCCGGCCAGGAGCTTTGTTTAGCTTTTAAATACAAGTTCCATAAAGACAGAGTAAGCAATATCCAGGTCAAAGGCCTGGTGGAAAACATTTTAACCGAAGTTTACGGCCAGCCTCTGTCTATCCAAGCCGTAATTGATGAGACTTTAGAGATAAGCAACGGAGGGGGGAATGGCCAGGGGATTGAAACTGAAATCGGCCCGGAGCCAAAGGAAAACGGGAAGCCAAGCCAGCCGGAGAACGGCAATATGCTTAATGACTTGCTAAAAACTTTTGGCGGGAGGATTGTGAAATAAAAAAGGGCTTGCGAGAAGATCAAGCCCTCAGGGGTGCTGCAGGCAACCGAGCGTACGGGAAGGAGCCGGGGGTGTTGGCCGAGTATAACGCAGCTTTTGAGGCGCAGAGTCCGCGAGCGAGCGGAATTTAAAAAAGGGCAAACATGAAAACTGGATTTAATTATATTTTAGCACATCCAAAAAAATTGGCAAGAATTGGGAGATCGTCTAAAGGTAGGACGACGGATTCTGGCTCCGTCAATCTTGGTTCGATTCCAAGTCTCCCAGC
>JAQUPG010000009.1:60452-62164 GCA_028716725.1 Patescibacteria group bacterium | reverse complement strand
TGAAGTATTTGAATGTTATTGTATTAATTTGAATTATTATGGAAGTGCCATCTATTTTTTTAAACAGGATATTGGCGGAAGCGGCCAAAAGAGGAGCTTCCAGCCTTCATTTTTCCGTTGGCAGCCAGCCTGTAGCCAGGATTGACGACAAATTAATTTCGATGGAAAAAGAAGGAATCCTAACTTCAGAATTGTTAGGTAAGATTATTGACTCTTTTATTAGCGAGGAGGAGGCAAAAAAATTTAAAGAGGAAAAAGAATTGGTTGTGGTAAAAACTTTTGCCGGCGATTTCCGCTTTCGGGTAAATATTTTTTATCAGAAAGATTTGCCGACTCTTTCCTTTAATTATATCCCGACTGTCATCAGGAGTTTAGAAGATTTAAAACTTCCCTCTGCCCTGAAGGAAAAAATTAATCTGAACTCCGGGTTATTGATTGTGGCCGGGCCGAATGATTCGGGAAAAACTTCGACGGCGGCCGCTTTTATAGAAGATATCAATAAAAGGGAAAAAAGGTACATAATTACCCTGGAAGATCCGATTGAATACCTTTTTATTAATAAGAAAAGCATTATTGAACAGAGGCAAATCGGACGGGACGTAAAATCTTATGTGGCCGGCTTAAAGCACTGCCTGGACGAAGATGTGGATTTAGTTTTTATTGATGAAATAAAAAAAGAATTTGTCGCCGCCCTCCCCTTTATTTTGCAGCTGGCTGCCGGCAATTCCCTGGTAGTTTTAGAGATGAATGCCGCCAACTCAATCAGAGTAATAGAAAAAATTTTAGATGCGGCCAAGACAACCATCTCTCCGGAAGCGGCCCGCTTCAGTTTGGCCGACGTCTTGGTCGGCATTGTCACCCAAAAGCTTATTCCCCGCCTGGGCGGAGGCCTGGTTTTGGCCAGCGAAATTTTAATTGTTAATTCGGCCGTTAAATCTTTGATCAGGGAAGGCAAAATTTATCAGATAGAGAGCATTATCCAGACCTCCCGGGAAGAAGGCATGATTAGCATAGAAAAAGCCGTTGAAGAGCTGGTAAAGAGGGGAGAAGTTTCCCCCGAAGAAGCCAGAAAAATAAAACTAAACATTTAATAAGCTTATGGCGATTTTTAAATATAAAGCTTTAGACGCGGACAAGAAAGTAGCCGAGGGGCTGATAGAAGCGGTTAATGAAAAAATGGCTGCGGACACCCTGCAGGAAAGAGGTCTTTCCATCGTTTCCATAAAGAAGCATTCGGAAGGCAAAAAAGAGATAAAATTTTTAACTATTTTAAACCGGGTTAAGGGCAAGGACTTAGTGGTTTTTTCCCGCCAGTTTTCCGTGATGATTTCCGCCAACGTCGCTTTAGTGCAAGCCTTAAAAATTTTGATTGATCAGACGGAAAATATTACCCTAAAGATGATTATTTCCGAGATGGTTGACGAGGTGGACAGCGGGTTGCGCCTTTCCGATGCTTTGGCCAAGCGGCCGAAAGTTTTTTCCGCTTTTTACATTAATGTCATAAAGTCGGGCGAGACCTCGGGAAAATTAGATGAAGTTTTGAGTTATTTAGCCGATGAGATGGAAAAAGATTATGACATGACGAGCAAAATCAGGGGGGCTATGATTTACCCGGCTTTTGTCCTTTCCGGCTTGGGGGTAGTCGGAGTGGTAATGATGGTATTTGTTGTGCCGAAGCTGACCGGAATTTTAACAGAAACCGGGGCGACTTT
>JAQUPG010000009.1:0-60352 GCA_028716725.1 Patescibacteria group bacterium | reverse complement strand
TATATTTAAAAATATTCATATGAACCCCGTTAGAAGTCTTATGCAGGGAAGACAAAGACGGGGACATTCAAAAAAATATTATGTCTCAACAAACAACATCAAATGTGGATAAAGTGATTTCTAACGGGGTGAAAAAAACAAATTTATTGGGGTTTACCCCATCAAATACTGCCAAGGGCAATTTGATGGGGTTTACTTTAATTGAACTTCTGGTAGTTATCAGTATAATAGGCATTTTAGCTTCTTTTTCCGTAGTTTCTCTAAACGGCGCCAGAATTAAAGCGCGTGATGCCAAAAGAAAGGCCGATATGGTGCAGATGAGAATCGCCCTTTACCTTTATTATGATGATAATTTAGAATATCCCCAATGCGGCACCTGGGACGATGAGGCAGACGATTTTGGCGCTACGGCCGAATGTTATAATGGAACTTTAAATATCAGCCTGACTGAACGCGTTAAGCCCTATATGGCCGAATTGCCCATTGATCCAAAAAATGAAGGAATTTATACTTACCGCTATGTTTCCAGCGCTAACGGAAGCGAGTTTGTTTTAGCCTATAACGTTGAAGAAAGTGCTGAAGTCCAGATTATCAGGGGTTGGTAGGGTAAAAAGGTGGGAATTTGTTATTATTTTTGCGGGTTGCTTCATTTTATGGTATAATGTGGATAAGTCGTTTTTAAATTTCTCCGGGCAATTTAGGTTAGGTAAGTTTAAATATAATTTTAAAATTAAATTATTCTCCCGGTCACTGGCTTAATTCCTGGGATTAAGTTAATGACTCAAGGGAAGTAAGAGGGGAGGTGAAATATGAGAAAACAAAGAGGTTTTACTTTAATTGAGTTATTAGTCGTTATTGCCATCATCGGCTTATTGTCAACTTTGGCCGTAGTAGCCTTAAATAACGCCAGACAGAAATCAAGGGATGCCAAGCGGGTGTCTGACATAAAACAGATTCAGACAGCTTTAGAGCTTTATTACAATGACGCCAATGCTTATCCTACAGCCTTATCTTTCGGCACTGGTTCTATCGCTTACAGCGGCACGACCTATATGTCGATAATACCTGACAACCCGGCTCCGAGAAACGATGGCGATTGTCCGAACTCCAATTATGGCTATTCCCAAACCAGCACTGCTACTTACAGTATTTCCTATTGTCTAGGTGGGACAACTGGCGGTTTAGGCGCTGGCACGCACATTGCCACCCCGGCCGGAATTGATGATTAAGGTGAATTTTTGAATTGAATCCTATTTTTAGGATTTAGATAAAAACTCTCATCCCCAAAGATGAGAGTTTTTTGTTGGAGGAAATAATGTTATACTGGTTACTGAGGGATTAAATTTATGGTCAATAAAATTGCGAAAATTTGCGATTATCTGCAGGAAACAATTTTACTGGGTATAATTTTTCTTGTTCCCGTTTATTTTGCCTTTACCCAGGAGAATTATAATGTTTTTGAACTTAATAAGGCGGTTATCTTCAGGGTTCTTTTAACGATAGCTTTCTTGGCCTTTACCGCCAAAGTTTTTATCCCGCACCTTTCGGCGGTGTATCAGGCACCGCTGAAAGGTGCGGGATTTATTGGCGGGATTGGCCCCTGGCGCTCTTTCCGGAAACCGTTTATATTATTGGTTCTGTTCGGCTTGTCAGTCTTTATTTCTACCTATTTTTCAATTCATCCTGATTTGAGTTTTTGGGGCAGTTATGGCCGGCAGCAGGGTTTTTATAACTTTCTCCATTATTGGATGTTTTTTATTCTTCTGGCTTTAACTTTGAGAGACTGGCCAAGGGTAAAAAGGGCCGTAGAAGCTTTGATATTTTCTTCAATTCCTGTCTGTCTTTACGGTTTACTTCAATATTTTAATCTTGACCCCCTGGATTGGGAAGAGAAGATTACTTATACCGGCAGAATTTTTTCTACTTTAGGCCAGCCTAATTTTTTTGGGCAATATTTGATTCTGGTTATTCCTTTAAGTATTTTCGGCTTTATCTTTTTATATAAACGTTGGTTCAGCCGTTTCCTGGCCGCTGTTCTAATACTAGCCCAAACCGCCTGCCTGATTTTTACTTATAGCCGGGCGGCCTGGTTGGGCCTTTTTACTTTTCTCTTCCTTTTAGCGGTTTTATTTCTGTTTATAAAGAAAAAGAAAAAAATGGCTTTGGGCCTGATCGGAATGGGGTTGGCCGGAATTGTTATTGCGGTTTCTTTTAATATTTTTTATTTAAAGAAGGATTTTTCGCAAATACCCGGGAAATTAAATTTTTCCAACAGGCTGGAAAGCATTTTTTATTTAAAGAGCGGTTCTAACAGGATAAGGCTTTATTATTGGCAGGCGGCTTGGCGGGAATTCAGGCAGGCTAGTTGGGAGAGAAAGTTAATCGGTTACGGGCCGGAAACGCTGGCTGATATTTTTGTTAAAGATTACCAGCCGGAGTGGGGCATATATGAAGAAATAAATACTTTTCCGGACCGTTCCCATAACGCTTTATTTGATATAATTTTACAATTCGGCTTAGCCGGGCTGATTTTTTTCACTTTATTTCTGGGTTATATTTTTATGGTGGCGTTTCGGTATTTAAAGACATCGGCCCCCACCAGAGAGTCCTGGCTGGTTATTTTTCTTTTGGCCGCGCTGGCCGGTTATTTTTCTAATAACTTATTAAGTTTTTCTTTGACGGTCGGTTATGTTTGTTTTTATCTCATGCTGGCCATGCTGGCGGTTATTATTTTTCCCGCCTCTTCCTTCGGCCGCTCCGGCGGAAGAGAAAAAAATTTTTTTCAGCCGGTTTCTTTAATTTTAATCTGGCTGGCCCTGCTTTTTTTAAGCGCAGTTTTAATCTGTTATTATAACCTTAATGCCTGGCGGGCTGATTATTATTATATGAAAACCAGGAAAGCGGAGGTAAGGAAAGATTGCCGCCAAATTTTGGATAATATGGAAAAAACCGTTGCCTTAAACCCGATAAGCACTTTTTACAAGGAACGCTATATTTACCACAATTTAAATTGTTTTGAGGCCGTAGCCTCAAAAGAAAGCCGGCTTGATTTATATAATAATATTCTTAGCATGGCCAATTCTATCGGTCCCCGCGAATATGGATTTTACGCCTTAACCCATATCGCCCATGCCAAGTCCTTGTTCGGGTATTATATTGATCCGGCTTATTATGAGGGGGCTGAGGGAGATTATAAGAATTTAATAGAAATAAGCCCCTTTATCACTACGACTTATGAAGATTTGGGCAGAATGAAGCTTTGGCAGAGAGACTATGAAGCGGCCATGGCTGATTTTAATAAGGCGGCCGCCATTTTTCCGGCTCTGGATAACCCCTTTCTTAATAATGAGCACAAGGAAGAGATAAAGTCGGAAGAAGTGCATTTATTTGAGATGATGGGTTTGGCCGCGGGCTATCAGGAAGACTGGGACAAGGCCCTGGATTATTATCGGCAGGCGCTGGAATTTAATCCGAGTTATTTGCGCCTTTACAAAGAAATAGCGGATGTTTATTATAAAAAGGGAGATTTAGATAAGGCCATTTTTTACAACAAGAGGGGATATATGTTAAACCCGGAAGACGTTGCTTGGCCGCAGGCCATTGCCCTGCTTTACCGGGAAGGGGGAGATAAGGCCAGAGCGCTGGAATATGCGGAGAAGGCCCTTAAATTATCTCCGGACAACAGCGATATAAAATCGTTTATTAGCCAATTAAAATAAAAGACGATGAATTTATCGAAATTTATAAAAAAAGCGAAAAAGAGGTTTGCTGCCGATGATTTAAGCACCTTCGGCTTCAGAATAATATTTTTTATATTCCGCCATCTCATAGAATTATTTGATTCTATATCTTACTCGGTAAAAACAAGGCTTGTTTTTAGGGACAGGTATATAATTAGAAAGATCCATGGCAGCAAGATGAGACTGGATTTAGATGACCCCGGCATAGCCAAAGATCTCCTCCTGGCGCGCAACCGCGAGCCTTTTCACACCGAATTGGTTAAGCGGCTTCTAAAACCCGGGGACGTTGTTTATGATATCGGATCCAATATTGGCTATTACGCTTTGCTGGAAGCGAGAATAGTCGGTGATAAAGGGCGGGTATATGCTATTGAACCGGTGCCCGATAATGTAAAATTACTTAAAAAGAATATCGGCTTGAATAATTATAAAAATATTTCTGTCCACAATCTCGCTATCGGCGGGCAGGACAGAGATGATTATATATATTTATCAAAGAAAAGCAATTGGTGTTCAATGGAACGCC
Organism: Patescibacteria group bacterium; assembly: GCA_028716725.1. Lineage (GTDB taxonomy): Bacteria > Patescibacteriota > Patescibacteriia > Patescibacteriales > JAQTRU01 > JAQTRU01. Next base: position 56,086 of record JAQUPG010000009.1, on the reverse strand, counting down.
GTGGCGGCAATAACTCTTCCAAGAAGATCCCGGTGAAAGTTTTAACCTTGGATTCTTTCAGCCAGGGCAATATTTATCCCGACATTATCAGGATGGATGTCGAGGGCTATGAAACCGAGATTATAAAAGGGATGAAAAATATTTTATCCGGCGCCAAGCCGTTAAAGATATTTATGGAATTGCATTGCTGCTTTTTGGAAGACGCGGGGCTGGGACTGCTTCGGGAGCTGGAAAAAAATAATTTTAAAATTAAGTATTTTTTTAGGGACCGGTCTTCGTTAATGTTAAATAAAAGCAGATTATTAAGGAAAATATATTATTATTTGGGGAAGAAGATCAACGGCGTATATGAGTTTTGCTATTCCGACATAAGCGTGGGTGAATTATTAAATTTAAATAAGGCCCTGAATGAGGAGGCGTTCCATTTTTATTTTGAGAGGGAATAAAGCGATATGTTTTTTTCAATAATTATTACCAGCTTTAATACTCGCGAGATATTGAAAAATTGCCTGGTTTCAATTTTTTCAAGTTGCGGCCGGAAAGACTTTGAGATAATCGTGGTTGATAATAATTCTTCCGACGGCAGCGCGGAGATGTTAAATGCCGATTTTGGCCAGAGGATTAAGCTTATTGCCAACAAAAAGAATATCGGCTTCGGGCCCGCCAATAATCAGGGCGCGAAAATTGCCAGCGGAGAGTATCTTTTTTTCTTAAACAGCGATACAATAATTAAAGAGGATATTTTAACTCCCATAAAAGAATTTTTTCTTTTAAATCCGGAAGTCGGGATTATCGGCCCGGGGCTGATTTTACCGGACGGAACAAGCCAGAAATACGCTTATGGCCGTTTCCCGGGCTTAGTCGGCTTGCTGGTGAGGAATTCCGGCCAGGAGCCGGAGGGAAATAAATCAAGTTTTACAGTTGACTGGGTGAGCGGGGCCGCTCTGGCAATTAGAAAAAATGTCTGGGGAAAAATCGGCGGGTTTGATGAAAATTTTTTTATGTATTTCGAAGATATTGATCTCTGCAAGCGCGCTAAAAATTTTGGTTTTAAAACCGTTGTTCTTTCTTCGGCGCGCCTTATTCATTTAGGAGGAAAAAGCGTTAAAATTTCCGTTGACCGAAAAAAGATGTATTATGATTCCCAGGGTTATTTTTTTAGGAAGCATTACGGAAAATTAAAATGGATTCTCTTGAAAATTATGCGCTGGCCCTATAAATTGATAATTTTAACTAAATAATATTATGACTTATATCATATTAAGCTTTATTTTTCTTTTCGGCTTAATTATCGGCTCCTTTTTAAACTGTCTGGTTTGGCGCTTGCATGAAAAGGAAGGAATGTGGAACCGTTCTTATTGCCCCCTCTGCCGAAAACAGATCGCTTGGTATGACAATATTCCTATTTTGAGTTTTGTCTTATTGGGTGGGAAATGTCGGCACTGCCGAAAAAGAATTTCTATACAATACCCGATTGTGGAATTTTTGACCGGAGTTTTATTTGTTTTGTCCTTTTATTTTAATTATCAATTATCAATTACGAATTACGAATTTCCTTTTACTTTTAACTTTTTAACTTTAACTTTGCGTGATTGGTTTGTAATCGCGGTGATGATTGTAGTTTTTATCTATGATCTGCGCTGGAATTTAATTTTGGACAAGGTTACCCTGCCTGCCTGTTTGGCGGTTTTTATTTTGAATCTGGTATTGGGAACGGGCTGGCTGAGCTTAATAGTTGCCGGGGCAATCGGGGGAAGCTTTTTTCTTTTTCAGTTTCTTATTTCCCGGGGGAAATGGATTGGCGGCGGCGACATCAGGCTGGGGCTTTTGATGGGTTTTTCTTTGGGGAGCACGGGCCATTTGATTTTGGCTATTCTGGCGGCTTATTTTATCGGTTCAATTATCGGCCTGGCTCTTATAATTTCCAATAAGAAGAAATGGAGCTCGGAAATTCCTCTTGGCGTCTTTTTGGCGAGCGCTACGATTTTTACAATTTTTTGGGGAGATAAAGCAATTAATTGGTATTTAGGTTTGTTTTAGTTGGCAAAAAAAGAATAATTTAGTATAATAATAATATAATTAACTATTAATAAACATATGAAAGAGGACATAATCGCCGGCTTGGATATAGGTTCAACCGCCGTGAGATTGGTGGTCGGCCAAAGAGTAAACCAGGGGGAAGGGGAGAAATTACAGATAATCGGAGCGGTTTCGGTTCCGGCCGAAGGCATTAACCGGGGAATGGTCAACAGCATAGAGGATGCCACTTCTTCTATTTCCGCCTGTCTGGAAAAGGCCGAGCGTTTGATTGGCGCGCCCTTAAACAGCGTTTGGGTGAGCATTAATGACCCGCATATTAAGGCGACCAAGAGCCGGGGCGTGGTGGCGGTGGGGAAAAGCGACGGCGAAATCAGCGAAGACGACGTGGAAAGGGCGATTGAAGCGGCTCGGGCGATGTCCGTTCCTCCCAACTATGAAATTTTGCATGTTATTCCGGTTAAGTTTACCGTTGACAACCAGGAAGATATAAAAGACCCGATTGGCATGAGCGGCGTTCGCCTCGAGGTGGAAACTTTAATTATTCAGGGCCTTTCCAGCCAGATAAAGAATTTAACCAAGGCTATTTACCGCACCGGCTTTGACATTGAAGATTTGGTTTTGTCGCCTTTGGCGGCGGCCGAGGCCGTTGTTAATAATAAGCAAAAAGAGCTGGGGGTGGCCCTGGTTAATATCGGTTCCTCCACTACCGGTTTAGCGGTTTATGAAGAGGGGGAACTTCTACATACGGCGGTTTTACCCATCGGCTCCGAGCACATAACCTCCGACGTCGCTATTGGCCTGCGCTGCCCGATAAACTTGGCGGAACGGATAAAGATAGAATACGGCAGCGCCAAATCGGACCAGTTTTCCAAAAAAGACGAGATTGATATTTCGGAACTGGCGAAGGAAGAAGAAGTTGACGATGAAATAAGCGTGGTTTCAAGGAAATATATTTCCGAGATTATTGAAGCCAGGGTAGAAGAAATTTTTGAGAAAATCGATGAGGAGCTTAAAAAGATAGACCGGTCCGGGATGCTTCCGGCCGGAGTCTTTTTGGTCGGCGGCGGGGCTAAGCTCGCGGATTTAGTTGAAACCGGAAAGAAAAAATTACGGCTGCCGGTCTGCCTGGGCAGTACAAAAAACATTGATACGGTGATTGATAAAGTTAATGATATGGAATTCTTAACCGCCCTGGGTTTAGTTGTTTGGGGCGACCATTTGGTCGGAGGGAAAAGAAGCAAATGGCCGGGCGGGGAAACGATTGATAAGACGGTCGAGAAAATGAAGAAATGGTTTTCTTCCCTTATTCCGTAGGGTGTTTTAAATAGTTGTACGGGGTGTATAAAAAATTTGTTCAGCTTAAAAAGTGGCAAAGGCGGAGGGGTCTTGCCATTTTTTTTGTGATGGTATACAATAATAAATAGTTAAAACCTCATAGAAAGTTGGTAAAGCTTAAAAAGTTTCTTTATAACTTTTAACTTTATAACTTTTAACTAAATATATGGCAGAAGTAAAACCAGCCGCAGAAACGTTCGCCAAAATAAAAGTAATCGGAGTCGGCGGCGGCGGCGGCAGCGCCATCAATCGGATGGTAGAGGGAGGAATAAAGGGAGTTGATTTTGTCGCCATCAACACTGATGTCCAGGCTCTCCATTATAATAAAGCCAGCCAGAAGCTTCATATTGGGAAATCGGTTACCCGGGGCTTAGGAGCGGGGATGAACCCGGAACTGGGCAAGCAGGCCGCGGAAGAATCGCAGAACGAAATCAGGGATATTTTAAAAGATTCAGACATGGTTTTTGTTACCTGCGGTTTGGGCGGCGGGACCGGCACCGGCGCTTCGCCGATTGTGGCTGAAATTGCCAGGGACCTGGGGGCGTTGACCGTGGCGGTTGTGACTAAGCCGTTCCAGTTCGAGGGCGGGCAGAGAAAAAATATTGCTGAAAGAGGATTGACCGAACTGGCCGATAAAGTCGATACGATTATTACAATTTGCAATGATAAATTATTGCAGGTTATAGATAAGAAAACTTCGCTCCTGGAAGCTTTTATGGTGGCGGATGACGTCTTGCGCCAGGGCGTAGCCGGCATTGCCGAAATAATAACTGTGCCCGGGATTATTAACGCTGATTTTGCCGATGTTAAAGCCGTTATGTCCAACGCCGGTTCGGCCCTCATGGGAATCGGCCAGGCTTCGGGCGAGAATAAAGCGATTGAAGCGGCTAAGGCCGCCATCAGTTCGCCCCTCCTTGATATGTCGATTGAGGGAGCGCGGGGCATAGTCTTCACTATTACCGGCGGTCCGACCTTGGGCATGACTGAAGTTAATGAAGCGGCCAAAGTTATAACAGCTTCAGCCGATGAAGACGCGAAGATTATTTTTGGCGCCGTGATCAATGATAAGCTGAAAGATGAAATAAAGATAACGGTCGTGGCGACCGGTTTTAACGGCCGGGGTCCGGGCCTTATAAAAACAGGCAACGAAAGGCCTTATACCCCCAATCCTTTTATTGAGGAAGAGGAAAAAGAGCAGGAGAAGAAAGAGAAAAAGAAAAGCAAGATTTCCCCTTTGCGCGCGGCCCAGGCCGAACCAGCCAGCAAAAAAGCCCAAGAAGAACCGGAAGAGGACGATGAATTAGGCATCCCGGCATTTATCCGAAGGAAGATGATGTAGCTTTGAATAAATTTATAAATTTAAAAATATAAAAAGAAATGGTTTACAGCCGTTTCTTTTTTATGATTGACAAAACGATATTTTCGTGATAGCATGGAATATAAAATAAAAATATAAATGTTCATTTAACAAATCCATTGTTTCTAAATTCCTGAAAGGGGAGCATTGAAATGGCGGAGACGATTGGTCAGGAGGCCGTTGCCGAAGAATTGGTAAAGTTTCCGGAAGATACCGATTCCCGCGACTGGCTATGGGCGAAGAAGATTCTCTATGAATTGAATCAGCCACGAGTTTGGTCTAATATTTGTATTGCCGCTTTTAACAAGACCGACAACCCGGTCCTCAAGATTTGGTTTTTACTTGAGCATGTTAATGGGTGGCGGAGGCAGATTGGGAAGTGGGATATGCAGGTGGCTTTTGAGGCCTTGGATGAAATAAAACGGCGTATTGACCGTTTGCCGGATGACCATCCGCGGAAAGGTCGTTTGTTCGGGCTATGGCTCTATCACAGCGCCTGGGGGATTTATCATCCGACCGGAGAATTTGCCAAAGCGGCAGAGTGTCACGAAACTGCAGTTGAAAGAGCTGAAGCATCTGGAGAAAAGCGGGAAGAATCTCTGTCTCTTTATAATGCCGCTTACGAATGGCTAAACGAAGCGATCCTACTCAATAAGGGGATTGGTGAGCGTTACGGAGAGTTTACAAAATCCGCTTGCGAATTTCTGGATTATCTGGCAGCTCTTATTCTTGAGGGGGCTCCCTCCGACAACGATGTTCGCTGGCGAGCTAATGTTCTTCGCCACTTGGCTTTCTACGGTTGGGTAGTGGAGGGGAGATATCTGGGCAGACCGGATGTTAGCTTCCTGTATGAACTGCCCGAAGCCCTTGAGCCCGCTTTTGCTGATGCGGAGGTAGCGCTCCGCGCTCTTTGCGAACTTTCCCGCTATCCGGGAAGGGCAGTGGAAATCACCAGTCAGATTTCGCCGGCGGCAGACCCCGACTGGGGTAGCTTCGCTATTCTGGTCCGAATCTCGGCCATGGAAAAGATGGGAAAGACGGAAGAGGCGCAGGCGGCCAGAGAAGAACTGGATGAATTCTTTAAAGATAAGCATGGTGGCCATGTTGCTAAAGCGATTCTGGATTATGGACTTTTGAAATGAGGTAAAAAAGCAGGGGAGAGACGAATTTATTCGTCCTCTCCTTTTTTAATATTTTAAAAAGCTACGCGCAGGCGTAGCTTTTAGGTATTGATTGGCATCCCGGTTTATTGGGGAACCGTCTGTTCGACCGGAGTTGGTTCAACCGGATTTTCTTCCTGTGTTCCGTTGACTGCAATGTAGAAAATAATAATAATAACGGCAACGGCTATTAAGAAGATTATTACTCCTTTGTTTGCCCCCTTCTCCGGGTCAATCATAACTCTTCCGTCTGAATTACTCATTTTGTTTACCTCCTAAAGCTTTATCCAACCCAGGTTACATCTTCGTTGGTTTCTCCCCGGTCATAGAATTTCATGGCCCAGCGGACGATGAAAGCGGTTAAAGTTATGGCCGAGATTATTCCTGCCAGCCATTTCCAGCTTATTTTTTTCATACCCCCTCCTTAATTAGGAAAGAATTCTAACTTTTGACTATGTTTTATCTTTTTTTTCTGGATTTGTCAAGACGATTTCTGCAGTTAAAAATATCCGGCGGTCTTATTCCGGGATGGAGAGATTATATTTTTCCACTTATCCACAGCCCATTTTTCAAAAAAGCCCTGCCTTGATAAAGGATGCATTAATATTTTTTAAAAATCGGGCTAAAATTAGATAAGTTTTTCCACCTTGACAAGAAATTTCAACGGGTATATAATATTAAGTAGATACAATATGTAGTGGTGGAGTAGATATCGTGGACACTAGATATAGATATAAAGCTTTTCCCCAGTTTTCTTTCAAAACACCTAGCGAACCTTAAAAGGGAGATAGGCACCAAAGAATTGACTAAAGATAGGTGTTTTTTGTTTGCTCAAAAATTATAAGGCAAGGGCCTTATTATCTTAATAATATCATATGAAATGCCCGGTCTGCTATTATCTAGACACAAAAGTAATTGACTCCCGGGTGGCGACCGACGGTTTATCCATCCGGCGCCGACGGGAATGCTTAAAATGCGGCTTTCGCTTCTCCACTTATGAGGAAATGGAGATTTTGGACTTAATGATTGTTAAGCGGGATGGCCGGAAAGAAACTTATGACCGGGAAAAAGTGGTTAAGGGGCTGAAGAAGGCTTTGGAAAAGAGGTCGGTTACGGACGATAAGTTTAAAAAGCTTATCCATTCCATTGAGCGCGATATTCAGGTTTTAAGAAAAAGCGAAATAACTTCTTCCCAGGTCGGCCAGATTATAATGAAGCATTTAAAAAAAGTAGACCAGGTCGCTTATATCCGTTTTGCTTCCGTTTATGAATCCTTTAAAGACGCCCAGACTTTCCGGAAAGAGCTTAATAAGTTATTAAAAACCGACGGCAAGAAAAAGGTGAATAAAAAATAATTTAAACTTATAATCAATCCCATGCAAGAAACAGTTTCTCAAATTAGAAAAAGGTCGGGCGAAATTGTTAATTTTGACCGGAAAAAAATAGAGAGCGCCATAACCAAGGCGGCCGAGGCAGTTGGGATTTTAGATGAAGAGCTGGCGGAAAGGCTTAGTAATGAAGTGATGGAAATCCTAAAAAGCAAGTTTCATTTCCGCAGCATTCCGGCCGTGGAAGAAATTCAGGATATTGTGGAAGAAGTGTTAATCAGAAACCGGTCCATTAAAATTGCGAAAGCCTATATCCTTTACCGCGACCAGCGAGCCAGGTTGCGCGACCTAAAGTCAACCATGGTAAATTCCAATGACTTAATGGAGGAATATATTGAGCAGGCCGACTGGCGGGTAAAAGAAAATTCAAACATGGGCTATAGCCTTCAGGGCCTTAACAATCATCTGGCTTCAACGATTTCTTCCCATTATTGGCTGAACAAGGTTTATACGGCTCGCGTCCGGGAGGCCCATAAGAACGGCGATTTTCATCTTCATGACCTGCAGATATTGGCTCCGTATTGCGCAGGCTGGGATTTAAAGGATTTATTATTGCAGGGTTTCCGAGGCGTGAGCGGAAAAGTTGAGTCCGGGCCGGCCAAGCATTTTCGCACGGCTTTGGGCCAGGTCGTAAATTTTTTCTACACTCTGCAGGGGGAAGTGGCCGGGGCGGAAGCTTTTTCCAGCTTTGACACTTATTTATCCCCCTTTATCAGGTATGACAACCTTACTTACGAAGAAGTAAAGCAATGTTTGCAGGAATTTCTTTTTAATATAAATGTCCCGACGCGGGTCGGTTTTCAAACGCCTTTTACCAATATTACCCTTGATTTAACTCCGGGCAAAACCACCGGAGAGGAAAATGTCATTATCGGCGGCAAGGTGCAGGCGGAAAAATACAAGGATTTCCAGAAAGAGATGGACATGTTTAATATCGCTTTTGCCGAATTAATGATGGCGGGAGACGCCAAGGGCCGGGTTTTCACTTTCCCGATCCCGACCTATAATATTACCAATGATTTTCCCTGGGATTCATCCGTAGCGACAAAAATTTTTGAAATGACCGCTAAATACGGCATTCCTTATTTTTCTAATTTTATTAATTCAGACATGAATCCGGAGGATGCCAGAAGCATGTGTTGCCGGCTGCGCCTTGATAATCGGGAATTAAGGAAGAGGGGAGGCGGGTTATTTGGCGCCAATCCCTTAACCGGTTCTATCGGCGTCGTTACCATCAACCTGCCCCGGGTCGGATATCTTTCAAAAACCAAAGAAGAATTTTTTTCCCGCCTGGACAACCTTATGCAGATTGCCCAGGAGAGCCTGGAGACTAAAAGGGATATTTTAGAAAAATTAACCGAAAACGGCCTTTATCCCTATGCCCGCCATTATCTAACGAACGTAAAAGAAAGGTTCGGCGGATACTGGAACAACCATTTTTCCACGATTGGCATTATCGGCATGAATGAAGCTCTGCTTAATTTTTCCCCCTTAAGGAGCAGCATCACCACTTCGGCCGCGAAAGAATTCGCCTTGGAGATCCTTGATTATATGCGGGAAAAGATGATGGATTATCAAAATAAAACCAACCATCTTTATAACTTAGAAGCCACGCCGGCAGAAGGGACTTCCCGGCGGCTTTCCCGGATTGATAAGGACAAATACCCGGAGATTATTGTCGCCAATGAAGAAGCGGTTCGAGCCAGAAATGCCTCTCCTTTTTATACAAACTCTTCCCAGTTGCCGGTAAGCCATACGGATGATTTATTTGAAGCCCTAGATTTGCAGGATGATATCCAGATTAAATATACGGGCGGGACAGTTTTCCATTCTTTCATCGGAGAAGCCCTGCCTTCAGCTGAGGCGGTTAAAAAATTAGTTAAGACTATCGCCCAAAATTATCATCTGCCTTATTTTACAATTACCCCGACTTTTTCTATCTGCCCCAAGCATGGCTATATTGCCGGAGAGCACCAGTTTTGTCCCAAGTGCGATGAGGAAATCGGCTACACCGAGGGAGACGGGGGAAAGAGAGAAGAAATTTATGTCGCCGCCCCAAGAGATGAAGAAGATTCCTCCAGGCTTGATATGGATATTATCGGCGCCATATCTTAGACGAAATAATTTAATAATTAAATAAAATAAAAATAAAGAAATTGGCCTAGTGATTAGAAAAATATTTTCTGATTTCTAGTTCCTGGTTTCTGACATTTCCCCATATGTCTCCGATAAAAATAAAAAGACAAGAGTGCGAAATTTACAGCCGGGTTTGCGGTTACTTGCGGCCGGTCAAACAATGGAATGACGGCAAGCAGGAAGAATTTTTAACCCGGAAAACATTTAAGATAAAAGCATAATTATTCCGGGATGTTTTAAGATTTTTGGGATGTTTTAAGATTTTTGGGAGCTCTTTTATCCCAATTGTCTAAAATAATCCCGATCATTTTAAAATTATCCCTATGTTAATAGGCGGTTTGCAAAAATTTAGCTTACTTGATTATCCCGGCAGGATTGCGGCCATTATTTTTACCAAAGGGTGCAATTTCCGCTGCCATTTTTGCTATAACCCTATGCTTGTCTGGCCCGAGAAAAAGGCCGGCAGGTTAAAAAATATTTCGTCAATAAGCCCCGTTAAATCCGTATCGGTATCTAACGAGGCAAGCCAAAAGGATCATGCTCTTATAAGGGAGGATGGTCTTTTTGATTTTTTAACAAAGAGAAGAAATAAGCTTGAGGGAGTCGTAATTACCGGCGGAGAGCCCACCCTTCATAAGGATTTGCCCGGCTTTATAAAGAAAATAAAAAAATTAGGGTATTTGGTAAAGCTTGACACTAACGGCACTAAGCCGGAAATGTTAGAAAAATTGATTAAAGAAAAGTTGGTCGATTATCTGGCTATGGACATAAAGGCACCGGAAGACAAGTACCAAAAAGTGGTCAATGCCCGGGTTGATTTCAAAAAAATTGAAAAAAGTGTTAGAATAATAAGAGAAAGCGGATTGCCCCATGAATTTAGGACAACAATGGTGCCCGGCCTTCTGGGGAAAGAAGATATAGAAAAAATCGGCCGGCTCATAAAGGGGGCTGATAATTGGTTTCTGCAGAAGTTTAAGGGCGGAACGGATTTGGTTGATGAAAGTTTTCAAGGTTTGTCGCCGTTCAAGGATAAAGAGATGGGGGAGATGGTTAAGACAGGGAGGAAATACGCGGAGAGATGCGAAGCGAGATGACATAGAAAAAATTATCAATTTTCAATTTACAATTTTCAATGAATTTTCAATGATTAAATTTTCAATTAAAAATTAGTTATTTATTAATTGAAAATTGAAAATTTATTTAATATGGAAGACGAAATAAAAAAACTTTTGGAAGAAAATTTAAAGCTGACGGCGGAAACTCATAAAATGGTAAAGAAAATAAAAAGCTATATGTTCTGGCAGAATGTCTGGAGTTTTTTAAAGGTTTTAATTGTGGTGGTGCCGATTATTTTAGGTATTATTTATCTGCCGCCTTTGCTAAAGGGCGTTTTCCAGCAGTATAAAAGTTTATTAGGCGGAGGGGTAGGTCTGAATTTAGAGAATCTTGGCGGCAGTGATCTCTTGGGGAACCTGATAAATGGGAACGGAGGAACAAAAATTCCCGCGGATCTAGAAAAATATTTACCCCGTTAACCCCGGCTTTTTGTTGGGCTTATCTTAAAATATGAGGTTATCAATATTTGAGAAAGCGGTCTTGGAAGCAACCAGAAAAATTCCGTTTGGCCGGGTAACGACTTATGGGGAAATTTCCAGAATTATTGGCCGGAGAAGGGCAAGCCGGGCAGTGGGCAATGCTTTAAACAAAAATCCTTATTCCCCAATTGTGCCTTGCCATCGAGTGGTAAAAAGTAATGGAAAAATAGGAGGATTTAATAAAGGCATAAAAGCTAAAGTAAAAATGTTAGCCAGCGAAGGCATAAAAGTAAGAGATGGAAGGATATTTGATTTTCAGAAATTATTTTACCATTTTTAGTTTTTTATCTTTAATTTTTTATTTTCCGCAGGATATGGATAAGTTAATTACGGTTTTTGCCGAAACAACTTTCCGCAATGAAAGAAGAAAATTTGGCATAAAAGAAGACGACCGCCGCCGCCACATGTATTTGATTGGCAAAACCGGCATGGGCAAATCAACAGTTCTGGAAAATATGATTGTTGAAGATATCCGGGCCGGCCGGGGCGTGGCTGTAGTGGATCCGCACGGCGATTTAGCGGAGAAGATAATTGAGTATATTCCTACCAACCGGATTAACGACACTATTTATTTTAATCCGGCAGACATGGAGTATCCGATTGCTTTTAATGTGGTGGAGCAGGTGGCTCCGCATTTGCGGCACCTGGTTGCTTCCGGCCTGATCGGGGTTTTTCAGAAACTTTGGGCTGATTCCTGGGGGCCGCGGCTGGAATATATTCTGCGCAATTCCATTTTAGCGATTTTGGATTATCCGGGTTCAACCTTATTGGGAGTTACCAGGATGCTTTCCGACAAGGTTTTTCGGAGAAAAGTAATTGCCAAAATTCAGGACCCGGTCGTCAAAGCTTTTTGGGTTAACGAGTTTGCCGGTTATGCGGATAAATTCGCGGCCGAGGCGGTTTCGCCTATCCAGAATAAAGTCGGGCAATTTTTATCTAGTTCCTTGATCCGCAATATTGTCGGCCAGGTTAAGTCTTCAATTGACATGCGCGAGATTATGGACGAGGGGAAAATTTTAATAATGAATTTAAGCAAAGGCCGGATCGGGGAGGATAATTCCTCTTTGCTTGGCTCAATGATGATTACTAAAATCCAGCTGGCGGCCATGAGCCGGGTTAATATTCCGGAAAACCAAAGAAGGGATTGCTATCTCTATATTGATGAATTCCAAAATTTTACCACTGATAGTTTTGCTAATATTTTATCAGAAGCGAGAAAATACCGCCTTGATTTAATTATGGCTAACCAGTATATTGAACAGCTGGGAGATGTTGTTAAGGCGGCGGTTTTCGGCAATATCGGCACCTTGATAGTTTTTCGCGTCGGGGCGACTGACGCCGAGGAGCTAGTAAAGGAATTTACCCCGACTTTTACCGAAGAGGATTTGGTCAGTCTGCCGAAGTATGAGATGTACCTAAAGCTGATGATTGACGGTATTGCTTCCGACCCGTTCTCCGCCCGGGGTTTGACGCCTCTGCCTGAAGGAGAAAAAACCAACAATGTGGAAAAAGTTATAAGGGTTACGCGGGAAAGGTATGCCAAGGAAAGAAAAATTGTTGAAGATAAAATTATGCGCTGGCACGAAAACGACGGGGGAGAGGATGAAAAAGAAAAGAGCGCCCCGGGCAGGATTGACAGGCCGGCCCCGGCCAAAAGACCAGTGGAGAGATTAGCGGCGGATACGAGGGCAAACCCCGTTAGAAATTCCGGCGGAGCGAAAAGAGAGGAAAATTACCGCCTTGGCGGGGCGGGCAAAAAAGAAGATAATAGGGATAATGAGTTTGACGTTATCTGTTCCCGCTGCGGAAAGAAAACAACAATTTCTTTTAAGCCGGACGGCATCCGCCCGGTCTACTGCAAGGAATGCTTATCGGCTCTGCGCGAGGAAAAACGGCAGGAAGTGGAGTTGAGAAAAAAAAGCAAGCAGGAGGAGCTAAAAAGGATAGAAGAGGAAGATTTAAGGGGAGAGTCGGGGCCGGAATTAACCCTGGAAGAGATAAAAAAAATCCAGCCGGTTGACTTTAAGGATAGAAAGAAAAATGAATTTAAAAATAATTTTAGCGGTGGGAATAATGAGAGGAACATCAAGGAAGGGGAGGAGATAGAAATTGGATAATTTTCTTATAAATAACCAAACTCCAATAACCAATAATCAAACAAACCTCAATAATCAATAATAAAAATTTGGTTGTTGGGGTATTTGGTAATTGGTTATTGATTATTTTTAACTTTGCGGTCTTTAACCGCAGAACAACTAATTATTTCCATGGATTATTTAAAAGCAGGTAAAGCCATTGAATTGTCCGGTTCAGACAGAAAATTGTACCGGCTTTTGGAAATTTTACCCGGGTTTTTATCCTGGGGGACTTTATTTATTCTTTTGGCCGGATCATATTTCCAGCCGATTTGGGTAGCTTATTTTTTAATTGCCTTTGACGTTTATTGGCTTCTTTTAGTTTTATATCTTGGCTTGTATTTACTGATTTCCTTTCGGAGATTAAGAGAGAATATAAAAATAGATTGGCGGAAAAAATGCGAGGAACTGGCGGCTTCTCCTTCTTGCTATCTTGACCCCGATATTCCGCGCGCTGAAAGAAAAAAATCGGAGAACGGCTGCTTGGCCAAAAGGGGGATGGCCTGGCCGGACATAATCCAACTAATAATTTTTCCGACCTATAATGAGAGTTTGGAGGTTATCAGACCGAGTTTTGAAGGTTTAATCCGCGATGGTTATCCGCCGGAAAAAATGGTAGTGGTTTTAGCGATTGAGGGCCGGGCGGGCGTTGCGGCTAAAGAAAGGGCGGAAGTGATAAGGCGGGAGTTCGGGCCTAAATTCAAGAATTTTTTGATTACGGTCCATCCGGATATTGCCGGGGAATTAAAGGGCAAGGGTGCCAACCAGGCCTGGGCCGCCCAGCGGGTAAAAGAGGAAATTATTGATAAGGAGAAATTTGACCATGATAAAATATTGGTGAGCGTTTTTGATATTGACACCGTCGTTAAACCCGGATACTTCTTCTGCTTAACTTATAAATTTTTAACAGTTTCTTCTCCGTACCGGGCCAGTTATCAGCCGGTCCCGGTTTACCATAATAATATCTGGCAGTCCTCGTTTTTCGCCCGGGTGGCGGCTTCCTCCAATACTTTTTGGCAGATGATGCAACAGATGCGCCAGGAAAAATTAGCCACCTATTCTTCCCATTCTATGACCTGGCGCGCCCTCGTTGATATAGACTTTTGGTCAACCACTATGGTCAGCGAAGATTCCCGGATTTTTTGGCATTGCCTTCTTTATTATAAGGGTGATTATCGGGTTGAGCCGCTTCATTTTCCGGTATCTATGGACGTGACTATGGATGAAACCGTCAGCCAGACAGCCAGGAGCCTTTATAAACAGCAGCGGCGCTGGGGCTGGGGGGTGGAAAATATCCCTTATCTGGTTTTTAATACCATAAAAAAACGGAAAGAGCTGCCCAAAAGAAAAATGGCCAGCCGGATTTTTATCCAGATTTACGGTTTCCATTCCTGGGCCACTAACGCCTTGATTATCGGGGTAATCGGCTGGATGCCAATGGTTTTGGGCGGAGACCGTTTTAATGCTACGGTCCTTTCTTCCAATCTGCCGTTTATTACCCGGACTTTGATGACTTTCGCCATGGTCGGCTTAGTGGTGTCTGCCATTATTTCCACTTCGCTCCTGCCGCCGCGGCCTCCTAAATACGGCTGGTATAAAAACATTATAATGGTTTTACAATGGCTGGTTTTGCCTTTTAGTATTATAATTTTTGGCGCCATTCCGGGGTTAGAGGCGCAGACCCGGCTGATGTTGGGAAAATATATGGGTTTTTTTGTTACGCCCAAGAGCCGAGGGGATTAGGTGCTAGCTATTAGCTTTTAGTTTTAGAATACGTGTAAAACACGTATTTTTTGTTTAATTTTAGCAAAATATAGTTATTTTTACTAAAATACTTGACAAGTTTTTTAAAGTATGTTATGATACTAAGTTAAATATTTTTGCGCTAAAGAAGGTTTTACCTTTAATAGTTGTAGAGATATTTATTAAGGAGGCATACCCTCTTTAAAGTTTATATTTATCTTCGCCGCTCCTGGCTTATGCCAAAAGCGGCGGGATATAAATGTAAGTAAAATTAAAATTGATTATTACAACGCAGTCCAACTTTAAGTTATGGAGGTGAGCTATGTTTCTGCCGAGAGGAGTTGATTTCATTCCGGAAGACGGGAAAATTGTCGTGACCTTTTTTAGTGGCTCAAAGGAGCTGAAAATCGTTCTCGATTTTTTCCTTCTTGAGAGTAACGAGAGGGAGAAATGTCCGGTGGTTTCCATTGGGGAAGAGGTTTTTCCTTCGCACCCGAAAGATTTTCATCATCAGGTCTGTTCGGACTGCAATCAGGCTCTTCGGGCGCAGCACTTCCAGGTAGCTGCCACCGTCGTGTCCATTGTCGGTGGTATCCGCTTGGGCAAGACAACGATTCTGCCCGCCGAAGCCCAGGTCGTTTTAGTAAAAAGGGCCAAGGACATTCTGGCGGAAGGAGCGAAGTCCGAAGCGGTTGTCGAAATTCTCCTGAGCGAAGGCTATTCTGAATATCTCGCCAATGCCGTGGTTTTCATTGCGAGCAGGGAACGGAAGATTGCCGCTTTCAAAGAGGCGCTTCTGTCTTTCCTTTTCCACCGGTATGGCGAGAAGTTTTCCGAAGTTAAGGGTGAGATTGGCCAGCTGGGTATATCGTTTTCCGAAAGCGATATGCACTCCTACTGGATAATAACTCAGGACGCTCTTCTTGAGAAGGCGAAGAAAGTCATCGCCAAGAAGATCGAAAATCTGACAGTAGCTGATCTTCGTCCCAACGATGAAGAAATTGTCAGGGACCAGATCGGCAACTGGTCGGGCATTCTCAAGGTCATTTTCCGTGGAGAGGCGAGGGAAAAACTCGCCGACCTCCGCCGTCAGGCCGAAGAGGAAAAGCGTCGGCAGAAAGAAGCGGCGAGGCTGGAGAAACTGGCAGCGATCAACGCCAGGGGAAAATTGGCCATTCGCTTTTTGAACAGCAGTACGGCCGAGGTACCGGTTCTCGTTTGTGAGGATGAGATTCCTCTTTTTCCGGATAACACCGTGGTTGCCCTTCGGCTGGACGGTTCTAATGCCGGAGAAACCAGAGTTATAAAGATAAGGAAAAAGCCCGGCGGCAAATTTTATTCCGTCGAGATGCCCGGAGCGACATTGCTTTCCAGCAAACCGGCCGGAGTGGGTAAGTCGGAGACAAAAGAAACGACCAGTTCGGAAATCGTCTGGGTCGTATTCAAGGGGAAGACCATGAAAGTTTTGGTCATCCCGGATCCGGCGAGGGTTGACCAGATTTCGCTGTTTGGTCATCACTTCGTCAGAATTTCTCCGAACGGCGACCCCGTGGATCTTTTCCAGGGAGGAATCGGCGGTTTTTCGCAGGTCGGTTCCTGCCGGAAAGCCACCACGGCGGAGAAAAGAGCCGCCAAAAATGGCGAAGCTGTTCCGGCCTGAAATTTCGGCCCCCCTTTTTTAGGTAAAACCGAAAAACGGGGAAAACGGCGTAACCCCCATGGTCGATAATGGAAAAATGGAGGGACCAGACAATGCGATGACTTTTAAACAAAGATAACGGTCATATGCGACTGCGCCGAACAAACCCATTCTTCAAGAAATTGAGGAGTGGGTTTTTTATTTTGCTAAGTAAGCTATTATGTTATAATAACTTATATCTAACACCTAATATCTAATATCCAAGATCATGCCTGATTTTCACAGTCTGACAATTGAATCCTGCCTGAAAGAATTAAATACTTCAGCCAACGGTTTAGAGAGCGAAGAAGCGGAAAAACGGCTTAAGAAATATGGGCCAAATAAGTTAGAAGAGGAGAAACCTTTGGGATGGTTAACTATTTTATGGTCTCAATTTAAAAGCCCTTTGATTTATGTTTTATTAGCCGCGGCAATCATTTCTTTTTTCCTTTCTGAATATGTTGACGCCGGGGTAATTGCCGGAGCCGTAATCCTTAACACTATCATCGGCTTTTTCCAGGAAAATAAAGCCAACCGGGCTTTAAGCAAATTAAGAAAAATGATAGAACACAGGGCCCTGGTCCTGCGGGGCGGAAAAGAAATCACCGTTGACAGTAGCCAGCTAACGGTTGGGGACATTATAATTTTACAGGCTGGCAATCGAGTATCGGCTGACGGGCGGATAATTGAGGCCAGTAATTTACAAATCAATGAAGCTAATTTAACCGGCGAATCAATCCCTTCTTCGAAATCCGTAGATAAATTGCCAAAAGGCGCGGCCTTGGCTGACCAGGAGAATATGACTTTCGGGAGTACAATCGTCGTCCGGGGCAGCGGTCGAGCCGTAGTAACGGCTATTGGCGCTAAAAGCGAGATAGGTAAGATTGCCAGCCTGGTTAAAGCTACGCCGGAAGAAAAAACTCCTTTGCAGCTCCGTTTACTGCGCTTATCTAAATTTTTAGGCTTAGCGGTTGTTTTTATCTGTTTGCTGGTTATCGGCCTGGGCGTTTGGCAGGGCCGGGATTTTTTTGAGATGTTTATAGTGGCCGTGGCCATCGCCGTGGCCGCCATTCCGGAAGGTTTGGCCGTAGCCGTAACCGTGATTTTAGTTCTGGGCATGCAGAGAATTTTAAAGCAAAAAGCTTTAACCAGAAAATTAGTGGCGGCGGAAACCCTGGGCTCCACGACCGTAATTTGCACGGATAAAACCGGCACTTTAACCGAAGGCATAATGCAGGTATCTAATATTGTTATCGGCGAGAGGGAATTTGAGCTAAAGACTTTGGGTTCAGAGCAGGACAGCCGGGAGGCTAAAATTGTCAGCTTGGCCCTGCAAATAGGCATGATGTGCAACAATGCCTTTGTGGAAAGTCCGTCGGAAAAATTGGGCGAAGAGAAAATTATCGGCGCGCCGACCGAAGTTGCTTTGCTCTCAGCCGCCAGGCAATCAGGGCTTGACCGGGATAAGCTTTTAAAGATTGAACCGAAGATTGACGAATTGCCTTTTGACAGTGAAAAAAAATTTATGATTACCTTGCATAAAGGCAAAGACGGAAATTATATTCTTTGTGAAAAGGGTGCGCCGGAAAAATTATTAGAAAAATCGGAAGGGTTTTATAACCGCGGAGAGCGGCGCAAGCTGACAAAGGAGGAGAAGGAAAAATTAACGCGGGTTTATGAAAAACTTACTTCTTCCGGCTTGCGGGTGCTGGGCGTGGCTATGCGCCAGTTAAAAAATTTAGACTGGGAGAAAGAAAGTGCAGAAAAAGACTGGAATTTGATCGATCAGAATTTGACTTTTGTCGGCTTCATTGCTTTAAAAGATCCCTTGCGTCCGGAAGCCAAGGAAACCATAAAAGTCTGCCGCCAGGCCGGCATCAGGCCGGTTATAATTACCGGCGACCACGGATTAACGGCCCGGGCAATCGCGGAAGAGATTGGTATAAAAGTAAAATCTGAAGATATTATCACGGGCGAAGTTTTAGAAAAGATGGACGATAAAAAGCTTGAGGAGTTAGTTAAGAAAATTGATATTTACGCCCGGGTAAGCCCGCACCATAAGTTAAGGATTATTAAGGCCTTGCAGGCCCGGGGCGAAGTGGTCGCCATGACCGGAGACGGGATTAATGATTCCCCGGCCTTAAAAGCGGCGGATATCGGCGTGGCTCTCGGCACCGGTACGGACATTGCTAAAGAAACTTCGGATATAGTGCTTTTGGATAATAATTTTAAAACTATCGTCTCGGCGGTGCTGGAAGGAAGAATTATATTTTCTAATATCCGCAAAGTGATAACTTATTTGATTTCCGACAGCTTTTCCGAAGTGATTTTAATCGCGGGTTCGATAATCGCCGGCGCGCCTTTAGCGGTTTTGCCCGCCCAGATTTTATGGATTAATATCGTCAATGACGGTTTGCCGGATTTTTCTTTAGCTTTTGAAAAAGGCGATGATGGAATTTTATCAGAGAAGCCGATAAAAAAAGAGGAAAATATTGTAAACAAGGAGATGAAAATAATAATTTTTGCCGCCGGCTTGATTCGTGATTTTTTTGTTCTGGGAATTTTTTATTACCTACTAAAGCATAGCTTTGACATTGATTATGTCAGGACTGTTATTTTTGCCGCCATCGGGGTTGATTCCTTGATGTATGTTTTTAGCCTGCGGAGCCTTAAGAGGCCGATTTGGCGGTTAAATCCTTTTTCTAATTTTTATTTGGTCGGGGCGGTTTTTTTCAGCCTGGTTTTACTTTTAGCCGCGATTTATTGGCCGCCCTTGCAGACGATTTTATCCACCGTTCCCCTGGGCTTAAATAGCTGGTTATTGGTTGCTTCTACCGGATTTTTAACTATTCTTATGATTGAAATGATAAAACATTATTTTGTCGGCAAGACGGCCAAACAAAAGAGTCCGGCCCAATTTTAATATTTTTTTTCCCGAAATTGTGTTATGATAAATAAAAGAGAAAGTTTTTTTACTAAAATCATATATAGCCAGAAGTTTCTGGCCCTAATTGGTTTTGGCTTGGTGGTCTTTATAAGTTTTCCTTTGGCGAAGAATGTTAGCAAGCGCTATCATTTAAATAAGGAAATAAGAGAATTGGATAAGGAAATTACGGAGTTTGAATCAAAAAATAAAGACTTAAAGGGGCTTATTACTTATTTGGAATCAGAACAATTCGTTGAGGAAAAAGCCCGTCTAAATTTGGGGTTAAAAAAGGAGGGGGAGAAAGTAGTGGAGATAAAAGACGATGTTTTCGCCACCACTACCGCCAGTCTTCCGGCCGGGAGCCAGAGCAATCCGGGAATTATTTTTAATCTGCGCCGATGGTGGAATTATTTTTTTAATAAAAAGTTGCCGTAAGCCGAATTGTTTTATAATCTTTTAAGATATGCCCAACAAAAGCCTTGATGGCATAAAAAAATTAAGCGGAGAAGAATTAGCCAGAGCGAGAAAAATCGTTCTTGATTCTATTGGCGAGACAGATAAACGGGAAAAAAGAAAAACCTTTCAACCTCCCAACTTAGTCCGGGACAGGCAAGCCATTCGGCCCGAGCCCAAGCCGAGGGATCGGGGTGAGGAGAAAAATTTTTCTTCACCTGTCCGGAAAATGCTTGATGGAATTTCTTCCGGTTCAGTCAAGCCGGCCGGCAAAAAAATTGTTATCACCAAAAACGAGGTGCTAAAAGGGAAAGAAAATCTGGCCCAGGATTTAGGTGCAGAAGATAAAAAAGAAGAAAAATCAAAACCGGTTATTTTTGTTCCTTCCCGGCCAGTTGCTTTTAAAAGATCACTGGCGAGCGGGATTGCCCGGATAGAAAAAGCGGCCAGGGAGGAAGCCGGGACTGGCAAACGCCTGCCTACTATGAATATACAGGCGCTGCGAACAGGAAGAAATAAAAAAACCAAGAGCTGGTCCCTGCCTGGCGGACCGACACGCGTTTTAAGCGATAAGCTGAAGAGCTGGTCGGAAGACAGAAAAATAAAAGAAGAAATAAAAAAAGAGAGGCCGGAAGAGCGGGAGGGAGAAGACATTGCCCGAAAGGAAGCCGAGGCGAAAGCCAGGGTGGAGAAAGAGAAAGAAAAAATTAAAATAAAAGAGCGGGAGGAAAAAATCAGGCGGGAGAGAAAGAAACGAAGAAAGCGGGCCAGGAAGATATGGTTTTTTGAAACCAGAAAGAAATTATCGGGGGCTTTCGGCGGTTTCGGGAAAGGATTCCGGTTAGCCGGAAAAATTATAGCTTTAGCCACTTTATTCTTGGTTGTTTCAGCGATTTTATTTTATCTTATCTTCGCCCTTCTTTTGTTAAAATTCAATTTAGATAATAAAATAACCCGCCAGATAGCCGGTTATATTCCGGTGCCGGCGGTTGTTACGAAAATCGGTTTTATCGAATATTATGATTACCAAAAAACAATAGAGGAATTAAAAAAAGAACTGGATAACCCCTCTGAGCTTGACCAGGCCGCTAGGGCTTTATTTATAGAAAGAATTTCCTTAGCTAAACTGGCAAGAAAATACGGCATCAGTCTTTACGGTCGGGAGACGGAGGAAATAGAGAAAGAACTAGACGCCCGGCTGGCTGTGGATAAAAAAGCAAACCAGGTTTCTCTTAGCCGGATAAATAAAATAAAGGAGCTCGCCGAAGCATCCCCGGCCGGTGAAAGTTTTGAAAAGATAGGAGAAAAGTACGGCGATGCGCAGGGGTATGTTGAAGGAGATAATGAGTTTGTGCAACTTGAGGAGGAGGTAGGGCAACTGGAGCCTGGGCAGATAAGCGATGCCATAATCACAGACAGGGGATATTATATTGTGAAAAATGAAAACGATAGATTAAAATATATTTTTGTAAAGCCCGCGACCCTGGAAGAATATTTGGATAAAATATTAAGCGAGTTAAAAGTTTTGGTGTTGGTCAGATAATTTTTAAGATCTAAAGCAACCGCCCAAATGAACAGAAGTTTAAAAATATTAGTATCAATTAATCTTGTATTTGTTTTCGGAGCCGCTTTACTGGGCCCTTTGTACGCCATTTTTGTAAAGAACATTGGCGGTAATATTTTAGACATAGGCTGGACCTTCTCGGTTTATATGATAACGATCGGCGTAATGGCTTATATAGGCGGAAGGCTGGGGGATAAAATAAAAGAATCGGAATATCTTGTAGCGGCCGGTTATTTTATCCGGGCTATAGGATTTTTCTCTTATACCCTTATAGCCAGCCCCGGGCAATTATTAATCCTTCAGTTTTTTTTGGGAATCGGCGAGGCGATTGCCAATCCGGCTTTTAAGTCAATCTATTCTTTGCATCTCGATAGTAATAAGTCTTCTACTCAATGGGGTGTCTGGGAGTCTCTTTTCAGCATTACCGTCGGCATAGCTACTTTGGCCGGAGCTTTTATCGCGCAATATTTCGGTTTTAATGTTTTGTTTTATGCCATGAGCTCGTTAGCTTTCGCAGCTTTTATTTTATTAATGATCCAGCCACGGAAATTATTATAGTTTTTAAAAAATAAAAAGAAGGCGGAATATCTCTCGCCTTCTTTTTATTTTTTTGAGCCGATGGCCGGGATCGGACCGGCGACCTCTGCTTTACGAAAGCATTGCTCTACCAGCTGAGCTACATCGGCAGATTAAATTTAGATCGCGGATTTTAGATTTTTTAATTCATACATCGCGATTAGCATTCATTCTGAAATCAGAAATTGAATGGAGCGGGTAACGGGAATCGGACCCGTGCCTCAACCTTGGGAAGGTCGCATACTACCATTATACTATACCCGCCTTCGTCCCGAGCCTTCGGGACTACGGTCGCACGTCGCCATAGCTTTAGCGACGGCACGCGGGCAATGCCCGCAGTGATTCGCGTAGACGAGAAATATTAGATTTTAGATTGCCGATTTTGGATTTATTGATGACAAATGCTTAATTATTGATTGATTTTTGCCTGTTGATTTTTTATGCTATAATTATATTGTTATAATCCAAACTAGTCAAATAGATTAATTTTTTAGCTGATAATGGGAAATTATTTGAGAAAAATAGGAATAATAACAATACTACTAACATTATTGGTTGGTAGTTTTGTTTTTGCTGATGAAGAGAAGCCGGTTGACCCTAACCAGTATTATTTTATAAATCTTGATAAGGCCACGATTGCCAAGGGTTATACGGTTGGCGCTTTTAATGATGAATTAAAATTATCTTTAGTGCCAGGTATATTGTCCGAAGCCACCGGCGTTGATGTTGCCCAAATCAATGAAAATATGCCTACACCCTGGCAACTGGACCGGATAAGTAATATTTATCAGTTTGAATTCAGGAATAAGGCTGCTTATGACAATAATAAACCATTTTATATCCAGTTTTCTTACAGCCAAGACTCGGGTGGTTATAAGCAGGTCTTTTTTTATGATAAAAACTTCAATTCCTGGCGGCCCTTGCCGACCAAGGATTATCCGGCAAAAAAATTT
This sequence comes from Patescibacteria group bacterium, assembly GCA_028716725.1. Lineage (GTDB taxonomy): Bacteria > Patescibacteriota > Patescibacteriia > Patescibacteriales > JAQTRU01 > JAQTRU01. The sequence goes on along the minus strand of JAQUPG010000009.1, from coordinate 33,047 downwards.
GTCCGGTCTTTAATCCATTTGCCTTTTGCCAGGATTGCGATTTTTTCCAGCCCGGAGGTCCCGGTAATCGGCCGGGCCAGCTGGTACGCTTATAAAAATGGAAATTTTGCCGCTTCCCCGGATTTTCCCAAAGGTTCAAAATTGCGGGTTTACAATACGGAGAATGACAAGTTTGTAGACGTGGAAATAAATGATTATGGCCCGGACAGAAATTTGCACCCCGACCGGGTAGTTGATTTAGATAAAGTTGCTTTTTCTAAAATTGCCTCTTTGCGGGACGGAGTAATCAACGTCAGAGTGGAGCCGCTTAAAGTTATTCCAGACGCTTATGGCCGGACTTTAGGCATAACCGAAACCGGCGCGACGCCGGAATTGGCTATTGCCTCGAAATCAGCCGTGGTTATGGACGAAGACAGCGGGGGAATCCTTTTGGAGAAAAACGCTACTTCCACCTTGCCTTTAGCCAGTTTAACAAAATTGGTGGCTATAAAAGTATTTCTTGAAACTCGGCCGAGTTTAAATGAAGTGGTAACTTATAAGCTTCAGGATGAAGAGTTTAATTACCAATACGTCAATAAATGGGAGTCGGCCAAAGTAACTTTAAAAGACGGGGACAGCCTGACGGTTGAGGACTTGGTTTACTCCGCTTTGGTGGGTTCGGCTAACAACGCCATTGAAACTTTAGTTAGAGTGAGCGGGCTGCCTCGCGATGAATTTATAAATAAAATGAACGAGACCGTGGCCGGTTGGGGAGCGGTTTCAACCCATTTCGTTGAACCTACCGGATTGGCTCCGGAAAACGTGAGTTCTGCCTTGGATTATGCTATAATAACAAAAAAGGTGTTTACCAATCCGATTATAGAGAAGGCCAGTATCACTAGGGAATATAAATTTTCCACTATCAATACGAAAAAAGCCCATCGCTTAGTGAATACCAATAAATTACTGCAAGTGAATAATGGTTTTACTATTGCCGGGTCAAAAACCGGGTATCTGGACGAGGCCGGCTATTGCCTGATGATCAGAGCCAAAATAGGCGATCAGAAGTTAATTGCGGTTACTTTGGGCAGCGATAGCAGGGACGGCAGTTTTGTTGAAACCGGGGATCTTATTAAGTATGTTGTTAGAAAAATAATAAAATAATAGAAAAGTTAAAAAGTTTTATTTTGTTATTTTTTTATTTTATTATTTAAGTTATGATAAAACTTTTAAATATATCAAAAATATACCATCCCGATGTCGCCGCCCTGAAAGACGTTAATCTGCATATCAAGCCGGGGGAATTTATTTCCATTGTCGGCCAGTCCGGCACGGGGAAAACCACCATGGTAAAAATTTTAACCGGGGAAGAAAGGGCTTCAAGCGGAAAAGTTTTGGTTGGCGGCTGGGATATTACCAATATCGGCCAAAGGGAAGTGCCTTGGCTGCGCCGGCAGATCGGCGTTATTTTTCAGGACTTTAAACTGCTGCCGAAAAAGAATTTACGGGAAAACGTTTCTTTCGCTTTGGAAGTCTGCGGCAACACGCCGACTAAGATAGGGAGCATTGTGCCGCAGGTCATGAAAATAGTGGGCCTGGAAGATAAGCAAGGCCGCTATCCGCATGAAGTTTCCGGCGGAGAGCAGCAGCGGGCGGCGATTGCCCGGGCCTTGGTCCACCGGCCCAAAATCCTTTTGGCGGATGAGCCGACCGGCAATCTTGATTCTATTAATGCCAATGAAATTATTGAGTTGCTTTTGCGGATAAATCGGTTTGGCACGACCGTGGTTTTAGTTACCCATAACCGCGAGGTCGTTAATAAGCTGAAACGCCGCGTTATTACTTTGGATAATGGCGTGATAGTCAGCGATCAGGAAGTAGGGAAGTATATTTTATAAACTAAAAGCTAAAAGTGAAAAACTAAAAAGTTAAATTTTTTTATCCTTTTTCGTTTTTAGCTTTTCCTTTTTACATTTTTCCATGGTTTTTCTTTCTTTTTTACGAATCATAAAATTCAGCTTCCAGGATATTTACCGCAATATTTGGTTATCAATTGTCACCATAACGATTTTAATTTTGGCTTTGTTTTCCATAAATCTGCTTTTGGCGGTAAGGGTCATAAGCGAAACCGCGATTAGCGCGGTTAAAGACAAAATTGACGTGAGCCTTTACCTTAAGCCCGATGCGGCCGACGAGGAAATTATGGCTCTAAAGGGACAAGTAAGCAATTTAAGCCAGGTAAAGGAAGTAAATTATATTTCCAAAGCGCAGGCCTTGGAGTTTTTCCAGGAGAAAAATAAGGATAATCCGGAGATCCTGCAGGCTTTGCAGGAATTAGGGAAAAACCCCCTGACTCCCAGTTTAGTTATAACCCCGAAAAGCGCGGAAGTGGCGAATGAGCTGATTGGAGAGTTAAATAAAATTGAAAGCGATTTGATTGAATCGCAAAATTTTTCCGACAATCAGCTGCTGCTTGATAAGATTAACAGCCTGACCGACAAGATAAACGAAATCGGGATGATTATTAGCTTGATTTTTATTTTTTCCACCCTGCTTGTTGTTTATAACGCCGTCCGAGTGGAGATCTATACCCATCGCGAAGAGATTGGCATTATGCGTTTAGTCGGAGCTTCAAACTCTTTTGTCCATATGCCTTTCCTGCTTTCAAGCTTAATTTATACCCTAATTGGCACAGTCGCGGCTGTCTTTATTTTTTATCCTTTTTTAAGCTTGCTCCAGCCCTATTTAGCTAATTTTTTTGCCGGTTATAATATCAATGTCATTTCTTATTTTAGCAGCAATTTTATAAAAATTTTTGGTTTGGAATTTTTGGCAGTAGCTTTAATAAATGCTTTAGCCAGCTGGATGGCGGTAAGGAGGTATTCCAAGGTCTAGGGGGTTATCTCTGCCCGGAAATTTATCCCGCCTAATTTTTGCCGCCAGGAGGCGGTTTAATTTTTTCAAAAATTTTTTATGGCAAAAAAGATAAAGCCGATTAAATTTCCAAAAGATGAATTGGCGCATAATAATATAATTGAATGGTGGTATTTTAACGGGAATCTTAAAGACGGAGGAGGCAATAGATACGCTTTTATGAGTTGCCTTTTTAAGGCCGACGCAAAAAAGGTGAAAATTCCTTTTTTAATCCGGGCGCCTTTTAAAAATATTTACTTTTTTCATTCCATTTTGTCTGACATAAAAAAGAAAAAATTCTATTCGATAGTTGATTATATTTCCGTTGTTTCCCGGGATAGTTTTAAAAAGCCCCTTCTTTTTATTAATCACGCCAGCCCGATACTGATGGGCGGGTATTTGAACCGGTCTCTGGAAGAAACTAAAAAATTTTCCTATCGTTTAAAAGCTGACAGCCTGGATTTAAAAATGGTCTCAGCCAAAAAGCCATTGCTGGAAAGCGGGCGGGGCTATATAGAAGTCTGCGGGCGGAGCAGTTATTATTACTCCCTGACCAATTTAAAAACTAAGGGCGAAATAAAAATCAGGAATAAAACCATTAAAGTTACGGGAAAATCATGGATGGACCACCAATGGGCAAATGTAAGTTATTCTAAAGACAAATGGAGCTGGTTTTCTATCCAGCTTGATAACGACGTTGAGATTATGGCCTGCGAATATGATGACGGGAAAAGCAAAGATTATTTAGCGGGGATTATGGATTCTGGCGGGAAACAAGAAAACCCAAAAGGATTGAAATTAACCCCCGGCCGCAAGGTTTGGGAAAGCGGAAAAACAAAAGCGAAATATCCGCTGGCCTGGAAAATAGAAATTCCGGAAAGAAAAATAAATTTAAAAGTTTCCGCTTTAGTAAAAAATCAGGAAATGATTTTCGGCTCCATAAATTACTGGGAAGGTCCGATTGAAGCAAGCGGTTCAATCTCCGGGAAAAAAGTAAAGGGGTCTGGTTTTATGGAATTAGTCGGCTACCCTTCAAAATATGATAATGCGGATTATGTAAAAAGCGAACTGGAAAAAATCGCTAAACATTTTTTATCCTATCCTAAGAGGAGGTTAAGGAAGATATTTAAGAGATTAAAATAATAATTGACAAACAAATTTTTTTGTGCTAACATTAGATAGTTAGTTTAATTACTATCCGCCCCTATCCGGGGGTGAAATATTAGAAGTGTAGAGATAGAGTCGAATTTCCACTTCTTGATATTTAACTTTATTAACTTTATTTCTACATTCACATGCAAGGAACTATCAAAAAATTGACTGACAAAAACTTCGGTTTTATCAGCCAAGATGGCGGTGATGATTTATTTTTTCACGCCAACAGCCTGGACGGTGTCAGCTTCGATCAATTGAGAGAAGGCGATGCCGTTACTTTCGAGGTTGAAAAAACCCCGAAAGGAAACGCTGCCGTCGGTGTTAAAAAAGCTTAATACTTTTTTATAATAAAAACAGTCCTGAAAAATCGGGGCTGTTTTTAGTTAGATGGGCTAATTAACGAAGTTTAAATTTAATTTTTACCTATTAAGGCGTGCCTGACGCGCTGAGAGTAATTGTTCTTATGCCGCCGGCATATTCCAAGCTTATGGTAGTGTTGGTGGAGTTTGAGGTTGATTGAGAGTTCACGCTTTGGCCATCCACGGCAGCCGTGAAGGTTCCACCGGCCAGCGCTGTCGGTATAGTTATCACTGCCTTGCCCGTCGTCCCGTTGGAATCGGCCACTTTGAAGGTAACTACGCGCGTGCTTGAATTGAACGTTAGAGCCGAAACAGAAGAATCGGAACTTACGGAAATGGAATAACACTGGCCATTGGATGCAACCGAATAATTATAAGTAGGTTTCTGTTCTTTCAAAAAAAGAGTTTTGGAGTTACTGCTTAGGATGTTGCGAGCAGAGTTACTGTCCAGGTAAGAAAAGAGAGATTTCCAGTGTCCGACAGCGTCAGCTGTGGCAAGATCACTTATATTGCCCGTATAGTTGAGCCATCTCTCCAAACCGTTTGTGCCTCCTCCTGCATCTGAACCGAACAAGATACGGGAGTTCCAGGTTTCAAAGAACTGCTTCCACTCCTCGTTCAATTTGCCGTTATTAGATTGGTCTGCGAGCAGTGCCCAGTTAGAGTTGGGTTGCGGTAGAGGGTTTTGCATATTCTGAATCCCGGCCGTGTCAAAATACAAATTAGGATAGCGCAGGAGGAAGTCATTGAGCGTGGCGCTGCTCATCGTCATGTTATTAAATCCGAGATGAGCCCAAATAAGGACAGCGTCTCTGTTGTGGCTCAGCATTTTTTCAAAGGCGGCGTTCGCGACAGCGTCGTCAGGCACGAAGTGAAACGAGATGGGGATATGATGCTCGGCGGACAAGTCCACCAATTGAAGCCAAGCCGGAGTGTCTGCCGAAACATAAATAGTCGGGGGCGGAATAATGGCCCCGCCGTTGCCGGTGTAGTATCTAAGGTTGGCTTCGCCTATGCCATAATATTTCCCCGTGTTCAGCAGTGCCTCAGCAGAAATGATGAATGCTTGGTCTCGCTCTAACCAGTCACCCGGAGTATCTGCAAATATTATAAATCTACCGGGGTATTGAGATGCGGTATCCAGAGTACCTGAATACAGGTTTGCCACGCTCACGCCCGCCTTATCCATCTCCGTAATTATTTGAGACGCGCTAACTTTGGACGTGATGTGGACATGGGAATCGAAAATATCCATATGCGCCGTATCAGTAGGGCTGGTGCAGGAAATGTCGGATGTAGATGGGGAGGATGTCGGAGAGCTTGCCACGATTGAGCCGCTCCCGGCAACCGTCCCGCCGTCTTGGATCGTTTCAAGGTCGCGCGTGAAGACGCCTGATCCCAAGAAACGCATCACTTCGTACGCCACAGATCCGTCTTTCATGTAAATCGCGCGGCATTTCACAGGGTCCACGTACCAGGCTTCCCCGTGTTGTTGGACTTGGAGGAGAATTTCCCCACGGAACCGGTTGCCAAGCGAGCTGTTGGCGCAGGCGGAGGAAGCCGCTTTCATTTCGGTCGTATTTGACACCTGAGGAATCTTTGCGAGATCAACGTCCGCGATTCCCAGACTGAAAAAACGCATGATGGAATATGCGGCCGCGCCGTCCTTCATATAGTACCGTTTCAAATCCTTGGAACGGACGTACCAAGCCTCGCCATGCGATTCTACCTGCAGAAGGATGCGACCCTTTAATTTACTAGCCAAGGTTTCGGCCCGGGACTCTGAAACCGGGATAAATGCCACTAAAGCGACTATAGCTAAAAAAATAATAAATCGTTTTTTCATATATTTTATTTATAAAATGAGTTCGCAATTCAAAACTTGGCTCCGAAATTTTTTTACAATCCATACAATGCTCCGTTCATCTGGTTGAGATAATCGTTGAAAAGCGAAAAAATAAGCCAGACAGTCAGAACGGTTGAGATTAGGGTGAGGACTATGGTTATTAGGCCCACCCGCTTTGCCTGCGGACTTTTTTTTATTACATACTTTATGCCCGGCCATAAACCCAGGGGCGGCAAAAAAATCGCCAAAGCATAGAGGCCGATTTGGATTAGAGCGGAAATCGCTTTCGGTTTTTCTTTCAGATTATTGCCGCAATTCGGGCAGAAATAATATTCTGCCGAAACGGCCTGATGGCAGACCGGGCAAACATTAGTAGCATTATCCATAAACCAAGAATTAATATTTATTATAGTCTTAATTATACCTTTTTGTTAGATTGGGGGCAAACCCAAAAAGAAAAACGCCCAAAAGGACGTTTTCTTTTTGTGCTCGGGGACAGGGGACCGCGTTTGAACTATATTAGGCTCTTTTTAAAATTTTAACTATTCCCTTATTGGCATCAACTTCTACTAAATCCCCATCCTTTATTATTTCACTGGCCACCTTGGTTGCTAAAAGGCAAGGCTTTTTTAATTCTCTGGCGATTATGGCGGCGTGAGACAATAGGCCGCCGGCGTCAGTCACAAAAGCGGCCGCTTTTTTCATTAAAGGCAAAAATTCCGGCCGGGTCATGCCCGTAATAAGAATGTCCCCCTCCTCAAACCTTTTTACTTTGAAGGGGTCGAATACAACTCTAGCCACCCCTTTAGCGAAGCCCCTATAAGCTGCTGCTCCCCTTAATTTATCGCCGGTTAGGCCGATTAGGTTTTTTTGCAAATTTTCATAATCAGTATTTGCTAAAAGATTTAAATTATTGCCTTCGCAGAAAATTGCCAGTCCTTTAGATCGGTCCGTTAATTCTTTCTTATTTGGTATTTTTTTATTGGTTAAGTAAGTTATAATTTCATCTATAATTAGAAATTCCGTTAAACTTATCGGATATCCGGTTTCCCAGCTTATTTTTTTGCAATACGCTCTTAAAGCGGAATCAATCGCGTTAAAAAGATTTTCAGTTTTTATTCTGGCGTCAATAAGTTTTGGGGAAAATTTTTTTTGTAATTTTGGCGGAAGGTAATCAATGACTTTTTTCATGGAAAAATGCGGCGGAATATGCAAATAAAAACCGGATTTGAGCGCCAGTAAATTATTAGCGGTTAAATTTTTGCTGTTTTTTAATTTTTTTAGCAGTTTAAATATTACGCCGGCAGTAGTGATTGTATCTTCGGACCATTTTAATAAGAGGTTATTGTTTTTAATTACCGATTTAGCCAAATATTGGCAATAATTATCTAGATCTTTTTTACTGACAAAATTAGAACTAACGTCTTTTTCACAAATTAAAAGATTCACCTTTAGATTTTTCCCTATGTATGGCCTTAAATCAGTTGTATATAGATGATATAGCGAAGCGAAAGCCGCGCGCCAGTTTCCCGACCAATTTTTGTCCCATGCTTCAGATTTAATTTTAGAGATAATTAATGCTTTATCCATATAAGTCAATTATATATTAAAACCAGTATTTTTAAAACGGGTACGGATTAGTACTAATTTACTTTAATAAAATCATAGAGTTAATTGTGCAAAACTTTACTTTTAAGTAATTTTGTATTATTATAAAATTAACCGCCGTTAAGGTGGTTTTTAAATTTCGCCTTCGCTAAAGCTACGGCGTGATACGATCGGGGATCGTCTAATGGTAGGACAGCTGGTTTTGGTCCAGTCAATCGGGGTTCGAATCCCTGTCCCCGAGCAAATAAAAATACCGGTAAAGGCCGGTATTTTTCATTTTCCCTTTGTTTCTTTTCTAGTCGCTCTGGTTCTTTCTATTTCTTTTAAATGTTTTTTCCTTAAGCGGATGCTTTTGGGAGTGATTTCCAGGTATTCGTCATTATTCATTATGCTCATACCTCTTTCCAAATCTAATTCAAGGGGCGGAGTCAGGCGGATGGCCTCATCGGCTCCGGACGCCCGCATATTTGTTAAATGCTTTCCTTTTATCGGATTGACGTTTAAGTCATTGCCTTTGGCGACATTGCCGACGACCATGCCTTCATAAACTTCAGTATTGGCTTTGATGTAGAGAGTCCCGCGATTTTGCAAGTTATAAAGAGAAAAGCCCAAAGCTTTGCCCGTAGCCATGGAAACCATGGAACCGACTTCGCTTTTTTCAATTTTGCCGGCATAAGGCCTGAAGCCGATAACGCGGGCGTACAATATGCCTTCGCCGCGCGTATCAACCACAAAATCGCTGCGATAGCCCAAGAGGCCGCGGGTCGGGATCTCAAAAATTATTTTTATATTTCCATGTTCCGGCTTCATCTCAACCATAATACCCCGGCGTTTTGACATTTTTTCTATAACCGTTCCCGACATGGCCTCCGGAACAATCACGGTCGCTTCCTCAAAAGGCTCCATCTTCACGCCGCCTTCTTCTTTTATAATGACGTGCGGCTGGGAAATTTGCAGCTCGTATCCTTCCCGGCGCATATTTTCCAAAAGAATAGCGACGTGCATCTCTCCCCGGCCGTAAACTTTACAATAATCGGAAGGAGAGAAATCAATTTTCAGGCCGACATTAACCTCAAGCTCTTTTTCCAGCCTTTCTTTAATCTGGCGGTTGGTCACGAATTTTCCTTCCCGGCCGGCAAAAGGGGAATTGTTAACCAGGAAATTAAGGGAAATTGTCGGCTCATCTATATTTATGGCCGGCAGGGCTTCCTGGCTTTCGTTCTCGCAGACCGTTTCCCCGATAAAGATATCAGGCAGGCCGGCAAACATAACAATATCTCCGGCTTCCGCTTGGAGAACTTCTTTTCTGTTTAAACCCTCAAAGGTAAATAATTTAGTTATTTTTCCTTTTCTGGCTTCGCCTTTGGCGTTTTTTACAATGACATTCTGGGCGGCGGAAATTTTCCCCTCATAAATCCTGGCAATGGCTAAGCGGCCGAGAAAATTATCATAAGCGAGATTAAAGGGCTGGGCGCGCAGAGGTTTTTTACTCGCGGTTTCGCTTGAAGCCGGGTGGACTTTTTCCAGAATGGTTTCCAGGAGAGGAGTTAAATCCTTTGAAGTATCCTCTAATTTTTTCTTGGCAATGCCTTCGCGGGCAATAGTGTAGATAGTGGAAAAATTTAGCTGCTGGTCATTGGCGCCAAGGTCAAGAAACAGCTCATAAACCATTTCGTGCGCTTCCTCGGGGCGGGCGGCCGGTTTGTCTATCTTATTTAAAACGACAATCGGCCTTAAGCCAAGCTCCAAAGATTTCTTTAAAACAAATTTTGTCTGGGGCATCGGCCCTTCCTGGGCGTCAACCACCAAAATTACGGAATCAATGGAACGCAAAACCCGCTCAACTTCAGAACCGAAGTCGGCGTGTCCGGGCGTATCCACGATGTTTATTTTAGTATTTTTAAAATAAACAGAAGTGTTTTTTGAATAGATTGTTATGCCCCGTTCTTTTTCCAAATCGTTGCTGTCCATGCTTACTCCTTCTTCCGCCATACCGGTTTGGCGCATCAAGGCGTCGGTTAAAGCGGTTTTGCCGTGGTCAACGTGGGCGATAATGGCGATATTCCTTATTTCCATAAAAAATTAAAACCGCTTTCCCAGAAAGCGGGCTGAAAGTTTTATATCTTACTTATATTAATACTATATTTACAAAAAAATGTCAATATTTTTCCCAATCTGTTCAAAAAAGAGCCTCTCGGCTCTTTTTCTGTTCGTTGTCATTTGGCCTGGAAATAATTACAGTGGCCGGTAGGATTGACTTCACCGTATTCGGCAATCGCTTCTTCAAAAGTTTTGTCGGCTGGCACGCAGGCGTGCTGGTTATTTTTCGCCTGATAGCTTTTGCAGTTCCGGCATTGCGTTTTCTCCTCGGGCCAGCTGGCCCGGTATTGAACATCATCGGACATAGTTTTATGTTTTAATTATTAATCCCTAGAGATTTTTTCTATGAAATCCTTAATAACCTCGCTCTTTAAAAGGTTAAAGCCCTTATTATCGTTTCTTCTGACAATAATTAATTTATCTCCCTTTTCGATGGCGTATTCCTTCCTTAGTTCGGCGGGAATAGCGATTTGGCCTTTGTCCGTAACCGTTATCATTCCGAAATATTTAGTTTTTCTTTTACAAATTCCTTTTTTCACCCCGTTAGCCCCGCTTAGAAATTTATTTCTAACGGGGTTAGAAATTTTTTTTCTTTCTTTCTCCATAATATTTTTGCCCTTGAATATCTCTTCCCCCATTAAAATTTTATTACTCTTCCTATCCGACCAAATTTCTAACGGGGTGAATATTTTTTATAATTATAAATTAAGATATTTCTTACTCATCTTACCATAAGGGAGAATAATGTCAAGGGGAAATAATTGAAGTATTCCAGCCGTAGTCTGCTGCTTGAGTCCTCTTTTTTTGTTTTTTGACATAAGCCATAGGCATAACGGAGAATTTATGGTATGATATAAATAGGGTGGATAAGTAGAAATATATATTAATTAAAAAAACTAAAGAAAGGAGGTGAGGCATGAAGAGTAAAAATACCATGATTGTTTTGATTATAGTTTTGGTAATTTCCGTTATTTTAAACATCTATTGGTACACAAAACAGTCAAACATGGTCAAATCATTGCAGGCTCCGGGTAATATCCATTGCAGTTGCGATTGGAGCGGTTGCAGTTGCGATGCCTAGTAGTTTTTAAAGTAAAAACGGCTTTTGTAATCTTTAAAGAATACAATTAGGGCTTCCGCCCGCCCCTTAGCGGGCGGGCGGTTGTTTATTTATAATCAATTTTTAGTCATGAGAAAAAGAATTATAAAAAAGACAATTTTTAAAAAAATCGATTTAAAGAAGGCTTTAATGATTATAGTGGTAGTAATAGTGGTTTTTGCTGTTATTGTTTGGTTTTTTTTAGCTAGCGGCAAAAATCAACCTTATCGAGTGGGCGTTTTACTTTCTCTAACCGGTCCGGATGCAATTAATTCGGATGACGTTCTTTCCTGGGCCGCCGATCGCATTAATAAGAATGGCGGGATAAATGGCCATAAAATAGAGTTAGTTTTTAAAGATATTTATAAAGCTGAACAAAACGGTCAGGATATAAAAAATTTGGCGCAGGAATTTATTAAGGATAAATCAATAAAAGCGGTCATCGGGCCGGAAACAAGCTTGGAAGTATATGATATCGCCCCCCTTTTTATAGAAAACAAAAAACTTCTAATTTCTCCCACGGCTACGGCCGGTGACCTCTACCGCGCTTTTGGCAATAAGGAATTTTTTTGGCGAACCTGCCAGGGAGATGTAGCGCAAATCAGGATGATTATTCATGAGTTAGCCCAAAGGAAAGTGAAAAAAATCGCTTTGCTTTATGATGACGGGCCTTACGGCAAGACTTTTCTTGACTGGGCCGGCTTTTTCGCCATTGAAGAAGGGGTGGAACTTTTAAATACGGTTAGTTTTAAAAGCAATCAACAGATGGATTTGGCCGAGGCCGTGCACTACACTTTAGCCGATGACCCCGAATATGTTATCGGCGTGGCTTTTGCCGAGGATGCGGTTGAAATTAAAAGAGAATTGGACAAGCAGAGCCCGAAAACCAAACTTTTTTTAACCGATGCGGCTGAAAGCAATTATATTATTGATGAACTGGGCCAGAAAGCGGAGGGCATTGAACTTGTTTCCCCGGCGGCAGACCCGACAACTGGTTTTACCGAGGAATATGAGAAAAATTTCGGTTATACTCCCTGGGATTTTTCCGCCAGCACTTACGACGCTTTTCTATTGACGGCGTATACTTTAGCTCGCCAGGAATACACCCAGCAAGGTTTAACGTTTTGGAAAAGGGAGAATTCAGGAGAGGCCCTGGCCAGGGTCGTCGGCGGCCGGGGAGAAAAAATAAGCTGGCAGGATCCTTCCCGCGCCATAGCCGAGATTCTAGCCGGAAACTTGCCGGATATTACTGGCGCTTCCGGACCCCTGGAATTTGACAAAAGCATGGGAGTAGATCCGGTGGAAACTTATTATTCTTTTAACCGGATTGAAAGCCGTGGCGGCTTAAGGGATTTTTGGACAATTGACACGGTCAGTTCGGACAAATCAAGCGAGGTCGGCTATTTGGAAGAAGAAGCTTCCGCTTATAATACTAAAGCGGCCGTCAGTAATCGGGAAGATATAACGGCGGGAGACATAAAATATTTTCCCAAGGAAAGAAAGGGGCTAAAAGCCGTGATAATCGCCACCAGCAACGGCTGGGATAATTACCGCCATCAGGCGGATGCCCTGACTATGTATCAGATGCTTAAGAAGAATGGTTTAAGTGATGATGATATCATATTCTTTTCCGCCGATGATATTCCCTATAATAAAGGAAATCCTTTGCCAGGAGTAGTAAGGCATGTTCCTCGCGGTCAGAACATTAGGAAGGATGCGGTTATTGACTATGCCGGTAACCAGGTAACTATTAAAAATTTTATTAATGTCATGCTGGGCCAAAAGACCGAGGAAACACCGACCGTGCTGGAAGCGGACGAGAATACGGATGTCTTTTTGTATATCGTTGACCATGGGGCGCGCGGCTACATTCCTTTTATCAACGATGAAAAGTTTATGGAAGAATCTTTTTTAAACGTGGTGAATAAAATGTATGAAGAGAATAAATACCGGCAATTGTTCGTTATGGTGGAAGTTTGCTTCGGGGAAAGCATGGCTTTAAATCTTAAGACGCCGGGCGTTGTTTATCTAACCGGCGCGGCTAAAAATGAACAGTCTTTCGCCATCGGTTATGATACGCAGCAGAAATCTTGGCTGGCTGACGATTTTTCCAACGCCGTGGTTAAAATAATTTCTTCTAACCCGGATATTTTCATTGACGAATTATATATGCAGGTATACGGGAAAGTTATCGGTTCGCACGTACGGCTGAAAAATTTTGAGAATTTCGGCGACATTACTTCTACAAAAATAAGCCAATTTCTATCGCCCTGAAATTTTCTAAGCAAAGAGAAGAAAGGCGGGACTTTTCGGTTTCGTCTTTTTTCTTGTTGACTAGACGGAATATTTATGCTTTTATAGTATATTGAACTTTAACAAAAAAATAATAATTAAGGTAACAAAAAATTCAGTTAACTCACAGAAAAGGAGGCAAGAAAATGGCAGGAAAAACAGCTTTTCGGAAAATCGTTGACGCCCATTTGGCGACAACGCTTCCTGACGGAAGCTACGTATTAAATCTGGACTGGGTGTGGGGTCACGAGATTACCACTCCGAATGCAATTATTGACATGCGCAGTCGGGAATGTGACGTGGTATTTGATACGAACAAAGTCAAAACAATGATTGACCACGTCAATCCGGCCAAGGACACGGCTTCGGCTATTCAGGGAAAGATCGTCCGCATCTGGAGCCAGGCGCATGGCATTGAATTCCTTGATGTCGGGCGCAATGGCATCTGCCATGCGGTCATTCCGGAAAAGGGATGGATACTTCCCGGTCAGATCGGAATTATGGGTGACAGCCACACCTGTACGCACAGTGCTTTTTGCGCTTTCACGGCCGGCGTCGGCACGACAGAACTGGAAACAGGAATTATTACCGGTCTCTGGGTCTGTCCGCCGCAGAAAGTCATCCGCGTGATTTTCGCCGGCGACTTGCCGGCAAATGTTTTTGCCAAGGATCTTATTTTGGCGCTTATAAACAAGATCGGCGTCAAAGGCGCGACCAACGCGGTTTTGGAATTCGGCGGTCCGGTTATTTCCGCAATGAGCATGGAAGGCCGGATGACAATAACCAATATGGCGGTTGAAGCTGGAGCCACGTCAGGCATGATGCTGGTTGACGGCACGACCGTTTCTTACCTCTGGCCGGCCCTTAAAGGGGAATACGCCAAGGAGGCAGAGGCGTGCCAGGAATTACGCGCCTGGAACAGCGATTCTTATGCCGAGTATAACCAGGTGATTGAAATCGACGTTTCCGATATGGTTCCGGTCATGACTGACAACTATTCGCCGGGGGAAGTTGTAGCGGTTGCCAGTCTTACCGGCAAGCCGGTTGACCAAGTCTATATCGGCTCCTGCACCAACGGTCGGATTGAAGATTTGCGGATTGCAGCCGGTATCTTCCGCCAGACGGGCGCAAAAGTCGCAGCCGGCACCCGCTGTATTATCGTTCCGGCCACCCAGCATATTTTTAAGAGAGCGGTTCAGGAAGGCCTGATTGAGACATTCGTAAAAGCCGGATGCTTCGTAAGCGGGCCGACTTGCGGCGCCTGCCTGGGTATGAGTTGCGGCGTTATCGCTCCGGGAGAGGTTTGCGTTTCCACCACAAACCGCAATTTTCCCGGTCGCATGGGTAAGGACGGTATAGTGCATCTGGCTTCACCGGCCACAGCGGCTTTAACCGCCATCAAAGGCAGGATTACTGAGCCGGGCGATGAAATATGCGGGATTGTTCTCGGCGATTGCAAAGAGGAAGAAATCCTTGCTGGAACCACGGAGGTTCAGCCGACCGGTTGGAAGAAGGGAGAATCAGTAAGGCCGGATTATGTGAAACTTTCAAACCGGGCCGGAGGAGGAAAGGGAAAAGATTTTTCAGGTAAGGTTTTTTATTTTCCGGTTCCCAACATTGATACCGATCAGATTATTCCGGCCAAGTATCTGACGGAAACGGCAAAAAGTAGTTTCGGCAAACATTGTATGGAGGACGCTCCAATTCCTCCAGAAGATAGGCCGAAACTTTTCTCTTCCCGGATAATCGTGGCTGGCGAAAATTTCGGCTGCGGTTCTTCAAGGGAACATGCGCCGTGGGCTTTGGAAGCCGCGGGCATAAGGTGCGTTATTGCTTCTAGCTTTGCGCGGATCTTTGAAAACAATATGTTCGCCAATGGACTCCTTTGCATCATCCTCCCGCCGGAAACAATTGAACTTCTCTTTCTGGAATTGCCGGAAGAGATTTCGGTTGACTGGGAAGAGGGGGTTGTAAGGTGGGGCAATGATCGATCTGCTGTTTTTGAAGTTTCCGATTTCCAAAAAAGTCTTATCAGAAACGGCGGCAGTGTCGGCGTTATGCTCAAACTCGCCGCCCGGCTGCAGATGGAAGAGGCAGGAATAATATAACAGAAAAGGAGAAATAAGGGTTATGAAAAAAATTATTGCTTTAGTAAGAGGCGACGGTTCCGGCCCGGAAATGATGGCGGTTGCCTGCGCGGTTGCCGTAGAGGCCGCCAAGAAAGACGGCGTAGAAATCGTTTTTGAAGAAACGCCCATGGGCTGGTGTGCCTATAAAGAGTATGGCGATACCCTTCCTCCGCAATCCTTTAAAAGGGCGGTTGAGATCGGCACCATATTTTTCGGGGCCGTGGGCGATCCAGCATTCGACAATACCATCGGAGGGGAAAAGCCGGAAATGAAGCCGGAGGCAAGATGCCTGCTTGCCCTTCGTAAAAGAATGGCGCTTCTGCTTAATTTCCGGCCCATGATTTTCTATCCCGAGCTCAGGCATCTCTCGCCTTTGCGGCCGGAACTCATTCCCGACTGGGTCGTAAAGCAGATTTTCATTCGTTTTCTTCTCCAGGATACCTATTTCGGCAACCTGGATTTGATGGATCTTTTCCCCATTGAGATAAGAGTTTCGCTCGGCATCAAGCTCAAGAAAGACGTAATTGGCGACGAGGATATGATAACCGACCTTGCTTATTTCTTTCGGGAAACCGTCGAGAAGTATATGAGGGCGGCTTTCATTCATGCCCAGCAATTGGGTTTGCCCCTCATTTCCGTGGATAAGGCAAACGTTATGTCCAGGTATGAGTTCTGGAGAAAAATCGCCACGAAAATAGGAGGGGAATTTCCGGATGTGCCGCTCCGCCACCAGTTTGTTGATTCGGCTAACGCCCTTCTTTTCGTTCCGGAAAAGCTTCATGGCGTTATTGCCTGCGGCAATGAACATGGCGATATTCTTTCCGACGGTGCGGCCGCGGCTCTCGGCAGCATGGGGATGATGTGCTCATCGGCCATCAACCCGGATACCGGAGCGGCTATGTTTGAAAGCGGAGCCGGCACAGCTCCAAGCTTGGCCGGTCAGGATAAAGCCAATCCGCTCGGACGCATCCTGTCGGCGGCCTTGATGCTTCGGCATATCGGTGCTCCGGTCGGAGCCGAAGCCATCGAGAAAGCAGTCATGCTGGTTTTACGGGATGGCTGGCGTACAGCCGACCTTTCTTCCGGCACCGAGTGCTCGGATAAAATTATCGGCACTCGGGCCATGGGAGAAAAAGTTCTTTCGTACCTTTAAAAAATATCACACACAATGCAAGGCGCTACCTTCGAGAGGTGGCGCTTTTTTTATTTGCTTTTTACTCCCAAAAGTGATAATTTTTAAATATGAACCCCGTTAGAAATTTGGCTAAAAATAGTAATAATATTTCTAGCGGGGCTATAATTTGGTTAACCAAAAAATAACAAAATTCTCAGCGGGGGAAAGATATCTAAGAGTAGATAAAATATTATGGAGAAAAAAAATAACAAGATTTCTAACGGGGTGAAATTAGGGGGAAAAAAAGAGAATAAAGACGATCCGTTCGTGATAAGATCCGGTCGGTTCGGGCAGGTGAGAGGTTTTTCCTACCGGCTGGGCTGGACCGAGGATTCTTTTACGCCGGGCGGTGAAGAAAGGGAAGCGGTCGGCCGGACTTTTAACTTTTCCAAATTAAGGCCGATAAGCATTTTTATAATTTTGGCTTTGGCGATTTTACTCGGCCGGTCAGCCTGGCTGCAGATTGTCAAAGGCAATTATTATTATTCTTTGGCCGAAGGCAACCGCATCCGCATCGAAAGGCTTGAGCCGAAACGAGGCATAATTTATGATAAAGACCTAAATCCCTTGGTAAGGAACGTGGCCAACTCTTTGCTTTATCTTATACCGATTGACCTGCCCCGGGACGAAGAAGCCAGGAATGAAATTATCGGGGAGATGAGCGGGATTTTATCAGACCTGCCGGCCGAGGAAATAAAGAATAAGCTGGCGAAAATTAAAATCGGCACGCTTGATTCTTATCAGCCGCTTTTTATAGCCGACAATATCCCCTATGAAAAAGCCATGCTTCTCTATTTAAAATCCGCCAATATGCCCGGCGTTTTTTTGGCCAATAAAACCAGGCGGGAATATGGCTTGTCCGCCCCTTCTTTAGCTCACGTTTTGGGTTATACCGGCAAGATTAATGAGAAAGAACTGGAGAAGTCCGGGGATGAATATCTTCCAATCGATTATATCGGGAAGACCGGAATTGAATATTTTTGGGAAAATGAACTAAAGGGCGAAAGCGGGAAAAAATATATTGAGGTTGACGCCTTAGGCAAAGAGAAGAAAATTATCAGCCAAACAAAAACGAATGACGGGCATAATCTAGTTTTATCTTTGGACTCGGATTTGCAGAAAAAATTGGAAGAGGTTGTGGCGGCTTATTTAAAAAAATTAAACCTTAATAAGGCGGCGGCCGTAATTATGGATCCGAATAACGGAGAGATTTTGGCTATGTCCAGTTTCCCCGCTTATGACAGCAATAAATTCGCCAAAGGGATTTCCCCCGACGAATACGCCGCCCTTCTTAATTCTTCCGATAACCCTTTATTTAACCGGGTTATCAGCGGCGAATACCCCTCCGGCTCAACCATAAAGCCGGTAATTGCCGCCGCGGCTTTAGAGGAAAAAATTATCAGCGAATACACAAGTTTTTTAAGCGTCGGCGGCATAAGCATTGGCCAGTGGTTTTTCCCGGACTGGAAAGCCGGCGGGCACGGCTTAACCGATGTGCGCAAAGCTCTGGCTCAGTCAGTTAATACTTTTTTCTATTATATCGGCGGCGGGTTTGAAGATTTTATCGGTTTGGGCGTTGAAAGAATAGTAAATTACGCCAAACTTTTCGGCTTAGGCGCCCAGACCGGCGTGGATTTGGCCGGGGAAGCGGCCGGGTTTTTGCCGACAGAGGAATGGAAAGAAAAAACCAAAGGCGAACAATGGTATATCGGCGACACTTACCATTTAGCCATCGGGCAGGGCGATCTTTTGGTTACGCCTTTGCAGGTTGCCAACTACACTTCGGTTTTTGCCAATGGCGGCCGCCTTTACCGCCCGCACCTGGTAAAAGAGATACTTACCAGCGACGATAAATTAGTCAGGGAAGTTGAAAACGCGCCCGTGAGGAGCAATTTTATTGACCCTTACAATATTGAAGTTGTGCGCCAAGGCATGCGTCAGACCGTGACTTCCGGAAGCGCCGCCAGCTTAGGGTCTTTGCCCGTGGCCGTAGCCGGCAAAACCGGCAGCGCCCAATGGTCAAGCAAAGAAAAAACCCATGCCTGGTTTACGGGTTTTGCTCCCTATGACAAGCCGGAAATCGTGATTACGATTTTAGTGGAGCAGGGCGGAGAAGGCAGTGACGTGGCCGTGAAAATTGCCCGGGAAGTAATGCAGTGGTATTTTAGCAGATAGTTTATTTTAGTGGTTAAAATTAAGGATATATGGCTTATCCTTGATTTTTTTTAAAAAATGTGTTAGGTTAGAATCTAAATATTTAAACGTTCTTTTGACAACAAACTTTAACTGAAAAATAAACAAACTGGAGGGAAGTCATGGGTTTTGTAGAAGACGTTTATGCGGAAATGTATCCGCAGCTTTTCAGGAGCGGGGGGCTAGTTAATCCGATCGAAGGATATACGCTTCGGGAAGTAAGGATTCGTCCCGTATTTTCCGAAGTCCATCCTTTGGGAGCGGACTTATCGAGCCAAATCGGTCCGGTGAAGCTCAATTTTCCCCTCCTATCCGCGGCTATGGATGCGGTTTCCGGACCGGATATGGCCAAGGCCCTTTTCGAGGTCGGCGGTTGTGGGGTTCTTTACCGTGATCCGGAAGCTAAGGTGCAGTTGGACTGGCTTGAAGAGGCCTTAACTCATAAGCCGTGCTTGGTTTCAGAACCGAAATCCCTGCATCAAGACCAGACCTTGGCCAATGTCCAGGATATTTTGGAAAAGTTTGGTTTCAGCACCATTCCGATAATCGGCAGGAACAGAGTGCTGGTCGGCGTAATATTTACTAGCGAAATTTCTTTTAAGAAACATCTCTCTGACCCGATAAAGAAATGGATGAAACCGCGGTCGCAACTCAAAGTTGAAAAAGTTGATACCCCGTTTGAAACGATAAAGAACAGACTGCTCAACGAACAGGAATGTTCAGTCCTTCCCATTTTAGACGGGAAGAACAGGTTTCAGGGTATTTATTTTATGAAGGATTTTTTCGTTGCCGATCCGACTTTCTATAATGACAAGCCGTTGGTAGGTATAGCCATCGGGACAGAAAAGTCCGACTTAGAGCGAGCATATCAGGCTCTGGAAATGGGAGCGGGGATAATCGTCGTTGACAGCAGCCACGGTAATTGTCCAGATGTAATTAGGCAGACTGAGGAAGCGGTAAAGGCAGTGGTAGAAAGGGCTAACGGCCGAGCCGCGGTTATTGGTGGTAATGTGGCAGATATTGATGGCTATTATCGTCTGGCTCAGGCTGGAGCTCACGGAGTCAAACCTGGTATCGGCCCGGGTTCAATCTGCACAACTTCGCAGGTAACCGGTGCCGGGGTCCCCATGTTTACTTTAATCCGGGAACTTGATTTTATCCGCCAGAAGATGGGGGCAAATGCTCCAGCCATTATTCCCGACGGTAGTATTGAGGGCCCGGGCGATATGGTTATTGCTTTAGCCGCGGGTGGCGACGTTTGTATGGCCGGGAAATGGCTGGTCGCGGCCAGCGAATCATTTTCTTGCCGGACGTACGGTGTAGATAATGAGGGTTTTGTCCAATACTGGGGTATGGCTTCTTCCAAAGCAATAAAAGCCAGGATGTCCCGAAGCCGGTATCAAGGCAAAACCGCGCCAGAAGGAGTGGAAGGCAGGGTAAGGCACCGCGGGCCCTTAAGAACCTGGATAGGAGGGGATATAGAATTAATCCAGGGAGGGTTTGCCCATGCCGGAGCCGCTAATCTTGCGGCTTTGCACGAATTCGGCAATCGGCCGATAGCTTTTGTCAGATTCACCCAGGCCGGACAGCAGCAGATCGGGACAAGACTCGATTAAGAATAAAAACAATCAAACAAGGGATTGCGTTAAAGCGTGATCCCTTTTTTATACCTCACCCCCTAACCCCCTCTCCTAATTAGGAGAGGGGAAGGAGTCCCGCCAGCTGGCGGGACGACGGGGTGAGGTGCGAGGCAAGCCTATCTTTTAGCACTCTCTTGATCCGCCTTCGTCCCTCGACAAGCTCGGGACTACGGCGGGACAAGCAGGGGAAAACAATGTTTTAGCACTCTCTTGACAAGAGTGCTAATGATGTTATAATGGGAATATGGATGAGAGAAAGCTCATAATTCTAAATACGATCATAAAAGAGCATATTAAAACTGGCGCTCCGGTAGGGTCAGGCGTTTTGGTTGATAAATACCGCCTGGATATTTCTCCGGCCACGGTCCGAAACGAAATGGCGGCTTTGGAAGAAGACGATTTTATAGTTCAGCCCCATACTTCGGCCGGCCGGGTGCCTACGGAAAAGGCCTATAACTTGTATCTGGCTAGTTTAAAAGAAAAACAATTGGCCGATAAAGAAGCGGAAATTTTAAAGAAAGCTTTAAAAGGAAATGACGAAGCGAGCTTTAAGCAGGCGGCCAAAGAAATGGCAAAAATTTCCGGTCAGGCGATTTTCTGGGCTTTCCATAAAAACAATCTTTATTACACCGGCATTTCCAATTTATTTTCCCAGCCGGAGTTTTCCAACCCGAATTTAATTTACGATATTTCGGCGATTATTGATAGGATGGACGAAATTATTGACGATATTTTTAACGAAGTGAAAGAAACGGAAATTTTACTCGGTTCGGCCAATCCTTTCGGCGATTCCTGCTCCACGATTTTTTCTAAATACAGGCGGAGCGGCAAAACCGGCTTATTCGGAATTTTAGGCCCGATGCGGATGGATTATGAAAAGAATCTGGCCGTGATTAAGTATGTTAATAGTTTAATACATAGATAATTTATGAGTGAAGATAAAAAATATCCGAGAGTTGTCGTCGGTGTGTTTATCTTTAATGATAAGTCAGAGTTGCTTTTGGCATCGCACAGATATTGGCAGAATAAGTTTAATATTACCGGCGGTCATGTTGAAATCGGGGAAAAATTTGAAGAAACTGTAAAACGGGAAGTTAAAGAAGAAACTAACCTGGACATAAGGGATATAGAATTTTTGGGATTTAATAATATGCCCGATTTGGGGGGTAAGTTTACCGGCGAGGTTAATCATTTAGTGTCCTTCCTTTATAAGGTAAAAGCGTCCGGAGAGCAGAAGGTAATTTTAAACGAAGAAAATAGCGGGTATAAATGGCTGACTATTAAGGAATGGCTGAAGAAAAAAGATGAAATAGCTGAAACCACCTATCAATTAATTCTTAAATATTTTTCGGGCGATAAATCAGATGAAGATTTTAAACATAAATATCTGCTCGCCTTAGCCGATTACCAGAATTTATTAAAGCGGACGGCGCAGGAAAAGGTGGAGTTCGTAAAATACGCTAACGAGGATTTAATTCTCTCCATAATTCCGGTCTACGATAATTTAAAGATGTCTTTGGCGCACGTTGACGAAACCGTGGAAAAAAACGGCTGGCTGGAAGGCATAAAGCATGTTATCCGGCAGTTTAAAGATATTTTAGAATCAGCCGGAGTGGAAGAAATAAAAACGGTTGGAGAAAAATTTGACCATAATACGATGGAAGCGATTGAAGGCCCTTCGGCAGGCTCAGGGCAGGGGGGCGAAAAGGTGGTAAAGGAATTAAGGCCGGGATATAAGTTGAACGGGAAAGTTATCGTGGCAGCGAAAGTGGTTGTTGGTTAATTGTTAAATTGCTAAATTGCTGAATTGTTGGGGAGCGTGAGCAATTTAACAATTTAACAATTTAATTTTTAATTAAAATTAAAGCGTATATCACGGTGGGTTCGCAAAATAGCGACTGCCGTGGTTACGCCGTTAGAAACATATGGCGCTTATAAAGTGGACCCCGTTTTTTCCCGAAGCTTCGGGATTTGAGGATATGGACAAAATGTTCTCGGAACTTACTCCGGCTCTTTGGGCCGGCAGGAACGGCTTTACCCCGGCGGTTGATATTTACGAGGATAAAAATAACGTCATCGTGGAAACCCAGTTAGCCGGCGTAGACTTGGAAAATGTTAAGATTTCCATTGAGAATGACGTTTTATGCATTAAGGGCGAAGGCGAAAAAAAGTCTGAAGTGGAAGACAAGAATTATTACCGCAAAGAAATAAGGCGCGGCAGTTTTTACAGAAGCGTGGCTTTGCCCGCTCACGTTAATGGCGAAAAGGCGAGCGCCGAAGCGATTGACGGAGTTTTAAAGATTTCTATTCCGAAAGCGGCTGGGGGGAAGCCGAAAACGATTAAGATAAAGACGCGCAACGCATAACGCGCAACGCATAACGTGGAACACGAAACACTTTTGTCATTTCGAGCCGTAGGCGAGAAATCCCTTAGAGATTATAAGCGGCTTGGACGTGCCAATTTCCGAGTTTAAGGGATTCCTCCTCCCGCTGGTCGTCGGAATGACAAAAAGCCCCGTTCCGTCATTCCCGCGAAAGCGGGAATCCAGCCTGCCTGCCGGTAGGCAGGAAAAATGACAATTCAAAATTAAAAATATGGAAACTGGGCAATGTAAACTGTGTTTACAGATAAAACCATTATGTAAAACTTCTCATATAATTCCTGATTTTATGTATAAAGGATTATATGATGTTGGCCATATATTGTATAAAGTTCCTACAAGTGATTTAAGTAAGGAAGAAAAACTACCATCAGGCGAATATGAACCAAATTTATTATGTGAAGATTGTGAAAATAAAATTGGTAAATTAGAATCTTACGCGTGCGATATTCTATATAGCGATGAAGAAGTAAAAAGGGGGAGACTATATAGAGAAAACCAAAAGAATCAAAATAATGTCGGATATACTTTTTGTAAGGGTGTTGATTACAAGAAATTTAAATTATTCTTGTTATCAATACTTTGGAAATCAAGTATATCTAGCAGAGATTTTTTCAAGGATGTCAAGTTGGGTGTTTATGAAGAAGCAATAAGGGAGATGATTTTAAATGAAGATCCAAAAGACCCAAAAGATTATCCTTGCGTGATAAGCACATATTTAAATCATAAAAATAAGTACCCATCAGATTTAATTGGACAACCCCTAAGAATTAAAGATAATTTAGGTACAAGATATTCATTTTTGATAGGCGGGGTTCATTATTTTTATTTTGTTTCGAAATTGACTCAACTTTCTTGGATATCCGAGGCCATTTTAAATGAAGAGAATAAAATGAGAATCATACATATGACGGAAGAACAGGCAAAAATGTTAATAAATAAATCTATTGGCGATGAAATTTTTAAATAAATTAAAATAATTAATTCGTCATTCTTTTTTGTCATTCCGGCTCGCCTCGCTAAAGCTATGGCGAAGCGGGCCTCCGAGCCGGAATCCAGGGTTTAGCGAAATTAATTCTGGATTCCCGCTTTCGCGGGAATGACGGAGAGATGGCAATAAGAATAAAATTTATGGGAAAAATATTAGGTATTGATTTGGGCACAACCAACAGTGCCATGGCCATTATGGAAGGCGAAAAGCCGAAAATTTTAGAAAATGCGGAAGGGAACCGGACCACTCCGTCTATTGTGGCAATCTCCAAAAACGGGGAACGCTTAGTCGGCCAGACCGCCAAACGGCAGGCCGTAACCAATCCGGGCAACACGGTTTACGCGGTTAAGCGCTTAATCGGCCGGCATTTTAACGATGAAGAAGTGCAAAGGGACAAAAAAACCGCCTCTTATAAAATCATCCAGGCCGGCGAAGGCGTAAAGGTGGAAATGAGCGGCAAAGAATATACGCCGCAGGAAGTTTCGGCCATGATTTTATCTAAGTTAAAAGCCGATGCCGAGGCCAAGCTGGGCGAAAAAATTACGGAAGCGATTATTACGGTGCCGGCTTATTTTAATGATTCGCAAAGGCAGGCGACCAAAGACGCGGGGAAAATCGCGGGCTTTGACGTAAAACGCATTATTAACGAGCCGACCGCGGCCGCTTTGGCTTACGGCTTTGAAAAGAAAAAGGGGCAGCAAATCGCGGTTTATGATTTAGGCGGCGGCACTTTTGATATTTCCGTTTTGGACGTTTCCGAGGATACGGTTGAAGTAAAATCTACCAACGGCGATACCCACTTAGGCGGGGAAGATTTTGACCAGAGAATTATTGACTGGATAATTAATGAATTTAAAAAAGACCAGGGGATTGACTTAGGCAAAGACCCGTTGGCCTTGCAGAGAATTAAGGAAGCGGCGGAAAAAGCTAAAATTGAATTGTCCACGACCAATGAAACCGAAATCAACCAGCCGTTTATTACGACCGGTTCGGACGGGCCGAAGCACTTGGTTATGAAAATGAGCCGGGCAAAACTTGAAGACTTGGTTGGCGATTTGGTTGAAAAAACTTTAGGGCCGTGCAAGGCGGCTTTGGCTGACGCCAAACTAGGCGTAAAAGATTTAGAAGAAGTAATAATGGTCGGTGGCATGACCCGCATGCCGATGGTCCAGAAAAAAGTTAAGGAATTTTTCGGCAAAGAGCCGAATTTAGGGGTAAATCCGGATGAAGTCGTGGCCGCCGGAGCCGCGGTTCAGGCCGGAGTCTTGCAAGGCGACGTAAAAGATGTGCTATTATTAGACGTAACACCCTTAACGCTCGGCATTGAAACTTTAGGCGGAGTGGCGACGCCTTTGATTGAAAAAAATACAACCATTCCGACCTCAAAGTCCCAGATTTTTTCAACCGCGGCTGACGGCCAGACGAGCGTAGAAATCCATGTCCTGCAGGGGGAACGGCCGATGGCGCAGGATAATAAAACCTTGGGCCGGTTTATTTTAGACGGCCTTCCACCCGCGCCCCGGGGCGTACCGCAGGTGGAAGTAAGCTTTGACATAGACGCCAACGGCATCTTGAACGTTAAAGCCACGGACAAAGCCAGCGGCAAGCAGCAGCATATTACGATTACGGCCTCTTCCGGGCTTTCCAAAGAAGAAGTGGAAAAGATGAAAAAGGAAGCGGAAATGCACGCCGAGGAAGATAAAAAGAAAAAAGAGCAGATTGACATAAAAAATCAGGCGGACGCGGTTGTCTTTTCTACAGAAAGAATGCTTAAAGAGTCCGGGGATAAAATAAAGCCGGAAGATAAAAAAGAGCTTGAAGAAAAACTGGAAGCTTTAAAGAAAGTGAAAGATTCGGATAATTACGACGAGATGAAAAAGAAAATGGAAGAGATGAATCAGGTGGCGCAAAAGATCGGCGCTTCTATGTATCAATCTACCCAAGGCGCGCCAGGCGCCCAAGCTGGCGGCGCGGAGGCGGGCAAAGAAGAAAAGAAGGGTGATGAACCTGTGGAAGGGGAAGTGGTTAACGAGAAAGATAAAAAATAATACAATCCATACCTCACCCCTAACCCCTCTCCTAATTAGGAGAGGGGAAAGAGTCCCGAAGCCTCGGGACGATGGGGTGAGGTTTCTAAAATGTGTTTATAGGTTGCCTCTTGGGTTTTTTAAAGGGGCAACTGGTTAAGCACATTTTGAACAAGACATATCTACTCGTAGAAGGGGGGGGGAGCTATGAAAATTCAAGAGTGGAACTGGCCTATCTTGGGTATAGGAGCAGGCATTATTGCGTTTTGGGTTATAGTCATTCTTGTTTTATCCCAAAACGTTATTTTCAGGGAGATTATTTCTTGGCTTATTACTTTTTCCACCGGCCAGAAACTGTTTTAACCTTCGGTTGAGAAAAATTCGGGGCATGATTCTTATGCCCCTTTATTGCTAAATATTTAGTTTATATATTTTATTTATAATTTAAAAATATGGAAAATCAAAAACCGAATAATCCGCCCGCGGGCGCGCAGGAAATAAAAGTGGCGGATAATATTCCGGGAGCCGAATACGCCAACGCTATGCAGATTATTCATAATAAAGATGAATTTCAGCTGGTGTTTTTTAATATTATGGGCGCTTCCGGCCGGGTAACGGGAAAGATTATAACCAGCCCGGGGCATTTTAAAAGGATGATTGCGGCCATGGCGGATGATCTGAAGAAATACGAAGAGAAATTCGGAGAAGTGGAAAAAGCGGCCGGCCCCGAGAAAGAGATAGGATTTAAAGGCTAATCAATTACGAATTAACAATTAGCAATTACGAATTTTGAATTAAATGAAGGGGGAAAATATCGTAAAAACTAAAAGTTATAGTTTCGCTTTGAGAATTATAAAATTGTATAAATATCTTATTTCTGATAAAAAAGAATTTATTTTGTCTAAGCAGGTATTAAGGAGCGGGACGTCTATTGGCGCAAATATTGAAGAGGCGATAGGCGGGCAAAGCCGGAAGGATTTTTTTTCTAAAATAACTGTGGCATATAAAGAAGCGCGGGAGACAAAATATTGGATAAGTTTACTGAAAGACGGAAAGTTTCTGGAAGAAAAATTTGCTGATTCCATATTAAATGACTGTGAGGAGCTTTGTAAAATAATTGGTAAAATCCAGTCCACTGTTAAGAATAAAATTGATAATTGATAATTCGTAATTGATAATTGATATAAATCTGTTCATTTCCAACAAAGGAGAGAACTTATGTGTGGTATAGCTGGAGTATGGTTTCCGAAGGAAGTGGAAAATACGGAAATTGATCCGACCGATGTAGTAGTAAAAATGACGGCTGGGCAGCAGCACCGCGGGCATGAGGGCGCCGGCGCAGTTACGGCCCGCCATGGGGAGAAAGGCAAATTTTTTGAGCATAAAGGTCTTGGCTTGGTGTATGATGTTTTTACGCCTGACGTAATTGAACGGTTGAACGGCCATTGCGGAATTACGCATAACCGTTATTCAACCACGGGCGGGACGTCAATCACTAATATTCAGCCCCTTTCCGGGATTATGGACGATGGCGAGAATGCGGAAGCCGTTTTTGTCGGCCATAACGGGAATTTAACCAACGAATTAAAAGGAATTCGTCCGGGTACAAGCGATACTTGGTGTATAATCCACAACTTTGGCGCCGTGAATGGCGGGCGAGAAATTCACCGCCGAATTTTTCAGGCATTGAAGAACGTAAAAGGCGCTTTTTCCCTGGTTTTTTTATTTCAAGACAAGAATGGGAAAAACAGTCTGATTTGCGTTCGCGACCCGCAGGGGTTCTGGCCATTATGGCTGGCAAAATATAAATTCAAAGCCGGAGGAACGGTTAGAACCGGTTATTTGGCCGCTTCTGAAACCTGCGCTTTTGACATGATTGAAGGGGCAAGAGTTTGGCGGCCGGTTAAGCCAGGAGAGATTGTGGTTATAAACGAAGACGGAGTGAAGTCGTTTAAGCCAAAGGCCTGGCGCGGACAAAAGCTGGCTCGATGTATTTTTGAACTTATTTATTTTTCACATCCGTCCAGTTTGGTAGAAACCGCTGATTTCCGGGAAAATCCCGTCTATGTCTGGGAAATTCAGCAAGCTTTGGGCCGGCGGTTAGCGATAGAAAATTCGGATTTGCAAGCTGATTTTGTTGAAGGCATTCCAGACTCTTCCAATCTTCATGCGCTGGGCTTTTCGCACCAAATCCGCATCTTACCTGATATAGCTATCCTGCGCCGCCACGCAGTTGGCAGAACTTTTATTTCACCGGAGGGTAAAGAAGGAACGGGTGCGAAGAAGGCTTCAAGAGGCACCCTTGTATTAAGGAAATTTGCCACTTTGATTAAAAAGTTTTTGCAAGCTTCAGTTGCCATCATTTGCGACGATTCTCTTGTCCGGGGGGAAACGACAAGGAAGGTAATCGGCTTTATAAAATCCCAGGTGAAGAAGGCGAAGAGGAATCTAAAGATTATTATCGCCATAATGTCTCCACCGGTTAAATTTCCTTGCTTTTTAGGCATAAACACGTCGACAAAAAAAGAACTGGCCTGGAATAAATTTGGCGGCAGTGTTGAAAATGTCAGAAAAGCAATCAAGGCGGACGATCTGCGCTATTTGACTATTGCCGGATTATTCGAGACGGCAGAAAGTCTGACCGGGCATGGGCGGGAAAAGTGGTGTTCGGCCTGCTTTACCGGCGATTACCCCGTGCAAATCGAGAGAAAAGAGTATCTTAAAGAGTTGAATTAAATTCTTTTTGAGAGGTCTTGCCTTAAGGCCGGGCCTCTCTCATTTTCAAACAATTAGTTTATATATGGGAAAAGATTATTACAATATATTAGGAGTTGGTAAGAACGCCAGCCAGGATGAAATTAAAAAAGCTTTTAGGCAAAAAGCGCATCAGTATCATCCGGACAAGGCGGGCGGAGACGAAGCCAAGTTTAAGGAAATAAACGAAGCTTACCAGGTTTTAGGCGACCAGAAAAAACGGGCCCAATACGATCAGTTCGGCTCTGATTTTTCCCATGGCCAGGCCGGCGGCGGTTTTTCCGGATTTGACGGCTTCCGGGATTTTTCCGGTTTTGCCAACGGCTTCAACGTTAACTTTGAAGATTTAGGCGACGTCTTCGGGGGCTTAGGCGATATTTTCGGATTTGGTAGTGGCGGTCAGAGAAAGGGAAGGGCGAGAAGGGGGAATGACATTGAAGTAATTTTAACCATTGATTTTTCCGAAGCGGTTTTCGGCGCGGAAAAAGAAATCAGCTTGCAGAAAACCGTTAAATGCGACAAATGCGGCGGCAACGGAGCCGAGCCGGGCGCGAAAATTGAAACTTGCAAAGCCTGCAAGGGGTCAGGCAGGCAGACGAGAATCCAGAGAACGATTTTCGGCCAGGTGCAGACCCAGGTTCCCTGCCCGGACTGCAATGGCGAAGGCAAAACCTTCAGCGAAAAATGTAAAAAGTGCGGAGGCAACGGCATAGTCCGCGAATTGACAAACTTAAAAGTTAGGATCCCGGCCGGGATTGACGAAGGCGAATCCATCCGCCTTTCGGGTGAGGGCGAAGCCGGAGCTCGCGGCGCTTCAGCCGGCGATTTATATTTAAAAATAAGAGTTAAGCCGGATAAACGCTTTGAGCGCGACGGGTATGATATTAAATCTACAAGCGAGATAAAATTTTCTCAAGCTGCTCTGAGCGATAAAATTGAAGTGGAAACGGTTGACGGGCCAATAAAATTAAAAATTCCCGAAGGCACGCAATCGGGCACGGTCTTTAAGCTGCGCGATCGGGGCGTAATAAAGCTTAACGGCCGGGGCAGGGGCGACCATTTAATTAAAGTTATTATTAAAACTCCGACTAATCTTTCGCGAAAGCAGAGGAAGGCGCTGGAAGAATTGGGGATATAGGTGTTAGCTAGTAGGTTTTAGCTTTTAGGTGTTAGATTTAAAGTTTTTTGTTTAATGTTAGTAATATTTTTGAATTTTATTTGACAAAATTTTTAGAATATGATATAATATTAGTATCTGGTAGTTTCTAGATAATAATGCTTTTTAAAAATAAACTCTTTGCTACATGGGGGTGTAGCCATGGGAGAAGTTGATACTATTAGAATTCATCACGGGTATTGTCCTCATTGTGCCGAACCCGTAAGGTTGAGATGGTTTTTAACCGACGATAACTCTTTAAGAGATCCGGACAAAGAAGGGTATTGGAAAGTCATTGAGCACGGTTTTTGCAAGGGGAATGGCAGAAAAAGCAGGCCGGTAAAAGGCGCGAAAGAAGCATTCAGGATGAAAGCTTTAAACATAAGGGCGGCTACCATTGTTAGCAAAAGATGGCCGCCGAAGCCTATTCCTCCCGACCAGAGAGCAGCGCAACTCAGTCTGTTTTGGTGAACGCCCAACAACCCCTTAATCCGCCTTGATACAACGGGCGGATTTTTTTTGATTTTTTTCTTATAATGCTATAATATAGTAGCAGAAATTTTAAATTTTAAATTTTAAATTTTTAATTAAAATCCCGCTTATAGTGGGTATTATAGCTAAATATTATGAAGTCATTAAAAGCAAGGAAACTGATAATATGTTTCTTTTTACTCCTATTATTGGGGATCGGAATTAACCTTTCCTTTTCCCTGCCCAGTTTTAATTTAGCCGGGGCGGATAATTTGCGTTTGGACGACCAGGAAGCGACAATTCTGGCTATAAAAAAAGTCATGCCGGCAGTGGTGAGCATTATCGTCTCCGGAGAAAAACAATCAGTTTCAATTAACCTCTCCACGGGCGAGAAAAATATTACTAAGCAAAAAGCCGAGCTTGGTTCTGGCACGGGTTTTTTAATTTCTTCCGACGGTTTGATTTTAACCAATAAGCACGTAGTCAACGCCGGCGGCGATGAAGCCGAATTTAGGATTATTCTTTCTAATGGGAAAAAATATTATGCCCAGCTGATCGGCAAGGACCCGCTAAAGGATTTGGCGGTTTTAAAAATTTTTGACAAAGATTTGCCTTACATAGAATTGGGCGACAGCGACAGCCTGCAGGTTGGAGCCTCAGTTATTGCCATTGGCAACGCTCTAGGCCTTTATCAAAACAGCGTTACTAAAGGTATTGTCTCTGCTTTGGGCAGGAGTTTGGTTGCAAGCGACCAGGCCGGCAATGCCGAAGCTTTGGATAACGTCATTCAGACTGATGCGGAAATTAACCTAGGCAATTCCGGCGGGCCCTTGGTTGATTTAAACGGAAAAGTCATTGGCATTAATGTTGCTATTGATTTAAGCGGCTCTTCCATCGGTTTTGCCATTCCGGTAAATGATGCCAAGCCGGTAATAAAGAGCGTCCGGGAAATCGGCCGGATTGTCCGGCCGCGGCTGGGCGTTCTTTATCAGATGATAACCCCGGAAATAAAGGAAGCGGAAAAATTACCCAGGGATTCCGGCGCTTTACTAATGAAGGGCGAAGACGGCAGTCCGGCGGTTTTGCCTGATTCACCGGCGGCCAAGGCCGAACTCGCAGCCGGAGATATAATTTTTGAAGTTAACGCTATAAAAGTTGACGGCAACAATACTCTGCTTTCAATCCTGCAAAAATATAAGCCGGGAGATAAAATCGGCTTAAAAATTCAGAGAGGGAATGATATTTTTGTGAAGGTCGTGGTTTTGGACGAATTTAAGTAATATAATTCGAATACTGTAGATATAATTCAAATGCTTCAAATTAGTGTTTGCAGCATTTGAATGATTGCCGTAAATTTTTAAAATTATTAAAGCATTTGAATTAAAGATTTACTAAAAGATTTAAAAATAAACGAACTTGTTGAACATATGAAAGTATTAAAATTTGGGGCCGTGTGGTGCATGCAGTGTCTGGTTATGCGGCCGGTCTGGGAGGAAATTGAAGCGGAAATTCGGGAATTGGAAACCGAATATTTTGACATTGATGAAAATCCGGAAATGAAAGAAAAATACGGCCTTAAAGATGTCCCGATTTTTATTTTTTTAGATAAAGACGGAAATGAGATTCTTAGATTAGAGGGGCTGCAAAACAAAGAAGAGTTGATGAGGATAATAAAAGAAAATTTTTAAAGGACGCTTCGCTGGGACTCTAGTTGCTTAAAACTTTTTTTTATTTTAAACTAAAACCATGACTTCTAAAGAGCTGCGACCCGCCTTCATCCCGAGACGTCGGGACTTCGGCGAGGCAGGATGAATAGAAAATTCGCAAATTCATTTTGGCTTATTTAATTATTAATTTATGACTTCCAGAGAACTACGACAGAAATATTTGGAGTTTTTCAAAGCCCGGGGGCACGCGATTATCCCGAGCGCTTCTTTAATTCCGGAAAACGACCCGACCGCTCTTTTTACGACCGCGGGCATGCATCCATTAGTCCCTTATTTAATGGGAGAAAAGCATCCGGAAGGCCAGCGCTTGGTTGATGCGCAAAAATGCGTGCGGACGGACGATATTGACGACGTGGGTGACGCTACCCACCATACTTTTTTTGAAATGCTTGGCAACTGGTCTTTGGGCGATTATTTTAAGGAAGAAGCCATAAAATTAAGCTGGGAGTTTTTAACTTCGCCGGACTGCCTAGGGCTTGATAAAAATAAAATCGCCGTTTCGGTTTTTCGTGGCAAAGATCAAATTCCAAAAGATGAAGAATCAAAAAAAATATGGATGGCATTGGGGGTACCACAGTCTCGTATTGCAGAATTAGGTACAAAAGACAACTGGTGGGGGCTAAAGTTTGGTCCATGTGGTCCGGATACGGAAATGTTTTATTGGACCGGTCCAGGGAAAGCCCCAAAAGATTTTGATGTTAGAAATGAAAGATGGGTAGAAATTTGGAATGATGTTTTTATGATGTACAATAAAGTACCTACTCCACATAAACCAGATGGTCGTTTAACTGATTTGAAACAAAAAAACGTGGATACTGGGATGGGATTGGAGCGGACTTTGGCAGTTTTGAATGGTTTAGATGACAATTATCAAACTGATTTATTTATTAACATAATACGAAAGATCGAACAATTATCGCAAAAACAGTATAGTTATCATACGACGGAAAAATATACGAGAGCAGGCTCTAAAATAGAATCTTTTTTGCCGAATGTTGAGAATAGCGGATATATAAATCGGGATAAAGAAATGCGCATTATTGCTGATCATAT
>JAQUPG010000008.1:68446-75713 GCA_028716725.1 Patescibacteria group bacterium | reverse complement strand
TCACGGTTACTACAACATCATCTCTCTTCGCCAGACTGATAACGAAGAACCCGCCGTCTGTGAGTTCCTCAATTTTCTTGTTGTAATACCCGTTGACGGTTTCAGCCCATTTGGGATTGAATTCTTTTCCTCTCCAGATACCAATTTCTTGTCCGGAGAATTCTTCTCCATTTTTGAGCTTAGCGATAATTTCGAGCTTATCATCCTTCCTGACATCGTCCTTGCCGGCTTGAAAAGTCCTTATCTGGCCGTATTCATCATATGCGTCTTTCATGTCATAGGACTTTTCGAAGGCGACCACGGTCTGCCTGGAAGCGTGAGAGGAACGATCTCTATTTCCCAAAAGAGGTTTTCTATTACTGGACAAGTCGTTGTCGAAAGCCGAATAGATTTTATTCCGACTAGCCGTCGATTCACGAACTTTTCCCAGCGCATAGTCAAGGGAGTCGGGATTATCACCCGCCAAACACGCGGCAACCAGTTGGGCGGTTTTGTGCTCAATTCGATCCTGGTATTCATACAAAACCGTTTTCGATCCCGCGTTGCCGGTGTTAAGCCTGCTTGCCACTTCAATGGCTAAAAGCGTTTTAATTTCCGGTAACGAATTATACAGAACGGGAAAATCGGTACGGATTAGGAATACCGCCCCCAAGATCACAACCATGATGGTGAGAAATATGGGGAGAATTCTGGGCTTGGGCAGATAATGCCAGATGACCGTTATCACAACGCCCAATGTGGCAAAAAACAAGACTGTCCAAATTGATATGCCGACGATTGCCCTCAGAACAAGTCCGAGGGCAAAAGCAACAACAAAAATTTTTATTACTCTAGGCTTCATTTCGGGATCCTCCACTAAAAATTATCTGCGCATGAATACGTTAGCAACGGCCGGCAATAAGATATCGGCAAGAATTTCCGCGAGAAACTCCGACTGGAGCAGCCGCCAGAAAGACATACTTTTCGCTGGCCCGGCTGTTGAGGGTTGCGCGGAACCGGCTGCTGTTGAGGGTTGCGCGGAATCAGGCGCCATCTTTCTGCCAATAGCCCATCCTCCGCTCCATGAAGCTATCCGCTCCATCAATGGATCACTTGCCGTAACATAGGGTTTATCCACAATCCCGTCCAGTATCTGCGCCACCTCTTCCGCGATTTCTTCTCTGAAAGAAAGAATCGCGTACAGAATCGCAAATATTGTCCAGATGAAAGTAAATAACCATGCCACTTTATTCCAGTTTCCTGTTGACACAAAGGCATGACCCGGGTTAACTTCCGAAACCAGCTCATTGTAATAAAGCTGTTGATCGGAAAGATGCATATCAATCAGCGGTCCTCCAAACCCGATTTTTAAACAAAAAATCCAGAAGAGAACCGCGGCAATGAGGAAATATCTTGCGCGCCCGTTATTATTCAACGGACTCCAGCAGGAACCAGCAGCGGTGCTGGGCGGACGAGGACGACGCACATGAAGAATCACGGGGTCTTGAATCCCGGAGACAATTCCCTTAACATAAATTTCTTTGTCTTTGGGCGGTATTATTATTGCGCCGGAAACAAAATTTCCCTGGCTTGTAGTTGTAAATTCCTCTTGAACCCCATTGTACTCCAGTATGGCTTTTTTCTTCAGCCCGCGTCCTCTGCTTCCGAGAATGCGCACCGTAACCTTGAAACTCGTTTTTGCATGATCCCAATATCTCGTGAGAGTAATCATCTTGGGATCATTCGGATTCTCTGCGTGAATGGCGGCGGGAGCAGGAGTTGTAGCGGGAGCAGGAGTTGTAGCGGGAGCAGGAGTTGTAGCGGGAGCAGGAGTTGCACCCGGAGCAGGTGAAGCCGGTGGCACAGTTGGCGCCGCAGCAGTTCTGGTTTTTCTTGCCATTGTGTTGCCCTTTCGTTACGGTTTTTATTGTTGTTTGTTTAATTGTCAAAGTTCAAGAATTATTAAATCCCAAAGCTGCTTTTTTAGCGCTTAATTGGCCTGAAATATCAGGTAATCAAGCAAAAAAGCAACTCAAGAACTTAATATAATAGTATAGCATAAATACAAAATATTGTCAATCTTTTTAATATACCCCCTTTCGTCAAAGGGGGCTAGGGGGATTTCTACATTGCTTCGTCCCGTTTCGCAAAGTCCCGAGTACTCGGGACGGCGTGGAATCAAACTTTTTAATAAAAAATAAAGGGGTAGTCTGAAATTAATCAGATTACCCCATTTTTAGGAAAGAACAGGAGCCCTCTTGCGCCCCCATTCAAGAACTTAATACTGCTTACCACCCGGACGGCGGACAACGCGGAAACCTATATCACCGCCCCATGCCCATTTGCCTACACGATACGCCGACCGGCAATGATAAGAGGAACTACTCCAGCTACCACCCCGAACGCCATGGATACTATCCTGAGTAGAAGTTGGGCCGGTGGGATCCAACACGCTCTCGCTTGAATAATGCCCAAACAAATCATTAAACCATTCCCAGACGTTTCCGCTCATATCATACAGACCGTACGGATTCTTCGGATAGCTTCCCACGTCCCTCGGACTGCCTACGTTTCCATTATAATTTGCTTTTCCGGAGTTGATCGTACCGTCGTCCGTCCCATATGTATATTGTTTACCACCGCAACAAGCATATTCCCACTCCGCTTCTGTTGGCAAATCAAACCCATAATACAAGGCAAACGCTTTTGCCCCTTCCCATGTCACAAATACCACTGGCCAGTTTTCCTTGCCGGACGCTACGCTGAATATATTGCAGCTATAGCTAATCCATGGTCTGTTGATCGGACCATAATACGTATCAAAAGTTATATATTCTTGTCCTTTGCCAAACACCAAACTATGATCCGCAATTATCTCGCCCGAAGCCAAGGCGGCATTCAAATAAGCCGCATATTGTGCGTTCGTCACCTCATATGCGCTCATCTCAAATGACGACACCGTCACCGTATGAACGGGTTTTTCAAAAACATCTCCTTCCCAACTCCCCATCTGGAACGTCCCGCCCGGAATGGAAACGAAAGTGATGTTGGGAATAATCTGAGTTCCGCCCTGCTCCGTGGCCGAGATATCCGCTGCGCTCGCATTTGCCCCGTTTACAACCACCTGCGCGCTTGACGGGAAAAATTTATAACCGGATTTTGACGGAGTAACGATATAAGTGCCGTTGGCCAAATCGCCAAAAATATAAACGCCGCCCGAACTGGTTGTTGCCGTTTTGCTCACGCCGTTGCCGGTAAGTTGCACGGAAACACCAGAAAGCCCAAAATCGCCTTCGCGGATTATACCACTAACAATATATCCGTTTCCTGTTCCCGCTTGTGTGGCGATGATGACCCTGACCGTTTTGTTTGACCCGCTTACGGTTACCGGCAGGCTCGCCGGGTCAAAAATATAGCCGGCTTTTGACGGAATAATGGCATAGCCACCATCGGCAATACCACTGAAAATGTAAGCGCCATATTCGTTGGTTATTGTTGTTTGATCCTCAAAGCTGGGGCTGCCGGTAAGGCGGATGGAAACTCCGGGCAAGCTGGAATTGCCTTCCTCAACTGCGCCCTGGATAGTATACCCCTTCTCTTCCGAAGGACCGGTCGTTGAACCCTTGCTGCAGGAAACAACCATGATAATGGCGAGCAGCAGAATAAAAGCCCAGAAAAATGCTGATGCTTTTTTCATTTTTGCCACCCTCTTTCTGATGAAAAATGTTGTTTAAAGAGCCCGATTGGTTATCCCCTTGAAGGGATATCTATTTAAAAATTTTGTTTTTTTCTCCCCCAACGTTACCATAAATTGGAAAAATTGTCAATCTCCCTCTTCTTTTCAAATCTCCTCCTAAATTAAAAACTTCGGAGCCATTTTTAAACCCCGAAGCCTTATTTTAAAAAAATATTTTTTATTTCAGCAACTCTTTATGAAACAGCAAAAAATAAGTTAAAGGCAGGATTTTTATATTGTCCTTATTTTCCATCCTCTCCCGGCTGATAATTATCCCCTGCCCGAATCCGGCTTGCTTAAAAATCTTTAAATCCTTATCTTCTATTTCCCGGCCGTAGTGCAAGAGGACCGGCATAATTTTTTTGCCCTGATGGACTAAAAAACTAATTTCCTGCTTCCGAATATTGTCACGCCAATAAGTCAGGCGCTCTTTTCCCCCGCCATTTCCATTTTTAACCAAATGGGAAAACACTACGTTCTCTACCAGGGCATTAAAAACGTCCTGGCGGTGCAGGCGTTCGCGGCTGGTCTGCCAGTAATCAAGCGAGCCGTTGATATGGGAATAAAAAAGCCAGAAAAGAAACGGATCAATAAAATATATTTTTTTCGCTTTGCGGCTCGTCGGTTTCCC
Source organism: Patescibacteria group bacterium (assembly GCA_028716725.1). Classification (GTDB taxonomy): domain Bacteria; phylum Patescibacteriota; class Patescibacteriia; order Patescibacteriales; family JAQTRU01; genus JAQTRU01. The sequence goes on along the minus strand of JAQUPG010000008.1, from coordinate 71,367 downwards.
CTTACTGTCCGACTGGTAAACCATCTTAATAACAAACATTGATTCCAGAATTTCTAAATATTCGGCAATGGTCAGATGAATTTTAGCTTTAGTGCGATGGGCAATCGTTTTATAGCCGAGGGGCTGGCCCAAATTAAGAATAACCTGCTCTAAAATCTGGCGCAATAAAATTACGTCCCGGCCGAGCTTGGCAATATCAGCGGTTAAGGAATAAAAATAATCGTTGTAAATATTCTGGCTAATCATCCCTTCTTTCTGAAAGCTATTTAAGCAAGGAAGAAAACCGCCGGTTAAAAAATAAATATCCAAATAATATTCAAGCTGGTCCTGGTAATTTTTGTAATTATTTTTATTTACTTTGGCTGACAATTTCGGATTAAATAAGCGGACAAATTCGGCAAAGTCCAGGCTGGCAATAATTTTATCTCGAGTTGGTAAATTTTCTGCCTTGTTGCTAAATTTTTCCCATCGGGAACTGGCCAAAACAACCGTAACTTTTTTTAGTTTTTTCGCTTTCGCCAAATAATAAAAACCTTTGGGCCAGTTTTTTATCAGGCTGATTTCGTCTATAAAAATAAAAAGGCGCTTATCCGTCTCGGTCCGGCGCCAGTTTAAGAATATTTTTACGAGCTCATTCAGCTCCTCATAGGTATCGAGGTTATGGCAGGAATAATAAAAAATATTGTCCGGCTCGGTTTTTTTCTCAATAACCAGCTTTTTAATCAGAAGCTTTAAAATCGTGGTTTTGCCCAAACCCCGCCCGCCGTACAAAACATAAGTATTATCGCGGCCTAAATCCAATTCGGATAAAATCTTCGGCTTCCATTTGAGCGGCTGACTGGCAAAAGATTTTATTACCGGGTCAAAATCCAGGCTCTTAATAAGCCGTTCCCCGGTTCCTAATTGCCGCCACCAGGGGTTTTGAATTGAAAGTAATTCTAAATCTATATCCATAATTATATGCTAACAAAAACAAGGGCAAATTTCAATCAAAAAGGACTGGCAGATTTGTTAATTTCCAGTCCTTTATTTTTCCTGCTCAAGGATTTCAAAAGATATGCACAGAGCGTCTTCACCCGGATAGTTGGCGATCCAGGAAAGGCAATAAGATTTACCCGGGATTATTTCCGTTTTAAAGTAGTAATCGCCTTTTTTCCCCCAGTTATTCCCCCCTATTTCTTCCTCGCCAACCGGCAACCCGGGAAAAACCGCCGGCCCGCAAACTTTAATTCTTAGTTCGCCGGAAAATTCTGAACACCGCTTTTTTACTTCACTAAGTTCGGTGTCAACGGCGCAATCTCCCTGGCAAAACTTAACCTTCCTAAGGCTTCGCTTGTCCCGGGCCGCAAAAACCGTGGCGTGATTCCTTATCTCCGAGAATGGTATTTCCTCAAACAAACCCCGATGCATTATATAGAATCTCATAGCCGCCTCCTTCGGCTTAAGTAAACTTAATGAGCAATAGGTAAAGCTACCATACCAATCCGCTTTAGTCAATAAAAAAACAAACCCTAATTAAGATTTGAAAAAATTGATAAAAATAAAAAAGCGCCAATATAATTACTTTGGCGCTTTCAGTTTACGTTTGGTGGAAGTAAATTCACATTCCCCTTGCCTTAATAGCTTTAACTGCTTCTGTGGCTTCTTGTCTTGCAGAATAATTATTCTCATTGGCAATAACCCACAAAAGAGTTGGAATTGATTTTGTTGATCCAACCTTTGCTAAATAGCGTACAGCATCATCCGGACCGTTAAACCATCCCTCGCTGGAATCATGGCTAAGGATATTCATTATAATGTCACATAATAGATCCTCATGTTTAGGCAAACATTCTGACTCATAAAGTACTCTAAGAATATCAGAAAGTTTGCTTCCTTCTTTATGAGAAGGAAAGGAAACAAGAATTCCTTTCGCTTCCTCAACTAAAAAATTTTGCTCTTCTGGGGTTAAAAATCCTTTGTCCATCGTAAAAATTGCTTTTCCAGGAAACGCTTCTTTATACTTTTTGATCACATCGGGGGTCACTGGCTGATATTGGATTCCCCAGAAAGTACTGTAACCCGGTGAAGTAGAAAATTGGTATTCGCCCGTCGGCGTCACAATATACCACTTTTGGGCTTGCCCGGTTTTGAAGGAAAAGTAAATATCCTCCGAGAGAAAAAACATGGTAAAGCACAGGGAAGCGGTTAGGAGAGAAAAGAGAATCCAACCCGCCCTTCTTTTCCAAACTTTCCAGGAAAACATCAACTTAATCAGATAGAAAAAAGGCATGACGAACAAAGCGGCGAACCCTCTGGCCAGCCAGATATTAGCTCCGGTAAGTTCAATGATTTTATCAACGGTCCAGAACCAGAACGGCACAAAAAAGAGAACCGTGCCGAATTTTATCAGGCCGATGATAGTAAGTGAAGCCAAGCCTATCCCCAGCAAAACAAGGGCAAAAATGAGCTTCCAGCTCTTTTTCCCATTTCCCTGGTCAATCATTTCCGTCTTTTTCATGGCAGTCACCTCTTCGTGAAGGTTTGTTAGGTTTGAAGGTTTGTAGTCTTTGTTTGTGAAAGATCTAAATTTGTGAAAGATCTAAAAAGATCTAAAATTATTGGTTAAATGCCAATACAAGATTATAGTAAAAAGTTTTAATTATGTCAACCCGCGCGCAGATCCCCTCTTTGATATATAGTCGCAATTGATAAAAATAAAAGGCTGTGCTAACCTTAGATTATAAAATCGGGCTGTGGTATAACGGTATTACGCATGCATGGGGTGCATGTAACCCGGGTTCGACTCCCGGCAGCCCGACCAATAAGAAAACTTCACCAATAAAACTGACTAAGAATTGGCAAATTCACAATAGGTTCCTAAACTTTCGTTAAGGATCGTTTTTAGAGTTAATCTGGCAGGCATATGTCCGCTAAAAGAT
>JAQUPG010000008.1:0-68346 GCA_028716725.1 Patescibacteria group bacterium | reverse complement strand
AGCCGAAAAAAACCGGAAAGGAGCCAAAGATTATTTTTGAGATAGGCTCTTATCTAAAATTATAGCAAATTTTTCGAAACTTTCCAAAATGAAAAAATAAGGATATAATGAAAATAGTTTCAGCTAAAAGCTGTCTATTTTTATGTTTACCAAAACTTATGGGGAATTACGATAAAAATATAAACCCCGTTAGAAATTTGGCTAAAAGCAATTGGTATGTCTATGCTCTAAAAAGTCTGAAAGACAGGTGCTGGTACATCGGCTGCACGAGTAATTTAATAAAAAGATTAAAAGAGCATAATGATGGAAAAGTTTATACTACTAAGCCAAAAAGCCCTTAATTTTAATATATTATGGGGTTTCCTATAATAAATATGATACTTTTGCCAGAGAAAAATACCTTAAAAGCGGCATGGGTAAAAAATATTTGAAAAACAGATTAAAATATTATTATGAGCGGAAAAAATAACGAAATTTCTAACGGGGTAAATTTACTCGAAGAAAGAGAAGAAGAAAAAATAAAGCCGGCCAGAAAAAAAATTACTAAAATTTTTACCTACCTTATAACTTTCCTCGTTATCGCTTTTTTTATTTTTTCCAGCCAGGTCATTGTCTCCGAGCAGGACCCCAATTCCTGGATTTACAAAATCCCGATTATCGGACAGATTAAACACCTGGCCGAAAGCGCCGACAAGCAGCTAAAGGGCGAAGACCGGGACAGGATTAATCTTCTCCTTTTGGGCATGGGCGGAAAAAATCATGACGGCGGGTATTTGACCGATACGGTAATGCTTGCCAGTTTAGAGCCCTCGACAAAAAAGGTGGCCCTGCTTTCTATCCCCCGCGACTTAACCATCCCGATGGAAGGCCTGGGCTGGAGAAAAATAAATAATGTCAATGCTTATGCGGAGGCGAAGACTCCGGGAAGCGGCGGAGTCGCCATTTCGCAGGCCTTAAGCGATGTTTTGGAAACTCCGGTGGATTATTTTATCCGCCTTGATTTTGAGGGCTTTGTAAATATTATAAATGAATTGGGCGGAATTGACGTTTACGTAGACAACACCCTGGACGACCCATCTTATCCGATAATGGGAATGGAAGAAGCCGAACCTTATGAAGCCAGGTTCGAACATCTTCATATCCCGGCCGGGTGGCAGAAAATGGACGGCGAACTGGCCTTAAAATATGTCCGCTCCCGGCACGCAGGCGGAGCCGAGGGCTCGGATTTCGCCCGCGCCCGGCGGCAGCAGAAAGTTATAGAAGCGGCTAAAAATAAATTCCTGTCTAAAAATACTTTATTCCGGCCAAGTATAATTACCAACATCTTGAGCGAATTTGACGAACATTTAAGCACTAACGTAAAAATCTGGGAAGCCATAAAACTCTGGAATATGTTTAAAGACGTTTCGGGAGAAAACATCACCAACAAAGTTCTGGATAATAGCGCCAACGGTCTCCTGGTTGAAACCAGGGGCGAAGACGGCGCCTATATTCTAACTCCCCGAAGCGGCGACTTCGCGGAAATCCAGTACCTGGTCAATAATATTTTTTCCGACGCTCCGATTGAAGCCAAGACAAAAGTTAAGGTGGAAAAATCTTCTTTGGATATAAGGAACGGCACCTGGATAAACGGCCTGGCGAGCGTTACCGCTTTAGATTTGGAAAAATACGGGTTTAACGTCGCCCGCATCAGCAATTGCAGCCACCGGGACTTTCAAAAATCCGTAATTTACGACCTTACGTACGGGGAAAAAATGGAATCCTTATCCGTCTTAAAAGAAAAAACCGGAGCTAACGTTTCCTTTAATCTGCCCCAATGGCTGATTGACGACATAAAGAAAGAACTGGAAGACGAAAAGAATCCCGAGCAGCCGGATTTCATCCTGATTTTGGGCCAGGATGCGGACAAAACTTCTTCGGGAGTGGACAATCCGGAGAAGTAAAAATAACCAATAACCAAATTCCAATAATCAAACAAATTTCAATATTCAATAACCAATTAAATAAATTGTCTGGTTATTGAAGTTTAATTATTAGATATTGTTTACCTGCCTGTCGGCAGACAGGGAATGTGATTATTGATTATTGACTATTAATAAAGAATTATGAACTCAAATAATAAAAATAACCTCCCGACCGTTATTATCTTCGGCCGGGCCAATGTCGGCAAATCAACTCTTTTTAACCGCCTGGTGGAAAAAAATCAGGCCTTAGTTTCCAATATCGCCGGCACGACCAGAGACAGCAACATAAACGAAGTCGGCTGGCGGGGAAAAAAATTTATTGTGGTCGATACCGGAGGTATTATAGATCTGCCGAAGAAAATTTCCGCCGAAGAAAAACCGGGCAGTATAGAAGCCAAGGTCCAGCATCAGGCCCGGCAATATTTAAAGCGGGCCGATTTAATTTTATTTTTGGTTGATGCCAAAACCGGCTTATTGCCGATGGACAGGCAGATGGCCCTGTTTCTTAAAAAATCTTTGAAAGAAACGAAAAAAATAATTCTGGTGGCTAATAAAGTTGACAATCACCGGCAGGCCTCCGAATCGGCTGAATTTAATAAACTGGCCCTGGGCGAACCTTTCCCGATTTCCGCCGCTACCGGCGCCGGCACCGGGGACCTGCTTGATTTAATTTTTAAAAAAATAAAATTTAAAAAAATTGCTGTTCCGGGAGGAGAGGGGGAAATGGAAGCCGTCAAAGTCTGCATCATCGGTAAGCCCAACGTCGGCAAATCAAGCCTCTTAAATTCAATTTTGGGCTATGAGCGGGTTATTGTCAGCCCGGAACCGCACACCACCCGCGAACCGCAGGATACGGAAATAATCTACAAAGATAAGCCGATTATCTTGGTTGATACGGCCGGCATCAGCAAAAAAGGGACAAAAACTAAAGGGCTGGAAAAACACGGAATTGCCAAATCCTTAAAAGCTTTGGAAAAATCCAATATCGCTTTGCTGGTTATTGATATAAATGAAGGCATAACCCACCAGGACGCCAAGCTGGTTGAAGAAATAATGGAAAGAAAAGTCAGTTTCCTTATTATCGCCAATAAATGGGACTTAATTAAGAAGAAAGACCCAAAAAAATATTCTAATTATATCTACGGCTCATTTCCTTTCGCAACCTGGGCGCCGATCCATTTTACTTCCGCTTTGACCGGCAGCAAGACAAATAAAATTCTGGATTTAATCCTGGAAATTAACGAGGGAAGAAAAATAATTTTGGGCGATTCCCAGCTTAATAAATTTCTCTTAAGGATCGTAAAAATCCATCTGCCGGCCAAAGGCAAGGGCGTAAAGAAGCCCCACATTTACGAATTCAAGCAAATAAGCAGCAATCCGCCGAAATTCCAGCTGCGGATTGGATCGCGGGACGACCTTCATTTTTCTTATGTCCGCTTTATCGCCAACCGCCTGCGGGAAAAATATGGATTTTTGGGGACGCCGATTGGCATAGAAGTAGACAAGGGGAAGAAAGTGCATGGGAAACATGAAAATTAACTGTCATTGCGAGACCCGACGCTTCGGGTCGAAGCAATCTCACGTACATTTTGCTATTTTAATAGTTCGTTAGATTGCTTCGTCGCTTCGCTCCTCGCAATGACAATCGCATATGCATATTATCATCGGCCTGGGCAATCCAGGCAAAAAATATGAGAATACCCGGCATAACGTCGGTTTTATGGCCCTTGACGCTTTGGCCGAAAAAATCGGAGGCGGCTGGAAAACTAATAAAAAATTTCAGGCCCAAATCTGCCAAAGAGGAAACACTATTTTAGTCAAGCCGCAAACTTTCATGAATAATTCCGGCCAATCCGTCCGGGCGGTTTTAGCCTACTATAAATTATTGCCGAAAAAACTAGGCGTGTTTAAAGTTAAAGACAGCGATTTGTCGGAAATTTTAACCGTTATTCACGATGATATTGACATCAATTTAGGCAAATATAAAATTTCCATTGATTCCCGCAGCGCCGGCCACAAAGGCGTCGAGTCAATTATAAACCATCTTAAGACTAAGAATTTTAAGAGAATTAGAATCGGCATCCGCACGGAAATGGCAATTAGAGTGCCGGCAGACCTGCCTCGCCGAAATGAAATGGAGGCGGGTAAATTTGTCTTGGAAAAATTCAAGAAAGAAGAGCTGGAAATTATAAAAAAATTAATTACAGAGTTAGCTCTGTAATTAACGTAAAAGATAAAAAAGAAAAAAGACCCTAACAATTAAAGCGGGTCTTTTTTGGTCGGGGTGGCGGGATTTGAACCCGAGTCTCCTGTTTTCTAAACAAGCGCACTAACCAGGCTGTGCTACACCCCGACCAGTAATAAATATAGAAAAGTGCGAGGATAAAATAATGTTCAAAATATTGCCTAGGAGCAAAGGCACAAGGCCCTATTTGAGACTTCGGCCAAATCAAGGAGGGTCAATTTGACTTTCATCACTCCTAGACAAAATTTTAAATACTATCTTTCCCTTTTTTAATATGTTAAAATATTTTCAGAAATTAAAAAAGCTATCAGTAATTTAATTTAAAAAAACAAATCTTGATAGCCGGTTTTTCCCAATCGCCTCCGATTTACTACTTGCTGATAAGGGACAAATTAATTTATAAATCACCAAGGAGGAAAGCAATCTACAAACTAACGCCCAGAAGCAAGTAGTAAATTGAGGGCCATTGGTTTACCCCGTTAGAGAAATTACCCTATTCGTTATCGGCTTTTCTATTATTAAAAGTATTGTGCCTCAGCGGAAAATGACCAACTTCTAGCCCACGACTCTTTGATTTTAAAATAACTAGGGCAGAATCGTCTATTTCTTACCTTTGCCCCGTTAAAAAATTTCTCTAACGGGGCGAGGAGTTTTGATATATTATATTAGCACACCTTAAATTTTTAGTCAACCCCATTAGAAATTTAAAAATTAAAATTTCTAACGGGGCGAGCCCCTAAAGTATGGAAAACCTGAAATACTGGGTGGCTTTAAATAAATTCCAAAAATTCGGGCCAATCCGGTTCAAAAAATTGCTAAAATATTTTCTCCCCGAGGACGGCCGGTTAGAAAACGCTTTCCGGGCCGGCCTTCCGGAACTTCTAAAAGCCGGCGTTGAAGAAAATATTGCCGAAGAATTTATCGCGACCCGAAGGGAAATTGACCCTGACCGGTTGATCGCCAAGATAATAAAAGAGGATATAAAGATTATGGCAATTACGGACAAATCCTACCCCGCCCTCTTAAATGAAATCTATAACCCTCCTCCCCTAATCTACTACAAAGGAGAGCTTGATTTAAAAAATGATTTTACTTTAGCCGTGGTCGGCACGAGAAAATTCACCGCTTATGGAGAGCAAATAACGGATTATCTCGTAAAAGATCTGGCGGCTAACGGCCTGACTATCGCGAGCGGCCTGGCTTTGGGCATCGACTCTTTGGCCCATCTGGCGACTTTGGCGACCGGAGGAAAAACCATTGCCGTCTTGGGCTCGGGCCTGGACAGGGAAAATATTTATCCTTCGCAAAACCGCTATTTGGCGGATAAAATTATCGCTTCCGGCGGAGCCATAATGTCGGAACTGCCTCTTGGCACTCCGCCCTTGCGCCACAATTTCCCGCAAAGAAACCGCCTTATTTCCGGCCTAAGTTTAGGGACTTTAGTTATAGAAGCCGGGGAAAAATCCGGGGCTTTAATCACGGCCGCTTACGCCTTGGAGCAGAACCGCGAAGTTTTTGCCGTGCCCGGCCATATCCATTCTCCGGTTTCCGCCGGGCCCAATAAGCTTATAAAGGAAGGGGCCAAAGTCGTTACCGGCGCCTCGGACATTATCGAGTCCCTTAATCTTACCCGGGCCACGGCCTATATCAGCGCCAAAACCATAATGCCGGAAGGGGAAAATGAGAAAAAAATAATCGCCCTTCTTTCCTTCGAACCAATCCATGTTGACGAGCTTGTCCGCGCTTCCGGACTTGACACCGCGGAAACAAATAGTACACTGGTCATAATGGAAATGAAAGGCATGGTAAAAAATTTAGGGGGCATGTATTACATTTTAGCCAGATAGAAGCCTTCAGGCTTGCGAAAAATAAAAAATTGTATAATACTTTACAATATGAGTAAAAATTTAATTATTGTCGAGTCGCCGACCAAAGCCAAAACCATCACAAAATTTTTAGGCCCCGATTATAAAATCGAGTCTTCTTTCGGCCATATCCGCGATCTGCCGAAAAGCGTTATGGGGATTGATATGGCCAACGGCTTTACCCCGAAATACGTCATCCCGGCCAAATCAAAAAAAACCGTGGCTAAACTGAAAGACTTGGCGAAAAAAGCCACCAGCGTCATTTTGGCTTCTGATGAAGACCGGGAGGGGGAAGCGATTGCCTGGCATTTGGCCGAAGCCCTTAACTTAGATAAAAAGAAAACCAAAAGAATAGTTTTCCACGAAATTACCAAAGACGCGATTTTGGAAGCTTTAAACAGCCCCCGCCAGATTGATATGAAATTGGTTGACGCCCAGCAGGCCCGCCGGATTTTAGACCGCTTAGTCGGCTATGAGCTTTCCCCGTTTTTATGGAAAAAGGTAGCCCGGGGATTATCCGCCGGCCGGGTGCAATCCGTGGCCGTCCGCTTAATCGTTGAACGGGAAAGGCAGATTAAGGATTTTAAGCCCGAAGAATATTGGAGCGTTTTAGCCAGCCTTAAAAAAGAAAAAACCGGAGAAGAATTTATCGCCGCTTTAAATAAGATAGGCGGGAAAACCGTTGATAAGCTTAAAATAAAAAATGAGAAACAGGCAAAAAAGGTTTTAAGCGAACTTAAAGGCGCCAAGTATCTCGCCGCCAGGGTTGAAAAAAAAGAAACGAAAAAAAATCCGCCCGCGCCTTTTACCACTTCCACCCTGCAGCAGACCGCCAACCGCTGGCTCGGGTTTAGCGCCAAGCAGACCATGACGGTTGCCCAGCAATTATACGAAAAAGGATTTATCACTTACATGAGGACCGACTCCCTGAACCTGTCCGGAAAATTTTTAAGCGAAGCCAAAGATTATTTAAAGGAAAACTTGGGAGAAAAATACTGCCTGCCCTCTCCCCGCGCTTTTAAAACTAAATCAAAAAACGCCCAGGAAGCCCACGAAGCCATCCGTCCGACCGAAGCGGCCAGAACTCCGGACTCGGTTAAATCGTCTCTGGTCGGCGGGCAATACAGATTATACAAATTAATCTGGCAAAGAGCGTTAGCGAGCCAGATGCCGGCCGCGATTGTCGACGCCACGGTTATTGACGTTGACGCTCAGGGCACGGCTTACCAGTTTAGGGCCACCGGCCAGGTTTTACAATTTGACGGCTATTTGAAAATTTACCCGGAGAAAAGCAAGGAAATGCAATTGCCGGAAGTAAAAGAAAAAGAAGAGCTGGATTTAATAAAACTGGACGACCAGCAGCATTTTACCAAACCGCCGGCCCGCTATTCCGACGCCGGATTAGTTAAAGCTTTGGAAAGATACGGCATCGGCCGGCCTTCCACCTACGCCCCGACCATAGCCACGATTGAAGCGCGCAATTATGTTACCCGCGACGAAAATAAAAAACTGGCTCCGACCGACATCGCTTTCGTGGTGATTGATTTATTGGTTAAGCATTTTTCCGAAATCGTTGACTATAAATTCACGGCCGACATGGAAAATAATTTGGACGATATTGCCGAAGGCAAAACCGAATGGCAGCCGGTTATAGAAAATTTTTATGATCCATTCCATGATAATTTAACTAACAAATATCAGGAAATCGATAAAAATAAAATTATGCCTGAAGAAAAATCAAACGAAAAATGCGATAAGTGCGGCGCCGCTATGATAATTAAAACCGGGCGCTATGGAAAATTCCTGGCCTGCTCGGCTTTTCCCGACTGCAAGAATATTAAGTCCATGCCCGGAACGGACAAGGATAAAGACGGCCGGGCGGATAACAAGGAAATAGAGGAAATCCAGAAAAAATACGAAGGCGAAACCTGCGAAAAATGCGGTTCCCCCATGGCCATAAAAGTCGGCCGCTACGGGCCTTTCCTCGCCTGCACGGCTTTCCCGAAATGCCGGAATTTAAAAAATATAAAAGAAAATCAAACCGCTAATAAATCAACCGGCGTCCACTGCCCGGCCTGCGAAAAGGGCGAAATTGTCCAGAAGCGCGGCCGCAAAGGAATCTTTTACGCCTGCAACCAATATCCCGACTGTAAAACCGCTTTTTGGGCAAAACCCACCGGCGAGAAATGCCCTGATTGCGGCGCGTTATTAGTAGAAGCCAAAGACGGGGTGAAATGCAGCAATAAAGATTGCGGATATAAGAAATAAAAAATTACATACAAAAAAATGAACCCCAACCGGGGTTCATTTTTTGTTTGATTCTTTATTTTTTATACATTTAATGACGTCTGGGTTAAATTATAAATTTCTAATTTGTCCGAAACGGAAATCTTCTTTAAAATTTTTTCCGTCTTTTTATTGTCTTCCCTAGCTGTTCCGTATTTTATATGATAACCAATTTTATTTTGATTGCAAAAATTTACAACAATATTCGCACATCTATCATAAAAATCTTTGTTATCTAAAAATTCGGACACGCGCACGTTATAATTCAATTTGCCAAAAATTATTTTATCAACAAATTTAATCTCATTTAATATTTTCAGTAAATTTTGTCCTACTAAATTTGGGGTTGGATAAGGTTCCATACTTATCCAGGTTCTAAGCCCCTTATCATGAAGATGTTTCAATGATTCAATTCTTTGTTTATACGGGGCAGCACCCGGTTCAAAAGTATTTTTAAAATTACTGTCCAAAGAAACCAAGGTTATGGCATACTCGTTATTAACGCTATATTTACTTACATCAGCCAATTCTTTCGGATAAACTCCTTTTGTTAAAACCGTGCATCTTATACCCGCTTTATTTAATTTCTCTATTATTTTTAAAGTCAGACTGGAAACTTCCGGCTGGTTATACATAAAGGGGTCGGAGGTAAAACAAAGATGAACAACCTTAATTTTATTTTTTAGTTTTGGGATTTCTCTATCTAATAATTCTAATGCGTTACTTACGATTTTTGGCTTAATCCAGTCGTTATAATTCTTTATCACCCCGCATCTTTTTTTCATCATCATGGCATAGCAAGGAAACCGACAGCCGTGAGAACAGCCCTCGATGTGGTTAATGCAATAATCCGCATATTCAACTCTACTTTTATAAAGTAGAGAGCTCCTTGTTATTTTAAGCATGGGGTTTGCTTTTGTATCTCAATATTTTTATTATACCAAGCAAACTTTTAAATATCAAATTTTCCCTGGAACATTTCTTTCTGTTGTCTCTTGGAAAAAGAGGAAAACAGGGTCCCATCAATCTTTATTTTTATATAAATATCTTCAATAATTCCTTTAGCGTTAGCATTTCGGGAAAGAAAAATTAAATAGTATTTATTCCGTCCACTGTTATAGCAAATATCAATAATCTTTGCACCAAGTTTATATTTTCCATCCATTTTGTCATTATGATCCGCAACAATATTCAAATATATTTTTAAATTACCTTTTTCTTCTTTGGTTAAATATTTCCAATCGTCTCCAAAGAATTTTTGGATTCTTCTTAAGTTGCCTATTGCTTTCTTCTGTATACTGATTGGCAAATCTTCATCGCATTTTTTGCCTAGAGCGTAACATCTTTCTACCCCCTTACAGATATAGGTTACTAAAAATTCTTTAGCAACATTTGGTATATTCATAGCCTTTTCCAACATTCCCCTGTCGATTTTTATGCCATCAGGGTCGATGAAAAAAAATACCGGATCTCGGCCGGAAACAGCCTTTATTACATCCTCTATTTTTTTGTTCACGTTGCCATATATTAATTCTGGGTGCAAACCATCTTCAATATATGGACTGACAAACTTTTGTAATTCTAAAAATATCTTTTTATCCTCCTCTATAAAAATGCATCTTATATCTTTATTATATTTTTTCTTAATTATTTTTGCTATCTCCATGGCAATCAGCGGGGAACCGAGGACGGAATCTGCTATGCCCTCATTATTATACTTCCCTCTGCCGGCGAAGCAATCGATATAATACATCTGATTGCACCACTTTTGGCTAGCTAATATTTTCGCCCAAGCAAATAAATAATTATTCAAAATTTTTAATTTCGTTTTTGTTTGAGGTTTATTCGTTATATCCCAAAAATTATCTTCTGGCATAAGTATAGATAATCAAAACTATAAATTGCTAGTAAATGTTCCTGAGGTTGTAGTTAATGGGGTATCATAAAAATTATAAAATAAAGCCTCATGAGCAAATCCATTTTCGGGAATATGCTTTTGTTTTTTTTCTGAACACTCTCGGCATAATACATCTGATTCTGATGCTACTAACCCCGCCATGAGTACACCGCAGATTATACATTTTGTAGTTTTATTTATTGGCATAATTTTGTTTTTAATTTATGCAATTATCTAACCGTTGCATATTGGAAATGCATCGCATCGGGAAAACCAGTCCATCTTCCGCCCCAGACAAAACCTATATCTTCAAAACATCTCGCTAAATTTTCACTCATTTCAAAATTCTTCTGACCAAAGCGATTCCATTTAGGGTTTATATCAATCGCTATACCCCAAGAATGAGTTGACCAAGATTGCCCACCTCTTATCTGGCGAGGATTAAAGCAACCACCAAAAGTTTTTATTTGTTTATGTAATCCTCTGCTGATAACATTTCTAAAAGCTTCTTGAAATTTAGAAGCAACTGATTTATGAGTCATAAAACCAAACCAATTATTATGGATAAAAGCTTTATCATTTTCAGTCATCCAATCAAAAAATACATCCTTTAATTCTTCTTTAAATTCCGATAGATCGCATTTAACTAAACTTTGCTCTTTCCAGCCCGGAATACGGAAATCGCCAAATATCTGAAAGCATTTTTCTTGAGATGGGGGAGTTTCTATCGCTAAAGGTTGAGGGAAAGGTTCATTAAATAACTTTTTCCATGTCTCATCACCAACAACCCCATCAATGTCTAAATTGTTATCTCGCTGGAAACATATAATAGCTCTTTGGGTTCTGGGGCCAAAAATACCGTCAACTGAACCTGTATTATAACTGAGCTCAAATAATTTCTGCTGTAATTTTTTTACTAGCAAACCCTGTGATTCTATTAATAACATAGATTTTTAACAAAATATCCGCTTGTAAGTTGGGGGATACCTTGCTATAATTAATTTATAAAAGCGTATAAATATCCTGTGGATATTTGTACGTGAAATACAAAAGATCTGCTACCTTGACCAGGGACGCGGATTTTTTGTTTTTTATTTTAAGTTACATATCGTCAACAGGTTCATAAATTAATTCTTCTTCCAGCGCCAATTCATCTCCGGGAAGAACGTCAATCACTTTTCCATTTATAACCGTCTTATCCCCTGGTGTTATAAAAATTGGCTGAAAATTTTTATCACTTGAATCGGGATAAAGTCCAATCTTATTTGCATTTATTTCTTTATATTTTTTTATTGTGGCACAGTCATCAATAACGACTAAAACAATATCATCATTTTGATAATTTTTATCATCGGGATTAATTATGACGAAATCACCATTATTTATTTTTTTATTCATTGATTGACCAACCGCATGGATAGCAAATAAATGGGAACCATTATAAAAATTTTTTGATACTTGCAGGTACTTCTCGGTTTTCTGCTCAGCGATAACGGTAGCATTACCGCAATCAGCAAAGCCGTAAATAGGAATATTTATTACATCCGATTCGGGTTCCTCTATTTGTATTAATCTTTCTATTTCGCCCGTGTCTCTATTTATTTTTATTAGCTTTTTTGCCTCTAGCTGATTAAGGTGGTGCACAATCTTTTGGGGGTGCGAAACCCCTATTTTTCTACCAATATTACGCAAACCATCTTCTTTATAGTTTATCTTATCAGCAATATAAAGTAGTTTTCTTTGTATGGGGTGTAGATGTAATTTCATATAATTTGGCTATTTATTAACATTATACGGTAGAGGCTATTTATTGTCAAGAGCCGTCAAGAGTTGACAAATTCGAACACGACATGATAATATAACAGAATAGGCCGTTTGCGGCGGCCTATTCCCATGAGAAGTCTTTTTTTAACCCTTTTGGGGCTTCTCTCCCCTATTGGTATTTAGCATTTTCATTATACCATAGACGGGTTTTAAAAAAAATAAGGGATATAATTAGTTAAAGCCGTTATTGTAAGATATTATTTCGCCTTTGGCTTAAATATTTTACAATTCTACTTTAATTTAGCTTATGGCATTTTCAGATGAGGTAATTAAAAAAGCTTGGCAGAACGCCGAGGGAAGATGTGAAAAGTGCAATAAAACATTGCGCTGGGAATCCCAGGGAAGTGATGGACTGTTAGGCTGGGAAGCACATCACAAACATTCTATTGCTGCTGGTGGACTTGATGTATTAAGTAACTGCGAAATTCTCTGCCAAAGTTGTCACAAAAATACTAGTACTTACGGAAGATAAAAATCCGTAATAACAAAAAAGAATGGGACCGCAACCCATTCTTTTTTGTTTAATTTAAATATATTTTATTTCTTCTTTTTAAACCCCGCAGACCTCGGGGCATTTCTGGGGTACGGGGTAAACTGCCTTTCCACTATCTTCCGATACGGCTGGTAATACCCGACTTCAAACGGCCCGTCCCACCATTCCAGCATTACCGTGTCGGTTAAGGATTTAAACAAATGCGGGGTGTTGGGCGGAATAATTATCAGTTCGTTCTCTCCTTTTGTAAAAACTATATTCTTATTGCCTTTGCGAAAAGTAATTTGGTACTTGCCTTTTAAAATTAAATCGTACTGAATAACCGGATGAAAATCGCCGCTCCGGTATTTTCCGGCTTTAGTAAATAAAACGTTAAACTTTGCGCCTTTGAAATTATACCTTCTGATTTCCCCCCTGGAGTCTATACAAAAAGGAGCGCTTAGGCCTTTATTTTTTAAAACCTTTTTCGGCATACAAATTTATTTCTTCGTTTTCACTTTAATCTTCTTCTCTTTTCTCTCTTCGCTTCTTTCTTTTATCACTTCCACTAATTTTTTCACGCCGTCGCTTATTAAAACCAGATAAGAGGCGCTGTGCTCGATTTTTTCTTTCAGGGATTTAAGGATTTCGTCAACCTTGTTGATTTTTTCCCGGGTTTCCTTTACTATCCTGTAGGCCTGGCGCATAATCATAACCAGATAATAAATAAACCAGGCCAGAAAAATCGTCAGCCAGAGGATGCAAAAAGCTAAAACGACATAAAGAAGGTCTTTGCTGTCTTGGATTAAATACATATTGTTAGCGGAGAAAATTATCCTCCTTAATATTAAATAATTTTATGCCTGCTCCCCTTCTTTTCTGTCTTCACCCTGAGCCTGCCGAAGGGTTTCTTCGCTTTCAACTAAATCAAACTTTATCCCGCCTAAGCGTTTGGCAAACATATTGTAAAAAGCGGCACCCAGAAAGCCGATTATCCAGCCGATAATCGCCGTGGCCACCGCGGTCGCCAGCCCGATTAAAATTCCAATCCCGAAATTAAAAAGAGTAATGAGCAGGACCGAGCCGCTCGCCTCTTCCCGGATAATAATATTAGCCATGGTCATGATAGCGACGGCTATGGCCACGAAAAACCCGACTAAACCGTAAATCGCCGCGGTAATTTTAGCCAAAGACAGATTTTTTATTCTTTTTATCTCCTTCATAGTTTTAAAGGGTTATTTATTAAAAATTTCTTATTTGCGCTTCGAATTTTTTCTCCAGCGTCTTTATCAGGCCGGCCTGTTCTCTTTCTATCTCTTCGGCCGTTAAAGTCCTGTCCGGGGCCTGGTAAATAATGTGGAAAGCCAGGCTTCTATTATCTTCTCCCAATCCTTCCCCCTCATAAACGTCGAACAACTCCACTTTTTTTACCAGCTTGCTGAAATTTTCTATTTCTTTCTTTATATCATTATATAATATCTTGCTTCCGACGACAAAAGCCAAATCCCTGACCACCGGCGGATACTTTGGTAATTTTTCGTATTTCTTTATCCCTTTATCAAAGATTAAGCCGGCTAATTCCTTAAAGCTTATTTCCGCGATGGCCGTTTCCTTTTTTATGTTTAAGGATGCGGCCACCCGGCTATCAAGTCCGGCGACCAGGCCCAGCGCAGTTTCTTTTTCTCCCTCTAAAACTATTTTAGCCGCCGTCTTACTCTCCGCCCAGCCCGGCAAATCTTCTAAAATTTCAAAGCCGGCGGCGAGGCCGAAATGATCAAATAAATATTCAACTATCCCTTTTATCTTCCGGAAAACGTCTCCCTTTTTCTCGCCGGCTAAAATAACCCCTAATTTTCTTTCCTGAAAAGGAAGCTTTTCTTTCTGGCCGCCCTTGTCTTCCGCGCCGGTTAAGTCCATAAAAATATTGCCGATTTCGAACAAGCCGAATTCGCCGTAGCGGGCCTGGTTGGTCTTTACGTTTTCCAGCAAATTCGGCGCCAGGCTCTGGCGCAGGAGGGTGTGCTGGCTCGCAATCGGGTTAGCCAGTTTCACATAATCCCTTATTTCCATTTTTAATTTTTTCAGTTGCTCCTCGTTGACGAAAGAATAATTGTAAACTTCCGACAATTTCGCTCCCTGGCTTAAAATTTCTTTTATTTTTCTCTCCAATTTTCTTTCTTCGTTGATAAGCGGCGCCTGCATCAAGACTTTCGGCATTTGGGGCTTTAGATTGTTATATCCGTAAATCCGGACGATTTCCTCAACTACATCTTCGGGAATGGAAATATCCTTGGTCGCCCGCCAGGACGGGACAACCACTTCCAGTTTTTCCCCGTTCTTTTTAACCGCAAACCCCAGATTCTCTAAAATCTTTATTATTCTTTTCTCTTCAAATTTTTCCCCGATTATTTTTTCCAGCCATTCCAAACTTATGGCAATCGGCCCCTGTTCCAGTTTAAAATTTTTAATATCAACCAAATCGCTTGCGACTTCGGCTTTTGGGCATAATTGCTTAACGAGCTCCACGGCCCGGGCAATGGCGGAGGCGCATAAATTCGGGTCAAGCGATTTTTCAAAGCGCATCGAGCTTTCCGTGCGCAAACCAAGTTTCCGGGAAGTTTTTCTTATCTGCACCGGCTCGAAATTGGCGGCTTCAATTATAATGGAGGCGGTATTATCGCTAATCTCGCTAGCCAGCCCGCCCATGACTCCGGCAACGGCAATGGGTTTTTTCCCGTCGGTAATTAAAAGCATATTCTCGTCCAGCTCCCTTTTCTGCCCGTCCAAAGTTTCCATTTCTTCTCCCTTTTTCGCCCGGCGCACGGAAATTTCCTTGACTAAATTAGCGTCAAAGGCGTGCAGGGGCTGCCCGAGTTCAAGCATCACGTAATTGGTAATATCAACAATATTGCTGATCGGGCGCATGCCGACGGCGGACAACCTTTCCTGCATCCATTTTGGCGAAGGGCCGATGGTTATGCCGCTGACCGCGATTGCCATGTACCGCGGGCATAATTCAGAATCTTTCACCGCCACTTTTAATTTTTCTCCCCGGCCTTTGCCTTTGTTTAATTTATTTAAATCCAGCCCGGGTTCTTTTAATCTTAAATCCAAAAAAGCGGCGATCTCCCGGGCCATGCCCAGATGATTCCAAAGGTCCGGCCGGTTGGTAATTGATTTATTGTCAACTTCAAAGACCGTATCACCTAGTTTAAAATATTCGGCTAGATTCTCCCCCTTTTTCCCTTTGGCCAAAATCATAATCCCGGTATGATCCTCTCCTATTCCCAGTTCATCTTCGGCGCAAAGCATGCCGTTTGATTTTACTCCCCTGATTTCCGCCGCTTTTATTTCCAAACCATTGGGGAGTATTGCCCCGACCAAAGCGACCGGCACAAAATCACCCGGCTTGATATTAGTCGCCCCGCAGACGATATCTAATTTTTCTTTGCCGATATCAACTTTAACAAGCTGCAGCCGGTCCGCGGACGGATGCTTTTTTAGTTCTAAAATTTTTCCAACCACTATTTTATCGAACTTTTCTTTTTCGGCTTTAACGCTGTCAATTTCAACCGTATGGGCGGACAATTTCAAACCTAAATCTTCCGGAGTAACGCTCTTCGGAATATCGACGAAATCTTTTAGCCAGTTTAATGATAGTAACATAGTTAAATAGTTTCTTAGTTAAACAGTTAATTATTTTTGTTCTGTTGATCTTTTAAAAAATTTATATAGCCATTTATCGCCTTTATTAATTCTGTGTATTTATTCACGGTAAAATCGGTAATTTCCCCAGAAACAAACCCCTTCTTATTCGCTCTCTGCATCCCGCTCCTGGTCTCTTC
Source organism: Patescibacteria group bacterium (assembly GCA_028716725.1). GTDB lineage: Bacteria > Patescibacteriota > Patescibacteriia > Patescibacteriales > JAQTRU01 > JAQTRU01. The sequence continues at coordinate 51,948 of JAQUPG010000008.1, read as the reverse complement.
CGCCTCTCCTCTGGCAATATATAAATGTTTTATCTTTACCCCATACGAATACCGGCCATAACTTTCGGCGATGTTGTTTGATACCGAGGAAGAAGATCTTTTTAGCTGATCTACGCTTCTATATTTCTCCTCGGGAGGAAATTTTTCTTTAAGAACTTTATGTAAAAAAATTTCTAGTCGAACAGATAATTTATAAATCTTCAAATTCTCTAGGCCTGTTGCCATACCATTGGTTGTAAATTAAATTTCCCAGACGAACAATTAAACTATTTAACTATTCAACTATCTAACTGATTAACTAAACCTAAAACTGCTGCAGAAATCTCATGTCTCCGCTATTAAACAATCGTACATCATCAATCCCGTATTTAAGCTGCGTGACTCTGTTTAAACCAAAGCCAAAAGCAAAACCGCTGTAAATTTTCGGGTCAATCCCCCCGTTTCTTAAAACATTGGGGTGAACCAGGCCCGAACCAAAAATTTCCAGCCAACCGCTGTTTTTACATAAAAGGCAGCCTTCGCCCTGGCACAGGAAGCAAGTCACTTCCCCGTTGGCTCCCGGCTCGACAAAGGGATAAAACTTCGGCCGCATGCGCAGTTTCGTCTCCTCGCCGTAAAGTTTCTTAGCCACGGTTTCGAGCACCGCTTTCATATTAGCCAAACTTATATTTTTATCAATCATCAGTCCTTCTATCTGGTAAAAAGTATGCTCATGCCTGACGTCCGTCGCCTCGCAGCGGAAGCATTTTCCCGGCACGACGCAGCGCAAAGGCGCCCCGTATTTTTGCATCGCCCGAACCTGCACCGAGGAAGTATGGGTCCGCATGACCAAATCATATTCGCCGTCCTTATTTTTCTTATCAATGTAAAACGTGTCCTGCATGTCCCGCGCCGGATGGTTTGGCGGGATATTAACGGCGGTAAAATTATAAAAATCGCTTTCCAGCTCCGGGCCGTCCAAAACCATAAAGCCCATAGAAATAAATAAATCTTCCAGTTCGTTCTGGACGATCGTAACCGGATTAAGATGGCCGCGCCCTATTTTTTCGCCCGGCAAAGTTACGTCCGTCTGTTCCTTTTTCTCTTTCCCGGAAAAAGCTTTTTTCATCTCCGCAAATTTATCTTCTATTTCCTTTTTAATCTCATTGGCTAATTGGCCTATTTCCTTTTTCTCGTTTCCGCTTAAATCTTTTAAGCTGCGCAAAATTTTCGTCAGTTCGCCCTTGCGGCCAAGATATTTAATTTCTAAATCGCGCAAAGCCCCTTCTTCTTTCGCCTTAACCAAATTATCCAGTATTTCTTCTTTTAATTTTTCTATTTTATCTTTCATATTTATTTGAACTCTTCGTTTAAATTATTAACCGGATATTTTACCCGGCGGGAGCCGTAGTTTATCAGAAAAAATTCTAAAAGCGAAAGCCCAATAACCAGGAAAAACAAATTAAGCCAGGTAAATAAATTATACGCCAGTAAAAATAAAACCGCGACGATTAAAAAGGCGAATAAAAATGACTGCCGGAAAGCGGTTTTAACCGAATAAAAAGCCAGCTCATGCCTTAAGCCGACAAACCTTATTAAAAAACCGACAATCGCGGCGCTGCCGGACAAAGACAAGAATAAAGACAGGTAAAAAAGGGAAAAACCCAGCCAGTTGGTAATTTCCGGGTTAACCGTTGATAAAATAAAAATAAAAGCCGCCCAGCAAACCAAGGTCGTTAAAAGCATTATAATCAAGTAAGATCTTAGGGTCATGATATTAAAACTTTACCATTTTAATTCATCTCTTTCAAGTGATAAATTTTATTTTCTTAACCGTCCCCGGCCCGAATTTTTTATTTATCTCGGCGACAATTTCCGCCTGCCTGGGCCCCAATCTTTCCGCCGCCACCGAGGATAAAGAAGCGATATATAATATTTTATTCCTTAAATACATAGGCTTGACCCGGTCAGCCAGTTCCGCGCGTAAAAATACTTTCTTGGCTAAATTAAAAAAATCTATAATCTGCTTATTCTTTAGCTCGTTAGCAATGCCCGCCCGCTTGATTGACTTGGGCAGCAATGACTTTAAATTATAAAACATGATTTTACTTTTTTAATTTTTCGAGCGCTTCTTGCCAGGATTTTAATTTCTCCTCTTCCTTTTTAACTATCTCAGCCGGCGCCTTAGCCGTAAACTCTTTATTCTCTAATTTCTTCTCGGTCAGGGAAATCATTTTTTTGAGATTAGCTATTTCTTTTTTAATTCTTTCTTTTTCTTTTTCCCTGTCGATTGCCCCGATTAAATAAATTTCCACCCCGGCCACGGTTAAATAAATTTCATTTTTAATCTTCGGGCCATTTTCTTTAATTTCCAATTCGCTAATACCAGTCCGCAATCCTTTAATTAAATCCACTTGCGACTCAACCAGATTTTTTAGACGACCAGCGTAAATTATGGCTTTCACTTTTTTGCCCGGTTCAACTTTATTTTCCGCCCGGGCGTTGCGGATAGAAATAATAATATCTTTTATCAAATTCATTTCGTCCTTTCTTAATACACCTCCCCCATCTCTTACATCAACTCCTACGGATATAGATGATCCTACCTTAGACCATTTTTCAACCATTAAAAATTCCGAATTTCCCATTTCCTGCCAAATTGCTTCTGTCACAAAAGGCATGAATGGATGCCATAATATTAATAAATTCTTTAAAACATAAATCAGAATATTTGATTTATCGCCTTCAATTTTGGCAATCTCCAGATACCAGTCAGCAAACTTATCCCAGGTAAAATCTCTTAATATTTCTCCGGCCGCGGAAAATTCATAGCTATTTATTTTTTTATCCACTAAAAATCTAACCTCATCCAGCTCTTCCAAGATCCAGTTATCGGCCAAAGTACAATTCTTATAATCAATTTTTAAATTCGTAATTGACAATTCGTAATTCGTAATTATATAACGGGAAATATTCCAAAGTTTATTCGTAAAATTCCTAAACCCGGCGATTTTTTCTTCAAAAACCCTGGTGTCATTACCCGGCGTATTTCCGATTAGTAAAGACAAACGGACCGCATCCGTACCGTATTTATTTATAACATCAATCGGGTCAATTCCATTGCCCTTTGATTTGCTCATTTTTTTGCCCTGCTTGTCTAAAACCATGCCATGTAAATATACCTTCTCAAAAGGAATTTCCTCTAAAGCAAACTCCGACATCATTATCATTCGGGAAACCCAAAGGGTTAAAATTTCATAACCGGTTTCCAAAACCTGGGTGGGATGATAATTTGTTAAATCGCCAGACTTTTTTCTATTTTTAAAATCATCAGGCCAGCCTAAAGTTGAAAAAGTCCACATGCCAGAAGAAAACCAGGTATCTAAAGTATCCTCATCCTGAACCCAACCTTTGCCTTTCGGGATTTCTTCGCCCACATAAATTTCTTTATCCTTATACCAAACCGGTATTTCATGCCCAAACCAAATCTGTCGGCTGATACACCAGTCATGTAAATTTTCCATCCAGTCTAAATATTTTTTCGTAAACCTTTCGGGGATAAATTTTATTTTTCCGGTTTTAGCCACTTCTATGGCTTTTTCCTTTAACGACTTATCGCCTAATCGCTTTAATTTTTTATCCACGGACACGAACCATTGCTTTGACGGCAAAGGTTCAATCGGTGTGCCGCAACGGTAGCAGATAGATAAATTATTATCCATTTCTTCTTCCTTTTCCAATAACTTTTGTTTTTTTAATTCTTCCGCGATTATTTCTCTGGCGGCCAAAACGCCTTTGCCTGAATATTTGCCAAAATTATTTTTTATTTTCCCTTCCTCATTAATTACTTTTACGATTGGCAGTCTATTGGCTTCGGCCATTTGCCAGTCAACCATGGAATGAGCCGGGGTAACGCCGACAGCGCCGGTCCCGAATTTCATATCAACGTTTCTATCCGCAATAATTTTTAATTTTAAAGGCACACCCACAAAATCTATGGCAAAAATTTTCCCGATGTATTTTTTGTAACGCTTGTCTTTCGGGTTAACCGCTACGGCCGTATCACCTAATTTAGTTTCCGGCCGGGTGGTGGCAATGGCAAAAGGAAAATCCCGGCTATATTTAAAAGTATATAATTTCGCTTTTTGCTCCTTATAATTAACTTCATCATCAGCTAAAGTGGAATGGCAACGCGGGCACCAATTAACGATTCTTTCCCCGCGGTAAATTATTCCCTCTTTATACATCTCAACAAACATTTTTCTCACCGCTTTCTTTCTCGGCTCGTCTAAGGTAAAGGCCTGCCTTGACCAATCCAGCGAGGCGCCCATTTTCCTAGACTGCTTTAAGATTGTCACCTGCGTAACTTTTGCAAAATCCCAAACTTTTTTTAAAAATTTGGCCCTACCTAAATCATGCCGCGTCTTACCCTCTTCTTTTAAGATTTTCCGCTCCACTACATTCTGCGTAGCAATGGCCGCATGATCAGTCCCGGGCAACCACAAAGTCCGATAACCTTTCATCCGGTGATAACGTGTCAGCAAATCTTCAATCGCTAAATTAGAACCATGGCCTAAATGCAGCTTATCCGTAATATTTGGCGGAGGAAAGATTATGGTAAATGGCTTGGCATTCTTCTCACAGATTCCTTTGCGAACACAAATATCAGGGTTGAAATACCCTGACTTTTCCCATTCCCCGTAAATTTTATCCTCATAATCCTGCGGATTGTACGCTTTTGGCAAATCTTTGTTCACCCCGTTAGAAATCTTTTTGTTTTCTTTCTTCATATTTGTAAATCTTTTCCCCTGTTAAAAATTTCTTTACCCTTTAACCGATAGAATTTCTAACGGGGTTCATACCTTAAAGATTACCAAAATTAGCTTATTTTGGCAAGAAAAAACCACACAAATTGAGAGTGTTGAATAATTATGAAACACTCTCATCCCGAGCGTAGCGAGGGATCTCTTATTTTTTAAACACGAAATTTTTGTTATTATTAAAATAAGATTTTTAAGCTATCTAACCCTCAGAATTAAACACTTGACACTAAAGATAAATTAATATATATTAAAAGACTGACAAAATAATTTTTAACTTTAGGTTATGCTGACTCAGGAGCAACAAATTTTTGAACAAATCAAAAAAGCTAACAATATCTTAATAACTTTCTCCCATGTTTGGAACGGAGATTCAGTCGCCAGCGCCCTGGCCTTATTTTTGTTTTTAAAAAAATTAGGAAAAAACGCGGAAATAGTGGCGGAAAAACCTAAAACCAATAATTCCTCGCCGACGGCCGGCAAGCTTTTTTCCTTTCTGCCGGCTTTTTCGGAAATAAAAAATGAGCTGGAAAATCTGCGCAAATTTATAATTTCCCTGGACATCACCAACGCCAAGGTCAGCCAGATAAAATACAAGCTGGAAAAAAGCAGCTTAAACTTTATCATCTCCCCGAAAGAAGGCTTTTTCACCGAGGATGACATAACTTCTTCCACCGGCGGGTTTAAATACGATTTGATTATTACCCTTGACGCCCCGGATTTAGAATCTCTCGGAAAAATTTACGACAATGACACGGAATTCTTTTATAAAACCCCGATTATAAATATTGACCACCAGAGCGACAACGAGGAATTCGGACAGATAAACCTTACGGAGTTAAACGCGGTTTCCGTTTCCGAAATTTTATTCTCTTTGTTCGAAAGCTATTCCCGGGAATTAATTGACGAGGATATTGCCACTTGCTTGCTGACCGGCATAATCTACAAAACCAGAAGTTTTAAGACTCCGAATATCACCCCGCACACTTTAAACGCCACTTCCGAGCTTATTTCCATGGGCGCGCGCCGGGAAGAAATTGTTAATATGCTTTACCGCTCCCGGACTTTAAACGTTTTAAAATTATGGGGGCGGGTTCTGGCCCGGCTTACCGGAAGCCTTGACAATAAACTGGTCTGGTCAACTCTTTCCCATATTGATTTCTTAAAAACCGAGGCGGAGGAAGATGATTTAAGCGAAGTGATTGATGAGCTTATCGTCAATATCCCCCTGGCAAAAATAATTGCCATTATCTACGAAAGAGTTCCGGAAAATGATATATCGGGGAATGGAGAAAGCCCCATTAGAAATTCCAATGAGGCATCTAATTCTGATGCAGATCAACGGGGCATTATTTCTAACGGGGTAAACAACCAAAAATTTAATTATCCGACCACCAGTTTATTCGTCTATTCGGTAAAAAATATCGACTCTATGGAATTAATCAGGGAATATAATCCGACCGGCGACCGGCGGCTGGCTCAGGCGGAAATCAATAAGCCGTTAGGAGCCGCGGAAAAAGAAATCATTGGACTCATAGAGGAAAAATTAAAAAAACTCCCGTTTTAATAATTAATCCGTTTTTTCAAATAATCGCTTTTTCACAAATCTAAACAAGAAGGGGGTGAGGACAGTGCTGAACCCGGTTGAAGTATTCGAGGGAACCGATCTCGCGGAATTTTGGGAAATCTTCGAGACAGAGGATTTTGTCGAACCAGAAACTCCACAGGGAAAGAATGACAGGGTTATCAGGGTCATGACCCTGCTGGAAAAAGCTCTTTTTACCGCCGAGAAACGTGCCGAGAAAAGTGGAAAAGTCGAACAAAGGATAGCGTTCCACTTGGCTTTGTGGGACCTAGCAATTAAACCCAAACTTCCCAAAGAACAGAGGAATAAGCCGTTGTTCATTCGCGCCGGTTTTGTTATCGTGGAAAATCCAGAAGAACAACCGGAAATCGTAGGATAAAAATCAAAGAATCGCACCGTAAAAAAAGGGGCTGATCCCAATCAGCCCTTTTTTCTTTCCTTCTTGTCAGAAAATTAATATAATGTTAAATTCTTTAATAGTAGAAAAAACAGCTTTTTTTATTTTCAAGCACCAGTAGCTCAGTTGGTTAGAGCACCGCTCTTACTTGCCCCGTTAAATTATTTTGCGCTTGTAGCTCAGTTGGTTAGAGCACCGCTCTTATAAAGCGGGGGTCGATGGTTCAAGTCCATCCAAGCGCACCGATAAAGCGCAAAATTTAACGGGGTGAACGGGGGGTCGATGGCCCGCCCGCTTCGCCTTGCGAAGCAAGGCGGGCGGGTTCGAGTCCCTGCCTACCGGCAGGCAGGCATCCAAGCGCACTACAGAATGGGCTTATAGCTCAGTTGGTTAGAGCGTCACGTTGACATCGTGAAGGTCAGAGGTTCGAACCCTCTTAAGCCCACAAAAATTTTAATTACCTTAAAAGTTGGTTACCTACCGGCAGGCAGGGAGTCCCGAGTACTTGGGATTGACATCGTGAAGGTCAACCCCGTTTTCTCGTTTCGGCACCGAGGATGGCACCGAGGAGCTTCGAGCCCTCTTAAGCCCACACCTTAAAACTCTCAAAATTAAAATACCCTTGCTTAAAAACGATAATAATTTTATAATTAGAATATAATAACTTAATATTTTATCATTTTAAAAATATGAGCAACTTTTTTAAAAAACTGGCCGGGATTGACAATAAAGCTCCTGGAGAAAACGATGGCGGGGAATTAGAAATAAGGGACGGGGAAGAAACAAATGAATGGATGGATGACGATTACGAAGAAGGGCAATTATCAATTGACGTCTACCAGACGCCGAAGATGATTGTGGTAAAGTCAACTATCGCCGGAGTTAAGCCGGAAGATATAGATATTTCTATAAACAATGACATGCTAACTATTAGGGGAAAAAGAGAGGAAAAGGAAGAAATACGGGATGACGACTATTTATACAGAGAATGCTATTGGGGATCTTTTTCCCGCTCCATAATCCTGCCTGTCGAAGTTAAAGCGGAAGAAATTGAAGCGGTTTTGGAAAATGGGGTTCTGACCATCGCCCTGCCTAAGTCCAAAGCCACCAAGCAGATTTCCGTTAAAATAAAAGAAAAATAAAAGAATATGGAATATTCTCTGACAATAGACCGCTTCGAAAATGAAAAAGCTGTTTTAAAAACAGAAAAGGGGGAAACAATTATCTGGCCGAAAGATAAGCTGCCGGCCGAAGCCAAAGAAGGGGCGGTTTTAATTTTCACTATTGCCGGCAATAAAGAAAAAGAGAGAAATAAAAAAGATCTAGCCAAGGATATCTTAAACGAACTTTTAAATACGGAAGAAAACTGATAAGGAAAAACTTATGATGCCGGGCATTAACCTGATCAAAAACCGATTTTTGAAATGGCTACTTATTCTTGTGGCTATTTTTTTTATTTCCCTGGCCATACTGGCCGGCGCTTTTTTAATTTTTGAAAAGCAATATGAAGGAAGAATCTACCCGGGGATTAGAATGGGAAATATAGATTTAAGCGGGCTGACAAAGGCCGGGGCGGAAAAGTTATTGGGAGAAAAAATAGATGATCTTAACCGGACCGGATTAAGGTTTAAATATGCCGATTCCCAAACTACCCTTACGCCGACTATCTCTTCTTTGGAGGCTGACCTCGCTTACCGGATTGTTTCTTTTGAGCCTGAAAAAACCAGCGAGGAAATTTTTTCTTTCGGCCGGGACAGAAATTTTTTCCTTAACCTGCAGGACAAGGCCACAGCCCTTATCTTCGGAAAACAAGCCGGAATAATCTATTCCCTAAATGAGGGGGAAATAGAAAAAATCCTTAAAACTAATTATGAAAAATTCGCTAACCCGGGCCGAAGCGCTGCTTTAACCGCCACGACCACGCCGGAGAATCCGGAAAAAATTATTTTCTCCCTGGATGAAGAAAAACTTGGGAAAGTCATAGATTACGCCAGGGCCATAGAAGAATTAAAAATAAAATTAAATAAGCTGGATTTCTCTGCGATAGAACTTACCAGTAAAACCGATTATCCTTCTATCTACAAAAATGAATGCCTGAACGTTGAAGCCGAGGCGGAAAAAATTCTGGAAACTTCTCCCCTGACTTTAGTCTACCAAAAAAAGAAATGGATTATAGAAAAAAAGCAGCTGGCCGATATGCTGGCTTTGGAGCGCCGGGAAAATAGCCAAGATTCCGGCCGAAATAAAGAGGGGGAAATAATAGTTAGTTTAAGCCCGGAAAAATTAACCGAATTTTTAGAGAAAACTGTCGCTCCGGAAATAGAAAGGGAGCCGATTGACGCCCGCTTTAAAATGAGCAACGGCCGGGTAGCCGAATTTCAGGGCAGCCAGGACGGCTTAAAGTTAAAAATAGAAGACGATATAAATAAGATCAGGGATGAATTTATAAATAATAAAAATAATACGGTCGAACTGACAACTGAAGAAATGAAAAGTACGGTTGATACCGGAACCATAAATGATTTGGGCATAAGAGAAATTATCGGCACCGGGGAGTCTAATTTTGCCGGCTCTCCGGTTAATAGGCGCCATAATATAAAAGTCGGCTCTGATTCGTTAAACGGCATCTTAATAAAACCCGACGAAGAATTTTCTTTGAATAAAGCCCTGGGAGAAATTGAGGCTGAAACCGGTTATCTGCCTGAATTAGTCATAAAGGGCAATGAAACTATTCCGGAATACGGCGGCGGGTTATGCCAGATCGGCACGACTATGTTCCGGGGAGCCGTGGCTACTGGGCTGCCCATAACTATGAGACAAAACCATTCTTACCGAGTTTCTTATTATGAGCCGGCCGGCACGGATGCGACGATTTATAGCCCCTGGCCTGATGTCCGGTTTATTAACGATACCGGCCACTACATTCTAATCCAGACGCGGATTGCCGGAGATAATTTGTATTTCGATTTCTGGGGAACTAATGACGGCCGGATCGTGGAAAAAACCGACCCGACAATTTACAATATCGTCAAACCCGGACCAACCAAGATTGTAGAAACTCTGGATCTACCAGTCGGCGAGAAAAAATGCACAGAAAAAGCCCATAACGGAGCGGACGCTTATTTCGATTATAAAGTCACTTATCCGGCTTCGACCGCCACTTCTACCCCGGAAGTAAAGTCTAAAAGATTTTCCTCCCATTACGTTCCCTGGCAGGAAGTCTGCCTTATAGGCGTGGAAGAATTAACAACCGCTTCTTCAACTCCGGAGAATGCAGACATCAAGCAATAAATAGAATCATCAAAATAAAAAAGCACGGCGTTAAAACCGTGTTTTTTAAAACAAAAGGCCGACTTAAACGGGCAGGCAAGAAAATTTCCTTTAGGTGTTTCTAAGCCCAAAACAGAAAACAAAAAATTCTTAATTCTTGACCGGCATATCTGGATTTATTTATTACTTCTTTTACTTCCTATTATGGGCCTAAGAACCCTAATAAGAAAATCCCCATGCTTGTCGTGCCTGACCCGTTTAAAACGACCTTTAATTGTTAACTGGCTATCTTAGCATATAAAAAAGGGCTTGTCAAGGGAAACAAAAAAATACGGCTTTCAAGCCGTATTTTGCTACGCTTCGTTAAATAACTAATTTGGATAACGACGTTTTAAATCACCAGGGGGTTCGGGGGCCGAACTGAGCGCCAAGGCGAGCCAATTTATAGCTTAATCAGCGTGATAGCGAATTGAGACCCCCGAAACTTTTGCTTACTTTTGGCTTCGGCGTGAGCTCAGTCGAACGGTTACAAAAGTAAGTCCTAGCGAAGCGTTATTATTAATTATTAAACTCTATTACTTTCTATCTATCTCTTTCCCATTGCTTATTATTTTCACTGCCCCATTAATATCAGTCCGCAAAATTTCTGCCCCAATTCTTTCTAATCTTTTTAATATCCTTAAGCTGGGATGGCCGAAGTCATTGTCTTTGCCAACCTGAATAACTGCTAATTTTGGATTCACCGCTTCTAAAAAATCTTCACTGGAAGAAGTATCGGAACCATGATGCCCGGTTTTTAAAACCTGGGCGGATAAGTCAACCCTAACGTCAAGCAATTCTTTCTCCACTTCTGCTTCAGCATCGCCCGTCAGTAAAAATTTTGTCTGGCCATAAACCAATTTGGCCACAATAGAACTATTATTCAAATTTTCCACTTCTTGCCCAAGCAAACTTTTGGTCGGATATATTATATCTAAATAACAGCTATCACCCAAAACGATTTTTTGCGGCCGGTCAATAATTATCAAGGGTATCTTTCTTTCCCTAACCTCTTCTAGCCAGGCCAGATAATTAGGCGCGCCATGGACAACGCCGGTATAAAGAATCTTTTTTACGCTATATCTCTTTATTACTTCAATTAAGCCGGTGGCATGGTCGTCATGCGGGTGGGTTAAAACCATTAAATCAATCTGCTTGTCCCAAAAAGGCAAATTTTTACCCAGTTCTTCGATAACTTTATTATCCGGACCGCCGTCGATTAAAATATTCTGGCCCATTGGCGATTTAATTAAAATCGCGTCCCCTTGTCCCACGTCAAAAAAATCTACTTCTAGCTCTTTAGGTGGATCGTAAGATAAAACAAAAACCGGAACGGCCGATAAAGTTATGACAATGCCTAAAATCAATAAAATTTTATAAAGTTTGGCAGACATATTTTAATTATAGCATAATCACACTTCTTTAAATCACCATGGGGTTCGGGGGCCGAACCCCGCAAGACTGCGGGGCAGGCTGAGCTAAGAATTGCTTGCCCGCCGAAGCGTTAGCGAAGGCGGGAGGCCCCCGAAACTTTTGCCTACTTTTGGTTACCTGCCTCGCCCCGTCTCGCCGACGAGGCGGACGGCAAGGCGGGCAAAAGTAGGTCCTAGCGAAGCGTTATTGCATCTTTAGTTATCTCTTTAATCCAAAAACGGCTCAGTCATTTTTAAAAATGCTAAGCCGTTAAAAATATCTTAATTTAAATTATTACAGCTTATACTTAAAATAATCTCCCAACTCTTTTATTTTTACCCTCACCTGCTTCATACTGTCGCGGTCGCGCACGGTCACGTCATCTTTTTCCAGACTGTCAAAATCTACGGTAAGGCAATAAGGCGTGCCGATTTCATCCTGCCGCCTGTATCGCTTGCCTACGTTGCCGTTATCATCAAACTCGCAAACATAATCTGTTTTTAAACCATTAAAAATCTCTTTGGCTTTTTTTACCAACTCCGGCTTATTTTTAAGCAAGGGAAAAACCGCAATCTTAACCGGAGAGAGCCAAACCGGCAACTTTAATACCGCCCGCATTTCATCTTTCACTTTTTCTTCCGTATAAGCCGAGCACAAAGCTGCCAAAAAACTCCGGTCAACTCCTAAAGACGGTTCAATCACATGCGGAATAAATTTATTGCCATCTTCGTCAGTATAATCTAAACCGTGGCTTTTTAAATCAAAATCAGTCCGGTAAGCCAAACCATATAATTCTTTCTGGCCAAAAGGGAACTTATATTCAAAATCAATGGTTTTTTTAGAATAATGCGCGAGCTCATCTTTAGGCACGTTTAGTTCGTGGATTTCTTTTTTTACGTCAATGCCCAAGTCTTTTATCCAGCCGATCATTTCTTTCCGCCAGTCCTCGAAATACTTTTCCCAGTCCTTGTCCTTTTTCGGGACGGGAATAAAATATTCTATTTCCATCTGCTCAAACTCGCGGGTTCGGAAAATAAAATTGCCCGGCGTAATTTCATTGCGGAAAGCTTTGCCGATTTGGCCGATGCCAAAAGGAAGTTTCTTCCTGGTCGTGTCAATAATATTTTTAAAATTAACAAAAATCCCTTGGGCGGTTTCCGGCCGGAAATAAGCGACATTGGCGCTTTCTTCGGCCGGGCCGAAAAAAGTCTTAAACATCATATTAAACTGCTTCGGAGCCGTCAGCTTCCCTTCGCAATCCGGGCATTTTCCTGCCCCGACCCCAGCCGAAGGGTTATTTTCTAAATCATCTTCCCGAAACCGGCCATGACATTTCTCGCACTCCACCATCGGGTCTTTAAAATTAGCCAGATGCCCGCTAGCCTCCCAGACCTTCGGATTCATAATCAAGGCCGCGTCCAAACCGACCATATCGTCCCGGTCCTGGACAAATTTTTTCCACCACCGGTCTTTTATGTTTTTCCTCATTCCCGCGCCATAAGGCCCGTAATCCCAGGTATTAGCCATACCCCCGTAAATTTCCGAATCAGGAAAAACAAAACCCCGCCTTTTGCATAAAGACTCAATTTTATCCATTAAATTATTCTTTTCTTCTACCATATTATTATTTTATCGATAATTGACTTAATAATCAATGTATTTTATTATGTAAGCATAAACCAGAAAAAACGAGGAGGAGAAAATGAATAATCCTAATAAGTGGACACCCGCGGGACCTGGCTCAACCAGATCGCCCTTATTTAATCACTACATACTGATCCCACCTCTCCCGAGCGCATCTTCCCATACACCGAGAGAAAGAAATACCCCAGCATCATCCAAATCACCCTTGTTCGATCACCACACACTAATTACGCCCCTACCAAACCCTCCGCGTATCGTATTTCACCGCTCTTTTTTTGAAGCCCTAAAGGGACACGGGCATATAACCCGTTAAAACAATCTATAAATATGGCTACCCAAACGGCACGTTCTCCAGCGTTGCCGTTCTTTTACAATAAATAATTCGTATTTATTTGTAGCATTCGCATTCCTCTGATAATTTATCAAAATCACTAAAGTATTCGCATTAATGGTTCACAAAAAGGTTTAAAAATAGACGAACGTCTTGAACATTACATTTCTTCTAATGCTTCTATCCCTAATAATTCTAATCCATTTGCGAGCACTTGGCTAATAGCCGAAAGCATCGCCAGTCTTGCGCTTCTGACATCATCGTCAGCTTTTAAAACCGGTACGCTATGGTAATAATCATTAAAATCCTGGGCCAACTCAAATAAATATTTGGCAATTTCCGCCGGATCATAACTCTCCCCGGCTTTTTCCACCACTTCCGGGTATTTTGCCAATTTCAATATCAAATTATTTTCCTTATCCTCAACTAATTCTTCAGACTTGAAATTTTGCGATTTGCGATTTGCGATTTGCGATTTGCGGAAAATGCTGTTTATCCTGGCATAAGTATATTGTAGATAAGCCGCGGTGTAACCGTCAAATTGCAAAGCTTTGTTTATGTCAAAAGTGATAACGCTACTAGCACTAACCTTTATCATTTCAAATTTCATGGCGCCTAAAGTAATCTTTTCTGCCACTTCTTCCGCTCTATCTTGCGGCCAGTCTTTATGCCTTTTTTTCGTTTCTCCCGCGGCTTTAGATAGCATCTCCTCTTTTAAACCCCGGTAAGTGATAACATTCCCGGTCCGGGAAGACATCATTCCCGAAGGCAGATTGACAAACTCGTAGCCTAAATGAATTAATTTTTGCTTATACCCCATTTTTTCTAAAACCGCGAAGAGCTGCTTAAAGTACAGGCTCTGTCTTATGTCCACGACGTAAATTGATTTATCTATTTTATATTTTTTAAATTTATCAATGGCCAAAGGAACGTCCGCCACCGGATAAAGCGCGGTTCCGTCCGAGCGCAAGAATAAAAGCACGCCCAATTTTTCCAAATCGGCAATTACGGCCCCTTCGCTTTCTTTTAAAATCCCTTCGGCCCGGAGACGTTTCACCATTTTTATTCCCTTATCAATATACTGGCTTTCGTAAAAAATATCTTTAAAACAAACGCCCAACTCCTCATAAATTTTGGCGAAATATTTTATGCTCCACTCCCTAGTTTTCTGCCAAAGCTTATATTCGGCTCCCTGCCGGCTTTCCAGTTTTTTCATAAAAAAACTTATCATGGTTTTGGCAGTCTTATCTTTTTCTTCCCGCCGGCAGGCCGCCACGTACATTTCGCCTAAAAGATAGCCTTTTTCTTCCTCCGGCATTTTTTCGATTTTTTCTTTTAAGCTTTTTTCTTTTATAAAATCGTCATAATTCCACAAAGTCTTGGCGACATGAATGCCGAAATCATTGATATAGGAAACCGGTATAACTTTATAGCCGCTGGCTGCCAAAATCCTTTTTACCGCTTCCCCATAGCAGATATTTCGCAAATGGCCGATGTGATACTCTTTGTGCGTATTGGCATTAGAATATTCTATCATTACCTTCTCGCCCTTGCCCGTTTTGTTTTTTCCATATTCTTCCTTTTCCTTTGATATTTCTTTCATCACTTCCTCGGTTAAATATTCCTTGTTAATCGTAAAATTTAAATACGGCCCAATCGCTTTTAAATTAGTAATTATATCATCAGCCGAAATCTTATTGATTAAAAAATCAGCCGACTCGGCCGGAGATTTTTTCGTCGCTCCGATTAGCTGAAAGCAGGGCAAGCTTAAATCTCCCATTTCCAGACTGGGCGGATAAACTAAAGAGGACGCCTTAATAATTTCTTCTCCCAGCGCCTTATTAATTTTCTCTGCAATATGTTCTTTTATTTTTTCCAACGTATACATAATCTTCTTACTAATACATCCCCCGTCATTCCCGCGAAAGCGGGAATCCAGAAGAAAGCCGCACAGACTATTAAACCAGTAAAATTATGCTAGACATTCCTGCCGTTTAATTCTGGATCCCGGCTCGCGGGCCGGGATGACAAGGAAAATAGCAGAGTCACAAAAGTAAATCCTAGCGAAGCATTAATTATTCCCCAATTACTTTAATAAATTGCCTCTTTCCTCTCTGAATTAAAACACCATTTTTTGTTACCTCAATTTTTTTGCCAATATCACTAATAACTTGCTCGCCAACTTTTATCCCGCCTTGTTCTATTAAACGCCGAGCTTCACTTTTACTACTCGCCAATTCTACCTCCACTAACAAATCGACTATATTCATACTTTTTACTTTTAACTTTTTACTTTTAACTTCATCCGGTGCTTCTTTCTTCTGTATCGTCTTAACAAAATAATCCTGCGCTTCCTCGGCTTTTTTTTCTCCCCAATTCATTTTCGTTATCTCATAAGCCAATTTCATTTTAAAATCTCTGGGATTTGTTTTCCCGTTCTCCAGTTCTCTTTTTATTTTTTCCACCTCGGCCATCGGTATCTTTGTACAAAGTTCAAAACCCGGGATAATCACTCCGTCCGGCCAGGACATAATTTTTCCGTACATGTCCTGAGGATTCTCGTCCAGGTTTACAATATTGCCCTCGGTCTTGCCCATTTTCTTTCCGGTCGGATCAACCAATAGTTTCGTAGTTAAAACAAATTTTTCTTTCCCCTTTATGGCTTTCATCAAATCCCTGCCGCAAAGCATATTAAACATCTGGTCATTGCCTCCGATTTCCAAATCAACGTCCATGGCCACGCTGTCATAGCCCTGGGCCAAAGGATAGAGAAATTCATGGAGATAAATCGGCTTGTCTTCTTTTAAGCGGTCCTGAAACATATCCCTGGCAATCATTTGCTGGACTGTAAAATTAGAAGCCAAATCAATTAAACCAGCAAAATTTAATTTATCGTTCCATTTGCTGTTATACATTATTTTCGCTTTGTTCCTGCCGGAAAAACTTAAATAAGCGCTGGCTTGCTTTTTGTAATTTTTGGCATTAGCCAAAACTTCTTTTCTAGTCATTTTTTTCCGGGCCGCCGCTTTATCGGTCGGGTCGCCAATCATGCCGGTAAAATCCCCAATTAAAAAAATAACTTCGTGCCCTAAAGCCTGAAACTGGGCTAATTTATTTAGCTGGATGGCATTGCCGATGTGCAGGGATGGGGCGCTTGGATCAAAACCGCAATAAAGCTTTATCCTTTTTCCTGATGATAAAACTTTTTCCAAAGATTCTTTATCCGGATAAATATTTTCCACTCCCCTCTCCAAAACTTCTCTAATTTTACTTCTATCAGTTATGACTTTTGCCATATATTTTTATTTAATAATTCGCATGTGCCGCATTCGTAGTTGCGGCTTTTTTACGCTAGTAAAAAATAACCAAATATATCTTTATTCTATATTATTTATTGGCTTTTGGCAAATTGGTGAAAGGGCCGAATTTACCTAATTTTAGAAAGCATTTGACAAATTAAAAACAATCGTATAAGATAAGAATAATCATATGAATTTAGCGCAAAGCACAATAATTATTATTGGCATTATCGGGATTATCATTATTGATAATCAATTTTATTGTGCTTTGAAGACAAAATCAGAATAAACAAAATATTAAAATAAAAAACTGTAAAAAATCGTCTTCAAAGCCAGGCGATTTTTTGTTTATTCCTGAAAAAACGTTCATTCAAAAATAAACACAATCACTGACGGAGGAAAAAGATGAAAAAAAATTTAGTGGTTTTAGACACGACTTTTCGGGATGGCGCCCAAAGAATATGGGCAAAAATAACCAACATCAAAGATGTCTTAAAAGCTGCTACTGCCATTTCCGAATTAGGGGTTAGCTACCTTGAACTTGGTTTTGCCAATTCCCGCAGAGCCAGTCGTCGACTTATCCAGGAAGCGCTAAAGCTTGGGTTAAAAGCCAAAATTGCTGCTTTTGGCCGAACTCATCCGGAAGATGTAAAAAACATCATAAAACTCGGGGTTCCGGTCGGAGTGTTAGTCGGCAAAACACGTCGCCGGGATGTAGAAAAATCACTAAAGCAAAACCCGGATGATTATCTCCAAACTATCAGAGATTCAATAAGAACTTTGGTTGAAGCCGGCTTGGAAGTAATCTTTGATGCTGAACATGCTTTTGATGCTTGGCTAAACGGCGATAGAGATTATGCCGAGAAGGTTCTTTTGGCAGCGACCGAAGCCGGAGCAACCTGGATTGTCCTCTGCGATACTAACGGCGGAATAAATTTCCTGGAAGTAACTCAAGTAATTACTGAGGTCTCGAAAATTATTCCTCTGGACCGGCTCGGCGTTCATTTCCACGATGACCGAAGAAGAGCTTCGGCCCTCTCTGAACTAGCCTGGGAACTTGGCATAAACCACATTCAGGGAACCATCGGCACCATCGGCGAAAGAGTCGGCAACGCACCCATAACTACGTTCCTTCCTGATCTGGTCTGGGAAGAACAAGGGTTAAATAATTTTCCTCTCAATTCTTTACAAAACCTTTGCTCGATTTATGTCCTGGTTTGCCGCGCTTTAAACATAAAGCCAAACCCGTTTGAACCTTGGGTAGGAGAAAATGCTTTTGCCACTAAAGCCGGCATGCATACTGATGGCCATGAAAAAGACCCTGGCAGTTATTTTCACGCTCCTCCAAAATTTGTCGGAAATAAGGAAAGAACCGAACTGGCCGAGGGTTCCGGAGCATCTAATTTGGTTACTGTAGCGAAAGAATTCGGCCTTACTATTGCCAGAGGGCTAGCCAAAAAATTTATGGACGAATTTAACCAGCTCTGTGACGAGGGTAAAGATTTAGGACAAGCCCGAGCTTCTTTTTACCTTTGGCTGCTGGGAAAATTAGGAGAGCTTCCTCCTCTTCCTAAGTTCAAAAAATGGAGAACGTGGGATGAAAAAATCGGCCGGCAGGCAATTCAAAGCGAAGCCAGCTTAACCATAACTGTTGCTGAGGAAAAAATATTGGTTAATGCTGAAGGGGCAGGCGGAGTTGACGGTTTAAACCAGGCTCTGCGCCGCGCTTTACTTCCTTATTTCCCTTTCCTAGAAGAAGTAAGGCTGGCTGACTTTCGGCCGGAGATATTCAATTTTGAACTTGATACCGCCGCCAAAGTTAGGGTCATCGCCACTTTCACGGATGAAAAGGAATCCTGGACGGTTATGGGAGTTAACGCCGATTTTCTAGAAGCGGCCTGGGAAGCTCTTTGGGACGCTTACTGCTATCGGATCGTCAAAGAAAAAGAAAAGGAGGAAAAACAATAACTATAAAACCCCCTTATAAAATTCATTTTGTAAGGGGGTTGCTTTTTTTTCTAAGTATGTTATACTAGTCTTAATAATATGAAACAAGCTATTCAAAAAAACTTGCTGTTAGGATTGTTACTCTTACTTCCCTCTCGGGTGGCTTGCTTTCGTATAAATAAACTATAACCAGATTATTTTATAAACATAGGAAAAGCCACCCGAATGGGGTGGTTTTTTTGATTGTTCTTTTTTAAATATGCAACCGCACAACTATTCATAACCGAGGAGGCGCCAAATGGAAGAAGACACGGAAAAACCGGAAACGGATGGTCAGGGAAACGAACCGCCAACAAACCCCAGTTCTGCAGAAAAATTGTTTTGGTGGAACGGGGAAGAAATGATTTTCGTCGGCATAATGGATCTCTAAACAGGGAGAAAAGAAATGATTGCTGATCTCGCCATAAAAACCGTTCAGGTATCTGACGGGACGGGAATGATTCCGACCGCTACTCTCGTTTTCGCTACCCCAAGGGGTGAAGAAAAAATTTCTTGCGCCAGCCAGGGGCAGGAAAATATCCACCACGCCATATTTAGGGCGATAAAAGAAATGGTTGTTTCTTGCGCCCCCGATCTGGGCAGTGACCAGGAAATAACGCTTCTTGCCTGCGGGGCAAACCTGCCTTATAGGGGCGGGTGCAAGGCTCATGCCCATATTCAGATCGGCTCAAACGGAGACAGCCGAAGATGCAAAAGGAACGACGAACACCCGACCAATTCCCATATGGCCGTCGCCCGGGCCATGCTTAACTGCTTTCAGGACTTAATGGCCTGAAATGCAAAAATTTGGGAAATAAAGGCAATTTGCTAAAAACAAATTGCCTTTTAATTTTTATTTAATATTAGCTATTTTTTAATGTAAAAATATAAAAAATCCACAATTTGTTTGACTTTGCCCATATTTATGATATAATTATCCACAGAGAGTAAAACCCCATTAAATATATTATCTAACGGGGTAAATTCAATATTTTTATGATTAAGGCATTACGAAAAACTTATTTCTTCTTTGGTTTTTGGTTCTATGGCTCCATGAGGAGATCAGTTTTTTGTGATGCTTTAACTATTTGATAAGTTAAACTCACTAGGGAAAACGAAAAACTGGCTCCTCGTAAGGGGAGCCAGTTTTTTTATATGCTCTTTCTAAAAGACTATAAAATACAAAAACATAAACGGAGGGAAGAATGAACAATCAATCAACTCAAGATCTCACTTCAATCATCGTTAATTCAGCTATTGGCGGCAATAAAGTTTTTTTTCAAGAGACCTTAGAACGCCTTCAGAAAAAACCAAGGCTGGAACTGCTCCAGGGAATTTGTTCAATTATTATTATCTTCGAAACTCAAGGAATTAACGGCTGCTTTATGAAAAGTGCGCGGCAAATCTTTAACACTCTGCTGTAAGGGGGAAGAAATGGCTAAAGAGACAGAGGCTGGCTTTACCGGCAATGGCGAGAAACAAGTCGAGCTCGCAGGAGATGAACCTGCTTTTTCTCCAGCGGGAAATGGCAACCTAACAAAGCCCAATTTTATCGAATCGGGCTTCCGGGGTTTTAAGGGGGTCAGTCTGCCAAAAGAAGTCTGGCCAAGCTGAAGATCGAAAAAAAATATCACCAACCGCAGGAGGAGGGAAACGAAAATGAGCGACTCTCAAAAAAATCTGGCAGTTGCCCAGATAAAAAAGACGCTGGCGGGAGTAGACAAAGAAAACCGCGCGGAAGTATTGAGAACAGTAGCGGCAGAAATGGGAATAGAATTGAAAAAAACTGAATTGACGGAGGGCTAAGATGTACGGTTGGGACTGGGACGAATGGTAGCTTTTGGCTCGGTTAAACGTGATAGCAATATCATCACGTTTAACCGAGCCTCTTTTTTTAGGTAAAATAAATCCCGCCAACTTCGTGTTGGCGGGGTTTAAAGGTTTTACTCCTTGTTATTGAATGTTCGAAAGATCTTCGGTGGCCTGACACCAACGGAAGGCGTTCTGAAACAGCCTCAGCCAGGGGGAGTTAATATACTTCCACTCCCTGGGCCACCAATGCCATTGGTACGGAATATGTACCCTTTCCGGATGCTCCATAAAAGCTAAATGCCGTCCGGTGCGATCACATAACGCGGTAATGCCCAACGGCGAACCGTTGGGGTTTAAGGGATAATCTTCCGTGGGCGCACCATAATCGTCCACGAACCTGATGGGCGCCAGATTTTCTGCCAGCACTGTTTGCATTATTTCCTGGTCAGGGAAAAATGACTTTCCCTCTCCATGCGCTACTGGCGCGCCTAACACCGAACCTTCCATGCCTTTGAGGAAAATTGAATTGGAATGAAAAATTCGGACATTCGGGAAACCTGATTCAAACCGTTCACTCTTGTTTTGGACGAACACCGGTTGCTTAGCCTCATCAACCTTGAAAGGCACGATGCCGAGCAAGGCCATCAACTGGCAGCCGTTACAGATACCCAGACTGAAAGTATCTGGCCGGGCGAAGAAATCGGCGAACTCTTGAGCCACGCGCTCATTATACCTAATTACGCCCGCCCAACCCTTGGCTGACCCGAGAACATCTTTGTAGGAAAATCCGCCGACAAATGCCACACCGCGGAAAATGCTCAAACTAATTTTTCCGGAAGCGATATCGGTCATATGGACATCCCAAGGATCAAAGCCAGCCAGATAAAACGCGTTTTTCATCTCCTCGTCCGAGTTTGAGCCTTCTTCCAGGATGATTGCCACCCTTGGCTTGCCCGGATAATCCAGAGTTACCGCCGGATATAAATCCGGATCAAAGGTTAAGCGGTAGTTCGGTCCGACGCGATCAAAGATATTCTTGCGCTTGGCCAAAGCACAAGACCTGGTCGTTTGCTTGAGGTCTAGATGGAAAGACGTGTCACGCCAAGTCTGCCGCGACTGCCTCATATCTTCATCCAGAACCGCTTCGCCATTATAAGCGATTTTAATTCGCTTTTCCCTTTGGGTCGTCCCGATCAGATGCACAGCCTTTTCCAATCCGGCCGATCCGAACCTGTCAATTAACTCCTGCTCATGTTTGGGCAGATACTCAAACACCATGCCCAGCTCCTCGTTGTACATCATGGCCAAAGCCGAGGGGTTGCCTAGATGAGCAAGAGACAAATCCAAACCGCAATTTCCGGCGAAAGCCATTTCAGAAAGCGTCGCAACCAATCCGCCGCGACTTCGTTTATGGCCTGACAAGAGTAAATCTGTTTCCAAAATTGTTTGTACCAAGTCAAACGCCGCGTTCAATTGTTCTGCGTCAGCGTCCGGACATTCGGTACCAACCTGCTTAAGCACATGCGCCAAAGCGCTGCCGCCTAAACGAGTTTGTCCATTAGCCAAGTCCAGATACATTAGCCTGCTTTCTCCCGGACATTTGATATCCGGCGTCAATCTCAGCCGGTAGTCCGGACAAGCCGCGTAAGTGGAAATAACTAAAGTACCGAAAGACCTGATAATTTCGTCGGCGACTTTAGCGGCCATAGACAGTGAATCCTTGCCGCCATCAACATCAACTCCGATTAAGGCCAGAAAATCGTGCAACGCTTTAGCGGCGTAATAGAGCCAGGCCAAACCGCCGGGCAATTTCGCTGCCAGCATCCAGTTTGCCGAGACCTTAATCCCATCGCGCCGACTAACCTTGACGCATATCAACTTTAGGAGCGCTCGCGCCGCCGCCATTCTGGCCATTGATTCAGATGAAATCAAACCAATAGATGGGCATTGGCCAATCGAATTCGCCTCGCCCGTGGTTGTGAAAGGCCCTGGCGTAATTATGGAATAATTGGACAAAGGAATTTGCAACGGACCGACACATTGTTGCTGCACCACTTTGCCGGTTACGCTTCTATCCACTTTATCCGTAATCCATTCATGCGAAGCCACTCCCATCAGCCGAAACACCAGCTCTTGCGCCTGCCTGACCGTTAACCCCGATGGCAATGCCAAGGGCCTAAGATCCAGCTTTCTGGTATTATCCTCATAGGTCTTCTGGGGGTAATCACCGAAAATATGTTGCAATTTCAGATCAATCGGCTTGGTCTTGTTTTTTTTGTCAATCACCACGACCTTGCCGTCGCCAGTAATCACGCCCACTATAGCATAGGGGCATTTATACCGTTCGCAGATAGCTTTAAACTTTTTCCAATTCTCCGGACGAACCAACACTCCGTGATTTTCCTGATATTCAGCTACCCAGATTTGATCCACGGTCATGGTCTTGTCGCCCAGAGGAATTGCCCTAAGATAGAGTTCAGCGCCAGCCGGATCAACGAGCTCCTTCAGTATATTGCCATTGCCTCCAGCTCCTTGATCATGAGCCACTTCAATCGGGTTATCGTCTCCCAAATGGATACAAGCCCTGATCACACTGTCGGCCTTACGTGCCATTTCTCCGTCAGCGCGCTGAACCGATTTGAAATCCAGGTCGGCGTCATTCTGTCCCTGAATCATTGATGAAGCGGATCCGCCGCCATCACCAACCAAATATCCTAAACCGCCGAATTTTACAACATACCATCCTTTTTCCGGCTGACGTTTGGCGATATGCCGTTGGTCTATAAAACCGAAACCACCGGTAAACATCACTGGCTTGATATTTTCCCAGCGTTCCTTGCCGATTATAATTCCCAGACTTTCGGCAAAGCCCAGGATAACCGGTTCACCAAACTCGTTGCCGTCATTAAATGCACCGTTAGTCGCTTTGATAAAAAAGTCAATCGGCGCTTCAGTCCTAGGGTCGTACTTGAAAGACGGATCTTCCCAGGGCAACGGGTAATCGGGCAAATAAAGGTTTCCGCCCAAGAATCCGGTTGAAGCTGCCACTACGATGCCACCGCGTCCTACATCCTCATTGTCCCGCCGTCTGCCGCCGCCGCCTGTCGCGGCGCCGGGATAAGCGGCCCAAAGACAAGGATGGTTATGGGTTTCGCAGGTCAAAACAAAATGATACAGCAATTCAGCCATTCTCATCGGCGAGGGCATACTCGGATCTGTCGGAATCAAAACCGAAACCGGATAACCGGCTATGGCCGAGGAATTATCATGAAAAGCGATAACGCTGTTGGCTGTGTTTTTGAGCGTGCCCCTGATCAGCTCCATTAAGGTAAACGGCGCTTCAACGCCATCGATAATCAATTTGGCGCGGAAGACGTGATGGCGCGAATGCTCAGAGTTGGAATTACCCAAATCCCTAAACTCGGCCAAAGTCGGATTTCGCTTAAGTAATTCCGTGATCAGATGGTAATAGTAGCCGATATCCATCTCGTCCATGCCAGTGCCGTATTCCTTATTGGCCTCTCGCAAAGCTTCAATACCCCGTTCCATCACCGGAATGGTGATGTACTCCTCCGGGTCGCGTTTTACGTCGAAAGATTTGAGTTTGCCCGGATAGAAACACTCCACCATCTTGTCATGAAGCAAGGGCAATATTCGTTCTCTTTCTTCATCCGTTATGACCCTGTTGCCTAAAAGCAACCGATAACGCCTTCCCTGTTCAACCCGAAAGATAGACGGTAAGCCGCAAGACTGGCAGATGGAAACTGCGTTGGTTGAATCCGAAGTTGCGAAATTCAACCGCGGCGCCACCTCAAGCGTATTTCTGCTCCAATCTAAAAAGGTGTTATCCGCTATGTTATGCAACTGCGGATAGTGAAGCAATGACTTGAGTATCTCCAACTCTTTTTCCGTCAAAGCCCTGTCTGATCCGACATTGAAAACCCGCTCACTCCGCACGCCAGTTAGATCATTAACCAGTCCGCCAAGCGTCAAATGCAAAGCCGCGATTTTTTCGTCGGATAAGAAGGGGGTCGTGTAAAAGTGATACATTTCTTGGCTCATTTTTTTCTCACTTTCTTAAATATACTTGCCTATGAATCCGGGAACTTCTCCGGTGAATTTCTTTTCGGCAATCAGTTGCCAATTGTCCATTTCACCTTCTAACCTGATATGTCCGTTAACCACCAGGTTAAGAATGAAGCTTTGCCAAGCCCGCTCTTTTTCATTCACGCGCCCAGCCAGCGTTTCCGGCGTATCATCCGGCCGGATTAAAACCGGCAGCTGAAAAATTATTGGCCCATGGTCATATCTTTCATCCACGAAATGCATGGTTACCGCACTTTGAGTTATTTTTCCCTCACGGTAAGCCCGCATAACCGCTTCATGAACATGATGGCCATACATGCCTGGACCCCCGAATTCCGGCAGAGGCCCGGGATGAATATTAACTGTTCGGACTGGATCTAAGCCGTGAACGAGCTTTAACCAACCAGAGAGCATCACGTAATCAGCTCTAAACATATTTACATAATACTCATAGCCACCTGCTCCAAAAGGTCCTGACCAATGGCAAAAAGGAACACCTAATCTTTCTGCTTTTTTGTAGACTCCACCTTCAGAGTGATTTGAAACGACACCGACAATTTCGGCATCAAGAACTGGCGGGGTCGTTCTGGAAAATTCTACCAATTCCAGAAATCCAGAACCGCCGCCATCCTTACTACCCGAGGCAAAAACTAAAACTTTCGGTTTTGACAGACTATTATCTTTCATCTCCGTCTCCCTTCGGTTTCGTGTGATTTATCAAAAACTCATTATTCTCCATTCCCTCTATCAAAGGACAAAAAAAACTAACCCTCCCTTGCCCCGTGAGATATTAATTTATCTCATCGGGGTTTCCTCCTTGGGTTAGTTATTTTATACTTTAAATTTAACTCTTTAAGCGGGAAAAGTCAAATAAAAATGAGCCGTCTTCTTCACAAGAAAAACGGCTCAAATCAACCACCCCGTTAACAAATCCTTCAGTTTCTTTAAAAATTCGAATTCGGTTGTCGCCGGGGGATCAAACAAGATAAAGCCCATCACCCCCAGTTTTCCTGCTTCGAAAACATCCTCCAGCACCCCCTTCTTTGCTATTATAACGAAAGGGATGTTCTTGAATTTACCTTTTTCAAACTCCTTTAATTGCTTCAGAAAATCAAGGGCGTTTATTACACCGTTATGGTCTGAAAAAATCATGGTGAATTCGTAGGTCATCAAATTTGCCAGGGCAGAAGTAATATCACCTATTTCAACAATCATTTCGGGCCTAATTCCCGCTCTGGCCAAACCATTCCTTATATTGCACCTTCTTGTGCGGTCTGGGCAGACCACCATAACCAGCTTTTTTCTTTCCGTTCCCATAGTTGTATATCCTTTTTGAGGGGTGTTTTTTTTGTGAATGAGCTAAAATCTTGGATTAAATAATATAGCATACAATTTAATTTTTGTCAATAAAACACTAATAACACTTTTTAACTTCTTGATTCCTAAATATTATGTTATAATATAAATATAACTAATAATTTTAATTTGATATTTGTCATTTGACATTTATCATTCCAATTATATGTCTCTTTATCGCAACATTCTAAAGCAGGCCCTTTCCATTACTTGGCGCCATAAGTACTTGTGGTTCTTCGGTCTATTCGCCACTCTAATCGGCGGCGGCGGGGAATATCAAGTTCTTGTCCGGGGAATCGGCGGCGATACGACTCAAAATCTTTTTCCTAACTTTTCCCGGCTGGCCGAAACCGGAATTTTTAGCCGAACCGGCCTGGCTAATATGGGCGGGCTCTTAAAAACTGACCCCGTTACGGCTATTATTTTAATTCTGGTTAGCTTGGTTATTTTAGCTCTTTTTATTTTCTTAATCTGGCTGATGATTGTTTCTCAAACCGCTTTGGTAAATAATTCCGCAGAAATTATCGGCAACAAAAAAGAGCTGCCTTCCGGAGTTAGAAGAGGGGTGGCCGCCGGAGTAAAATATTTTTGGCCGGTCCTGGGGCTAAATATAATTATAAAAATTATTATCTGCCTGGCTTTTTTCTTAATCAGCCTGCCGGTTGTCTTTTGGGCGGCGAGAATGAGCCCGGCAATAACGGCCTCCCTATACATAATTTTATTTATACTTCTTATTCCGCTGGCGATTGTCCTTTCTTTTATAGTTAAATACGCTATCTGCTATGTGGTTATAAAGGGCAGCCGTTTTGCCGACGCCATAAAAGAGGGCTGGCAATTATTTACCAAAAACTGGCTCATAAGCATTGAAATGGCTTTTATTTTATTCTTTATCAGCTTCTTGGTGGGACTGGCTATAATTTTAGCCGTCTTAATTTTAATTGTGCCCTTCTTATTCCTGGCTCTTATTTTATACAAAGCCATATCTTTTATCGGCTTCTGGCTGATAATTATTGTCGGCTTGGTTGTTCTGCTCGCCATAGTCGTCGGCGGCGGAGCGGCTTTAACGACTTTCCAGATAACTTCCTGGACCGGCCTTTTTACAGAGCTGGTCAGCCGCGGGGGAGTGAGTAAAATTGAAAGGATAGTTGAGGGATGGAGAAAATAAAAAAAATAAAAATTTATTATAATAAAGAAGGCCAAAAGCCTTCTTTATTTATTTTTTCTATTCTGCTATGATTAAATTACAACCTATTTCTACTTATTTAATTTATGGCTAAAAATACCCAATCAATTGAAGACTTAATCATTCCGCCAGAAAAGGAGGAAGACGAGAGCGCCCAGGCCAAATTTTCCAAAAAACAGGGGGAAATAAAAATGAAAGAAGCGGAAGCGGCGGCGGAAAAAGAAGCGGCGAGTTTAGGCCTGCCTTATATTAATTTATACGGCTTCCCTATCAGCCCCGAAGCCCTCGCTCTTATAGACGAGGGGGAAGCCAGCCGTTTAAAAACGGTTTGTTTTCATTATGACGGCCGGAATATCCGCCTGGGAACGGCGGATCCGGACAATAGCCAGGTTGAAGAACTTTTTAAAAAAATAAACGAAAAATACCATACTAATGGAAAAATTTATTTAATTTCTTCCTTTAGTTTAAACTACGCCTTAAAACTCTATAAAACAATCCCGAAAGTTACCGAGCATATAAAAGGAGTAAAAATAACCGAGGAAGAGTTGGAAAAATACAGCGAAGAATTTTCCTCTTTCCGCGATTTGCAGGAAAAAATTAACGGCTCCCAAATCAGCGACACCATTACTATCATTATGGCGGCGGCGATTAAATCAGGGTCTTCGGATATGCATATAGAAGCGGAGGAGAAAGAAATAAAAGTCCGTTTAAGAATTGACGGCGTGCTGCATGATATCGCCATTTTGGACAAGCAATTTTGGCAAAAAATTATTTCCCGCTTAAAAGGCCTGGCCGGCGTAAAAATAAATATCAATGACAAGCCCCAGGACGGCCGCATTTCCATTTATACCAAAAAGGAACGGATTGATATAAGAGTTTCTTTCCTTCCCACTAACTACGGCGAAAGCGTAGTTATGAGATTGCTTCGTTCCAGCACGGTCGGGCTGGCTTTTGAAGATTTAGGCATAAGAGACAAAGCTTTCAACCAGTTAAAAAAGGAAGTGGAGCGGCCCAACGGCATGATCGTCACGACCGGGCCGACCGGATCCGGTAAAACGACCACCCTTTACGCCATTTTAAAAAAACTAAACAAGCCGGAAACTAAAATTATAACGGTTGAAGACCCGATTGAATACCAGCTTCAAGGAATAAACCAGTCTCAAACGAATAAAGATTACACTTTCGGCAAAGCCCTGCGCTCGATTGTCCGCCAGGACCCGGACGTAATTATGGTCGGCGAAATCCGCGATTTGGAAACGGCGGAAGTCGCCATCCAGGCGGCCTTAACCGGGCATCTGGTTTTATCCACTATCCACACCAATGATGCCGCCGGCGCCATCCCGAGATTCCTGTCCATGGGCGCTAAACCGTTTCTGCTTGCCCCGGCCATTAACGCTATAATCGGCCAGCGCTTAGTCAGGCGGCTTTGCGCAAAATGCAAACAGCCGGCGGAAATTGACGAAGAGACTTTAAAAAGAGTAAAAGAAATTCTGGAAAAACTATCAGATGAATATAAAAAAGAAATTGATTTTAATAACCTGAAATTTTATAAAGGCGCCGGCTGCCCGGCCTGCCAGGAAATTGGCTATAAGGGGCGGATTGGAATTTATGAAATTCTGATTATGAATAAAGAAATAGAAAAACTGATTTTATCTGCGCAATTAAGCGAATATGATATCCGGGAAATCGCGGTTAAAAACGGAATGGTGACTATGGTCCAGGACGGACTCTTAAAAGCTTTGGACGGGACGACCAGCGTTGAGGAGGTCTTCAGGGTCGCCGAAGAGAAGTAATAAATTATAAACTATAGTATGATAAACAAAAAATTCATTGAGAAGTTAAAAAAAGAACACGACGAACAAAATAGCCAGCGCCGGCAAATTATCAGCCTGGCTAATATCGTTCTGCATGATTCCAAGAGGGTGATTTTTTCCCTGCACCGGGGAGAGATTAAAAAGGCGGAAGAAAATCTCGAGGCCATAGAAAAAATTTTTCAGAAATTAGAAAAAAATTTCGGCTGGAAAAGGATTAACGAAGAGGGGGCATACCGGGCCGGAGCGGAAGAATATGCCGAGGCAAAAATGTTTTATTTTTTAATCAGCGGCAAAAAAATCGATAAAATTAAAGAAGTAAATTTAAGCTTTGAAAGCTATTTGGGAGGAATTTGCGATACGACCGGCGAATTGGTGCGCTACGCCATTAACCAGGCCGCGGCCGGAAAATTTTCCGAAGTGGAGAAAACAAAAAACACCCTGAATGAAATTATGGACCAATTGATAGTCTTTGACATGGCCGGCTACCTGCGCACTAAATACGACCAGGCCAAAGGAAATTTAAGGAAGATAGAACAGATAAACTACGAGGTTAAGATGAGGAAATAAATACAATTTATAAATAAAGAAAAAACCATACCTGGATATGGTTTTTTCTTTATTTGCGTTATAATTAAATTATGGATTTCCCCCTTAAAACCAGCCCCAAAAAACTAATAAAAACCTTGAGCCTCGCCGCAGTCCTTCTAACCGCCCTATTTTTAATATTGGCATTTTATTCGGAAATAAAAAGGCCGAATAATCATTCGCTCCTTACTCCCGGGCAAGAAGACGGTAAAATCGCCTCTTTAAAAATACTTTTTCTTGGGGATTTAATGCTTGACCGCCATGTCGGAGAAAAAATTAGCCAAAAAGGATTTTCCTATCTTTTTGAAAATTTGGATGAAAAAAATTTTTTCTCTGGCCATGACCTTATAAGCGGGAATTTAGAAGGGGCGGTTACGGATAACGGCGCCCACTATAAGCCGGAGATGTCTTATGATTTTTCTTTTTCTCCGGAGATAATCTCTAATCTAAAAAAATACAATTTTAATTTCTTTAACCTGGCCAATAACCATTTTGCCGACCAGGGCGAGCGTGGTATAATTGAGACCAGAAATAACCTGGAAACCCAAGGTTTTTATTATAGCGGCTGCCCGGATGGCCAAACCGGAGATTGCAGCGGAAAAATAATAGAAATCGCGGGGAAAAAAATAGGACTGACCGGATTCAGTATGGTTTATAGAAAATTTGACGAAGCGGCCGCGAAGAAAATAATAGAAAATTTAGCCGGACAAACGGACATGGTTATTGTTAACATCCACTGGGGAACGGAATACGAACATCGATTTAATAAAATCCAGCAGGAGGTAGCGCATACTTTAATTGACACGGGCGCTGACATAATAATCGGGCATCATCCCCATGTCGTCCAGGGTTTAGAAATTTACAAAAATAAACCGATTTTTTATTCTCTGGGCAATTTCATTTTTGACCAATATTTTTCTTCCGACACACAGGAGGAACTGGCAGTTGGAGTAGAATTAACAGAAGAAAAAACCAAGTTTTCTCTCTATCCCCTAAAATCAAAGCTAAGCCAGCCGGAATTAATGGCAGAACCGGAAAAAGAAAAATTTTTTTCTGATTTAATTGCCTGGTCAGATTTGCCAGAAACTTGTAAAAAACAAATAAAACAGGGAAAATTAATTATTGAAGAATAAACCATCTATGGTTTGTCTCGCGTTACGCGTTCCACGCCTGCCTGCCGGCAGGCAGGTTATGCGCTTTAGTTTATGAGTAAAAATTATTTTCATGCTATTGCCACTTTAGCCGGAACCATTATCGGGGTCGGGATGTTTTCTATTCCTTTTGTCATTAATAAATCGGGTATTATTTTGCTTTTTATCTATCTCCCTGCCTTGGGTTTAGTCCAATATTTCCTCCACAAAATTTACGCGGAAATAATCTTGTCTACCGAGGAAAAACACCGGTTGCCCGGTTATGCGGAAAAATATATTAGCCGGCGGGGAAAAATTTTTTCCCTTGTAATAAGCCTGATCGGAGACTACGGGGCCCTACTCGCCTATATTATCGTCGGCGGAATTTTTCTTTATGAATTGCTAAATCCGGCTTTTGGCGGAAACGTTTTTACCTATTCTATAATTTTGTTTTTATTCCAAGCCGCCGTTGTCTTTTCCGGAATTAAATTAATCGCTTCAGTAGAATTAATTATGGCCGGACTGTTAGTTTTTATGGTGGGGCTACTGGCCTGGCACGGATGGGGCTATATCAATTTTGATAACTTTCATCTTGTCTCCTGGCCTAATTTTTTTCTGCCTTACGGCCCGATTTTCTTTGCCGTTGGCGGCAGCGCCGCTGTCCCTTCAGTTTGTAAACTCCTGGCCCAAAAAAGAGAAAATATTAAGAGTGCGATTGCCTGGGGAACTTTTATCCCGGTGGCCATGATGCTTGTCTTTACTTTTGTTATTGTTGGGATTACCGGAAATAACACCTCACCCGACACTTTAGTCGGCCTGCGCTCGGTTTTATCAGACGGCGTTATAATTTTTGCCCTAATTTTGGGATTACTGGCAATTGTCACTTCTTTTCTGGTTATCGCCCAGTCTATCCGGGAAACTTTCTGGTGGGACTTCAAATTTAATAAAAATATTGCCTGGGCCCTGGCTTGCTTTATCCCGCTTCTCCTTTATTTATTGGGGTTGCGCGACTTAACAAAAATAGTAAGTTTGGCTGGCGCTTTTACCGGCGGTCTAATCGGCCTGCTTTATCTCTGGCTCCTTTTAGAAGTAAAGAAGAAAAAAGAACAAACGTCTATAATAAAAAATAAAATAAACAAACCAATAATACTTCTTCTTTCTTTTATGTTCATCGCCGGCTTAATTTACGAACTTTATTATTTTTTCGCCAATTAAATTTATGCTCATAGCCATTATCGCTGATATCCACGATAATTTAGTTAATTTAAATAAATTCCTAAATTGGAGCAAAAAAAACAAAATTAAAAAAATTATCTGCGCCGGCGACCTGACTAACAGTGAGACTCTTTCCGTTTTAGGAAAAAAATTTAAAAATTCCATTTATCTTGTCAGGGGAAATATTGAATTGTACGGGGAAAAAGAATTAAAAAAATTTAAAAACATCAGTTATTTCGGAAAAACCGGAAGATTTAAACTTGACGGGCAGATTGTCGGGCTCTGCCATGAAGCTCACTTCATTGATAAAGTCTTACATTCCGGCCATTGTGATATAATTTTTTTCGGCCACAGCCATAAACCCGCCCTGGAAGAAATTGACGAAGTTAAATTAGTTAATCCCGGGGAACTGGGCGGAATGTGGGGAAAAGCCACTTTTGCCACTTGGAATACGAAAAACAATAAATTAGAATTAAAACTTTTAGAATTAATATGAGCCCCATTAGAAGTTTAAAGAACGTCTTCTATTAAGGGGAAAATAAGTATAACTAAAAATAGTTATGAAAAAGAACAATTTATTTAAAACTTCTAACGGGGTGAACAACCAATTTAAAAAAGTAGCTATTGAGGCCGCCAAAAAAGCCGGAAAAGTACTTTTGCGCGAATATGCTAATTTTGACCGGGCTAAGATAAAATTAAAGTCCCGCCATGAAATTTTAACTAAGGCGGATCTGACGGCAGAAAAAATTATAATCAGAGCCATAAAAAAATATTTCCCTGATCATCAGATATTATCCGAAGAAGCCGGGCAGACAAATCCCACACCTTTTAGACAAAATAAAAAAACTTACCATAAATCAGCAGAATATTTTAAAAGGTGCGGGACCGATTATCTCTGGATTGTTGATCCTTTGGACGGGACCACTAATTTTTCTATGCACAACCCCCTTTGGTCAGTTTCTATCGCCCTGGCCCATAAGGATAAAATTATCCTGGGCGTAATTTTTATTCCGGTCTTAGGCGAATTATACTGGGCGGAAAAAAATAAAGGCGCTTATCTAAATAACAAAAAAATTAAAGTTTCAAAAATTTCCTCCGGCAAGGTCTTAAATACTTTCTGCCACAGCCACAGAGAAAAAGATATAAAAAAAGCCCTGGCTTATCATACTAAACAAAAATTAAGCGGCCTGGATTGCCGCCAGCTTGGCAGCGCCGCCATTGAGCTTGCTTATGTCGCCTGCGGCAGGGTAGAAACAATCGTTATCCCCGGAGCCAATTCCTGGGACGTGGCCGCCGGAGTCTTACTTGTCCGGGAAGCCGGCGGAAAGGTAACTGATTTTTCCGGAAAGGAATGGAATTTAAAAAGCAAATATATAGCCGCTAGCAATGGCAAGGTCCATAAACAAATCCTAAAAGTTCTGAAGAAAATATGAGCTCGGAACTATTAAATAAAAACCAGAAAAAAGAATTACTAAAAATTGCCCGCCAAACCGTGGAAGATTATGTGCGCGGAGGCAGGGTTCCAGAGTTTAATATTAAGGATGAAAGATTAAAAAAGCAGGAGGGCGCTTTTGTCACCTTGCATAAAGGCAGGCAGTTGCGCGGCTGCATCGGCCAAATTATTCCTTCTGACAAACCTCTTTGGGAAGTAGTGCGCGATATGGCTATAGCGGCAGCCAGCGAAGATTATAGGTTTAACCCCGTGGCGGAAAATGAATTAGATAAATTGGATTATGAAATAAGCGTCTTGTCCGTTCCTGAAGAAATTGACAATTGGCAGAATATTAAACTTGGCGAAGAGGGAGTAATTGTAGAAAAAGGTAGGCAGGGCGGCGTGTTTTTACCCCAGGTAGCAAGGGAAACTGGCTGGGATTTAGAAGAATTTTTAAGCCAATTGTGCTCGCAAAAAGCCGGGCTAGATCCAGATTGCTATAAAAAGACAGGGGATGTTAAATTAAAAGTCTTTACGGCCCAGGTATTTAGCGAAAAAAATATTGAATAATAACTTTTTGGCTAATTTTAAATAAATATTAGTTAATTTATTCATTAACTATTGACAATATTAAAAAGATGTGATATATTGCTAAATCGTTATTTGACAAAAAAATATATTCAGTTAAAATAAAAACATCGCGGCTTAAAAAACCGCAAAGAGCGGTCTCCAATCCTCGGAGGCCAGGTCGAATCATTCGCCCAAACCCACGCCGGAGGCACTCCATGGCTCGAGCAGCGCCCAATCGCAAAAGCAACACCATGTTAGGAACCGGGTTCGAAAATCCGATCATGATCGTCATCGACACCTCGGCGCCCGGTACGACCATCAACCGACACTGACGCTCGGCGCGGACCGCTTCCCCCGGCTCCGGCTAAATCCCGGAAGATGAGGAAGCGGGCCTGAGATCGAATCGAGGAACAAACCCGTCCTAAACGTACGGCCCACACGAGCGGCCAAGAAACGGGACGGGAAAACCCGAAGTAAGAAAGACGGGTCGACACCATGCACAATCGTTGGAACAAAAAAATTACTAGCCCCCACAATAGATAATATCGTTGTGGGGGCGCTAAAGCAGCACATTCCGCGTCTGGCGCGGCAAAACCCAACCTATAACACCAAAGGTAGCTATAACCAATGATGACACGAGTAAAACCTCGTGTAGAAAATAGGCGGTAACCGCGCGAATTCAACAAGTTTCACCAAAAATAACATCCTCCGCAAGGGGATGTAAAGCGACTCTGCACTTTAAGCGGCTCACCAGCGTCCGAAGGAGTCTTTGGTTACCTTACCGTAAACACTCTACGAGTGTTATCGCTCGAAGGCCAACTCCCGACTCGGCGACCAAATTGAAGCCCAAACAGTGCAGCGGAGATTTCTGTTTCCACGCCAGCCCGGTTTCGGGGAATCGCACGATTCAACACACGACGATACTCCCCGCCGTCCACCGGCCTTCCCGGCTTTCGGTTCCATACCTACAAAGCCTGATGATTAACCGGGAATGAGCCGCGGAAATTACCGGACTGATGTTTCCTCTATTTCCGAGGAATAAGGAGGAAGAAAACTTCGAGATAGTAAAGGGGCGATGACATTGTTCATCGCCTCTCTTTTTTTATCTAAAAAGGAGCTCAACCCCGACGCGTCGGAGTTGAGCTCTTTATATTTTTACCCGCCTGCCGATGAGGCAGGTATTATTTTAATATCTTTGCTAAATATTGCCCGGTATAACTTTTCTTAATTTTCGCCACTTCTCTGGGCGTGCCGGCCGCCACGATTTCTCCGCCCGCCTCTCCGCCTTCCGGTCCTAAATCAATAATCCAGTCCACGGATTTTATGACGTCTAAATTATGCTCAATAATTAAAACCGTATTGCCCTTATCCGCCAACTGGCCTAAAACCTCAAGCAATCTTTTTATATCGTCAAAATGCAGCCCGGTTGTCGGCTCGTCCAAGATATATAGGGTTCTGCCTGTTGCCCGGCGCGATAACTCCGTCGCCAGTTTCACTCTTTGCGCTTCCCCGCCGGACAAAGTCGTGGCGCTCTGGCCAAGCTTTATATAGCTTAATCCCACTTCATTTAAAGTTACGAGCTTCTGATAAATCGCCGGGATATTCTTAAAAAAATTCATGGCTTCTTCCACGGTCATATTGAGGACGTCGGAAATATTTTTATCCTTATAATAAATTTCCAAAGCTTCTTTATTATATCTCTGGCCGTGGCAGACTTCGCACTCCACATAAACATCGGATAAAAACTGCATTTCAATTTTTACTAAGCCGTCACCGCCGCAAGCCTCGCATCTTCCGCCCACCACGTTAAAAGAAAAACGTCCCGCCTTATATCCCCTGATTTTTGCTTCGGGCAAAGAAGCGAATAAATCTCTGATGGACGTGAACGCGCCGGTATAAGTGGCGGGGTTAGAGCGCGGGGTGCGGCCGATAGGAGACTGGTCGATATTTATGACTTTATCAATATGCTGCCAGCCCTCGATTTTTTTATGCTGGCCGGGTTCGGCCTTAGCCCGATAAAATTTCTGGTTTAAAGCCCGGGCTAAAATATCGTCCATTAAAGTAGATTTGCCCGAGCCGGAAACGCCGGTGATGGCTACAAACTTGCCCAAGGGAATAGAGACATTAATATTCTTTAAATTATGCTCGGTCGCGCCAAGTATTGTTAAATTTTTCCCGTTTCCCGCACGGTATTTTGCCGGCGCCGGAATGGATTTTTTCCCCGAAAGGTACTGGCCGGTCAAAGAAGAAGATGAGGCTTTTATTTGGGCGGGGCTGCCCTGGGCGATAATTTTTCCCCCATGCTCCCCGGCCCCCGGGCCGACATCAACAATATGGTCAGCCGCCATCATTGTCATTTCGTCATGCTCCACGACAATTACGGTATTGCCTAAATCCCGCAGTTTCTTCAAGGTGTTTATCAGTTTATTATTGTCCCGCTGATGGAGTCCGATAGAAGGTTCATCTAAAATATATAAAACTCCGACCAGAGCCGAGCCGATCTGGGTGGCCAGCCGAATGCGCTGGGACTCGCCCCCGGACAAAGTCGCCGAAGCCCTGTCTAAAGACAAATAATCAAGCCCGACATTAGAGAGAAAGTCTAAGCGGGCGCAGATTTCTTTTACAATCTGGGCCGAAATTTTTTTGTCCCGAGCGGATAAATTTTTTGATTTTTCCAGCTCCTCGCAGAAATTCTTGGCTTCATTTATGGCTTTAACGGAAATATCGTTTATGGACAAACCATTAACCTTAACCGCCAGCATTTCCGGCTTTAACCTTTTGCCGCCGCAAGCCGGGCAGATCAGGACCCGCATATATTGCTCAATTTCTTTCCTAATATAATCCGATTCTGTCTGCTTATACCGCCTTTCCAAATTAGGAATAACCCCCTCGAAATCGGTTGTCATTTCGCCGGTAAAACGGTCGCTTGAATACTCCACGTTATAATTTTTATCACCCGAGCCGTAAAGAACAATCTCTAATTGCTTTTTGGTTAAGTCTTTAACCGGCGTATTTAAATCAAACCCGTGCTTGGCCGCGACCGTGCCTAAAATCCTCATCATCCAGGTTTGCCCGGAAGCCGTGTTATGGGCCCAGGGCCTGATCGCGCCCTGAGCTATAGTTAAATTCGAATTTATAATAAGCTGCGGGTCAATTTCCAGTTTTGTTCCTAAGCCGGAGCACTCGGGGCAGGCGCCATGAGGCGAATTAAAAGAAAAATTTCTTGGTTCCAACTCCGGCAAACTAATGCCACAGTCCGGGCAGGCAAAAAGCTGGGAATAAGTATTCTCGGCCAGCTGAGATTTTCCGGCCTGATTTTGCGGGGCAATCGTTACTAAACCATTAGCCAGATCAAGGGCTTTTTCCAAACTTTCTGAAAGCCGGGCCATGTCTTCTTTGTTTTTAGAAACCAATAAGCGGTCAATCACGATTTCTACCGTATGTTTTTTCTTTTTGTCCACCGCCATATCTTCTATCTCCTCCAATGAAAAAATGGCGCCGTCAAACCTTACCCGGCTAAATCCGGCTTTAACAATCCTTTCCACGATATTTTTATGCTCCCCTTTCCGGTCTTTAACAATCGGGGCCAGAATCATTATATTTTCCCCCAAATAAGTTTTTCCCACCTGGTCAACAATTTCATCCAAAGAATGCTGCTTTACTTTCCGGCCGCACTTCGGACAATGAGGTACGCCGATGCGGGCAA
Organism: Patescibacteria group bacterium; assembly: GCA_028716725.1. Taxonomy (GTDB): domain Bacteria; phylum Patescibacteriota; class Patescibacteriia; order Patescibacteriales; family JAQTRU01; genus JAQTRU01. The sequence continues at coordinate 14,296 of JAQUPG010000008.1, read as the reverse complement.
AAAGAAGCCGCAGATAATCGTAAATCTCGGTAATCGTTCCGACGGTGGAACGGGGATTATGGGACGTTGATTTTTGGTCAATAGAAATCGCCGGGGACAAACCTTCAATTGAATCCACATCCGGCTTATCCATTAAGCCCACAAATTGCCGGGCGTAAGCGGAAAGAGATTCAACATACCGGCGCTGGCCTTCGGCATAAATCGTATCAAAAGCCAGAGATGATTTGCCTGAACCGGACAAACCGGTAATGACTACGAATTTATTGCGGGGAATTTCCAAGCTGACGTTTTTTAAATTATGGACGCGGGCGCCCTTGATTTTAATTTTTCCCTCCGGTCCGCCATTAGAGTTTTTTGGCATATTTTGAAATAAAAAATAAAAATGAAATTTATTAATTTCATCTCTCTTTGCTATTTAGATAACAGCAGTTATTATACACGAAATATTAAAACAGGGCAAGAGTAAAAGGGGAAGAAATAAAAAAACGGCCATTTTCCTTAAAAAATAAGCCGTTTTTTACCTTTTTTGATTAGTAATTATTTCACAACACAGTTTCCTCCTCCGCAAAGGTATCCTGGAACAGGATCGCTAGTCTCTGCTACGTAGTCATACATACTTATACATTGCTGCGAAATGTTGTGGCAGGTGCAGTCGGGATCGCGGTAACTTTGAAAATTATTACAATAGCCGTCTCCGCCGGTAATATTAAAATACTGATTACAGTTCTTCATAATACCGTTGCCGGAATTAGCTTGATAGCCACCAGTGCAGCCGGTACCCGTAAAGTACAAAGTGACATTGGACGGCGGATTGTTGCAATCTGTTCCCCCCATTACATGCAATGCTCCTGCCGGTGTCCAAAATCCCCAACCAGAACAAGCGGAAGGAGGGTTAGTTCCATAAAACCCGCCAAAGGTTCCGAGTAAAGTTGTTCCATCGCTCTTATACACTTTCAGGCCCCCTGATCCCGAACTTGCATCTACATAACCCTTGGTCGCTAAATGATTATTTTCTGTCGGAGCATCAGCAATAATATTGCCGGCTACTTCCAATTTGGCTTGCGGGCTGGTTGTGCCTATACCAACATTGCCGAACTGGATGATTAAGCCATTGGCGCTGCCGCCGGTATTGAGAATCAAACCGCCTTGCTTGGCCTGGCCAGTATCACTAGTATTAATCGGAGCGGTGATATTGCCTTCCGGAGGAGTTGAGGCCGGAGCCGTCCAGGCAGCCATTAGAGACCCCAGGGAAACAGACAGGCCCAGGGTCAGAATAATGGAAAATATTAAGATTAGAGAGAATTTATGGGGGAACATAAGTTTGTTGTTTGAGATTTTTAGGATTATTGCGATTCTTAGGATCTCTAGGATAAAAAATCCTCGTCCTCCCAAGAATCCTAAAAATCACAAGAATCCCAATTATGAATATTATACCATAAAACTAATTATTAGTCATAAAAATAAAAAACATGCCTTTAAAAAGCATATTTTTTGTCTCTTAATCTAATTCTTTATCACTGTCCCTTTAAACTGTTTACCTCCCAAATAATTTTTCAGATTCCCCAATTTCTTTCCATCCATTATTATTACTTCTAACCCCAATTTTTGCGCTAACCGCGAAGCCACCGGATCAAACGGAGCGTTCAATCCCGGATTCCATTTATTGCCAACTAATTTTCTGAAATTCTGCCAATTCATTTCCTTTATTGGTTTGGCATTTTTATATTTTCTCGGGTCAGCGGTATAAACGTAGTCAATGTTCGACAAATTAATCACGGTCTTCGCTTTATGCTCCCGGGCCATAACCGTCGCCACATAATCCGTTGACCAGCCCGGTTTCCAGCCGCTACCGATAATTATTTTGTTTTTAGCAGATAAGGGGGCGATCGGGTCAGTAATAATTTCCGGATAAGCTATCGGCCCAAAAATAGTTTTTAATAAACGGGCATTAAGCCGGCCGGAATAAATTCCCAGCCAGTCCAATTCCGTTTGGCTGACTTTAGCGGTTTTGCGGGCAGCCTCATTATATTTCCGGCAGGTAACCCCTCCGCCAACAATGATAAAAAATCTTTTGCCTTTCCTGACTTCTTCTAAAATCAAGCTCCGGAATCCTTTTAAAAGTTTCCAGTCAATCCCCTCCGGCGTAACTACCAAAGACCCGCCCAGGGAAATGATGTAAGTATTTTTCTTAAGCATAAGGGTAATACCGGTTATTAAATGAGTAGCATTAAAACAGATATCAGTTAAAAGTTTATAAAGTAAAAAGTTACAAAGTCTTAGAAAACACAAAAAAATAAACAACTTTATAACTTTATGAACTTTTTAACTTTATAAACTCTCACTCTTCCATCTCCCGCGCTTTTACTTCCGACATTATTTTCCTTCTGATTTCTTTCATTAATTTTTTATCCGCCCTTAAGAATTTCCTGGCGTTCTCCCGGCCTACGCCCAGTTTAACATCCCCAAAAGAATAAGAATTGCCGGATTTGCTTATGGCGCCATAAGCCACGCCGGTGTCAAGCAAATCTCCGGCCACGGAAATGCCTTCATTATACATAATATCGAATTCGCAGGTGCGGAACGGAGCCGCCACTTTATTTTTTACCACTTTGGCCTTTACGCGGTTGCCGATAATTTTGTCTCCCTGTTTAATCTGGGCTGCCCGCCTCACTTCAATTCGCACCGAAGAGTAAAACTTTAAAGCATTGCCGCCGGTGGTCGTTTCCGGATTGCCGAAAAAAACGCCGATTTTAAACCTTATCTGATTTATAAAAATTACTACGGTTTTTGACTTGGAAACAACGCCGGTTAATTTCCGCAAGGCCTGGCTCATCAGCCTCGCCTGCAAACCCATATGCTGGTCGCCCATCTCCCCCTCAATTTCTTTCTGCGGAACCAAGGCCGCCACGCTGTCAACCACGATGATATCCACCGCGTTAGACCGGGCTAAAGTTTCCACAATTTCTAAGGCTTGCTCCCCGGTATCCGGCTGGGAGATAAGCATATCTTTTATATTCACCCCGATCCTGGCCGCGTAATCCGGGTCTAAAGCATGCTCGGCGTCAATAAAGGCGGCAATCCCGCCTATCTTCTGCGCTTCCGCCACAATATGCTGGGCCAGGGTAGTCTTTCCTGAAGCTTCCGGCCCGAAAATCTCTATCACCCGCCCCCGCGGCACCCCATTAATCCCCAAAGCAATATCTAGGGAAAGGCAGCCGGTCGGGATAACATCCACATCGGATTTTCTCGCTTCACCAAACTTCATAATCGCCCCATCGCCAAACCTCTCTTTTATCTGGTCCATGGCCGTCATGGCCGCTTCCTGGCGCTTGTCTTTTTCACCACCCTCCTTGATCTTTTCTTCATTTGACATATCTTTGCTAACCCCGCACCTTTTAGGGTATAAAATCCATTTGTAATGGAATTTTTAAGCAGAAAATAAACCTTTTAGAGAGGACTTTAATGCCTCGCTAAAAGGTGCGGGGTAAAAAATATTATCCAATCTGCCTATAAGATAGCATAAGAAAATTATCAAGGCAAGATGATTAAAATAATATGAAAACGGGTAAAAAAATAAAAAATGTGGAGACAGTTTTTTATTTTTTTATTTTATTTTTTTATTTTATCAAAAAAACTATTGTTAATTTAAAAAATATCCTGTATAATATAATTGAAAGATAAAAAAATATTTTATGAAAGAAAATTATAAGAGATCATTGCCAAGAAAAAAATATTTTTGTATAATATAAAGGGAAGGAATAAAAAAATAAAATTTATTATTTTATTTATCTGCGCAAAATAATCTGCGCTTAAGAAAGGGGGTGATTAAAATGGCAGCGAAAAAAAGAAAGAAAGCAACCAAGAAGAGAAAAGTTGCGAAAAGAAAACCGGCTAAGAAGAAGGTCGCTAAAAGAAAGAAAGCGACAAAGAAGAGGAAGAGAAGATAAAACAAAATTGCTCCTCTTCGCCAGACAAATAGGCCGTAAATTAATTAAAGCTTATCTGTTTGGCGAACGAGGAGGAACAAAAAACGCCCAGAATTAATCTTGAGGCGTTTTTTGTTTGTATCTGACCTCAACGAGTTAAAATAATTTACATTGTTTATCTTCTTTTTCTTTCGCGGAAAATATTTTTACTGTCCCGTATTGGCCGTCAAATCCGGGCTCAACTATTAATTTTCCTTCCCTGACTCTTTCTATGCCTTTTACAATTATTGGCAGAGTCATTTTGCTTAAATTTTCTAGAGATTCATTCAATAAAATATTCATCTCCGATCCAACCTTTTTAATTAAACTATTATATTCCGCCTGCACCTGACGTGACTGGCGGCTTTTTATATTTAAAGCTTCGGCAATTATTTTATCCAGTTCCACTAATTTAATAAATTTGGCTTGCCCAGCTGGCGGATTTAAACCAACGGGCTTGCCCGCCGTAGCCTCGGCGAAGGCGGGTCGATCAGCTAATTCATTGACCCGGTTCATCACACCCACAGTTAAGGGTTTTTTGCAAACCGGGCAAATGCCTTTATGTTTTTTCGTTTCTTGGGGCGAAAATCTTATCTTACAATCCCGGTGCCCGTCAAAATGATACATGCCCTCTTCCGGATAGAATTCAATCGTGTATTTCAATTTATTCAAATCTTTTTCTTTTATCACCCTATATATTTCATCATAACTAATTTCATCCAAATCCATAACATTAGCTTCCCGGCCAAGATTGGGCAGACTATGGGCGTCGGAGTTGGAAAGAATCGTTAATTTGTCCAAAGCCGACAAACGCCAATTCATAGCCGGGTCGCTTGAAAGTCCGGTTTCTATGGCGTAAATATTTTTTGTCTCGTCATGAAAGCATTCTTCCATAGAATCAAAACCAGATTTAGAGCCGAAAACCGCGAACCAGGGCGTCCAGATATGGGCCGGGTAAATTAAAAATTTGGGATGGATTGATAAGCAAAGCTTAACCAGTTCCGGCGCTTTCATGCCTAAAATCGGCCTACCGTCAGAGCGGATATTATATTTTTTATCCAGATAATTATTTAGCTCTTCCACCGCGGCAGTATTCGGCGCCTGTACGACGATATGAATTCGCCTCACCCTTTCACCATCCTTATAAATTAAAGATAATTCCGTGGAAAGTAAAAACTTTACCCCGCACCATTTGGCAATAGCACCCTTGGTGCCTTGAGCATAATTGCCAAATGGTGCGGGGTTTACTTTATCATCCCTTGCTTCTTTAAGTTTATACAGCCCCGAATTATCAATCTCCTCCAATTCACTTTTAATATTAAAAAACCATTCCGGATAAGTAAAATCTCCAGTGGCGATAATATCTATTCCCTTAATCCGGCAGGTGGCATCAATGCTGGATAAATTAAGCTGCGAGGAACAGGCCCGGGAATATCTAGAATGAATATGTAGGTCTAAAATTTGACGCATATATTTTTACCTCACCCCTCTAGCTCCCCTCTCCTAATTAGGAGAGGGGAAAGGGGAGAGGTCGTTATCCAAAATATTTTAAATGTCTCCCGATTGGCATACCCCGATATTTTTCTCCGACGTCAACATCAAGCCACTTATTTTCTAATTTAACTTGCAAATACTGATGCGGGACAAAATTAACAAAAAAATGTTTCCGCCGAATTTTTTCATCTTTAAACCATCCGCTTTTTACTAAAAAAATTCGCAGTAAAAAATTACTTTGATTGCAGGGAATAAAACCGGTCCGGCTCCAGATATCTTCCAGACTTTTAAACATAAAATGAAACTTTAAAACCGTTGCCAGCCGCTCGGAATGATATCTTGTCCCTAAATAATTAAAAGCCAGCTCTAAAAATTCCCTTGATGAATTAACTTTATTTTTCAGGTCCTCAATTACTTTTTCCATCTCTGCCGGAATTTTTTCGGGCATTGAGTCAGGGCCGAAAGAAAGATGGGGAATAATAAAACGGGAAAGAAAAAAAACAAGGATAAAATATAAAATTATAATATAAATTGCTATCTCCATATTATTTTTTCCAATCGCTAATAATTAGATTTCTGCCCTTCTTTTTAACAATAACTTTCTGCTTCTCCCGCCATTTTAACTCCTTTAGAACCTCAATCGGGATAGAAACCGAATAACTATTCCCGTTTTTAGTAATTTTTCTTATTTCCTTTTGGTTTAATCTCCTTCTGGCCATATTTTTAGTATGCATTTATGTACGTATTTTAATACGTACTTCAATTATAATAAATCGCCAATTTTAAAGCAAATACAGCTTTCCCTGCCTTGATATTTTTAATAAACTATTTTACAATAGAATGGTATAAAATAAAAATTTTTAAATTTAATCTTATGAGAGAAAAATTATTTTTTTGTTTAAAGACCGGGGTGAAATTCGTAGTATTATGGTTGGTATTCAGTGTTATTATTGCTGTTATAATCGGCCCGCGCCAAAACTGGGAATGCCGGAACTATGTTGGCTCAACCGGCAGCTTTAACGAATGCCTGATAGCTTATGGTCTTTTCTTTATCGTCGGCTCAATCCTTGCTTTCGTCATTGGTTTCATCATTGGATTTATATTTGAATTTATTAAAAACCATAAAAAAATAGAAAACTTTTTAAAATCAAAAAAAGCATTCCTTCTGGGCTTAATCATTCCTTTTTTGTTGTTTGCTTATACTTTTTCTAATTATAAAGACGGCCCCGCCTGCGGAGGCCCTAAGGGTTTGAGGCCATGCGCTGATTACATAGATTATTTATCCAGTTTTTGGGGAGGCATATTTTTATTCTTTAATCTTTTAATTTTATTCCTATCTTTAAACTTAATCGGCATTGTTTACTGTTTCTTAAATAATAAGAAAAAAATCGGCTGGACTTTAACCATAATATTTATAGTTGTCTTACTTTATATTTTCACGGGAGGGTAATTAATTTTTTTTCTCCGCCGCAATACAAAATATTTTTCCTATAAAATAAAAACCCCACTTTATAATTTGCATGTTCCGGAACACACGAATTAAAAGTGGGGGCTATCTAACAGCTTAAAGGGGAGTCAAACTCTACCCAGCCGTTTGGATTTCATCCGCTTTAGCAGACGCACGACCGATAGCTCCGTCATGTTGCCTACATCTTAACATATAAATATTTTCTGTCAACCGTAAATAAAAGACTTAAAACCCATTAAAAAACCAGCCCCAAGTATTTAAGGACTGGCTGATTTTTTCTTCCTCGTCTTCTAAGAGAGAAATCTTTCCACTCACACGGCTCGCTGGCTAAGACGGTCGACGACTTCCCTATCAAACTCATCGGTAAGTTCATAGTGTGCCGGAATAACTTCCAGGGAAATTCCGCCGGGTATATTATCGGTATGGATCTCCCGGGGTTTGAAAAGAATTATTCGACCAAGTTGCTGCCTTTGGTCAACCGTGTATCCATCCTTAGGATAAATATCAAAGATACGGATGGTGATGAAACGAATGGTACCCTTTTCATCTTGATATTGGCACGTGATCGGACCCATAGATTTCTGGGCCGCAACGACAGTCAGCTTAAGAGTATGTCGCACCGGCCAAGTGTGATAGGCATCATAGGTTATAATCGCGAAAAACGTGCCGAACACAAACGTAATAACGCCCAAACAGGCGAGTATCCGATCCGATAGATTATTTGTTGCCCGCGCATTAAATGCTTCCAAGACGGCGGCTAGACCACAAAGAAACAAGAGAACAATTAAAATGGACCACATCTTTTAAACCTCCTTGTTATGATGTGAACTAATAATTAAGGGTTCAATCTATCTTACTACTAATTATTTAAATGTCAATAGAAGTAAAAAAAGCCAACCCCTAAGTATCAGGACTTGCCTTTTATTATATCTATTTTTTTATTTTATCAATTTTTCCGCAATCGCCAATTCTTCCGGGCTGTTGATGCCTACGGCCTGGCGCGGATCAATCGTTATTGTATTTATTTTTTCACCTTGAGAAAAAGCCAAACCGACTAAATCGGTCAGATAATACTCTTTTTGCTTATTGTCATTTTTCAATTTATCAATATTAGCACAAACCCAGTTTTTGTCAAAGCAATAAAAACCCGGATTAACCTCTTTTATTTCCTTCTCGGCTTCGGTCGCGTCTTTGAATTCCACGATTTTTTTAACTTCCCCGTCTTTGCCCCTCATAATCCGGCCCCACTGATAGAAATTTTTCTTATAATCTTCAAAGTCATCCAACTTTACCGTGACCATGGTAATAACTCCCTGATGGCTGTCAGCCAGTTTTTTCACGGCCTCGGCCCGGACAAAAGGATGGTCCCCGTAAAAGCTTATGACGTTTTTTATTTCCGGGCCAAATAGGCTACGGGCGCAGGCTAAGGCATGGCCGGTGCCTAATTGCTCTTCCTGAATAGCGTAATCGCAATTATAAACAGATAAAGCTTTTCTAATTATTTCTTTATTATCCGGGGAAACGACTAGTATCGGACGGCTGTCTACTCCGGATTCTATAATGGAACGGATTAAATATTCTATTATCGGCCGGCCGGCCAAAGGCACTAAAACTTTAGGCAGGGAAGCATTCATTCTTACCCCCTTGCCTGCGGCTAAGATTACAATTTTGGTTGTTCCCATATATTATTTATTAAAATCAATTCTTAAGCAATTCTCAAATTTATAAAATTTAAATTTTTTATAAAAAGAGATTAATTCTTCGCGGGAATCAAGAATCACCTTGTAGCATCCGCGCTTCCGGGCCTGTTCCAGAGTTTTTTTAATTAAGGAACTGGCTATGCCCATATTTTCAAACCCTTTTCTGGTCACCACGTCTTCTATATGCCCGGCCCGCTTTCCGCCATGAGAAAACTTCCTCTCAATTATTAATTTTATTGAACCGATTATTTTTCCATCCCCGCTTATGGCCACAAAAATACAGCTATTTTCTTTTTCTTTTACTTCCTTGAATATCTCTTTCATTTTTTTTAGGGAAAGATTATTGGTTTTGCTTAAATTAGATAAAGTCTTCAAAAATCCTTTCTCCGGATTTAAATCTTCTTCTCTGAGTTCCCGAATTGTATATTTTAAATTTGCCATATGTTCAACACATTTGTTTATTTTTAAACCTTTAGATTAAACTTTGATACGAATATTTTTAGTGATTTTTAAACATCTAACAGAGAAATACGAATGATACTAATAATACGAATTCGTATTTGCGGCGTTCGAGTATTAGTATTATTAGCATCATTCGCATTCATTAGTATATTAGTATCATATTTTCTATTCCACGGTTACCGACTTGGCTAAATTGCGCGGCTTATCCATATCTATGCCTCTTAAGTCCGCCACATGGTAAGCAAAAAGCTGCATCGGGATGGCGTTAACTACCGGCGTAAGTTCGCAAGAAACCGACGGCACCTTTATAATGCTCCCGGCCAACCCAATAACTTTTTTATCATCTTCGTTCACAACCGCAATAATTTCTCCGCCCCGGGCTTTTATTTCCTCCATATTGGATAAAATCTTTTCATAAGTATTATCCCGAGTGGCGATAAATAAAGCCGGCATGTCTTTATCAATTAAAGCAATCGGGCCATGCTTCATTTCCGCCGCCGGATAGCCCTCGGCGTGAATATAAGAAATTTCTTTTAATTTTAAAGCCCCCTCTAAAGCGACCGGAAAATTAAGGCCGCGACCAAGATAAAGGATATTTTTGCAATTTACAAATTTTTCCGCCAATTCTCTAATGCTATCTGATTGCCCCAAAGCTTCCCTTATTTTCTCCGGAAGTGTCTCTAAATTACGAATAATATCCTTCTGTAAATCCAGCCCTTTCTCCTGCCTTAAAAATAAAGCCAGAAGCAATAAATCCACAACCTGGACCGTAAAAGCCTTGGTGCTCGCCACGCCGATTTCCGGCCCGGCATGAAGATAAATTCCGCTGTCGACTTCCCGGGAAATTGTTGAACCGACCACATTAACAATTCCGAGAATTTTAGCGCCGCGGGCTTTAGCTTCCCTTAAAGCCGCCAAAGTATCCGCGGTTTCTCCTGACTGCGAAATTACTATTACTAAATCGCCTTCCCTGATAAGCGGGTCCCGATAACGGAACTCGGAAGCGTAATCAACTTCTACCGGAACGCCGGCAATCTTTTCTAAAAGATGCTTACCGATTAAAGCCGAATGCCAGCTCGTGCCGCAGGCCACGATGATAATTCTTTTTAAAGAATTCATATTTAAATCAAGGCTTAACTTTATTTTCCCCTCTTTTATCCGGCCGCGCAAAGTATTGATAATCGCTTCCGGCTGCTCAAAAATTTCTTTAAGCATAAAATGCTTAAAGCCCTTTTTTTCAATCTGGTCCAAAGTCCATTTTATTTCATGGACTTTTTTATTAACCTCCTCGCCTTTTAAATTCTTAACCGAATAACTATCTTTCTCAACGATCGCCAATTCGTCGTCATTTAAATAAATAATTCTTTTCGTGTAATCCAGAACGGCCGAGACATCGGAGGCGATAAACATTTCTCCCTCGCCCAAACCCAAAACCAAGGGTGAACCGCGCCGGGCCGCGATTATCTTATTTTCTCCTTTTTGGACAATAGCCAAGCCGAAAGTGCCTTCAATTAATTCCAGGGCTTTTGCCACTGATTCGGAAAAATCGCCGTTATGAAATTTTTGGATAAGATGGGCGACGATTTCCGAATCCGTATCCGAAACTATTTTAAAACCTTCTTTAATTAAAAAATCTTTTAAGGCATAATAATTTTCAATAATGCCATTATGGACTATAGCCACCTCGCCCTTGGCATCCAGGTGGGGATGGGCGTTAATCTCATTCGGCTCGCCGTGAGTGGCCCAGCGGGTATGGGCGATGCCTAAATTTCCCGCTAAATCACGACCGCTGATTTTTTTCTCCAGTTCCATTATTTTTCCCACCGCCTTAAAAGTAGCCAAACCGTCAGGATTATTAATTGTCATCCCGGCTGAATCATATCCCCGGTACTCCAATCTTTTTAAGCCGGTGAGTAGCACGGAGGAAATATCCCTTGGCCCGATATAACCTATTATTCCGCACATAAATAGACGCAAATTATTTTATTAACTCCCAAAGCCGCAAAAAAATTATTTTCTGCGTTTCATAAATCATTTTATTCTCGATAATAACGCCGACGGGCAGGCCTTTTGTATCACGGGAAATAAAAGCGCATTTGCCTGCGTAAATTAGAACAAAAGTGGCGGATTCATCATTCGTACCGAGCCAGCGCCGTTCGTCCAGGCCGTAGGTTTTTCCCCCGTCTGCCAGGGAGATCGCCCTTACTCTGATCTTTTTTTTAATTCTGTCTTTTGTAAAATCCGGATAAGCCTTATTAATGTCCTCGCTGGCGTTAGTGGCCGAATAAACAAAATATTCTTTTTCTTTTTCTTCCCCAACCGAATTTAAAACGTCATCTAAAATAAATCTTATGCCCTTTTTGCCTTCGTAAAATTTTGTGGCCGGCCGGCTGCCGCCCTTATCCTGCAAAGACTTTAATTCCGGGATCAGGTCATCCAGCTTACTTTTTACATTTTTTATTTTTTCCTCTTCGTCGCTAACCAGTTTCGCCAGCTTGTCCGCGTCTTCCGCCACAAATTTTTGTTTCGTTTCCTGGTGGTAATAGCTTACTAAACCTTTATCCTGCAGACCCTTTAAAATATCATAAACCGTGCCTCGATTTAAACCAATAGAATCAACTAAACCCCGTACCGAAGAAGCGCCATTTTCCAAAAGCGCCAAATAAACTTCTATTTCCTTGTCCGATAATCCTATTTTTTTAAGAATTGTCATGTCCATAAAGATTATCCCTTTGGAGAATATTTTTTTAGGAAATCGCAGGAAAAAATTGGCTCGAATCCCTCCTCCTTTATTCTCCTTATTAAATCATTTAATTTATCTTTGTTCCCATTCTGGCAAAACTTTGTGCAAATAGCGCAAGTAATAGCTCGTACTTTGTTATTTTTGGGCATAAATTAATTAAATATTTTAAAAAATAAACATAAATCCAGTATATTATCTAATTAAAGTATTGTCAACTATATTTCTGCAGTTTTCTATAAAAATGTATATTTTTATTCAATATTAGCTGAATATTTAATAAAAATCTGTCATAAATATAGTATACAATATTTAAGTTATCCACAACTCTTTTAAATAAAAAACTCGCCCCAACGAACGGAACGAGTTTATTTTTCAAGATGAAGCCATGGGCTACCTTTTGGCTGTCTCAAACTCACCCGTCAATCTAAGATCCCGCCTTTTCTTAAGCAAAAATTTAATGCGCTGGATAATAAAAATGGCTAGCAAGCAAACACCCATGATCGACAGTTCTTGAGAGTTGTAGTTAAAAAACAGCTTTATAAAGCCGGCAGGGCTTAGATATTTACCCGACAAGTCAACACCGCCAAGATGAAAAAAATAAGCTACATTATCGGTACTGATAAAATCGGCTAAGCTATGAGATGATACCAATAAAAAACAAAAAAGGAAATTCACCCAGTAGCTTCGCCAAGACAGCCAGCTCATTTTTCGATAGAAAGATAACAGCCATCCTCCGGCCAATCCTCCGACAAAGGCAAAATATATAGTATGGGTAAATCCATAATGGAAAGCATTACCGTTTCCATCTAATAAAAATCCAAGCGGAAAATCTACAATATCTGGCAAGCATGAAAAGAAAGCGATAAGAACGAATGTCTTCCACCATTCATTAAAAATCCTCTTAAATCCAAATTGCTTAATAACAAATCCAATGAGTGTATGAGATAATAATAAGGGCATGACTCCCTCCTAAATTCATGATAAAGAACGGTTATTTTTTTATTCATTATCCCTACCTTAGTCTATCAAACTATTTTTGTCAAACAAAATAAATCTTTAAATCTTGACAGACCTCCAATTTTGAGCTAAAATAAAACATCAAATATTTGATTGATCGTCCACATAAACCAACAGGGGGATAAATTGGGAAAGAAGAAAATTCTTATCGTCCACGGCTATGAATTCTGGAATGACCATATCGGGGAGCTTAATAAAACTATCTGCCAAACGGTAGCAAAAATTCACGGACAATATGATATTATTGTCATGTCCTGCGGCTGGTACTTCAGCAGCTACCCGTGGCGCCCTACTATCGCCGAAGTTATAAAGGATCGGCTGATTGAGCTCGGCGTGCCGGCAGAAAAACTCCATACCCAGTTTTCTTTGGGCAAAGATAATCTCTTCCCGCCCAGAGATATTATGGAGGATGTGGACTTCCTGGCTACTCTCCTAAAATCTCTTGGGTTTACCCCAAGGGAAACGGAGTTCGATGCAATAGTCATCTGGTTCATGAAACCGAGAGTGAAATTTCTCCAAAGGACACGTAGAACCAAATGCCAAAAAATAATCGGCGCTTGGTCTGGCTTTAAGTTTAATAAAGACACCATAAGGAAAATTCTTACCGAACCGCTGGCTTTTCTTATTATGCTCTTCGACCCGTGGGGCCGGGGAAAGATTATCGCTCGCACCAGACGGCAAAGAACTTGCCAGGTTCCGGATTTCGTGACGGAGAAGAATCTTCCGTCGGCGTGGGAATAACGAAAAATAAAAGCGTGAGGCTAATAACCCACGCTTTTTTCATACAAAAAACACCATTGTTCTGGCGGTGGCTTACTCTCCCAGGGCTCATGCCCAAGTACCATCAGTGCTAGGAGGCTTAACTTCTGAGTTCGAGATGGGATCAGGTGTGACCCTCCCGCTAGTACCACCAGAACAATGGTGTTTTTTCCATTTTTCGTTCAATAAATATTTTATGGCCGTAGAGCTTTGCTCGCTATAAAATATTTATTGAACACAATATATTTTTTGAAAATATTAAAAACTTTTTTAAAAAAGTTTTTAAACCTTTAAAAACAAAAATGTGGGAAAATTAAATGGTTTATTAGTACTCCTCAGCTAAACCCCTTACAGGGCTTACACTTAGAGCCTATCAAGGCGATAATCTCTCGCCAACCTATGAAACCTAATCTTGAGGACAGCTTCGCGCTTAGATGCTTTCAGCGCTTATCTTAACCGAAGGTAGCTACCCAGCAATGCCCCTGGTGGAACAGTTGGTACACTAGAGCTTCGTCCTTCCCGGTCCTCTCGTACTAGGGAAGGGCCCTCTCAAGTTTCCGCGATCATAGTGGATAGGAGACCGACCTGTCTTACGACGGTCTGAACCCAGCTCGCGTGCCGCTTTAATGGGCGAACAGCCCAACCCTTGGGAGCTTCTCCACCCCCAGGATGCGACGGGCCGACATCG
>JAQUPG010000007.1 GCA_028716725.1 Patescibacteria group bacterium | reverse complement strand
GATTGTCGTTTTGAGTGCCGGCATAAAAAGAGATAAAAGCGGTAAGTGGGTGAGCACCGACCTGATTGAAGCGGAAAACTTTGCCGGCGCGCCCGGTGGTAAGGCCAGAGTTATGGCGGCGAGTTATATATATAAAGAGAACCCGGAAAGTTTTATTGTTGCCAGCGGAGGTCATGGTTCTGATAAAAATATTATCGGCGTTAAGCATCCCCGGCTATCGAAAATTTTAAAGCGAGAGCTAGAGGAGTCTGGCGTGCCAGATGGTAAAATTATAGAAGAAAATAAATCCAGAACCACTTATCAACAACTTTTGGAGTTGCAAAAAATAACGGTTGAAAAGGGAATAAGGAATATAATTATTATTTCGAATAGGTATCATTTACCGCGCATTCGGGCGATGATAAAATACGGTCCAGGGTTAAATTTTTTAAAAAAAATGCTTAGTGATTTAAATATTAAATTAATATCCGCGGAAAATTTACTAATTAAGCATAGACCGGGAAAATGGAAAAAAATTATTGAAAAAGCTTATAAGAGTAAAGATATGATAGCCAGGATTAAGCTGGAAAGAAAAGGTGTAGAGCAAATAAAAAGGGGAACCTATAAATTCAGATAAATATGGTTAAACCAATAATTATAAAAACTCCGAGGGGTAAAAGAAAAATTGGCCCGGGCAATCCGGTTTTTATCGTGGCGGAAATGTCGGGTAATCATCTCGGTTCATATAAAAGAGCTTTAAAAATAATTGACGCGGCGGCTGAAGCGGGCGCTGACGCCATTAAATTACAAACTTATACCCCGGATACCATTACTCTTAATTGTCGCAATAAGTATTTTAAAATAAAAAAAGGTAAGTTATGGAGGGGATATGATCTTTATGACCTTTATCAGGAGGCCCATATGCCCTGGGCCTGGCAGCCGAAATTAAAAAAGTATGCGGAGAAAAGAGGCTTAGTATTATTTTCCTTTCCGCTTGATGCAACGGCGGTTGATTTTTTGGAAAAGATAAAAGTTGAGCTTTACAAAGTTGGTTCTTTTGAAGTAGTCGATATCCCCCTTCTTAAGAGGGTTGGACAGACAAGAAAGCCGGTTATAATTTCACGCGGAATGTCCAGTTTAGAAGAATTAAAATTAGCCATTAAAACTTTAAAAGATAATGGCACGCCCCAATTAATAATTTTACAATGCGTTAATGCCTATCCTTCTAATCCGGCGGAAATGAATTTAAAGCTAATTCCGAATATTATCCGCCGCTTCAAAGTTATCTGTGGGCTTTCTGACCATAATCTGACAAACGTTACTGCTATCGCCGCCGTGGCTTTAGGAGCGTCAGTCGTGGAAAAGCATCTTATCCTATCCCGTTCGGACGGCGGTCCGGATGCCGCCTTTTCCTTAGAGCCAAACGAATTTAAAGACTTAGTAAAATCTATTAGGCTTACTGAGATGGCTCTTGGCCGGTCAGAGTATGCTCCTGCCAAGCAAGAAAAAGAAAGCATTATTTTTAGGAAATCTTTATTTGCGGTTGAGGATATAAAGGCTGGCGAGCGGCTAACGGGGAAAAATATCCGTTCCATTCGCCCCGGGTACGGTTTAATGCCCAAATATTACGATAAGGTTATTGGCAGAAAAGCTAAAATTAATATAAAACGGGGCACTCCTTTAAGCTGGAATTTGATAAAAAGGTAACTAATTATGAAAAACATAGAAGAAAAAACCTATGTGATTAGAAAAGCCGATAAAGAAGATTCTAGAAGAATCTGGGAAATAAGGAATCATCCCATAGTAAGAAAATATTCAGGCAACCCGGAGGAAATTCCTTTCGAGAAGCATGTACCTTGGTTTATTAAAAAATATTTTAGCAGGGAAGATAATCGTTGTTTCGTGTTGGAGTCGAGGAATGAAAATAGTTTAGCAATTGGCTATTGCCGTTTGGATTTTAATAAGGAGCTTAATGGTTACGTTATTTCTGTAGCGCTTGATGTAAATTTCCATGGCCGAGGTCTGGGGCATTATTTTTTAAATAAAATATTGCGGCAATTTGGTGATGAAAAAAACATTTTTGCCGAAATAAAAAAAGGCAATATTTCTTCAATAAAATTATTCCAAAAAAATAATTTTAAGATATATAAAGAAGATGAAGAAAATTGTTATTTAGAATACAAAACTTAAGAGAGTGAATAGGCGAAATTATTTTAATAATATGAAAAATTTTCCAAAAGAGATTAAAATTGGGCCGCGTTTAATCGGAGAAAATCAGCCGGCTTTTATTATGGCTGATATTGGCGCTAATTTTGATGGCGATTTAGAGAAAGCTAAAAAATTAGCTTTGGCCATAAAAGAGGCTGGCGGCGATGTCGTTAAAATCCAAAGTTTTTTGGCGCCCAAAATCGTTTCTGGCAAGGGCTTTGCTTCTATGCAGTTAAAAGGCGTTCACGGCAGTTGGGGCCGGCCAGTTGATGAAATATTTAAAGAAGTTGAATTTCCGCGAGAATGGCATAAAGAATTTTTTGAATATTGTAAAGAAATTGGCATTATGGCTTCATCTGCTCCTTATGATTTTGCCGCTGTTGATTTAATGGATGAATTAGGCGTAGATTTTTATAAAATCGGGTCAGGCGATATTACCTGGCATGAAATGTTAGAATATATTGCCAAAAAGAATAAACCAATGATTTTGGCCACCGGGGCCAGCACCTTAGAAGAAGTTGATGAAGCGATTGCCGTGATTGAGAGAACGGGTAATAAAAATTTGATTTTATTGCAATGTATCACTAATTATCCGTCAAAAATAGAGAGCGCCAATATTAATGTTTTAAAAACATATCAAGACAGATATAATATCATAACCGGTTATTCCGATCATGCGCCTACTGACATAGTTCCTCTGGGAGCAGTGGCGCTTGGGGCTAAAGTTATTGAGAAACATTTCACTTTAAACAAAAAAGATAAAGGGCCTGATCATTCCCATTCTATGGAACCGCAAGAATTTGCCCAGATGGTAAAACGTATCCGTCAGTTGGAGTCAGCTATGGGAGGAGGTGAAAAAAACATTGTTGAGGAAGAAGCCGAAACGGTTATAGTCCAGCGTCGTTCGCTTTATGCTAACTCCAAAATTGCCAAAGGCGAAGAAATTACTTTAAACAATATTATTGAGCTGCGCCCGGCTTTGGGAATTTTGCCGAAATTTAAACTAGCTATTGTTGGGCGTAAAGCCAGACGTAATATTGAAGCTGGCGAGCCATTGAGTTGGGAAGATATTGAAGATATTATTTAGAAATTATATAAATTATAAAAATTTATGGAAAACAAAGAACTGGAAAAAGTTAAAATAATGGCCATTGTCAGTAATGACAAAATCAAGAAATCAGAAGCGGTGGTTTGTTTAGAAGGAGACGTTTATCATCGCCTTGATAAAGCGGTTAAAATTTTTAAGCAGGGGCTGGCAGAAAGGCTATTGATTTCCGGAGGATATAATTCTCCTCCCTTTAGCATTCCGGCTAAAATAATGGCAAAAAAAATACCAGCCAGTATTTCGCGACGGAAAATAATTTTAGAAGAAAATTCCCAAAATTCCTATGAGCAAGGCGTGGAAGTTATGAAGATAGCTAAAGAGAAAAAATGGAAAAAGATAATCCTGGTTGCTTCTAATTTCCACCAGCCCAGGGCTTATTTGACATTTTTAAAAACTATGGAGAAGGCTAAATTGAAAATCCAAATATTTAACGCTCCGGCCAGAGAATTATTATGGTTTGAAAAAACTACTTTAGGGAAAACCAGAATGAAGCTACTGGAAGAAGAATTTGAAAAGATAGATAAATATACGGCTGAAGGATATTTAGCTACCACAGAAGAAGCCATTAATTATCAGAAATGGAAAGAAAAGCAAAAATAATTTTATGAATATAGCGCAAGCGAAAAAAATAATGGGTAAAAATTTTATCGGACCGAATGAACTTAAAAGAATAAGTTTAAGATTTAAAATCGCGGATCCTTATAAAATGAAGTTTAAAATTCCCAATATTTATTTTGATCCGAATTTTTTAAAAAGGATTCATAAAGATTATATTTTGATTTTAGGGATACCAAAAGATAAAGACGGTCAGAGATTGACTATTAATAAAATGCGGTCAAGGTTCGGTTGTAATCCGGAAAAAAAAGAACCATGTTTTTATAACCAGGATTGGTATTTAAAAGAAAAATTCGCCAAAAGCGAAGCTTTAAATTTTAAGTGGTATTTAGTGAAAAAGACTGTTAATAAAAACAGCCGCGGGAAAAACCCAGAAAATATCGGGAAACGATTAGAAGGAAGAGAAAATTTTCCGGCGGCTATCCTAACCGCTTTTGTGTTTTTTGCTTATTATTTTCATACTCAAGGAGAAATACTCTGGAAGTATGATTTTATTTGGTGCTCCGATAAAGACAGGAACGGAGACAGGATATATACCGGGCGATACCTTGATCCTAAAAAAATAAATAAAAATGGGTTTAATGTCCATAGACACCTTTCCCTCCGCAATTGTTATGGTCTTGCCCCGGAAATTATATGATAACAGCCATAATCCAAGCCAGAATGAACTCAACCAGATTGCCCGGTAAGATCTTAAAAAAAATAAAGGGAAAACCAATATTAGAGCTCTTGGTAGAAAGATTGCGGCATTGCCAGAAGATAGACAAAATTATTATCGCTACCACTAAGAATCCGGCCGATGCCGCTACCGTCGCTTTAGCTAAAAAGATAAATTGTCCTTACTTTATCGGAGACGAGGATGATGTCTTGGATAGAATTTACCAAGCTGCCAAAAAATACAAGGCTGATATAATTGCCAGGGTAACGGCTGATTGCCCTTTGCATGATCCCAAAATAGTGGATGATTTAATAGATTTTTATCTAAAAAATAAAAATAAATATGACTATGTAAGTAATGTGAATCCCCCTACTTTTCCGGACGGTTTAGACCTTTGGATTTTCCCCTTTAAGACATTGGAGCGGGCGTGGAAAGAAGCTAAACTTAAATCCGAAAGGGAACATGTCTGCCCCTATATTTGGAAGAATCCGCATTTATTCAGGGTGGGGCATTTTGAATCAAAGACGGATTATTCGCATCTACGCTGGACTGTTGACGACAACACAGATTTTGAGTTTATTAAAAAAATATTTGCTGGTCTTTACCGGAAAGGAAAAATTTTTAGCATGGGTGATATTTTAAATTTTTTAGACCAAAATCCTGCCTTGCATAAAGTCCAGGAGGGAAAAGCAAGAGATGAAGGTTACGCTAAGTCGCTGGAGGCTGATAAATTATAATTAATTTATTATATTCAGTGTATGAATAAAAAAAATAGAGTAAAAAAGAATATTAGAACATCTGATTTAGCGCCTGATATCGCTTCCATAAGATACCAAACAAAAGAGGATAAAGAAAGGATGGAAAGAGTATTGAATGACAAAAGAATAAAAGCCGGCAGAAATATTGTAATAAAGGAAGATGTAAAGTTTAATCTTACGGATAATGCCAAGATGGAAATCGGGGATGGTTGTATGTTCCGGGGCTGTGAGTTTTTATTAACAAAGCCGCATCCTCATTTAATTCTGGGTAAGAAAGTAGCTATAGAAAGATATTCCCTAATTTGCTGTAAAGGTAAAATGGAAATAGGAGATCATACCATGATAGCCCCCTTCTGCCAGATACTGGATCATAATCATGGTACAAAGAAGGGAATATTAATGTCTGAACAATTAGCCATTATAAAAGCGACAAAAATAGGCAGGGACGTCTGGATCGGTTCCGGGGCAAAAATATTGGCCGGAGTTACCATAGGTGATGGAGCCATAATTGGAGCAAATGCAGTGGTAACTAAGGACATACCAAAGAATGCAATAGCTGTTGGTGTGCCGGCAAAAGTTATTAATTACAGGAAATAAAAAATAATTTTCTAAGATAAAATTTTAAATACATGGACATAAATAAAGGCATTAAATTATGGAATAGAGCAAAAAAAATAATCCCCGGCGGCTCGCAATTGTTATCCAAGCGCTCGGAAATGTTTTTGCCCGAACAATGGCCCTCATATTATAAAAAAGCCAAGGGAGTGGAAATTTGGGATTTAGACGGGAATAAATATATTGACGTTAATGCCAGTATTGGGGCTTGTATTTTAGGGTATGCTGACCCCGACGTTAACCGGGCAGTTAAAAAAGCAATAGATAACGGCTCAAATTCTACGCTCAATCCTCCGGAAGAAGTAGAATTGGCAGAATTGTTATGCAAATTACATTCCTGGGCAAAGATGGTAAGGTATGCCAGAGGGGGCGGAGAAGCCATGGCTGTAGCCGTAAGAATTGCCCGTGCCTATTCGGGGAAAGGTAAGGTTGCCTTTTGCGGTTATCATGGCTGGCAAGATTGGTATTTGGCGGCTAATTTAGCCAATGATAAAAATTTAGACGGGCATTTGCTCCCGGGGTTAGAGCCAAGGGGCGTGCCCAGAGAATTAAAGGGAACGGCGATTCCTTTCCATTACAATAAAATTGAAGAATTAGAAAAAATAGTTTCCCAAAACAAGGATATCGGTGTGATTGTGATGGAGCCATTAAGGCACGAAGAGCCAAAGAATAATTTTTTAAAACAAGTCAGAAAAATTGCCGATAAAATCGGTGCGGTCTTAATTTTTGACGAGGTCACCATCGGTTGGCGGCTTAATATCGGTGGAGTCCATCTTAAATACGGGGTTAATCCCGACCTAGCCGTTTTTGCCAAAGGCATAAGTAATGGTTTTCCCATGGCCGCCATTATCGGCCGAGAAAAAGTTATGCAGGCCGCCCAAACTTCTTTTATTAGTAGCTCCTCTTGGACTGAAAGAATTGGTCCGGCAGCGGCTCTGGCGACAATTAAAAAAATGATTGAGAAAAAAGTTCCTCAGCATCTTAATAAAATTGGCAAATTTATTATAAAAGGATTGAAGCAGGTGGCAGAAAACAATAATTTAAAAATCACGGTAGCCGGACCGCCGCCTTTAATTTCTTTCTCTTTCAATTATGGTGAAGAAAGCCAGGCCATCCGCACCTTGTTTACCCAGGAGATGCTAAAAAGAGGTATACTAATCTCTGGCGGCATTTACCTTACTTATAGTTTTAAAGAAAAGGAGGCAAAAAGATTTTTAAAGGCAGTGGCCGAGACCTTTGGATTGTTAAAAAAAGCCATTGATAATAATCAAGTTCGTTGGCAATTAAGGGGTCCAATTGCCCATGCCGGGTTCAAAAGGTTAACTTAGTTAATATATGGATAATTTAAAGAATAGAAGAATCTTAATTTTCCAACAGCGTGCTTGGGGAATAAATATCGGACATTTTTTAGCCAAGAAATTACAAGCCGAAGGATGCAGGCTGGCGGCGTTAACACTAAAAAGGACTACACATGATTTCATTTTGAATCAGAAAGAGGTAAAGTATGACTTGGTTATTAATAACGACGAAATAATGAGCCGACCGAAAGACTATCTGCGAGGCGATAATTATTCTCTTAAAGAAATATGTAAGGCTTTAGATATAGATTCTATTTGGCCGATAGTAAGTACTTTAAGAAATCACGTTAAATGTTATAAAGATAAATATTATTATTCTTTTAAGCAGAATGTGCCTGATGAAGAAATTATAGATTTTGTTATGGCAGTTTATAAGTATATTAATGAAATATTTGATAAATTTAATCCAGAAATAATTATTACTCCGAATTTTGTTTCTTTGCCCCACATAATGTTTAATCTTTTTGCTAAAAAAAGAGGAGTAAGAATGACAGAATTTATGGATTCTAAAATTAAAGGTTATCATATTTTTTCAGATAGTTATCAGGGCAATGAAGGCGCTTTTTATGATCGGGTTGATGCGCTTAATAATAATTCAGAAGAAACGGTTAACCGTGATAAAGCTAAAAGATATATAAAAGAGTTTAGAGAAACTTTTAAAAAACCGGATTATCTCAAAGAGACAAACATCAAACAATCAATAAAACAAATAATTAGGCATGAGTTGTCTCCTTTTTATCATATTTTGCTTTGGTATATTAAAGGACCATCAAAAAATGTTTTAGAAAGTACCGGCATAACAGTAGATTACCGGCCGCCAAAAATTATTTTGAGAGATCATTATTGCAACAAGAGATATAAAAAATTTATGGATAATTTTAATTATTATCCCTTTGAAAAGATAAAAAAATTTGTTTATTTTCCTTTGCAATTTCAGCCGGAAGCCAGTATGGATGTAACCGCTCCGTATTTTAGTAATCAAATAGAGATAGCCAGGCTAGCGGCTATGTCTATGCCCGATGATTATGTTCTGGCGGTAAAAGAGCATCCGGCTATGGTCGGTTTGCGGCCGCCCTCCTACATTGAGAAAATTGCCAGAACGGTTAATATTAAACTGATTGATTATAGAATTTCAAGCGAGGACGTTTTAAAAAGGGCCGACTTAATAATTAGTCCAAACAGCACTACTATAGCGGAAGCCGCTTTTTTAAATAAACCGGCAATCCAACTTGGCAATTTAGGTACAACCCTGAAGTTACCTAACGTTTTTCATCACACAGATATGACAACCTTGTCAGCTAAAATTAAAGAGATTTTAAAGATTAATTTAAAGACTGATGAGTATGAGAGGCGATTAGAGAATTTTGTGGCAGCTGTTTATGACACTGGATTCTATTTTAATTATTTTAAAGCTTGGGAACAGGGAGATGAAGCATTGGATCCGTTATGGCAGATATATAAAAAAGAAATAGAAAAAAATTAATTAATTAAAATCAAATGAAACTAAGCGTAATATTTTATAAAAATTTCATTAAAAAATACATACTTAAGGTTTTTATGCCTTATGTAGCAACCTTTTTAAGGAGAAGAAAAATTTTTAGAATCAAATATAAGGGCGAGGAAGTGTTATTAAACTCCTTGGTATTTGACGGAGATATAATGTATCAACATTTTTATGCTCATTATAGAGCCAAAGATAATTTTTCGAAAAGTAAATAGGAGAAGAAAAGCATTGATTTAGCAAAGGACGCAACGCTTTTTTTGGATATCGGGGGATATAACGGAATATTTGGCTTGTTGGCCTCAAAAATGAATAAGAATATTAAAGTACATATTTTTGAACCAAACCCCCTTAGCGCTTGTATCATTTATAAAAATATGGAATTAAATAAAACGAATAATGTCTTTTTGTATCAAGCTGCAGCTGGTGATGTCAATGAGTTGGTTCCGGTTAAGATACAGAAAAATGGCTCAAGGGTAGATTTACTACTAAAAATAACTTTATAATGTTGCCTTGCATGACAATTGATTCTTTAATTAACTCTTTAAATCACGAAGACTTCAAGAGGGTAGTTGTGAAAATAGACGCGGAAGGATTTGAAAAGCAGTGCCTAGAAGGAATGAGGGAGTTTATTAAAAGATGTAAATCTCTGGATATATTAGTGACTATTCATTCAAAAATAATAAATCCAGTACATGGTTATACAGTAGAGGATTTTTATGAATTGTTAAAAGATTGGGATTAAAAGAAATTGATAGCGAAAGTTTTAGAACCGGAATTGAACTTCATGTTAAAAAATAGTTAATTGTGAAGGGCTTTATGAATATTGTCCACATTGCCTGGCGAGGCAGTAAAAATTACGGTGATGATGTTATGGCTGAAGCCATAAAGATTTTTTTATGGCAAAAATATAAAGAGTATAATTATTGGGTTTGGGCGGAGGAGAGACCCCATGGCGATAAATGGATATACCCGTTTAAAATTAAAATTTGTTTTTTGAGAAAATGGTGGGAAAATCGGATATTAAGAAAAACGGATTTACTTATAATCGGCGGCGGTTCAGTTTTACATTCCGCCAATAGTTCAAATTGGAAACGAAGGGGAGCTGAATACTTAAAAAAGAATAACAAAAACGGAAGGGTAGTTGGTGTTGGGTTGTCCATTGGGCCTTTTGGTTCTCAGGAAGACGAAAGGGCTTGCGTTAAATTATTGCAAATACTGGATACCTGTTCGTTTCGTGATGAGGACAGCTTTAAGTTTGCTCAAAAATTAAATCTTCCTTATAAACCGATTTTGTCATTTGATTTAGCGGCTAGCTATTTAAAATTTAAAAATATTTGTCCGCGAAATAAAGTTAGGACAATCAATAACATTGGCATTGCTGTTAGATTACCGTACAAAAGTAATTACACAAAAGTATTTAACAATTATGTGGAGTTACTTAGAGAGTTAGGGAAAAAATATGAAAAAATAAAATTATTTTGTTTCTCGAATGATGAACAAAAAATAGAATTAAATTTTTGCCAAAAGCTTTATAAAGAAATTTCTCTAGATAACTTAGAAATTATACCATACGTAAATGATTCGAAGTCTTTTACGGAAGAGATAAAAAGGTGTGATTTTTTCATCTCGACAAAATTGCATGGAATAGTAGTACCCTTTTTATTAGATGTACCTTTTATAAGTATATCTTACCAAAAGAAATTTGAGGACTTTTGTGATTATATAAATTTACCGTTGCAATACCGTTTTTTGCAATCCGATTTTGAACCGGAGTTAATACTAAAAAATATAAGTTTATATTCCCTGGGTACGACAAACAAATTTTTTCCTTTAGCGATGAAAAATTTTGAAGTATTTAATTAATATGAAAGAAAAAATTAAAGTTTTATGCCTAAGTTTTTGGACGCCCCCCGCAGTTCGTCCGCAGTCTATTTTAATTGGGAAAATGATTCCGGAATGGATTAAGCAGGGCCTTGAGCCGGTTATTATTACTTATGACGTGTGCGGAGACTGGGGAATAAATGCGCCGGTTTATAAAATTCCTAAATTTAAAATAAACAGATATTTTAATAAGTATTTTTTAATTCGTAATTTTTTCGCCACGAGGTATTATAAAAAGTTGTGTAAAATTGCCGAAGATATAGTGAAAAATTATAAAATAGATATTATTTTTTCTTTTTCAAATCCGCAGGCTAGCAATATATTGGGGGCGATGATGAAAGAAAAATTAGGCGCTAAATTTGTCGCCTATTTTAGCGATCCCTGGTTTGATAATCCATACAAAAAATATTCATGGCTTGAGAGAAAAAATGTTTTAAAACTAGAAAAATATGTTATTGAAAATAGCGATAAAGTAGTTTTTGTTACTAAGGAAGCAAAGAATCTGGTTATGGAAAAATATCCGGAGTTTTGGGCTAAAAAAGCGGAAGTAATTTCTCACTGTTTTAATCTTAAAGATTATCCGGAAGTTAGCAAAACAGATTCTGATAAATTTATCATAAGCTATATCGGCGCTTTTTATAAGCAAAGAAATCCGGAATTGCTGTTTAAAGCCTTACAGAAGATAATAAATAAGGGGCCTGACTTTGCTCGTAAATTTAAAATTAAATTGATTGGCGCGGCCAATGATTACGCCGGTTATAGTACTGAAAGTATAGCTAAGATGGCGGATCTTTATGGCTTAAAAGATAATATAGAAATTGTCCCCCCCGTCAGTTATGAAGAGAGTTTGAAATATATGAAATTGTCTGATTGTTTAGTCGTGATTGACGCCGACATGCCTGGCAGCCCGTTTTTACCGTCAAAAGTCGTTGATTATGCGGGAAGCGGAAGGGCTATCCTGGGGATAACCCCGACTAATAGCCCGACGGCCCAGTTTCTAGAAAGTTTGGGTTGCGCATCATTTAATTACAATCAAATTTATGAACTAGCTAAATATCTCGAAGGGTTAATTTCCGGAGAAATAAAAATAAATAAAGAATATTTAGAGCAGTATGATGTGCGAAATACTACCGCTAAGCTGATTAAATTATTTAATGAGGCGTTAGCCAATTAAAGTTATTATTATGAATTTAGGTAAAAATATTCCAATCAAAGGTGGGAAAATCGCTATTATTTTAGGAACCAGACCGGAGATTATAAAAATGTCGCCGATAGTCAGGGCTTGCGAGAAAAGAAAGCTTGATTATTTTATTTTGCATACCGGTCAGCATTATAGCTATGAGATGGATAAAAAAATTTTTGAAGATTTGGAAATTAAAGAACCGAAGTACAATCTAAATGTCGGCGGCAATGAATACCGAAAACAGGTCGGACTTATGATCAGGGAAATTATGAAAGTTTTAGCCCAAGAAAAACCGGAAGCGATATTAGTCCAAGGCGATACCAATAGTGTTTTGGCCGGGGCTTTGGCGGCTAATAAGCTGGGGATTAAAATTGGACACCATGAAGCTGGATTGCGAAGCCATGATCTAACTATGCTGGAGGAAACCAACCGGATCATAACGGACCATATTTCTGATTTTTTATTCGCGCCCACGGACGACGCTTTGCAAAATCTTAAAGATGAAGGGGTCGCTGACGGTAAAGCGGTTTTAACCGGCAATACCGTAGTTGATGCCGTTTTTCAGAATCTTGAGTTAGCTGAAAAGAAAAGCGATATTTTGAAGGCATTAAATTTAGAGGATAAAAATTATATTCTGGCTACGGCTCACCGGGCGGAAAATGTAGACATAGAAGAGCGTTTGGAAGGAATTTTGGAAGGGTTAGCTTTTGTGGCTAATGATTTTAATTTACCAATAATATATCCGGTTCATCCCCGGACCCTGAATAATATAAAAAAATTCGGTTTGGAAATTCCGGCGGGCGTAAGGGCGATACCGCCCCTAGGCTATCTGGATTTTTTACAGTTGGAATCCAAGGCAAATCTGATAATTACGGATTCCGGCGGTTTGCAGGAAGAAGCTTGTATTTTAAAAATTCCCTGCGTGACTATAAGAGATAATACGGAGAGGCCGGAAACTTTAAAGTCAGGCGCAAATATTCTAGCCGGGACAGATCCCAAGAAAATATTGTCTTGTTCTAGGAAAATGGCAGGAACAAAAAAAGAATGGGATAACCCATTCGGGGACGGCAGGGCCGGGAAGAGAATAGTCAGATTTTTTCAATAATAAAGTTAATTATATCCTACATTATAAAAAAAGGAGATAAGGCGAATGTACTAGCGGTAAAGGGATGTTTTTAATATTAAAAAGTTAAAATAATTATGGAAAAATATAATTTAGGTTATCTAGAACAACTGGAGGCCGAGAGTATTTATATCATAAGGGAGACGGCAGCGGAATTTAAAAATCCCGTAATGCTGTATTCTATCGGAAAAGATTCTTCGGTACTTTTACGGTTGGCGCAAAAAGCTTTTTCTCCGGGAAAAATTCCTTTCCCCTTGCTTCATATTGATACTGGCTATAAATTTAGGGAAATGATACAATTCCGTGATTATTATACAAAAAAAATCGGAGTAAAATTAATTGTTCATAAAAATAAGGAAGAAAAAGCTAGAATGATGAGACCGGATCAGGCCCATACCGATGAATACATATATTATAAAAAAACAAAGCCATTGCTGGAAGCGATAAAGAAATATAAATTTGATGCTGCCTTTGGCGGAGCCAGACGGGAAGAAGAAAAATCGCGGGCCAAAGAAAGGATTTTCTCTTTCCGGGATGCCAATGGGGTTTGGAATCCAAAAAATCAGCGTCCCGAGCTTTGGCATCTTTATAATACCAAAATTAATGAGGGGGAGACGGTAAGAGTTTTTCCTTTGTCGGACTGGACAGAGCTAGACATTTGGCTATATATAAAAAAAGAAAAAATTGAAATTGTCCCCCTTTATTTTGCCCAAAAAACCAAAGTAATTAAAAGACATAGTGTTTATTTGCGTCTTGATGAATTTGTTCAGCCGCAGGAAAGTGAAGAAGTTATTGAAGGTATGTTTCGCTATCGTACCTTAGGCTGCTCTCCTTCAACCGGAGCAATCGTTTCCAGGGCGGTAACAATCGAAGAAATAATAATGGAAGTAATGGAAGCAAAAAATTCAGAGCGGGAAAATAGAGCCATTGATCATGGTTCTGACAGCAATTCGATGGAAGAAAAAAAGAGGGAAGGATATTTTTAACCAAGATATTTAATTAAAAGTTATGGATAATTTTGATTATCAGAAAAATAGAGAATTATTGCGGCTAGCTACGGCCGGAAGCGTTGATGACGGAAAGTCAACTTTAATCGGAAGGCTTTTTTATGATTGCAATGCTATTTACGAAGATCAGCTTTTGGGAATGAAAAAGGTTAGCAAGAAAAAGGGTTTTAAAGAGATTGATTTGTCCCTTTTAACAGACGGGCTGGCAGCGGAAAGAGAGCAGGGGATTACTATTGACGTGGCTTATCGGTATTTTAACACTTCTAAAAGACGGATTATAATTGCTGATGTGCCCGGTCATGAACAGTATACGCGCAATATGATAACCGGAGCCTCGGAAGCCGATGTCGTTTTGATTTTAGTTGATGCCAGCATTGGTTTAACAAATCAGTCAAAGCGTCATTTATTCCTGGCTTCTTTGTTGGGTGCTTCGCATATTATAGTCGTTATTAACAAGATGGATGCAGTCAATTATAGCCAAAAAGTATTTGAGAAGATAAAAAATGATTTCATTAATTATGCCACTAAATTGAATATAAAAGATTTAGAATTTATTCCGGTTTCAGCCCTTAAGGGCGATATGGTTGTGAACCGGGGCGAGAATATGCCTTGGTATGGCGGCGATACCGTTCTCTATTATTTGGAAAATACTCCTTTTACGGACAGAAATTTAATAAATTTTCGTTTACCGGTTCAAATGGTTATAAAATTCGGGGAAAGATTGCGCGGTTATGCCGGCAAAATTGAAAGTGGAGTTATAAAAGAAGGGGAAGAAATTATGGTTTTACCTTCAGAGAAAAAGACTAAAATAAAATCAATTATTGTCAGTGGCCATAAAGTTAAATACGCTTTTTCTCCTCAATCGATTATTGTGCGTTTAACTGATGAAATAGATGTCAGCCGCGGCGATATGATTGTCCGGGGGAATAACCGACCGGAAATAAGTAGCGAGTTGGAAGTAATGCTTTGTTGTCTGACCAATGAGCCGTTACGGCAAGGTAAGAGTTATTTAATAAAGCAGACGACCAAAACCAGTAGAGTTGCTATTAATTCGATAAATTATCGTCTGAATATAAATACGTTACATCGGGAAAGAGTGGATAGATTAGAATTAAATGAAATAGGCCGGGCTTTTCTTAAGAGCAATGATCAATTTTTGTTTGATGTCTTTATAAAGAATAGAAATATGGGCAGTTTTATACTTATTGATGAGATAACGAAAAATACAGTCGGAGCCGGCATTATTTTAAATAAAGGGCAAAAGAAAGCCAAGAACGAAAAGAAAAAAAATTTTACAAAAAGGGGCGCAGTCTTATGGTTTACCGGTTTGTCTGGTTCGGGCAAAAGTACCATTGCCGATGAAGT
This sequence comes from Patescibacteria group bacterium, assembly GCA_028716725.1. Classification (GTDB taxonomy): domain Bacteria; phylum Patescibacteriota; class Patescibacteriia; order Patescibacteriales; family JAQTRU01; genus JAQTRU01. Next base: position 61,072 of record JAQUPG010000007.1, on the reverse strand, counting down.
GAGGGAAAAACTGGAGAAAAGGAATATTGACTGCGAAAGACTGGACGGAGACATTGTCCGCCAATCTTTAACTAAAGATCTGGGTTTCTCCAGGCAGGACAGGGACTCTAACATTAGCCGGGTTTCATATGTGGCAAATCTTTTAAGCAAACACGGGGTTTTGGTTTTAGCCACTTTTATTTCTCCCTACCGCAAGCAGAGAGAGATGGTCAGAAAACAAGTATCCGATTTTATTGAAATATTTGTGGATGCCCCCCTGGAAGTTTGCCAGAGGAGAGATACAAAGGGATTGTACAAGAAAGCTGGCCAAAATGAAGTAAAAGATTTTACCGGGATTACTGATCCCTATGAAGAGCCAAAGAAGCCGGATATCCATTTAAGAACCGATAAAATACCGCTTGATGAATGTGTTAACAAAATTTTAGCTTATTTGGAGAATAAAAAATTAATATAAGCAAGGGTGAAGGAAAAAGGGGAGAGTAAAATATTCAAATATTTAATGGTAATAAGCCAATAAACCTATGGAGAAAAAAAATATTTTATTTATTGTTGGTGCGCCAAAAACCGGAACTTCCACCTTAGTGGGAATGTTAAACCGCCACCCAAATATTTTTATATTTTATGAAACATGTCTTAATCGCAGCAAAATTAGTAAATATGCGGGAAAATTTTTAAGGAGATATCCTGAAGCGCGATATTTGTTTAGAGACGAGGATGATATTGGGAGATCATATTCTCGGGCTTTGAAATTTTTCAGGGAGAAAGGATATGATTTTAAGATTATAGGGGATAAGTTTCCGGATATAAATAAGGGGTTGTTAAATAAATTACGGGATTACGGAGTAATTTTTACTATAAGAGATATTCGTACCTGGTTGTGTAAAGATTCCATCAACGATTTTTTCTTCATTAAGGATGATATTTTATATACGGCGATAGATTATTGTATTTATTTTTTAGAGAGTTTTTTATTGCCGAATATTCTACATATCCGCATGGTGGACATGATTTATCAGAATGATAAAACAATAGAGGAATTAGGACGTTTTTTAAATATGGAAATGTCATCTTTGGATAAATGGTGGGAAAAAGTCAGCAATATTAATGAAGATAATCCCAAGTCTTCTCTTTATTGGTGGCAAGGTCATCCTTCTTCTACAATCAAGCCTAAAAATAAAGACATAGAAGCAAATCTTAACTCTCATCCTTTTTGGGATTCTTTGTTACCAATATTTGATAAGTATTATCAGCAGGTTAATGAAGATTTTAAAGATAGCGAAATTAGGGGAGACATTGATAAACTAAAAGCTTTAGAGAAATTTTCTCCACTTAGTTTAAAAAAAGCATATTTAAGTTATAAAGGTTATCAGTTATTTGATAATAAACCATTAACATTAAAAAGACGCTTAAAACGATTGTTTAAACGATTACTCAAATTTTGTTTCGAGAGAATATATTATAAAATTAATAAATGGCTTCGTTGAAAATTAATTTGGGAAACGCAAAGATGCTTGTTAGCCGATTTCATTTACTTGAAACGGAAATAAGATTGGCTGAAAAGTTGGGTATAAAAAAATTTATGCCTTGCGGGAGTGCTGGCATAAAGGTTGGGAAAATAGCGGAAAAGAAAGCTGATGTATACATAAATACTAGTGGCAAATTTTTGGATAAGGGAGGATTCAGAGTGATGGCAGAAGGTTTTGTTACCGGTTGCCCGAGTTGCGAACAATTCAAAGATAAAACCCTTGATCAGATTGGGCAGGAAGTTGAAATTATTTCCTCCGGATCGGTTATGATAGGGGGTAAGGGAGGAAAAGAATATATCTGGATCGTCATCCCGAGCGGTAAGAAATGTGTAAAGAAACATTATATCTTTACAGTCATTAACTGCCATGTCGGCGCTAAAGAAGTGGAAGCCCGTGCCGTTCTCACTGCCCAAGCCATAAGAGTGGCGGCAGAAATATTCGGAACCGATTTCCGTGCAGTTGTCAATTTCGGCGGAGCTAGCACGCGCGACCATTTTCACGCCCAGATTATGCAGGCGGGGAAAGAGGAATCCTTGCCCCGGGTCGTTGCCAATATCCCCGAAGTTATCGCGGGAGTCCAGAGGGAATTCAACCTTCCCGAGGCAGTGGCTCAGGCACTTCTTGCCGGTATCATGCAGAAGTCGAAGAAATAATTCGCTCAAATTAAGACACATCGAGCGGTTTTTAGGAATAAAAACCGCTCTTTTTTATCCACAGGCAGGGTTCTTGACGAAAGAAGTTGATAAGTCTATAATGTTTATAGACAAAGTAAATAATAAACAAAAAATATGAAATTAACTACTAAAAGCGAATATGCTTTGCTGGCGCTAATATATATAGCTCGTCATGAAAAGAATGGCTTTATTAAAATAGAAGATATCTGCGAGAAATACAATTTATCTAAAAAGTATTTAGAGCAGCTTTTTTTTATCCTGAAAAATAGTTGTTATATTAAGACTAAAAGAGGGGCCGAAGGCGGCTATTGCCTGGCGAAGCCGTCTGGGAAAATTACCGTGGCTGAAATTATTAGGTTGATGGATGGAGCTTTAGCACCAACCGAGTCAGTCAGCCATTATTTTTTTTCTAAAACACCCTTAAGCCAAGAAAAAAAAATTATAAAAGTTTTGCGGGGAATCAGAGATTATATTGCTGATAAATTGGAAAATTTAACACTAAAAGAGTTGATTTAACAGAGGTATTTTTTTACATATTAACCTGGTTCATTTAAAAACAAAGGAAAAAACGATGAACGAATCCATCTTTTTTTTCATCATCTTTGGCTTCATCGCCCAGATGATTGATGGCACGCTGGGTATGGCCTATGGAGTTTCGGCCAATACTTTATTGCTGACTTTCGGTTTATCACCAATGGTAGCCAGTGCTTGTGTCCACACCTCGGAGATTTTTACTACCCTCGCTTCCGGCATATCCCATTTTAAGTTCGGCAACGTGGACAAAAAGCTTTTTTTTAGCCTCTTAATCCCCGGAGTAATAGGTGGGGCCAGCGGAGCCTATATCTTAACGGAATTTCCCGGAGACAGGATAAAACCTTTTGTGTCCGCTTATTTGCTTCTTATGGGGATAAGAATAATTTGGAAGGCATTCAGAAAAGCTAAATCGCAAGAGGTAAAAAAGATAAGGGCTGTTCCCCTGGGTTTAGTCGGCGGATTTTTTGACGCCATTGGCGGCGGCGGTTGGGGGCCGATAGTCACTACTACTTTGGTGGCCAACGGCAATCATCCTCGATTCGTAATTGGTTCGGTTAATGCGGCCGAATTTTTCGTCACCGTAGCCGAATCAATAACTTTTTTTGTCACTATCGGTTCCTTACTAACCCAGTATTGGCAAGTAATTGTCGGCCTGCTTGTCGGCGGGGTTTTGGCTGCGCCGTTGGCCGCCTATGCCTGCAAAAGGATTTCGCCGAAGAAACTGATGGTAGTTGTCGGAATTCTCATTGTTCTTTTGAGCTTAAGAACCATCATTAAAGCCTTTTAAACGAAAAAGTCCCTTTCGTCGAAAGAGACTTTTTCTTCTCTTCCCGCGCGATTGTTTAGGAGGAAGTGGTTAGACATATTAAAGGAAGATGCTTTCGGTTTCGAATCAGGGAGCTTCACTCTTTTTTAGGAATATTTGTAAAAGGCGACTTTTCACCAAGTCGCCTTTTTTATATCCCACTTTTTGATAAAATCGTAGCAATAGTTTTTACCCCCACACCTAATATTTATATATAAATATTAGGTGTGGGGTTTATACGCCTTTATGGGAGATTATTGTTGTTATTGTTTTTAGTAGAATTGAAATATCTAAATAGATCGAACGATTTTTGATGTAGAATAAATCATATTGAAGTTTTTTTAAAGTGTCTTCCTGGCTGGGGGAATGATACTCGCCGGAAATTTGGTCCCAGCCGGTTATTCCGGGTTTGACCAGCAGCCTTTCGTTATAAAAAGGAATTTTGCCTTCCAGCTCTTCTATCAGTTCCGGCCTTTCCGGTCGAGGGCCGACAAAACTCATTTCCCCGCTTAAGATATTGATTACCTGGGGAATTTCGTCAATTCTGGTTTTGCGCAGGAAAGAACCGAATTTAGTAATTCGGTTATCGTCTTTGGCGGTCGGGGAAAAATTATTATTCATAACCGTCATGGTGCGGAATTTAATTATTTTAAAAGGTTTATTGCCCTTGCCGGTTCTTGTCTGCCTGAAAAATATCGGGCCCTTGCTTCCCAATTTTATTATTATTCCAATGACTGGCCAGAAGATTAGCGTTCCGAATAAAATTAATAAAGCCAGGGTAAAATCATAAAGGCGTTTTGTGAAACCAAAGAGAGATTTCCTGCCTTCGCTCAAATTTTCCAGAAACCACATTTGGTTGATTGATTCAATCGGAACCCGGCCGGTAATATTCTCGTAAAAATTAGGCAGGCTGGTATAGCTTATTTTCAGGGGCAGGCAGCCGAAAAGAACGGTTCGCAATTCTTCCGACTGATGGGGGTCGGAAGTAAGGATGATATTAGTAATTTTTTTGGAGCTGATGAGGGAATAGAGGCGGGAAACATCGTTAAAAATTTGGATGCCCTCAATGCTTTCCCGGCCGGTATTTTTATCATCAACCACGAAAGCGACACTGTAGCCAAGATGCGGCTTCTGCTTTAATTCTTTTATTAACTCCAGCACCTGGTTGTTTAAACCGACAAAAGCGATATTATTCTTGGGCAGATATGATTTTAGCGACCAATTGAAAAATTGCCGCCAAAGAGAAAACAAAACGGCAAAGATGACCACGTAAATTAAAAGATTCCTTTTCGGGGCGATGCTTATTTGCGGCGTTAAATAAAAGAAGGCGACAGAAAGCAGGCCGGTTATGAGAAGGCCCTTGGCGGTTAAACGGAAAAAATTTGCGTTGTTGGCAGCCAGATTCAAGTCGTATAGATTAGAGATATAAAAGATCAGGATCCAGGCCGCAAAAATTATTGTAAAAGGCCAGACATGGCTCTGCCAAAGACTGCTGGTCGGTTTGTCCCAATAACGGATTAAAAGGGTTAAATAGAGGGAAAGATAAAGAATCCCGATATCGCCGGCCAAAAGGATAATTTTTTTAAGTTTATTGTCCATTTTTTTAATTTTAGATTATACCTGCCTGCCGGTAGGCAGGGGTTTTAACTGTTTGGTATTCATAATTTAGCAGATTTTTATAGAAAAATCAAGCGGACTATAGCTGTTGCGAATTATAAAACAGAATGTTATAATTTAAGCATGCCGGAAAGCAAAAAGAAGGAAAAATTAAGTTGGCCTTTGGTCGGTAACAGCCATATTATTGATTTTTTATCCAAAAGCATTACTAATGAAAAGATAGCCAATGCTTATATTTTTTTCGGTCCGCAGGATTTAGGCAAATCCACGGTCGCTAATTATTTTGCCAAATGTTTACTTTGCCAAAGCAAAGCTAAATTAAAGAGAGACGAAATTGTTTCACCCTGCGGCGAGTGCGTTTCTTGCTTGGCTTTTTCTAGAATAAAGAAAAGCAATTCCGGCCAGAGCCAAGAAGAAGAAGCCGGCATAATCCACGGTGATTTCCATCTTATAGAAAGGGAAAAAGATAAAAAAAACATTTCCATTGAGCAGGCCAGGGAATTTATAAAGGGCTTAAATTTAAGCTCATTTTTAGGATCATATAAAGTGGGGATTATCAAGGAAGCGGATAGTTTAAGTCTTGAGGCTGCTAATGCTTTGTTAAAGACTTTGGAAGAGCCGAAAGAAAAGGTGGTTATTATATTAATTGCCGCTAATTTAGAGTCAATCCCGGCCACGATTGTTTCCCGCAGCCAGGTTCTGAATTTTTATCCGGTTAAAACTGATATTATCCATAATTATCTTGTTGATGAGCATAAAGTTTCAAGAAGCCTGGCGAAAAATTTATCTAAAATTTCTCTGGGCCGGCCGGCCCTGGCGGTTAAATTTTTAAAAGACAAGAATTTTTATAAAGACTACACGGATAAAGCAAAAATTTTTTTGGATTTTGTCAGACAGGATATAAACGAACGGCTGGCCGGTATAGAAAAAACAATCGGCGCCGGTTTTTCCGGACAGGAAGGCAGTAAGAAAGCTTTTAAAATTTTAGAAATTTGGCAGGGAGTAGCCCGTGATTTATTGCTCTTAGATTTGGGGCAGAAAGATTTAATCCAGCATCATACGATAATTGAAGAGTTTGCCCGTCCGGGGGGAAAATTTAATCCCGGAATTACCACTTTAATAAAAATAATAAAAAATCTGGAGATAGGCAAAGAATATTTAGGGGCTAATGTTAGTCCGAAGCTGGTATTAGAAAATATAGCAATCAATATTAGTTAAAAGTTTGTAAAGTTGTAAAGTTTATAAAGTTTTTGGAATGCCATCAGTTAGATAACTTTATAGCTTTATGAATTTTATAACTTTTTACTTTTTAATCAAACATATGTTTAAAAACAAACTAAATTTACTGATTATAATGATGGTTCTAGCAATTATGGTCTCCGGTTGCTCCATCAGCTTTAAAAACGGAGAAGGGGGCGGTAATGACGGCGGCATTTACGTAACTGCCAACCAGGGCAATAATTGGGTCCAGAAAGTTTTAATTCCGACAACCAGCGGCCAGCCGGGCAGCTTTGGCAATTTAAACGCTTCTTCTTTAGCTATGGATCCAAGCGACCCGGGAGCGATTTATTTCGGCAGCGTAGACAATGGCCTTCTTTATACTTATAATGGGGCAGGAGGCTGGTTTTTGGCTAACGGCCTGGGAAAGGTGACGATTAACGCTATCGCCGTTGACCCGGTCTCAAAATGCATAATTTATGCCGGCATTGAAAATAAGGTTTATAAATCAACCGACTGCAACCGGACCTGGGCCCAGGTTTATTATGACAACGATGTCAATACGATAGTTAACACCATTGCCATAGACCATTATAACAGCGTTAATGTCTTTATCGGCACTTCCAGGGGCGAAGCTATAAAGAGCTCTGACCGGGGAGGAAGCTGGAAAACCATCGGCCGCTTTGAAAACAGCGTGCAAAAAATTGTCGTCAGCCCGGCTGACAGCCGTTTAATTTTTGCCGCCACGGCCAAGAAAGGAATTTTCCGTTCAACTGACGGCGGAGCCAATTGGGTAAGCCTTGAAGAAAAATTAAAGGATTTTAAAAACGCCCTTAGCTTTAAGGATTTAGCAGTCGCTTCTGCCGATAAAGGCTTAATATTTTTGGCGACAAATTACGGTTTGTTGAAGTCAGCCGATAACGGCGATAATTGGGCAAAGATTGAATTAATCACGCCGGAAAAAGAAGCGACCATCAATTCTATCGCCGTTGGCCCGAAGAATTCCAAAGAAGTTTATTATGTTACCAATACGACTTTTTATCGTTCTCTTGACGGGGGGGCAAACTGGACAACGAAGAAACTGCCGACTACGCGGGCCGGCTGGAAGTTGCTGATTAATCCGGAGAATCCGAATATTATTTACCTGGGTGCAAGAAAAATAGAGGATAATAAGAGTTTCTAATTACTAATTTATCACCGCTTCGGCGGGATCCCGCCCACAATAAATATAATAAAGTGGCGGGACAAATTATAATTATTATGAATTCATATCTAAAAGAGAAACAAGGAGAATTTGCCAAAGCAATTGATTTTTTTAAAAAAGATATTACCAGCCTGCGCACGGGCCGGGCGAACCCGGCGATTTTAGAGGGAATCATGGCCGAAGCTTATGGCGCCAAGACTCCGCTTAACGGACTGGCCAGCATAAGCGTCAGCGACGCCAAAAGCCTAGTAATTTCCCCCTGGGATAAAAATATTATGAAAGATATTGAAAAAGCCATTGTGGCGGCTAATTTGGGCGTGGGTGTGGTTAATGAAGGGGATAAAATAAGAATAACGGTTCCGACAATGACCGAAGAAAATAGGCGGGAGTTGGTAAAGAAGCTGAATGAAAAAATGGAAAAATCCCGTATTACTATCAGACAGACCCGGGATGAAATAAAAGAGGCGATTGAGAAAGGCGAAGAAGAAAAGGAAATCAACGAAGACGACAAATTCAGATTTATGAAAGAGCTTGACGAAGAAGTGGGAGAAAGAAACGAGGAGTTAAAAAATATAAGAGATAAAAAAGAGGAGGAAATAATGACGGTATAGTGGGAAGAGTTTGTTCGGGTTTAAACCGTTTAATAATCCTTTAATGCGAATTCTTCCTGCGGACTTATATCTTCTTGTCATAATTCAAATGCCGCAAATAATAATTCGTAGCATTCGCATTATGGCAATATCGTGAAGATAGGCACAAAAGAATTTGGATTAAAGGTTTGATGTGCTAAGTAATCAATCTAACCGTGTTGAACTATGATTTTAACAATAATTACTTTTTTAATAGTATTTTCGCTTTTGATTTTTGCCCATGAGCTGGGCCATTTTTGGTTTGCCCGGAGATTCGGGGTCCGGGCCGAGGAATTCGGTTTTGGCTTTCCCCCGAGAATTTTCGGAGCGCAGATTTTAAAAGGCAAAAAATTAGTAAAGATAGCCGAAAAGGAGAAAGTGGAAGTGGAAGTTTCTGAATATGAAACTATAGATGAGCAAGAAATAATAAAAGAAACGATAACGGACAGCAAACAGGAAATCGATGAGCTGGTTTCTGTTAAAAAATGGCGGTTTATCCCGGGCAGCGGGGAACCGGAAATTAAAGCGGGCGAAGAGGAAATGCAAGCCAGCACGATTTATTCTCTCAATTGGATTCCTTTGGGCGGATTTGTAAAAATTAAAGGTGAAAACGGAGAAGAGGAAAACGACCCTGATAGCTTTGCTTCCAGAAAAATTTGGCAGAGAGCAACGATTCTTTCCGCCGGAGTGGGCATGAACGTAATTTTGGCCGCGTTTTTAATTTCTCTGGGGCTTATGATTGGTTTTCCCCAGGCCTTGGATAATCTAGATTCCCGGGCTCGAGTTTCCGATAAGAAAATCCAGATAACGCAGATTATCCCGGATTCCCCAGCCGCCCAGACCGGGTTTATGGCCGGCGACACCATCATAGCTATTAATAATGAAGAATTTGCCACCGAGGAAGAATTGCAGAATTTTGTGGACAGCGAGACCGGGAAAGAACTGGCTTATAAAATAAAACGGGGCCAGGAAGAAATGATTCTTAAGGCCGTTCCGGAAACAAGAGAGGAAACAGGAAGAGGGGGTATAGGCATAGCTATCGCCACCACCGGCTTGGTAAAATACCCCTGGTATCTGGCGATTGAGGAAGGAATAAAGGAAACCGCGCTTTTAACCTGGGCGATCATCGTGGCTTTTTATGAGTTAATAAAGAATTTAATTATGGGGCGAGGAGTGGCAGTGGATATAGCCGGGCCGGTCGGCATTGCGGCCTTAACCGGCCAGGTAGCGCATATGGGCCTTATTTATATTCTCCAGTTTACCGCTTTACTTTCCATCAATCTGGCGATTATTAATTTTTTGCCTTTTCCGGCTTTGGATGGGGGCCGGGTCCTGTTTTTGATTATTGAAAAAATAAAGGGCTCGCCGGTTAAGCGGGAACTGGAAACGGCTATCCACAATATCGGTTTTGCCCTTTTGATGCTACTCGTTTTAGTCGTAACTTTTCGGGACGTGGCCAGGTTCGGGGATAGCTTTAGGGCTTTATGGGAAATGATTATTAATAAATTATAATTATGCAAATTAGAATTAGAGCGACAAAGATTAAGTTAACTCCGGAAATAAAGAATTTTATCCAGGAGAAAATGGATATGATTGAAAAATATTTAGGCAATACCCAGGTCTTGAATTGCGACGTCGAAGTCGGAATGTCAGTCGGCGGGCAAAATAGCGGGCAGATTTATAGGGCGGAAGTTAACCTGGAGGTGCCGGGGGAATTATTGCGGGTGGAGAAAACCGAGAAAGAATTATTTAAAGCCATTGATAAAGTCAAAGACCACTTAGAAATTATAATTAAAAAATACCGGGAGAAGAGAATTGACAAGAAAAGAAGATAAGAGTTAAGATAAAAAGAAAGGGAGGAAATTCTCCCTTTCTTTTTTAGATATTTTTTGAACTTTGACAAAACAACAAAAAACATAAAAATTAGCAGGGAGGTTGGAAATGGACAGCCTTGATATGGATTCTTATACCCGCACCGCCGGGCACTTACAACATTTCACGCTGGATACTTTGCCGCATTTTTGTCCTGTTAGAAACAGAGAAGTTTTGAAAAATGAATGTTTAAAACTTCGTTCTGATCCCTCAAACAGAATATTGGTTTGCGACAAAGCCGGCTGTACCTGTACCCCGATATGGTTGAAATATAGCGGCGGTAATGGTTCCGGCCCCAAGGAAGAAGATGGGGGTGAAAAACCAAGAGGAGCCGGGAGAACTCGTAAAAAATCCAAAAATTCCGCTTTTATTACCAGAGTCAGGCAAGGGGGTAAAAAAACAAAACCTAAAAACGTAGAAGATCCCCCAAAAGTTGTGGAAGAGGATGAGAATGCAGCCGCGGCAGCTCTGGCAGATATGGGGCTCGGAGGAATCGGGGAGATTGAGGCTGAAATTCTTGATCCTGTTTCCGAGGATGGGGGAGATGTCGGGGATGAAGTAACTAACCCGGAAATAGATGCCGCCGTAGCCGCGGCAGCCCAAGATGTTTCGGGGGCCGAAAAGGCTGGGAAAGGGGAAAAAACCGAAACCGAACCTGAACCAGAAGGTGTGAGGATTGAAGAAACTAACAGGGTTGAAACTTCAGTTTCTGCTTCCGAGGACGATTCTGGGATGGGCGAGGAAGAAGCAACGAAAACTCCCCCTTCGATTTTGGAAGGAGCGGTTTTAAAGAAGCTTTTGGTTAGTGAAGTTTACCCCAACCCCGATCAACCAAGAGAATTCTTTGATCCAGAAAAGCTTGATCAACTGGCGAAGAATTTTAAAAGGAAAAATCAGCAACAACCCGTTATTGTCGTAAAAACAGACAAGGGTTATATGCTGGTTGACGGAGAAAGGAGATGGCGCGTTGCTGAGGCAAAACATTTTAAGTATATTTTTGCGATTATACTTGCTAATCCGGACATTGATATTTTTGAGGCTTCAGCAATTGCCAACCTTGGCAGAGAAGGGCATACTCCGATGGAGTATGCTAAAACCGCAGCAAAGCTTATCGCCAAATTAGAAGAGGTCGCAGAAAATGGTAAACCGCTAAAGAAAGGAGTTATAAACGAAAGGGTTGCTGAAGCATTATGTATGTCCGTCCAAACAATGTTGAACTATTTGGACCTTCTTAAAGTCGCTTCTGATATTCAAGAGCAAATATCCCTTCATTCGCGGGATAAAGACAAAGGCGTGCCTTCCGGTTTGGCCGTTGAATTAGGCAGGTATATTCCCGATCACCAAAAGCAGAGGCAGTTATTAAAAAGGATTCAAAATGAGGGGATGTCAGTTGACCGAGCCAAGCAGTTTATCAGAAATCAGGCCGGGCCAGAAGTAAGGAAGCCGGGAAGAAAAAGACAGCTATCTGACGATTATGTTGTTTTCAAAAATTCTCTGGGTATTACAGAGGATAGGGCTAAACTAATCCTGGAGATGGGTCCTCTAAAAATCATCATGCTGTTTTATAGCCGGGACAAAAAAGACAAAGCAAAGGTCCTTGAGTGTTTGGACAGAATTATGGCAAAATTCAAGAAACTGAGGGAAACTGTCTACAACGAGGGCAGTATCAAAGACGTGGTTCAGGAAAGTGTTAGAAAGCTTTGGGAAGCTGATAGGCCAGGTGAGGGAGGAGGAACCGAGGAATAGTGATAAAAAAAGACCCGTTGGCTTGATGTCGGCGGGTTTTTCTTATTATTGCTTTTTTTAGAAAAAGGTTATATAATAATTTTGTTTATCCCGCACCTTTTTTAGCCCTCTTATATGAGGTTTTTAATTTAATAAAATTTTATTTTAGGCAAAGCGTTAAACATCGCTTAAAATAAAAAGGTGCGGGATCACGCTGGAAGCGTGCTTTTTAATGTCTTTTTTGCCTAGCGGCAAAAAGCCGCAACTACGAATGCGGCACATCCGAATTAATATGAGTATTTTAACTAAAATTTTTGGAGACCCGAATGAAAAAATAGTAAAGTCGCTGGAGCCGATTATTGGAAAGATAAATGCTTTAGAGCCGAAATTTGAGAAGATGAGCGATGAGGAATTAAAGGGGATGACCGCCGAATTCAGGAAAAGATTGGGAGTAAAAACGGGAGAGACTGGGCCCCTTCAGGATGGCGCAGACAAGAAGCTGGATGAGATATTGCCGGAAGCGTTTGCCGCGGTTAGGGAAGCGGCCAAGAGGGTTTTAGGGCAAAGGCATTATGACGTCCAGCTGGTAGGCGGCATAGTTCTTCATCACGGACAGATTGCGGAAATGAGAACCGGCGAAGGCAAAACTTTGGTGGCGACCCTGCCTTTGTATTTAAACGCTTTGGCCGGCCAAGGGGCGCATCTGGTCACGGTTAATGATTATTTGTCCCGCGTAGGCGCGGGCTGGATGGCGCCGGTTTTTTATCTTTTGGGGCTTTCGACCGGCGTGATTGTCCATGACACCGCCTTTGCTTACGACCCGGAATTTATGGACGATTCCCAGTATGATGACAGATTAAAGCATTTTAAAAAGATAGAAAGAAAAGAAGCTTATAATTGCGACATAACTTACGGCACGAACAACGAATTCGGTTTTGATTATCTGCGCGACAATATGGCGCCGTCTCTAAAGGCGATGGTGCAAAGAGGGCTTTATTATACGATTGTTGATGAAATTGATTCCATTTTAATTGACGAAGCCCGGACGCCTTTGATAATTTCCGCCCCGGCCGAGGAATCAACCGACAAATATTATAAATTTTCCCAATTGGTGGAACGCCTGAAGGAGAATGAAGATTATAATATTGATGAAAAAATGCGGGCGGCGACTTTAACCGAGGCCGGCATCGCCAAAATGGAAAATTGGCTGGGAGTAGAAAATATTTATGTGGCTGGCGGTATCCGCGACGTTCATCATATTGAGCAGGCTCTCAAAGCGCGGGTGTTGTTTAAAAAAGATAGGGATTATGTAATAAAAGAAGGCCAGGTTATAATTGTTGACGAGTTTACCGGCCGTTTGATGTTTGGCCGGCGTTATAGCGAAGGTTTACACCAGGCTATTGAAGCCAAAGAAAATGTCGAGATCCAAAGAGAATCGCAGACTTTGGCGACTATAACTTTCCAGAATTATTTCCGTATGTATAAAAAGTTATCCGGCATGACCGGTACGGCCGTAACCGAAGCCGAAGAATTTTCTAAAATCTATAAATTAGAAACCGTGGTTATCCCCACGAACAAGCCGATGATAAGAAAAGACATGAATGATTTAATTTACCGCACCGAAGAAGGAAAATTCAAAGCCGTGATTGAAAATGTAAAAGAAAGAAATAAAAAGGGCCAGCCGGTTTTAATCGGCACGATTTCCATTGAGAAAAATGAGTTATTGGCGGAAATGATGGAAAGGGAAGGGCTTCACCCCCAGGTTTTAAACGCCAAAAACCACGAAAAAGAAGCGCAATTTATCGCCCAAGCCGGCCGTTTAGGCGCGATTACCGTGGCCACCAATATGGCCGGCCGGGGCGTTGATATAATTTTGGGCGGCAATCCGCCCGATAAAGAAGAGCAGAAAAAGGTAATTGAAGCCGGCGGTTTGCATGTGCTTGGCACGGAAAGGCATGAAGCGAGAAGAATTGACAACCAGCTGCGCGGGCGTTCCGGCCGGCAGGGCGATCCGGGCTCTTCCCAGTTTTATGTTTCTACCGAAGACGACTTAATGAGGATTTTCGGCGGGGACCGGATGAAGGGATTAATGAAGACTTTGCACGTGCCGGAAGATATGCCGATTGAAAACCGGATAGTTTCCAAGTCAATCGAATCGGCTCAGATGAAAGTTGAAGGCAATAACTTTGATGTCCGCAAACATTTGGTTGAATATGATGACGTGATAAATAAGCATCGGGAATCGATTTATAGAAAGAGAAGGGAAATTTTGGAATTGGCGGAAAATTCCAATAACCAAAGTAACGAAAACGATGGCGAAAAAGGCAAAACTCTGTCTGATATAATTCTTGATATGGTGGAAAATGAAATTGAGCAGGTGGTGAGTTTTCATACGGCTTCGGAAAATATTAAAGATTGGAATCTGGCGGAAATTTATGAAGTGGCGGCCACTATTTTCCCGGTAGAAAAAGGATTGAAAAAAGATTTATCCGCCTTTGCCGAAGACGAGGGAAAATTAAATAAGGCCAAAGCCCGAACCGTGATTATTGAGCATCTGGCGAAACTGGCTCAAGAAAATTATGAAAAGATGAAAGAGCAGTTTAGAGCTATCAATACCGGCTTTAATTTTTCCGAAATTGAAAAAGCGATTTTAATCCGTTCCATTGACACTTTATGGATTGAACACTTGGACGCCATGGATTACATGCGCCGGGGCATAGGCCTGCGCGGCTACGGCCAGCACGACCCTTTAGTGGAATATAAAAAAGAAGCTTATCATCTTTTTAACGAACTCAACGGTTTAATCCAGAAAGAAGTGGTTTATTCCGTTTTTAAAGTCGGAGATATCAATCAGGTTAAAGCCCCGAGTCTGGTAGATAGAGCGAAACAGTTCAGCGCTCCGGCAAAAACCATGGATGAAAAAACTTCTTCAAATTTTTCCGGTTTTAAGCAGGCGGATAAAGGGAGCAATTCCGGCACCATTGATATGGTTAAGCCGAAATTAAAAGATGCGGCCGGGGAAAAAATCGGCCGCAATGATCCTTGCCCGTGCGGAAGCGGGAAGAAGTATAAGAAGTGTTGCGGAAAATAAAAAAAAGCCTCTATCGTAGTGGTAGAGGCATAAGCCTTAGGCATTTAAGAGATACTCTTCGAGTTCTCCTAATGTTTTGATCGATGAAGGCAGAGAGATTCTTAAGCTACATACTACACAGTGAAGAATGTTTTTATCCTTAGATACCTCTATAAATTTCATTAATCCGAAGCAGCTGTGGGTTATAAGTAATTCTGAATTAAGTCTGATTAATTTTAATT
The DNA here is from genome assembly GCA_028716725.1 of Patescibacteria group bacterium. Taxonomy (GTDB): domain Bacteria; phylum Patescibacteriota; class Patescibacteriia; order Patescibacteriales; family JAQTRU01; genus JAQTRU01. The sequence goes on along the minus strand of JAQUPG010000007.1, from coordinate 45,956 downwards.
TAGTCTTATCTGGTTTCTTCCATTGCTGGACGAGAATTTCTAGTTTTCCTTCACCATCCTTCAATGGTATGGAGAGGACTTTCCAGACAGGAGCACTCATGATTTACCTCCTTTTTTGACAAAGTTTCAATTTTTTACATTATAATATCATAGTGATATAAATTTGTCAAATCCTGACCAGGCGGGAGCGGGAAGAAATATAAAAAATGTTGTGAGAAGCAGGAGATAATTAATATGGCAAACGATAAAAAAAAAGTACTGATCCTAACCGGGCCAGGGGGTTCGGGCAAAACCACAATGGCTGATTTATTAGTTAAGAGGCGCGGTTTTATCAAAGTTGACGGCGACAAATTGGACAGCGAATTTTTTCCCGAGGGGCGCCATTGGCTGCCGGAAAATTTTAAAAAATTAAAACAAGCGCATGATAAAATTTTTGCCGAAGTAAAAAAAGCCTTTAATCAGGGCGAGAATAATATTGTTCTTGATTATATAATCTTTGGCCATTATTTAGAATTTTTCGAAAGGTTTAAAAAAGAATTCGGAAATAGTCTGGAAATTAAAGTTTTATTTCCGACTAAAGAAGAGATGATAAAAAGAGATAAGGAGCGCGAATGCTGGACAACGGGCATTGAACGCATAGAAGCGGTTCGGGCGGAATTTGAAGCCATCAGAAATGAAGTGGGCAGGGATAATTTTATTGATACAACCGGGCAAACGCCGGATGATACATTTGAAAAATATTTTAAGGATTATGATTAATTATCAGGATTTTGAAAAAATTGATATACGAGTCGGAGAAATTATAAAAGTGGAAGATTTTCCTGAAGCCAAAAAACCGGCTTACAAACTGACTATAGATTTTGGTCCGAAAATTGGCATTAAAAAATCTTCGGTTCAAATTACGAAGCACTATACTAAAGAGGAGCTCCTAGGAAAACAGGTGATAGGAGTAGTAAATTTTCCGCCCAAACAGATTGGCCCGTTCGCATCTGAAGTCCTGACTCTTGGATTGCCGGATGAAAACGGAGATGTAATATTACTAGTACCGACAAAGAAAGTGCCAAAGGGTGGGAAAATGTTCTAAAATTATTGCGGACTAAGGAATAAATTTAAAGAATGTTATGGGAAATAAAGCGGCCATAAAACATATAGAATTTTGGGTTTCCGGCCTGAAGCGCGCCATGAAGTTTTATAAAGGCGTCTTTAAGCTTATCGGATGGGACTGTATTGAAAAAAATGCTTTTAGCAATGGACAAACCAAAATTTACTTCATTGAGCAGGAGGTGAAATTACAAAAAACAATCGGCCCCCGCCACATATGTTTTTTGGCAAGTTCCCGCAAAGTAGTGGAAGATGTAGCAAATTTTTTGATTAAAAATAAGAGTGATATTATCCGTGGTCCTCTTGAGTCCCATTACAAGAATAAAAGTTCGTACACGGTAGATTTCAGAGATCCGGATGGCTATATAATTGAAGTAGCAACCAAATCGGTAGCTTTGAGGAAATAGTAAGAAAATAAAAAATATGGCGGAAAATAATTTACTAATAAAGATATATGAAATCAGTTGTTATTTGCGGCAGTTCTCGTTTTGCTTCGGAAATGCGGGAATTTGCTAAAAAATTAATAAACTTAGGGGTGGTTGTCTATGAACCTCATCTTTATCGAGCTTCAGGAGGCGTTTGGGATGAGATAAAAGATTTCGATAAAAAATTTGTTGCTCTGGGATTGGCTCATGATCATTTTTATAAAATCAGAATGGCTGATGTAGTTTATGTTTATAATAAAGATGGTTATGCCGGCGTCAGCACCAATATTGAAATCGGCTATGCGGTCGCTCTTGATAAGCCGATTTATGTCTACGAAGAAAACGACGGCGAGATTTGCCGGAAAGTTTTGTTTAGTGGGGTTATAAAAAGACCAGAGGATTTGATTAATTGTTTGAAATAAAAGTATGAAAATAATTTTGGGCTCCGGGTCAAAATGGCGTAAAGCGATGCTTGAGAAAATGGGATATAATTTTAAGGTCATAACGGCTGATATTGACGAAAAAGCGATCCGCAGTAATGATTATTACGCTTTGCCGATTAAAATAGCTGGCGCTAAAGCCGAGGCCATAAAGAAAAAAATTAAGGAGCCGGTCCTGTTAATTACGGCTGACCAAGTCGTTCTGTGCCACGGCGAATTGCGGGAAAAGCCGAAAGATAAATATCAAGCGCGGGAATTTTTGCGTTCTTATGGAAAATACCCGGTCGAGGTTATTAACGCGGTAGTAGTAACTGACACCGGAAGCGGCAAGCGCGCGCAAGGGGTTGATATTGCCAAAGCTTATTTTAAAGAAATTCCCGAAGAAGTTATTGATAAGCTTATAAAGATGGAAGACATTTTAAACTCGGCCGGCGGATTTTTGGCCGAGCATGAATTATTACGGCCCTATCTTAAAAAATACAAAGGCAAAGAAGGAAACAGCCTTGGGCTGCCGAAAGGATTAACCGAGCGTCTTATTTTGGAAGTTCAAGAAAAATAAAAAATGCTATGGCAAATAAAGACATTTGACTAAATTTAAAAAATGAATTAAGCTATTTTAAATATAACAGCACATTAACCTTATAAGGGGGAGGGTGTAATTCATGGCCCATAATCACGACGTAAAATTCCGTAAGGTTGCCCGAGGAGGCAAAAAATCATCAGGCTCTTCTCATATCTGCTGGAGATGTAAGCAAGGTTTGAGCAAAAAAAGGATTAAAGAAGGAAAAAGGGAATGCTTTGCTTGTGAAAAAAAGTATGGGTCGTAGGAAAAGTCTTCGGTTATAAAAAGGAAAGGAACAAAGTTAACCCGTGGTGGATTGATGCCGCGGGTTTTTATTTTGACAAAATAATTATTTTTTTATAATATAAAAGAAAAGAGTTCTTTAAATTTGATAAGGAGGAAAATATAGATGGGAGATATAATTAACTTTGATGAGGCCAGGCAAAGAGCAATTGAACAAATGGATTTGTCTGGACTTATTGCTCGAGCAGTTGATTTAAGAGAGGACTTTGTAGAAGAAATTGGCAACGGTATGCTCGTAGTTAACGAGCAAAAGCTGGAAATCATTTTTGAAAGAGTAATATCGGATATATTGCTTACCCGCCGACTTTTTGCTCCCGGTTTCTTTATTTGCGGTAGGTATATTGCCGTTTTACTCCGAAAGATTTCTTTTTCCGTGCCGGAAAGCTGGTTTGCGGTTGACTACTTTATCAAAGGCATAGAGGAGGGAAACCCGATATTAATAAAACAGGGAGCGGATATTTGTTTTCTTTTCTGCTCGGTTTTTCCGGAAAGAAGCAATCATCGCAATATGACTCCCGAAGCTTACAAACAAATAGGAGCCGGATTATATTATAGTTTCTTTTTGAACACAGGAGGGGATATTGGCCGTTTTATGGCCAGAGGATTTGACATCATGGCAGACGTAACAAGGCAATGTCTTTTGTCTTTACAATAGTTAATAAAAAAAATCAGCGTTTGAGGGCGCTGATTTTTTATAATTATTCTTTGACTTTTATCATTTTTTAGGTTATTTTAGAAGTATGATACTAATCTACGAATGAATGCTAATCTACGAATTATGAATACGAATTTTGCGAATAAAAATAAAACTTTATTATGGTGAAAGAAAAGGATAAAAATATAGATAGAAAGAGCTCCTGGCCGGCTATGGAAGAGGAGGTTTTGAATTTTTGGGAGAAAAATAAAATTTTTGAAAAATCCGTAAATAATCCCCCTAGCCCCCTTTTTCAAGGGGGTAGAAAGGATTATGTTTTCTATGACGGGCCGCCGTTTGCGACCGGTACGCCGCATTATGGGCATATTGTGGCTAGTTTAATGAAAGATATTGTGCCGCGGTACTGGACGATGAAGGGCTATCGGATAGAGCGCAGATGGGGTTGGGACTGCCATGGCTTGCCGATTGAAAATATCGTGGAAAAGGAGATGAAGACTAAAAGCAAGAAAGATATTGAAGAAATCGGGGTGGAAAAATTTAACGAACAATGCCGAAGCAAAGTTTTGGTTTATGCCAAAGAATGGGAGAAAACCGTAAGAAGAATGGGCCGGTGGGTGGATATGGAAAACGCTTATAAGACCATGGACTTAGATTATATGGAGTCTGTTTGGTGGGTGTTTAAAGAGCTTTGGGATAAGGAGTTGATTTATAAAGATTATCGGTCAATGCATATCTGCCCCAGATGCGAAACCACTTTATCGCAATCAGAAGTGGCGGAAGGGTATAAGATAGTTAAAGATTTATCCGTGACCGTTAAGTTTGAACTGGAAGACGAACCGGGAACATATCTTTTGGCATGGACTACCACCCCATGGACTTTGATTGGTAATGTTGCTTTGGCAGTGGGCGAAGATATTAACTATATAAAAATTAGAGAAGAAAAGAGTGGAGAATCTTACATCTTAGCTTTAGATAGAGTGCAAGATACATTAAAATTTTATCCCGAAATTGCAGAAAAAGATTATACTAAAAAAGCGAGACCCCTAAAAGGAAAAAATTTAGTCGGTAAAAAATATAGGCCATTATTTGGTTATTATTCTTCTGATGAAAAATTAGGAAATAGAGAAAACGGGTGGAAAGTTTATGCCGCGGATTTTGTAACAACCGAAGAAGGAACAGGCATAGTTCATATTGCCCCGGCTTTTGGCGAGGATGATATGAATTTGGGCAAAGAGAAAAATTTACCATTTGTTCAGCACGTTGGCATGGACGGAATTATTAAAGAAGAAGCAAAGGATTTTGCCGGCCTACATGTTAAACCAGCCGAGGACGTTATGAAAACCGATGAGGAAATTAAGAAATATCTGGATGGTAAGGGATTTTTATTTTCTAAGGAAAAATATGAGCACAGCTATCCGCATTGCTGGCGTTGCGAAACCCCGCTTCTTAATTACGCCACTTCTTCCTGGTTTGTTAAGATTACGAAAATAAAATCGAAAATGCTGAAATTGGCCAAGAAAATAAACTGGGTGCCGGCTCATATTAAAGAAGGCCGGTTTGGCAACTGGCTGGAAGGGGCGCGGGACTGGTCAATTTCGCGGCAGAGATATTGGGCTTCGGCTATTCCGATTTGGGAATGTGCTTGCGGAGAAAGAAAAGTGATTGGCTCGGTTGAGGAACTGGAAAAATTGAGCAAACAAAAAATTACGGATCTGCATAAGCATGTGGTAGATAAAATTACTTTTGCCTGCAAATGCGGGGGAGTTATGAAACGCATTCCGGATGTGATAGATTGCTGGTTTGAGTCCGGGTCAATGCCCTACGCGCAAATGCATTATCCGTTTGAGAATAAGAAAAAATTTGAAGCCAATTTTCCGGCCGAATTTATTGCCGAGGGCGTTGACCAGACAAGGGCTTGGTTTTATTATCTGCACGCCATTGCCACCGGAATAAAGAAAAGCCACGCTTTTAAGAATGTTATTGTTAACGGCATAGTTTTGGCCGAAGACGGAAAAAAGATGTCTAAGCGGCTTAAGAATTATCCTGACCCGATGGAAGTAATGGATAAGTACGGGGCTGATCCTTTGCGCTATTATCTTTGCGCTTCGCCGGTAATGAAGGCCGACAACATAAATTTTTCCGAGAAAGATATGGCGGAGCAAACCAGATTTTTTAATATTTTACTCAATGTTCTATCTTTCTATAAGATGTTTGCCACTGATTTAAAGATTGAAAATTTAGAGAAAAAAGATTTAGTTAATATTCTAGATAAATGGATAACTTCACGTTTGGAAGAGACTAAAAAAGTGGTAACGGAAAAAATGGATAATTATGATTTGCAGGCCATTCGCGAAATTCCGATTTTTATAAACGATTTATCAACCTGGTATGTCCGCCGGTCCAGAGACCGCTTCAAAGGCGATGATGAAGTTGACAAAATGCGGGCGTTAAAAATTTTGCGCCGGACTTTGTATCATTTGGCGCGGATTATGGCGCCGTTTATGCCCTTTATGGCTGAACATATTTATCAGGAATTGGGCGCAGATGTTGAATCAGTGCATCTTAAAGAATGGGCTGATGTGAAGAAAGAATGGATTGATGAGAAGGTTTTAGAGAAAATGGAAGTGGTGAGAAAGATTGTGGAGATGGGGTTAGGTAAACGGGATCAATCCGGGATAAAAGTGCGACAACCGCTTAGCGAATTACGAATTACGAATTACGAATTACCAAAAGAATATGGAGAACTTATAAAAGATGAACTAAACGTGAAGGAAGTGAAATTTGTTGAAGGGAAAGAATTGACAGTTGAGCTGGATACAAAAATGACGCCGGAATTAGTGCAAGAAGGTGTAAAACGGGAACTGGTGCGGGCGATAAATAATTTGCGCAAAGAAACCGGGATGACTATTCAAGACAGAGCCGTGATTTATTACGAAACGAAGAATAAAGAAATAAAAGAAGTTTTTGAGAAATTTGGCGAAGAAATAAAGAAAGATACTTTGGCTGATGAAATACGCGCTGGCGGTGAGGGCAAGAAGGTGAAGATTAATGGAGAGGAAATTGTTTTACGCGTAGAGAAACGTTAAAAATATTTGAGTTGTTGGTGCCAGGAAAGTTTCGCTTTCAGCGAGTTACTTTTGTAACCAAAAGTAACCAAAAGTTTCGGGGGCCTCAATTCGCTAGTCCCTGGATTAATCTTTGGATATGCTCGCCTTGGCGCTCAGTTCGGCCCCCGAACCCCATGGTGATTTTAAAATAGTTGATTGGAAAATTTTAATATGAAAATTGAGAAAAAAATTTGGCCGGAATATTTTCAGGCGATTTTGGACGGCAGAAAGAATTTTGAGTTGCGGCTGGCGGACTTTAATATCGGCGAAGGCGATATTTTGGTTTTGCAGGAATGGGATCCGAAAAAGAAAGAATATACCGGCCGAAGTTTGGAAAAGGAAGTGAAATATATCTTAAAAGTAAAAGAAACGAATTTTTGGCCAAAAGAAGAAGTTGATAAGTATGGCTATCAGATTATTGGTTTTTAATATTTATGAAGAAGAAGATAAAAGCTTTGGTGCTGCTTTCTGGCGGGTTGGACTCGATGCTGGCGGCAAAAATTTTAATGGAACAGGGCATAGAAGTGACGGGGATTAGCTTTGCCAGTTGTTTTTTTGGAACAGCCAAAGCCGAGAAAGCGGCGCAGCAATTAGGCATTGAATTTAAAAAAATAGAATTTAAAAAAGAGCATTTGGAGATGGTAAAAAATCCGGCTTCGGGTTATGGAAAATGTTTAAATCCTTGCATTGACTGCCACGCCTTAATGATAAAGCGGGCCGGGGAATACCTCACCTCCCAGCCCCCTCTCCTAATTAGGAGAGGGGGAGTAAGGGGGAGAGGTTATGACTTTATTGCCACGGGTGAAGTTTTAGGGCAGAGGCCGATGTCGCAAAATGGCGGAGCTTTAGAAAGAGTTAAAAAGCTGGCTGGAATAGAAGTTTTGCGGCCTTTATCAGCTTTAGCTTTGCCGGAAACGGAAATTGAGAAAAAAAGACTGGTAAATAGAAAAAAATTATTAGATATAAGCGGCAGAACAAGAGAAAAGCAGATGAAATTGGCGGAAAAGTACGGTTTTACCTATCCTTCTCCGGCCGGAGGCTGCTTACTTACTGACCCGGTTTTTAGCCAAAGAGCTCGGGAGATGATAAAAAATTGGCCGGAATGCGGACCGGAAGATATAGAGTTATTAAAGCATGGCCGAATTTTTTGGCTAGGAGGAAAAACTTTAATAGTGATGGGCAGAAATAAAGAAGAGTGCCAGACGCTAGAGAAATTAGCTAAAAAGGGTGATATAATAATGGAGTTGGAAGAGGTAATAGGGCCGCTCACAATAGTGAGAATTTACAAATTTACAAATTTACAAATTTACAAATTACGAAATTTTGAATTACAGATTCCGAAAAAGTTTAATGTTAGAGAATTGAAGCTGGATGAAATTAAAAATGAAGAAAAAATTTTGGAAATGGCGGGATTGTTGACGGGGTGGTATGCGACCAAGGCAAGGGGGAAAACTGTGAAATTAAATATTAAAATAATATAAATTTAATTTGTTATTCTGAGCTTAGACCGGGGTCCGATATTCTGGATTCCGGCTCAGAGGCCGGAATGACAAGGGGAACTTATGAAAAAATTTTTGATTGTACTGGTAATCGTCGTGGTTATTGTGGCCAGTTACGCTTGGAGCCTTTATAACAAGATGGTTACCGGGTCGGAAAACGTTGATAACGCCTGGGCGCAGGTAGAAACCCAGTATCAACGCCGTTTTGATTTAATCCCTAATTTAGTAGAATCAGTTAAGGGCATGATGTCGCAGGAGCAGGAAGTGTTCGGCAACATCGCTGAAGCGAGAACCAGATATGCCGGAGCTACGACCGTTAACGAAAAAGCGGAAGCAGCCAGTCAGGTGGAAAGCTCTTTAGCCCGTTTATTGGTTGTTATGGAAAATTATCCGGAGTTAAAATCAGCCGAGAATGTCCAGACTTTGATGGTGCAATTGGAAGGCACAGAAAACCGGATCAGCGTGGAGCGCAAAAGATATAATGACATGGCCCGGGACTTTAACGTTATGGTTAAGCGCGTTCCGGCCGAATGGTTTGCTTCCATGTTCGGGTTCGGAGAAAAAACTTATTTTGAATCGGTTGAAGGAGCAGAAACAGCGCCAAAAGTTGAATTTTAATGAAAGCTAAAAACTAAAATCTAAAAAGTAAAAGCCATATCTAAAAACTTAAAAGTTTGGCAATTTTATTAGTTTTTAGATTTAAGATACAGATTTAAGTTTTTCGTTTTAACTTTTTAGTTTTAGAGAAAAATGTTTAAATTATTGAAAAAGATAATATTGGTTATATTGTTATTGTTTGTGGCAATGCCGGCTTTGGCTTATTATAATCCGGGAACGCCGGCTGGATTTGTTAATGATTATGCAGGGATGATGAGCGAGAGCCAGCGGCAGAGTCTGGAAGCGAAACTGGTTAATTTTGAAAGCCAGACAAGCAATGAAATCGCGGTCGTGATCATTCCGAGTTTAGATGGGGATACGATTGAAAATTTTGCCGTCCGGCTTTTTGAAGACTGGAAAATCGGTAAAGCTAAAAACGATAACGGCATTTTAGTTTTAGTTGCTAAAGAAGATAGAAAAATGCGGATTGAAGTAGGTTATGGTCTGGAAGGGGCTTTAACCGACGCCCAGAGTTTCTGGATTATTAACGATATAATGAAGCCGGCTTTTCGGCAGGAAAAATATTATCAAGGCATAGACCAGGCAGTTGATAAAATAATGGCGGCAACGCAGGGCGAGTACCTTCCGGAAAGCGAACCGGCTAAGGTCCTAAGTTCGCAGGCCTGGGAGAATATTTTTTGGTTTGGGCTTTTCGCGGTTATATGGCTGGCCAGCATCTTAGGCCGAAGCAAGTCCTGGTGGGCCGGTGGAGTTGTTGGGGGAGTAATCGGCGTGATCATCGGAATAATAAAGGGTTTTGTTATTTTCGGCTTGGTTTCTTTGGTAATTTTAATTCCTTTTGGCCTATTGTTTGATTTTATCGTTTCGAAGAACTATGCCAAACATAAAGCCAGCGGCACAATTCCCTGGTGGATTGGCGGAGGGCGCGGGGGCGGGGGAGGATTTGGCGGAGGCGGTTTCGGCGGATTTGGCGGAGGCGGATCTGGTGGTGGAGGTTCTTCCGGTTCATGGTAAAATTGACATAATACTAATATTGCTGTATTATTTATAAGATTAGGTAGATGAGATAGACGCTTCGCTAAGACTTACTTTTGTAACCAAAAGTAGGCAACCTGCCTGCCGGCAGGCAGGAAGTTTCGGGGGCCTCAATTCGCTATCACGTTGATTAATCTTTAGATATGCTCGCCCTGGCGCTCAGTTCGGCCCCCGAACCCCATGGTGATTTTCAAAACTTTTAAGAATTTAAAAATTAAAAATTGTTTAAAAATTAAAAATTGAAAATTAATAGTGTTACATGTTTCATACTGCATGTTTCGTGAAAACATATGACTATCCAACAAATCTACGATTTAGCGGTGAAGATGGGCATTAAAGCTGACCTTCGCGGCGAGAAAAATGTCAGAAAAAATTTAGCCAGGCTAGAGGCTAAGTATGACAAAATGAATAAAGAAGAAAAGGAAGAATTTGATGAGGAAAAATTAACCAATCCTTACAGCGACTCTAGAATTTTATTTTCCGGAGGGAAGAAAGAAATAAAAAAGGTTTTAATCGGAGTTGATATGGAGGGAGAAGAATTGCTGCTGGCTGATAAATTGGGCGATATAGACTTAGTAATTGCCCATCATCCGGAAGGACCGGCTTTGGCCGACTTGCACGGCGTAATGGACCTGCAATCCGAAGTTTTGGCTGGATATGGCGTGCCGATTAATATTGCCGAGTCAGTCATAAAACCGCGGATTTCCGAAGTCGGCCGCGGCGTGTCCTCGGCTAACCATAACCGCAGCGTTGATATGGCAAAAATTTTGGGCTTGAATTTCATGTGCGTTCATACTCCTTGCGATAATTTGGGAGCGACTTATTTAGAAAAATTGCTTACCAAAAAGAAACCGGAGTTTGTGGAAGATATTTTAAAACTGTTAAAAGAAATTCCGGAATTTAAGGAAGCGGCTGCCCGCAAGGCCGGCCCAAAGTTGTTTGTCGGCAATCCGGATGACAGATGCGGCAAGGTTGTGGTAACGGAATTTACCGGCGGCACTTCTGGCTCAAAGGATATTTACGAAAAAATGTCCCAATACGGCATTGGCACGGTTATCGGCATGCATATGAGTGAAGAGCACCGGAAAGAAGCGGAGAAAGCCCATATTAATGTCGTAATTGCCGGGCATATGGCTTCCGATTCCTTGGGCTTGAATTTATTTTTGGACGAGCTGGAAAAGAAAGGGATAAAAGTAGTGCCAGTTTCCGGACTGATTAGGGTGAAGAGAAAATAATATTAGACGTTAGTATTTAAAATAAAACAGCTCGGACAACGGGCTGTTTTAGTTGAAAAATATAATGAAAAGTTTGAAAATAAAAAAGCCGGAACTGATTGCTCCGATCCGCCTTCGTTAAAACTTCGGCGAGACACCTGCTGTGCAAATTAATATTAAGTACAAAATGAAAAATAATACTAAAATAAAACCTGAACTAATTGCGCCCGCTGGCAATCTAGAAAAAATGAAAACCGCTTTTGCTTTTGGAGCAGACGCGGTTTATTTAGGCATACCGGATTTTTCTTTGCGCGTCCGGGTTAATGATTTTACCTTAGCCGGAATTGATGAAGCGACTAAATACGCCCACAAGATCGGGAAAAAAGTTTACGCGACCGTGAATATTTTTGCCCACAATAAGCATTTAAAGAAACTGCCAGGGCACATAGAAAAATTAAAGAAAATCGGAGTTGACGGTTTGTTTATTTCCGACCCGGCAGTTTTAGGAGAGGTAAAAAGAATCTGGCCTAAAGCAAAAATAATTTTAAGCACGCAAGCCAACTGCACTAATTGGCAGGCTGCTATTTTTTGGCTTAAGCAGGGAGCAAAAAGAATAATCTTAAGCCGGGAATTAGAACTTTCCGAAATAAAAGAAATAAAAAAAAGAGTGCCAAAACTGGAACTGGAATGTTTTATCCATGGGGCTTTATGCATGGCTTATTCCGGGCGGTGCTTTCTTTCCAAGTATTTTAATGACCGGAACGCTAATTTGGGCGACTGCTCGCAGCCCTGCCGCTGGGATTATTTTATATCCGCGGAAAATCACGAAACTTTGGAGTTGGTCGAGGAAAAAAACGGCAGTTATATTTTAAACTCTAAAGATTTGTGCCTGATAAAGAGAGTGCCCGAGATGATTGAGGCGGGCATAAGCGCTTTTAAAATTGAAGGCCGGGCCAAGAGCGTTTATTATTTGGCCAATGTCGTCGGGGCCTACAGAAAGGCGATAGATGTTATTCAAGAAAGCAAAAAAACCCCACTACGCCAAGGCTTTGCGGGGCAAGCAAAAAAACAAAAAAACAATGAGCTGAAGTTTTTATATGAAGAGCTGGAAGAAAAATTATATCACCGGGGCTATACCGAAGGTTTTATGTTTAGGGAAGGAAAAGCCGCCCAAAATCTTGATAATTCGCACAAAATTCCGGAGTGGGAATTCTGCGGGCAGGTGATAAAAAACAGGAAATATGGCAAGGGCAAGATTTTTGTAAAAGCGCATAACACAATGAAAGTCGGAGACGAACTTGAGATTTTAAGGCCAAGTTATGATATAATAAAGATGAGGCTGAAAAGAATGGCAGACGCTAAAACCGGGGAAAAAATAAAAGAAGCGCATGGCGGAGGCAGTGAAGACGTGGTTATTTTGGAAGTTAGCGGAAATGTGCCGGAGTATAGCGTTTTGCGCCGCCGGGTTAAAATTAGAGAGTTATAAATTTATGATTTCATATTTAAAAGGAAAAATTTTAAATAAGGGGCAGAACTTCGCCATCGTGGAGGTTGGCAATGTCGGCTATAAAGTTTTTCTTAATCCGACCGCCTTGATTAAGCTGGAAACCGGGAAAGAAGCGGAGTTATACACGCACCAATACGTCAGGGAAGACGCCTTGGATTTATACGGGTTTAAATCGCCGGAGGAATTAGAATTTTTTGAGTTATTGCTTTCCATTTCCGGAATCGGGCCGAAATCAGCTTCCGGGGTTTTAGCCACGGCCAGCGTTGCCAATATTAAGGAATCGATTTCCCGCGGCGACCCCTCTCTTTTAACAAAAGTTTCGGGCATTGGCCGGAAGACCGCGGAAAGGGTTGTGCTTGAGTTAAGGGAAAAAATTGACCATCTATCTTATGCCGGCAAGGCCAAAGGGGGCGATGGAGCCGCCATAAGCGGAGAAGAGATAGACGCTTTGATGGCTTTGGGCTACTCTATGCCTCAGGCGCGGGAAGCTTTAAGGCAGGTGGACGGAAAAATTAAAGACAGCGGAGAAAGAATTAGGCAGGCCTTAAAAAAGATGGGAAGATAGATAATTTTAGATTTAAGATTTAAGATTTTAGAATAAGTAAATAGATATTGGATTTTAATATAAACGGATTGTTCATTTTTTCATTCAAGGGGGAGGAAGCCATGAAAAAGCATTTTGTAGTTTCGGTTGCCATTATCTTTTTGGCAGTTATGGTTCTGGCTGGTTGTGGCCATCTCGGGAAATCAATGAGGCCGGGCCTTGGCCCGATTATCGGCGGGGAGGATTATAGCTATAACAGCGCGGTTGTTACTTATTACCTTGCCGTCAAATATTTTATTGTTGACGGCGGCGGAGAAATCCGGGTAGAGTCAAATTTTTTAAGCAATCAGTACCTTTTCAGTTTAGCCAAAGAAATTTCGTCCAGCTGCCCTTACGCCGTGATAGATTCTACCGGCTACCTCAATAGGAAGAGCGGTAAATTTTTGGGCAGCGGTTATTTTGTTGCCACTTGTTTTATTCGGGGTAATGAAATAGAAGTGGAAATGGAAACAAATATGCTCGGCGATGTGATCATAACAATCATGGGGACGTTCCCTTATGAAGAGTTACCGCCGGTGACAGAAAAGCGTGGTTACTTTATTATTTTAAAGAAAAACGATTTTATCAACTCAGGGACTTCAGCTTCTGAAAACCATCGGTTCATCCGATGGTTTTTCTTTTTGCCCCCACACCGCGAAATGGTGCGGGGCGAGATGAAGGGATACGGAATTTAAAGTTTTAAAACAAGCCATACGCTTGCTGTATCGGATGTATCCGATTTTTGACAAGAAGGCGATTTTAAGATAAAATAATCATATATAAACAGACTTTAAAAATAAGGCTGTATAAAAATTTTATACACACATCAATCATATGCTTCAATCAAAACTTTTTACTAAAACCATAAAAGAGCTGCCGAAAGACGAAACTAGTTTTAACGCCAGGCAGTTAATTCGGGCCGGCTTTATTGATAAGCTGGCGGCCGGCGTTTATTCGTTTTTGCCCCTAGGCCTTCTCGTCCATGATAAAATCTGCCGGATCATCAGGGAAGAGATGGACGCCATCGGCGGGCAGGAAATTTTAATGCCGGCTTTAATCCCGAAAGAAAGCTGGGCGGCAACCAACCGCTGGGAAAATTTTGACGCTTTGTTCAGATTAATCGGAGGCGATAAAAAAGAGTATGGATTAGGAGCGACGCATGAGGAAGTCGTAACGCCTTTGGTAAAAAAATTTATTTTTTCCTACAAAGACCTGCCCGCCGCCGTTTACCAGATTCAGACTAAGTTCAGGAATGAACTTCGGGCCAAAGCCGGCCTGATCAGGGGCCGGGAGTTTTCCATGAAAGATTTGTATTCTTTTCATGCGGACGAGAAAGATCTTAATAAATTTTATGAAATAGTAATCAAGAGTTATTTTAAGATATTTTCCCGCTGCGGCCTGGGCGACCTTACTTATTTAACTTATGCTTTGGGCGGTACTTTTTCCAAATATTCCCACGAATTCCAGACTTTAGCCAAAACCGGGGAAGATACCATTTATCTTTGCAAGAAGTGTAAAATAGCCGTCAATAAAGAGATTATAGAAGAGCAAAAAGTCTGCCCGCAGTGTAAGAAAAAAGATTTTGTCGAGGAAAAGGCGGTTGAAGTGGGAAATATTTTTAAACTAGGCACCCGTTTTTCCAAACCTTTTGGTTTTTCTTATATGGATGAAAAAGGAGGAAAGCAGGACGTAATTATGGGCTGCTACGGCCTTGGACCGAGCCGGCTGATGGGAACGGTTGTAGAGGTCTGCCATGACGAGCAAGGCATGATTTGGCCGGAAGAAATCGCCCCGTTCCGGGTCCATCTGATTGAAGTGAGAAGCAAAGAAGCAAAAGTTAAAAAAGAAACGGAAAAACTTTATAATGATTTGAGAAAAAATGGGGTTGAAGTTTTATATGACGACCGGGATGAGATTAGCGCGGGAGAAAAATTTGCCGAAGCGGATTTAATCGGCTGCCCGTATCGGCTGGTAGTGAGCGAGAAAACTCTGGCTAAGGACAGCGTGGAAGTGAAGAAGAGAGATAAAAAAGAAGTGGAGATGGTAAAAATTAGTGAAGTTGCAAAACGCATAACGAATAACGCATAACGTATCACGAAATTCTTAATATTTTTAGAACTTTTGGAAATTGTTAAATTATTTTATTGCTAAATTGCTGTAATTTCCGGGCGTTATGCGTTGCGCGAAAATATGTTTAATAAAATTTTAGGAAAATTTAGCAAGGACTTGGGCATAGATCTGGGCACAAAAAATACCCTGGTTTATTCTAGCGATAAAGGCATAGTCATAAATGAGCCGTCGGTGGTAGCAGTTAATATGCGCACGGACGAAGTTTTAGCTGTGGGCGAAGAAGCGAAAAAAATGGTTGGAAAAACTCCGGCTCATATCCAGACTATAAAACCTTTGATTGACGGAGTAATTTCCGATTTTGAAGTGACGGAGAAAATGCTTAAATATTTTATTGATAAAGCCCATGGCGAGAGTTTCACTTTGGTCCCCCGTCCCCGGGTGGTAATTGGGATTCCTTTGGATATTACGGAAGTGGAGAGGAAGGCCGTGGAGGATGCGGCTAAATCCGCCGGCGCCCGCCAGGTTTTTTTAATAGAAGAATCCATGGCCGCGGCCATCGGCGCCCGGCTGCCGGTGATTGAACCGACGGCGACGATGGTTGTTGATATCGGCGGCGGCACAACGGAAATCGCCGTTATTTCTTTGGGCGGAGTAGTGACCTGGAAATCCTTGCGCTTGGCCGGCAACGAGCTAGATAACAATATTATTGAATATATTAGGGAGGAATTTAGTATTTTAGTCGGAGAGCAATTGGCCGAAGAGGTAAAAATAAGAATCGGCTCGGCCGTCCCCTTAAAAAGTTCTTTGGAAATGGAAATAAGGGGTCGGGACCTAATAAACGGCCTGCCGAAAGCGGTGATCATAAGCGACACCCAGGCTAGGGAAGCGATGAGCCGGACCATAAAGCAGATTATTGATAATATAAAAATAACCCTAGAAACAACTCCGCCGGAATTGGTTTCCGATATTTATGAGCACGGAATATTTTTAACCGGCGGCGGGGCCTTGCTGCGGGGGCTTGATAAAGAAATCGCCCAGAACACAAAAATCCCGGTACGCGTGGCGGACGATCCCTTAACCTGCGTGGTCAGGGGAACCGGGATACTTCTGGCTGATCTGGAATTATTAAGCAAAGTAGTTCTGCCTTCGAGCGAGGAACTTTAAATAATATAAAAATAAAATAATAAAATAACATAAAAAATGGAGGGGGCAAATCAAAAACAGCATAGTTTTGAGGATATAAAGGCCTGGCAATTAGCCAGGGACTTCAGGAGGAATATTTACAAAATTACAAAAATTTTTCCCAGAGAAGAATTATATTGCCTGACGTCACAGATGAGAAGAGCGGCCATCTCGATACCTTCCAATATTGCCGAAGGTTATGGCCGATACAATTTCCAAGAAAATATACAATTTTGCCGGATGGCCAGAGGCTCTCTTGTGGAAATTTTAGACCAGCTCCATGTTGCTTTAGATGAAAATTATATAAACCAAGAGAAATTTTATAATTTATACAACGAGGGCAGGGATGTGGAAGGGGCCATTAACGGTTATATAGGGTTTTTAAAAGAGCAGCAATTAAAATACAGAAATTAAATTTATTTTTTATATTATTTTGTTATTCCTGCCTGCCGGTAGGCAAGTTATTATTTAGTGTATGTTGAAGATAAAAACAAAAAATAATATTTTTGTATTTATGGCAGTTATTGGGCTGCTTATTTTTTTGCATTTTATTAAGGTTTTGTCTCCTCTTGAAAATATTATGGGGCGGGCGATAAGCCCCGTTGCCGGCCGTCTTTATTCAGTAAGTTCTTCCCTGCGGCTGGCGTTAAGCGAACGGACAGACAAAGAAGAATTATTGGCCTCCCTAAAGGATCTGCAGGCGGAAGTAAACCAGATAAAGGCGGAAAACGCCAGGCTTAAATCAATTGAAGAAGAAAATAAAAAATTGCGCCAATATCTAAAATTTTCCACAAAAAATGAATATAATTACATTTTGGCTAATGTTGTTTCCCGGGGGATATTCGCCGATCCGGTCAGTGGCCGGCAAAGCCTGATTGTTGATAAGGGATTGGCAGAAGGTTTGGCCTCCGGTTTGGTCGCGGTAAATAGCGAAGGGATTATTGTCGGTAAGATAGCGGAAGCAAAGGAAAACACGGCCAAGATTTATCTTGCTACCGACAGCAATTGCAAACTGGCCGCGTCAATCCAGGAGGAAGAGGATCAGCCGGGCGGCCCGAATAAAACCGCCGGCATTACGGAGGGTGAGCTGGGTCTGACCATAAGGATGAATTTTATCCCCCAGGCGGAAGAAATAAAAGTCGGCGATACGGCGGTTACCTCCGGCCTGGAAAAGGATATCCCGGCTGGTTTAGTTATAGGCCGGATAGTCGAGGTAGACAAAACCAGCAATGAAGTCTGGCAAAGGGCGACGATTGAACCCTTAATTAATTTAGATGAGTTGACAATAGTGTCGGTTTTGCGGCCGCCGAAAAATTAAATTATGTATCTAAGAATTTTTTTAAATTTAATCTTAATATATATTTTGTCTGTCTGCCAGGTGTCTTTTATCGCCGCTCTGCCTCTCGGGATGAGCTATTTTAACCTGATATTGGTGGCCATAATTTTTATTCTTACGCTTAGCGGTTTCAGGCTGTCTTTATGGTGGGCCCTGGGCGCCGGATTTTTACTGGACATATATTCCTTTTTCCCTTTTGGCGTTTATTTAATTTCCCTATTTTTTACGGTTTTGCTCGCTAATTTTTTGCTCGCTAATTTTTTTACCGACCGCTCTCTTTATTCCTCCATAGCTTTAACTTTTTTTTCTACCCTTTTTTATAGCCTTCTTTTTTTTCTGCTTGCCTTTTTATTTAGTTTTCCGGAGATAAAGATAAGTACCCTGGCCGGCAAGGAATTCTGGCTTGCTCTGGGCTACCAATCATTTTTTAATTTATTATTTGTATTTTTGCTTTTTTATATTGTGAATTTCGCGAGCAAAAGGCTGAAGCCGGTGTTTTTAGACCGGCCTTCCAATAAATTTTAGAATAATAAAAATATGCGCTGGTTTTTAAATCGCAAAGTTGAATATTATCCTTTTGATGTTTATCTGGTGGGGCATGGTTATACGAACGAAATGAAACGGGATTTTGGCTGGGCTTTTAAAAATGTATTTTTTTATTATATTGATAGCCTTGAATATTCTTATCGGTCGGCCCGGGATATGGAATTGTTGAAAAAATATTATAAGAAAAGATTTAATACCCGATTTGTACAAAAATTTAGTTTAGTAATTAAACAGAGATCAGAAAAGATGCTTTCTCTGACTAAAAAATGTTTTGGCAAAGAGGCCGATTTCATTCCCTATTTACCCAAGTTATTCAAAGGTGTTTGCGATTTGTTGGCAGTTTTTCAATTGCCTGAATTAGCCCAAAATTTAATACCGGAAGCGGATAAAAAATTACTTAGGCGATTTGGCTTATCAAGAGAGGCGGCCGTGAAAAAACTTTTGGCCGCGGAAAAAATTTGGCGAGGAAGACTGGGTGAAAAACTTGGTTTGTCGCAGAAGCAGGCTTTAATGCTTCTGCCTGAAGAGGTTTTAAATTATGCCCGGGGAGGAAAATTGCCCAAGAATTTTTATAAAAGAAAAAGAGCGGTTATCTTATTTTTTAACGGGAAGGAAAAAGTTTTCTGGAATAAAGAAGCTGATAATTTTTTTAAAAGAGAAGCCGGCAATATCAGGAAAGAAAAAAATTCTGAGTTAACCGGTAATCCGGCTTATCCGGGAATAGTAACCGGGCCGGCTTTTGTCGCTCTGCGGCCCAGTGATTTTAAAAATATTCCGCAAGGCGCAATTTTAGTTTGCTCAACCACCAGGTATGACGTTGTACCATATTTAAAAAGAGTCAAGGGGATTGTCGCTGACCAGGGCGGGATTACTTCCCACGCCTCGATTGTTTCCCGCGAATTAAAAATTCCCACCATTGTCGGCACCAAAAACGGCACGGACTCCCTTAAAACCGGGGATAAAATAAAGCTAGACGCAGGTAAAGGTAAGGTGATAAAATTATAAGAATTAAATATATGATAAATTATACAAGCAAAAAATGGAAACTTTTTGTGAGCCGTCCGACTTCTATCCTAAAACGGGATTTTATGAAGTGGACTTATCTGGATATTGATAAAATAAACGGCGTTAAGTTAAGCAAATTGCTGGCAATCGGCGATGACGGGGAAATGGATGTATTCGTAGACAAAAAGGAAGATGAAGCAAACTTCCGGCAAGCGGTTAAGCATTACCGGAATAAAGAAATGGAAAAAGTTTTTGCCCGATATGAGAAGCTGATAAAAAATTATAAGTTGCGCGGGCGGGATTTGGCCGAGAAGAGCCTAAATGCCATAAAAGATGTCGGGCCGATTTTGATCTATTCGTATTATGCGGAAAGGTTGGCTGATTTTAAGAAAAATAAGCGGTTAAGCAAATTGATTGAGCGCAACGGCGACTTGCGCGACAAGGGGGCAAAAATTATTTACCCTCTTTATAACCGTGCTTTTTCCTTCTTGGGGAAAAAGTATAAAAAGAAACCGATTAACCGTTATACTGTTGAGGAATTGCCGGGGACTGTCGGCGGTAAAGAGATTAACGCGCGCAAAAAATTCTATGTTTTTCTCGGTACCAAGAAGGGGACGAAAATATTTACGGGGGAAACGGCTGCGTCGTTCTTAAAAAGACAAGGTTTCGCAGAATTGAGAAATAATAAAAGCGGGGATGTAAAAGGGTTGGCAGCTTGTTTAGGAAAAATTAGAGGCAAAGTAAAAATAGTGCGCAGTTTATCTGACGTTAAGAAATCTGCAGGTAAAATTATTGTGGCCAGGGAAACCATTATTGAATATACGCCTTATATTAAAAAAGCTCTGGGTTTGGTTACTGATTTCGGTGGTATTAATTCCCATGCCGCCGTTATATCCCGTGAATTTAAAAAGCCCTGCATCGTGGGGACAAAAACCGCGACACAGGTTTTAAAAGATGGGGATTTGATAGAAATGAATGCTGATGAGGGGATAGTGACAAAATTATGAAAGCCAAAAAATCAAAAAAAATAATTTGGGAGAAGCAATTGGCTAGGTTTTCTACGCTTTTTCCTTGGTATCTATGTAACTATAATTATGTCTACCGCTTGCCCAAAATTATAGGCCAGGGGGCATCTACTTACAGTTCGATTTTAAAAGACGAGGTAGCCACTTCCTATCTTGTTTCCGGTCAGTTTGATCAATTAGCGGAAATATTTGGCCGTCGAGCGAAGAAAGACAGAATATTTTTGGACAGATTGGCTTCTAATTATTTCTATATTCGTAACGATTTTTGCAAAATAGCCGAACTAATTAGCAAAACAGATTTAGCCGGGGCCTCCAATAAGAAATCAACCCGGCTTTTAGATTATTATTGCCGGGCCTTTCTTGCTCACCATCCTTATGCATCTCTCTGCCGGATGTTTGACCTTACTTTAGCGGCTGATTTAGAAAAGTATTTGTTGGAGAAAATTAATGGCCGGGGTAAAGCGGCTGCTTATTTAAGTATTCTGGTATCGCCGGTTCGTCTAAGTAGCGAAATTAAAAATGAACTGGGAATTTTAAAAATCGCCAAAAAGATTTCAAAGAGGAAAAAAATCTATGATTTTTTCTTTAAAAAAGATGTTGAGGTTATTTTAGCTTGGTTAAGAGAGGAGGATCCAGATATTAATAGAGAGTTTAATGAGCTTCATAAAAAATTTTGCTGGCTGCCTGTTTTTTTTGATTCTCCGGATTGGCCAAAAGAATTTTATATTAAGGAAATTAAAAGTTGGTTAAAGAATAAAAATGAATTAAATAAAAAGTATAGGGTTCTTTCAAATTATCTGGCAGATGTAAAAAGACAGAAGAAAAAAATAATAAAAGAATTAAATCCCCCAGCGCAGATAAAAAAATTAATTAAATATGCAGAAACCTTTGCTTTTATTAAAACAGAGTTGGGGGCGGTTTTTTCTTATACCAGCTTTAAAGCCAGGCCTTTGTTCGCCGAAGCTGCCTCCCGGGCGGGCTGGCCGGTAAGGGATTTCCGGTATTTAACTCCGCTAGAAGCAAAAAAGTTTTTAGCAAAAAACATTTTACCTAAAAGATCTTTAATTAAATCTCGTCAGAGTTTATCCCTTATTTGCCCGGGAAAAGGGGAGTTAATAGTTTTAGCTGGGGCAGAAGCTGAACGGGTAATAAAAGAAAAAGGATTTTTGGCTAAACTGAGTAAAGAAATAAGAGAATTAAAAGGTCAGGTTGCTAATTTAGGTAAAGCTCGTGGCCGGGCCAAAATTATAAAAAGTTTTAAGGATATTGGTAAAATAAAAAAGGGCGACATCTTAGTCGCGCCGATAACTAAGCCGGATTTAATTACCGGTTTGAAAAAAGTCGCAGCTATCGTAACCGATGAAGGCGGCTTAACCTGCCATGCCGCTATTATTTCGCGGGAATTAAAGATTCCTTGTGTCGTGGGCGCGAAAATTGCAACACAAGTGTTGCGCGATGGGCAATTAGTAGAGGTTGATGCTAATAAGGGAATAGTAAAAGTTTTAAAATAAAAAAACGGCGGTTGCTAAGTTGCAAAGCAATCGCCGTATGAGAAAAAATGATGTTAGACATGGGCCGCTGCTTCCCTGGTTTTTGCGTCTTCCAGAAAAACACCCGTAACCGCCACCTCCGCTTCAATCCTTCCGTCAGGAAAGATTTTGATACGGTAGATGGCGCCGTTCTGGCACTGTTCTGCTTTTAGGCCCAGCGCCCTGATAGCAACGGGTCGGCCAGAGGGGATGACAGAATTGTTGAGAAGACCTCTCAGGGTGTCCTTAGCTGTCCTGGCAAGGTCTTTGCTGGACAAGAATTTCTCATCATAATCGACGAGAGTCCCGTCCGCCAATATTACCATTCTCTTACTGCCGACTTTTACTAAGGTGGCTGGCCCACCCCAAATATCAGAACAGAAGATATCACTCAACTTATAACCGAGGCATAGAGCGACTTCAATTTGTCGCCTTCCTGTCCCGCAGAGGACTTTGCTCGGACGACCATCGGGGAGAAGTTTTTCAAGGACGAGTCGGAGTTTTTTAATTCTCCTTTTCCCTCTCCATGTCATACCCGGGTTAGCCACCCAGAACATCTTGTTGAGCCACCGAAATTCGGTTAGCCTGGGCCACCTGTCATATAACTTGCCAACCCACTTTTCTAAAAACCAGCCCAACCAAGTTAGTCCTTCTTTGTCGGCATGGGTTACTAGGTACACAATACTTATCGGGTCCATCTTTTCCGCCTTTCAAGGAAATATGCTAAAATTGAGATATAATGTGCAATTTTACTAATATTATATATTAGCATATAATAAATATTTTGTCAACTCCAGTTAATTGGAGAGGCATAAGAAGAAAATATGAACCCCGTTAGAAATCTAACTAGGGGGTATAGCAAATTTTAATAAGATAAAAAATATTTTTAAATAAATTATATGACGAAAAAAAATAACAAAATTTCTAATGGGGCAAGATATGACATGATCACTATTGGCGGAGCCACCGAGGATATAACTTTTTATACCCACGAAGGAATCTTGATGGACAATAAAAAGGATATTTTAAGACAGAAATTGCTGGCTTTTGAATACGGCGCCAAAATGAAAATTGATAAATCCTATTCCACTTTCGGCGGCGGGGCGGCTAATGCGGCCGTAAATTTCGCCGGTTTGGGTTTTCGCGTGGCGAGCTTAATTGCTATTGGCGATGACGAACGGGGGAAAAGAGTTTTGGCTAATCTGAAAAAGCATAGGGTGGATACGAAATTGGCGCAGAAAATAAAAGGCGTAGAAACCGGGTTTTCTTTTATCTTAATCAATCCGGAAAAAATCGTTTTTTCCAACCGGGCAGCGAACTCTGAATTAGGAATTAGGAATAAGGAATTAGAGAGTTTAAAAAATGCTAAATGGGTTTTTGTGGCTTCTTTGTCGGGGAAATGGGAAGAAGTGTTAAATAAAGTGTTTTCCGTAAGGGGCTTAAAAGTCGCCTGGAACCCGGGGCATGTCCAGCTTAATACCGGAGCGAAAAGATTAAAGAAGTTTATCGCTAAGACCGCTATCTTTTTTGTTAACAAAGATGAGGCGATTGAACTGGTGGTATCGGACCCAAAATATAAGAAAAAAAACTATGGATTTTTAAATAATCCAAAGGAACTGCTAAAAATTATAAAATCTTGGGGACCGGAGACAGTAGTATTAACCCGGGGTAAAGACGGGGCGGATGCTTATGACGGCAAAAGATTTTATCATCATAATATAATAAGAGAGAAAAAGCGGATTGATACTACGGGCGTGGGCGACGCTTTTAATTCTTCTTTTATGGCTGGTTTGGAATTATATAAAGGCGATATTGGCAAAGCCATGCATTTAGGCATAAGAAATACCGCCTCGGTTATAGCCGAACAAGGAGCGCAGAACGGCTTATTAACTAAAAAAGATTTATAATTTTATGATTGAGGGGGTAGTAATAAAAAAATTAAAAAAATACGAGGACGAGCGGGGCTGGCTAACGGAAATTTTTCGGCAGGATGAAGATGGTTTTTCGCCAATAATGAGTTATGTAAGTCTCACCAAGCCCGGTATAATCCGCGGTCCGCATGAGCACGTAAAGCAGTCTGACCGGTTCGTTTTTGTCGGGCCGGGAGACTTTGAACTTTATCTTTGGGATAGGCGGGAAAACTCCAAAACCAAAGACGAAAATATGAAAATAGAAGCGGGGACGTCAAACCCCGCCTTAGTGATTGTGCCGCCCGGGGTAGTGCATGGCTATAAATGCGTTTCCAGAGAGGGAGGAATGAGCATTAATTTACCGGATAAATTATATAAAGGCGAAAATAAAAAAGAAGAGGTTGACGAAATAAGATGGGAGGATAGAGAGGATTCGCCTTATAAAATCGGGTAGCATTATGGATAAATTTATCAGAGAAAAATTTAGATTAATAGCCGTTAACCGGATTTTAGTGAAGGGACGCTGGCTTTATACCAGCGGCATTGTTTTAATCGGCCTGGCTTCAAAAATTACCGGGAATTTGTCAGAAAGAATTGCCGATTCGCCCAACACTAATTTCCCTTTGCTTTTAATGGTTTTTATGGGTTTATGCTCTTACGGCCTGAATTTGATATTTTTCTTTTATTTCCGGAAACCGGAAAGAATTTCCTTTGCCGGGGTTAGAATTATAAGTTTTTTCAATTTAATCATTGATTATCTTTTTTATATTTTGGTAATTTTTTACGCCGGCGGCCTGACCAGCATTTCTTTCCTTTATTTTTTCTATAATATTATTGCCTCGGCCTTTTTTTATTCTTTCGCCGGAGTTTTGATTATTTCCAGCCTGGCCAGTATTTTTTACGGCGGTTTAATCCTGTTGCAGTATTTCGAAATTATTCCTTTCTTTTCCCGCTATAATTTAGCCTATGAATACGCTTTGGCTTTTAATTATTCCGCGGTTATTACTAACCTGATTGCCATCATCTTAAGCTTCTATATCGTGGGAATGTTCGCCGGTTTAATCGCCCGGGCCTTAAGGGCGAGGGAAGAGGAAATCAGGGAGGAAAGGGACAAGGAAAGAGCGATCCTAGCTAATTTGTCCGATGGCTTGGTGTTTGTCAACCGCAGAGGAATTATTGAGGCGGTTAATGCAAAGGCGGAGAAATTCTTGGATTTTGCGGCTAAAGAAGTTTTAGGCAAGAAAGCAAAAAATATAGACAAAAGATATATTAATTTGTTGGAAATTTTTAAGGATAAATATAAAAAGAAGGGAGAATTAAAACCGGCGGGCATGGGCGAGGAAGTTTTAAGAATTTATACCGTTACTATAATAGATGAGAAAGGCGAATTAATCGGAACCGCTAAGATTATCCATGACATTTCCCGGGAAAAATTTGTTGACCGGATGAAGTCGGAATTTATAATGATCGCCGGGCACCAGCTAAGAACCCCGCTTTCGGCGATTAAGTCGGCCTTTGATTTGCTTTTAAAGGGAAACTTTGGCAAGATGGAATTGAAGCAGAAAAAAGTTCTGGAGCAATGTTTTGATTATAACGAGAAGCTTATAAAAATGGTAGATGACCTCTTAGATATTTTTTCCATTGAACAGGGAAAATATTATTACCAGTTCGTGAAAACCGATTTAGGCGGCCTCCTGGAAGAGGTAAGCAAGCGCTATCAAGAAACAGCGGCCGAAAAAGGCGTTAAATTTAATTTAAACATTGATAAAAATCTTCCGGAAGCAAAGCTTGACCCTAATAAGGTAAAATTGGTCTTGGCCAGTTTAATTGAGAATGCCGTTATTTATACGGATAAGGGGGGCGAGGTTACAGTTGACTGTCGCCTGAAGGATGATAAGATTCTCTTGGCGGTAAAAGATACCGGGATTGGCATATCCAAAGAATCGCAAAGCCAGATTTTTACAAAGTTTTTCCGGGGAGCTAATGCCTTAAGTTTCCAGCCGGAAGGCAATGGCTTAGGTTTGTTTGTGGCGAAAAATATTGTCGAGTACCATGAGGGCAAGATTTGGTTTACGAGCGAAGTGGACAAGGGCACGACTTTTTATGTAGAATTGCCCTTAGACCCGCTTACTTATCATAAAGAGAAGAAAAAAGTTAGTTAAGTTTAAAAATATGGATTGTATTTTTTGTAAAATTATAGCCGGGGAAATTCCTAGTTTTAAAGTTTATGAAGATGAAAACGTTTTGGCTTTTCTGGATATCGCGCCGGTAAATCCCGGGCATACCTTGGTAGTGCCGAAAAAGCATTATGAGAATATGGAAGAGATTCTGGAAGCCGAGTTATGCAAATTGACAGTAGTTATTAAAAAGATAGGAAAAGCAGTGAAAGATAGTTTGGGGGCAGAAGGGTATAATATAACAGAGAACAATGGCCCAGTCGCCGGGCAAATTGTTCCGCATCTTCATTTTCATGTTATTCCGAGAAGACAGGATGATGGGTTAAAACTTTGGCCGCAGGAAAAGTATGGGGAGGGAGAAGCGGAGGAAATCGTGAAAAAAATAAAAAATGGTATTTAAGATTTTATGAAGAAAATAAAAGGGGTTCTCAATAAAGACGATATAGAGATTATTAGAAAAAAAATGGCACAGTTAAAACCGGGCATTTTGCCATTGCCTATATTTTTAGAGGTTTCTAGATTGTGTGTGCTTTCGACCATTGAGATAGTTCCCATCCGCCTGGAGAAAAATAATTCTCTTCAGGTACTTTTAATAAAAAGGAAGAAGGACGATTCCAATTGGCCGGACATGTTTCATGCTCCTGGCACAGTAGTTAGAGAAACAGACAGAGAGGGTAATTTTAAAGACGCGATTAAAAGAATTCTAACTGATGAATTGAAGAATGTTAAAATAGAAATTGGACCAATTTTTGTTAAACCTGTTTTTCGTAATCTTGGTCGAGGTAAAGAGATGACCCTAATGCATTGGGCTATTGCTAAAGGAAGTTGCCCCTTAGGTAAATATTTTAATATAGATTCATTACCTGGTAATGTTATTAAAAAACAAGTAAAAGACATTAAAATGGCTGTTAGTCATTTCAAGGCTAATTATCTAAAAAATAAAATATGAAACTATTAGTAACCGGCGGAGCCGGATTCATAGGAAGTAATTTTATCCATTATTGGTTTAAAAAATATCCGGATGATAAAATTGTCAATTTGGATATTTTGACGTACGCCGGAAATTTGGAAAACTTGAAGGACATTGAAAATAATTCTAATTATAAATTTGTCAAAGGCGATATAGGAGATTTAAAAAACAATATCAATTTACTCAAAACCGAAAAAGTTGATGTGATTGTAAATTTTGCCGCCGAGTCACATAACGGCCGGGCTATGGTGGAACCGGATATTTTCGTTAAAACCAATGTTTTGGGCACGCAGATGCTCTTGGAAGCAGCCAAGGAAGCCGGATTGATAAGATTCCACCACATTTCGACTTGCGAGGTTTTTGGAGACTTGGCTTTGGATGAAAACCGCGCTTTTAAAGAAAGCGACCCGTACGCCCCCAAGACCCCCTATAATGCTTCTAAAGCCGGAGCTAACCATGAGGTAATGTGCTATTTCCATACTTTTGGCCTGCCGATAACCATAAGCCATTGCGCTAATAACTATGGGCCGTACCAATTTCCGGAAAAAGTAATTCCCAGATTCATTTCTAATTTAATAGATAATGAGCCGATTCCGTTATTTAAAAGCAGTTTAAACAAAAGGGAGTGGATTCATACTGATGACCATTGCCGGGCGATTGAGATGATAATTAAGAAAGGCAAAATCGGCGAAGCCTATAATATTGGTACTGGCTTAGAAAAAAGCGTTGAAGAAATCGCCGCGGCAGTCTTAAAAAGATTAGGGAAGGATGATTCCATGAAGAAATATATAGAAGACAGGCCCGGGCATGACCGCCGGTATCTGCTTGATATTGCCAAAATAAAAAATGAATTGGGCTGGGAGCCGGAAATTGATTTTGAGAAAGGCCTTGACGGCGTCGTAGAGTGGTATAAACAAAACGAAGGATGGTGGCGGCCGCTTAAGGGAAAGGGTTTTGTGGAAAATTATAAGGAAGTGAAAAAATAGAATTACTTAACACATATCGCATAACGCCTATCGCGTATCGTATAGTGTTTTTTTATTTTGTTATGAACCCCGTTAGAAATTTGGTCGGATAGGAAGAGTAATAAAATTTTAATGGGGGAAGAGATATTCAAGGGCAAAAATATTATGGAGAAAGAAAGAAAAAAAATTTCTAACGGGGTGAAACCAAAAATACTTTTAGGATTGACCACTACTTATAAATCAGATTGGCGAGGTAAGGTTAAAGAAATTGATAAATTAGGGCTAAAAGAAATCGCGCTTTTCCCCACTTGCTTAGAAATTAAGGAAAGGGAAGAGCTCTATAAGCTATTGGAGAAAACTGGTTTAAAAGAAATTCCGGTTGTCCATGTAAGGCATGATTTTAAAAAATGGGAATTTGCTTACTTAACAAAGAGATTTAAGACGAAATTTTTTAATACTCATTTTAACAAGGTAAATAGAGATTTTTTAGCCAGAAGTAAGGGGTATCTAAAAAAAATTTATTTAGAAAATCATATTAATTTTTCAAATGAATCTCTTCATCTTTTGGACATTTTTGCCGGTTTTTGTCTGGACGTAAGCCATTGGCATGATTATAGCCAGATGCAGAAACTGGAAAGTTATAAAAAATTCCCCACTGTCTTAAAAAAATATAAAGTTGGCTTCGGCCACATATCTGCCATGCGAACAAAACCCTTTTTTGAAATTGAAAACGGCGAGAAAAGGAAATATTACAATAATCATTGGTTGCATGATTTATCCGAGTTGGATTATGTTAAAAAATATGTAAAATATTTTCCGCCGATTTGCGCAATTGAGTTGGAAAATCCTTTAAGAGAGCAATTAGAAGCGAAAAAATATTTAGAAAAAATTATTAACAGGTAGTCATTGGCAAAATCAAGTAGATATTATATAATAAAAATAACCCCAAAAAGCTGTGAGCAGCTTTCGGGAAGGAGGCTGAGAGCACTAAGCCCTCAAACAACAATCACGCTCTTTTTCCTTAAGGAGGAAAAGATGCAATCCATTCTCTCCGGCGCCCTCGACAATCGCGGGCGCCCTCAGGACAACGGTAACAACAGCAACAACAGTGGATTCAACCAGGTGGTGAACGGTCGCGGCTACAACCTCGTCAATGCGGACGTCCAGAACAACGAGTAATCAAGCGGAGAAATGCCTCCAAAGGAAGGCAAAAGCGGGGTATCTAGCAGATACCCCCCTTTTAATTTTTTAAAAACCTAAAAAATAATAAGTAGGGGCAATTCGCGAATTGCCCCCACCTTGAATTTGAAAAATATTTTTAATATTGCTATAATATTAATATGCCAAAAAGGATTTATATAGCTGAAGATGACGCCAATATTTTATCCAGTCTGCAGGCGAAATTAAGCCTGGAGGGGTTTTTAGTGGGGACAAGCAGCGGCAACATAGAAGTTGGCGATTTGCTTAGAGAAATAAAAAAATTTAAGCCTGATTTTATAATTCTAGATTTAATTCTGCCGGCCGTGGACGGTTTTGACGTGATAAAAGCCATAAAAGCGGACGAAGAAATTTCTCTCCTGCCGATATTTATCTTTACTAACTTGAGCGACGAGGATAGCCGGAGCCGAAGCTTAGACCTGGGAATAAAGCATTATTTTATAAAAAACGATTTCAATATTGATGAATTCATTTCTAAATTTAAAAAGATTATTGCTAATATAGAAAAAATAAAATAAAACTTTTTGGATTATGAAAATAACCGGGAAAAGAATAAAAATTATAGTGATACTTTTAGTGGCGATTGCGGCTTTGTCCGTATTTTTTATTATGGGCAAAAAAAACAAAACGGAATATACGACAGTGACGGTGGCCAGGGGTAAATTAACCCAGACCGTAAGCGAAGTGGGTACGGTTAAATCTTCCCAGGAAATTGAATTAAGCTTTTTGCAAAGCGGGAAGGTCGGAAAAATATCAGTGCAAATGGGCGATAAAGTAAAGGAAGGCCAAGTTCTGGCCGAGCTGGATTATAATTCGTTTTCCATAAAAGAGCAGGAAGCGCAGGCTAATCTGGATGTGGCTAACGCTAATTTGAATAAATTATTGGCCGGCGCCACCTCTAAAGAAATTGCCGTTTCCCAGGCCCAGGTTGACCAGGCTAAAGCCACTTATTTAGCCAATTTGGCGGAACTGGATAAAATTGAAAAAACTACAGCCGAAGATATTTCCCAGGCGGAAAAAAGTCTGGCTGATTTAGAATCAAATCAGGCGGACGACATTACTTCATATGAACAAGCCGTGACTTTAGCGGAGACGGACTTAGCCAATGCTAAAAGCACCTACGAGCAGTCAATTAACAACAAAAGAAGCGTAGCTTTAACAACTGTTGATAATAAATTAGTGATAGCCAATACGGCTCTTGATAATATAAATACGATTTTAGAAGACAGCGATGCCGAAGAACCGCTTAAGGCTAAAAATAGAAGTTATCTCCCCAGTACGGTAAGTTCCTACGCCGATGGCGTAGAATTGCTGACAGCGGCCAATAACAGCTTAGCTACGGCTAAAACAGCTCAAACCAATTCGGCGGTAATCACCGCCAGCCAAAATTGCCTGACGGCTCTAAATAAAGTTTTTGAAGCCCTTGATTATTGTTATAAGGCTTTGGAAAACAGCGTTGTTTCCTCCGCTTTTACCCAAACCGAATTAGATGTTTACAAAACCTCAATCAGCACTCAGATTACGGCTATTAGCACGGCCATTTCCGCCGTTCAAACGGCGCAGCACAATTTAGAGGATGCGGTTTTAACCTACCAAACAGAAGTAACCGGAGCTGAAGATGATTTGGCTAAAGCGAAAATAGATTTGGCTAATGCCATAAAGTCAGCTAAAAATTCTTTAGCGTCTGTCCGGCTGGCCGGGGATCAGAAGGTAGCGGCCGCTCAGTCAAAGGTTGATACGAGCTTGGAAGCCTGGCAGGTGGCAAAAGCCCAGCTAGAAAATCTTAAATCGCCAGCCAGGATTCAGGACGTGTCTTTATATCGGGCCCAGGTTAAACAAGCCGAAGCCGCTTTGGCTTTGGCAAAAGAGCAAATTGGAGATAGTATTATAAAAGCGCCGATAGACGGGACGGTTGTGAGGATTGAATATGAATTAGGGGAGCAGGCAACGGCGGCCAAACCAGCCATAGCCATCCTGGGTGAAAATAATTTCGAAATTGAAGTTGATATTTCGGAAGCTGATATTACTAAGGTAAAAAAGGACAACCCGGTCGAAATTACTTTGGACGCTTTTGGCGACGGGGTGAAATTTTTTGGAAAAGTCTATTCAATAGAGCCGGCAGAAACAATTATCCAGGACGTGACTTACTATAAGGTTAAAATCCAATTTACGGAAAAAGATGAGACAAAAATGGCCGGGATAAAATCAGGCATGACCGCTAATGTTATTATTACCACTAATTTCAGAGATAATGTTTTAATAATGCCTTCCCGCGCGGTCGTGGAAAAAAACGGCGGAGATAAATATGCAAGAATTTTGGTCGGCCAAAAAGCCATTGAGATGCCGGTAAAAATCGGCCTGCAGGGGGACGAGGGCATGGTTGAAGTTCTTTCCGGAGTTAAAGAAGGGGATCAGGCAATAACTTTTGTAAAAGACGGGAATTAATCCCGCACCTTTTAGGCGAAACGCTTGCACGTTAAATACCTAAATAACTAGCTGCCAAAATAATTAATTATAACAACTAAATATTTCAAAATTCAAAATATTTAATCGCCTAAAAGGTGCGG
Organism: Patescibacteria group bacterium; assembly: GCA_028716725.1. Taxonomy (GTDB): domain Bacteria; phylum Patescibacteriota; class Patescibacteriia; order Patescibacteriales; family JAQTRU01; genus JAQTRU01. Next base: position 14,407 of record JAQUPG010000007.1, on the reverse strand, counting down.
GATTAAAAAAGGCGGCTCGCACTTGAACCGCCCTTGTAATGGTCGACTTTGACATTACCACGTCGTTCTGAAACCAACCATTCCATCTGAAACAGAGATTTTGTTCAAGATGGGAGTTTCAGGTTGTTTCAGCAGGTAAATCGCCGCTGTTACGGATATGATGTCGCAGATCGGAGTAGACCAGCGGCCGGTGGCGATATAATGGTCTTTCCCGTCTAACCCCCAGTATGGTAAAGCATGTTGATTATAATAGGGGTCATTATAGGCGGGAAATCCGCCCTTGGAAATTTTCATTACAGAGTTATGGATTACAAATCTCCAAAAAGCAATACACGCAAGATCTCCCGCTGCCCCCTTGGCTGTTAATTTTTCTGTGAATATTCGGTTTCCCTCATTTAGCATCAGCATTACGAGGGAAAAATCTCGACAATTCTTCCACATATGCCAATCATCGTCGCCGGAAAAATATTTCATTTTCCCGCGAGAATGGGCCTTGGCATCGGTGATAGAATCAAAAAAAGAATGAACACCGGTCCAGATAAAAATATTACTTCTGCCTTTCCCAGTTATTTTTTCAATAACGTAAGCTATCTCTCCGTTCCAGGTTCTCTTGACTTTATCCCAGACTCCATCCCTGGCAATTGCCTTTGGATAAAGGTCGCTTGACCAGTAGCCAGAAGAAAATTGGCTTTCTCCGCCTTCAGCCAGATTAGGAAAAGATTTTGGCGAAGAAGAATCGGTGAGGGAAATATTATTCTCGGGAAGAGAAAACTCTGCCACCGTTTCCGGAAGCTCGGGGAGTTTTAACCCCATGCTCCAGACTGTACTCCCGAACTGAAACAGGGAAAGAATGACGAGCGAAAAGAATGTCAGCTTTTTCATGGCTTCCTCCTAGGAATTGTGGTTTAGTTTTGAAAGTTCAACAGAATAAATTAACATAAATATAAATAAATGTCAACCCCATTAATTCAAGTAAAAGATTTAAAAAAAGAATATCGGACAGAAGAGGTCGTGACTAAAGTCTTGCACGGCCTTTCTTTTAGTATAGACAAAGGTGATTTTGTGGCGATTATGGGGCCGTCCGGATCCGGCAAATCTACCCTAATGCACATTTTGGGCTTGCTTGACAGGGCAACGAGCGGAACCTATGAACTGGAAAAGGAAAATGTGAATGATTTAAGCGATGACGAATTGGCAAGTTTGCGCAATAAAAAAATCGGTTTTGTTTTTCAGGCTTTTAATTTGCTTCCCCGGACAACGGTTTTAGATAATGTAAAGCTGCCCCTGATTTATTCTGAAAATAAAAATGACCCTGATAAGAGGGCCAGAGAAGTTTTGGAAAGCGTGGGCCTCAAGCACCGGTTAAATTATTTTACCAACCAGATTTCCGGCGGAGAAAAGCAGAGAGTGGCGATCGCCCGGGCTTTGGTCAATAATCCTTCCGTGGTTTTTGCCGATGAGCCGACCGGGAACCTGGACTCCAAATCCGGCGTGCAGGTTATGGAAATTCTGCAGAAGCTTAATGATGCCGGCAATACTATAATTTTAGTCACTCATGAAACTTATACGGCCGAACACGCGGACAGAATAATAAAGATAAAAGACGGGTTGATTTTTGATGACTTTAAAGTGGCTAACAGAAGAATAGCCAGAGATGGGGAAATATTGAAATAAAAGAAGAGCCTGCGCGGACAACAGGCTCCTTGATTCCTTTAAAAAGAGATGCTAATCTCGGACAACCTTGAGGCCCTTCGCCTCAAGCTCGTCGTAATAATCATTGGTGACTTTTGTGCAGGTGCTACCGTCCTGAAACATTGACCATCCCGACATGTAGTCGATCTCCACGTAGCTATTTTCGAGGAAAGACTCGAAATCTTCCCGCGGATTTCCGCTTATCAGGGAAACACCCGCGACTTCAATCAGCGGCTCGCCTTCACTGATTTTTATACCCTTTGGCAATTTTTGATCAGTAGCGAAGATCGAACATTTCTCTGTTTCGTTCAGGGAGTAGTATGAACGCTCCATTTCCATAAAACATAGATAAGTCCGATACCACACGACTTCGTTTGCCCGCGAGTCACGTGAGAGCGGTTTCCCATTCTGTTTTTGGTATTCTGCCGCGAATCCAAAGAACTGTTTTATTTTTTCCGCCCTGATCGTATCCGGCGCGGATGGTACCTGGGAAATTTCGCCGGAACTATTTACGTGCTCGACAGCCGGCTTCTGGAAATATAAGAGGCCGACGACTATGGCAACCAGAGCAACTGCCACATAGAAGATTCGCTTTTTCATGTGCCTCTCCTTTTATGGGCGTTGTAATACTGAAAGCAATTTTCTTAATTAAATATAAGCATAAAAATTTGAAAATGTCAATATTTTAGGTATATTTACATTTAATCATGAAACTAATTTAATTTTAGATTATTAGTTAAGCGCTTAAATGATAACTATTATTAGACAATGTATTCGCAATTCTACCACTTCGCTTCTAGCTAATAAGGTTAGAAGTTTTTTAACGATGCTTGGGATTGTGATTGGTGTGGGAGCAGTTATTATTATTATGTCAGTCGGGGCCGGAGCCCAAAGTTTGATTTTGGCGCAGGTTAAAAGTCTGGGCACAAATTTAATCGGGGTCCTGCCGGGTAAAGCGGAAAACGAAGGTCCGCCGGCTTCAGCTATGGGTATTGTTATCACAACTCTTACTTATGATGATGCCGTAGCTTTGCGGGACAAAAAAAACGCGCCCCATTTAGCAGCCGTGGTCGCTTATTCAAACGGCGTGGGCACGGCCAGCTGGGACTCCCGTACTTATGATACTAATTTAAGCGGCTGTATGGCTGATATGATGGAGGTGGAAGGCGGAGAAGTGGCCAAAGGGCGTTTTTTCTCCGAGGAGGAAGAAAAAAATTTAGCTAAAGTAGTAGTTTTGGGCAGTACGGTTAAAGAGGAACTTTTCGGCGAATCTGATGCGGTTGGCCAAAGGATAAAAATTAAAAAGCATACCTTTGAAGTAATCGGAGTCATGGCTAAAAGAGGGACGGTCGCTTTTCAGGATTATGATGACAAAATATTTCTTCCCATCCGGACTATGCAGAAGCTGATGCTCGGGGTTAACCACGTTAATATGATCAGGGCTAAAGTTGATTATGAAGAGAACATTGCCGAAGCCATGGAAGAAGTAACTATTACTTTGCGGGAAAGGCATGATATTCTTGACCAAAGCGGCGCTGGCGACGATTTTACGATCCGGAGCGCGGCTCAGGCTTTGGATATGGTAAAAACTATTACTGATGCCCTGCGCTATTTTTTGGCAGCCATGGCGGCTTTGTCCCTGCTGGTTGGCGGTATCGGGATTATGAACATAATGCTCGTCAGCGTGACGGAAAGAACGCGGGAAATCGGCTTGCGCAAGGCGGTCGGAGCCACTAATTCTAATATTTCAAACCAATTTTTAATTGAATCTGTCGCCATAACTTTAATCGGCGGAATAATCGGCATTGTTATCGGGGCGGTTGTCTCCTTTTTAATATCAATCGTCGCCAATTTTTTGGACTACGACTGGGAATTTTCCGTTTCCTTAATTTCCATTGTTCTGGCCGTGGGAGTCTCGTCTTTGGTCGGTTTGGTTTTTGGGCTGTATCCGGCCCGTAAGGCTTCCCACCTAGAGCCGGTGCAGGCGCTGCATTACGAGTAGTCGCATAACGCATAACGCATAACGCATAACGCATAACGCATAACGAACTCACCTTTAGAAGTTTATGAATATTAGAAGCACAATTAAGATTTCTTGGCAGGCAATGCATGCCAATAAAGTCAGGACCGGCCTGACGGTTTTGGGTATGGTCATCGGCATTGCCAGCGTGATTATTGTTTTTTCCGCCGGCGAAGGCATAAATAACCTGATTTTGGGAGAAGTGGAATCTTTTGGCGGTTCAGATATAATTGAAACGGAAATAAAAGTTCCCAGCACAAAAAAAGGCACGGCCGGAGAAGCCCAGTCCGGAGCCAATTTAGCGACCGGTGTGCAGGTAACTACTTTAACTTTGAAGGATATGGAAGACATCAATAAGCTGCCGAATATAAACCAGGGTTATGCGGGCATAATGGGGCAGGAACAGGTAAGTTATGGCAATGAATTAAAAAAAGCTTTTTTATTCGGGACAAGCGCCAGTTTTATTGATATAGACAAAAGCGAGATTGATATTGGTCGGTTTTTCACTGATGCCGAAGACAAATCTTTGGCGCCGGTAGCGATTTTGGGCTCCAAAATGAAAGAGAAATTATTCGGTGATTCTGATCCAATCGGCCAGTTTATAAAAATCCGACAGAAAAAATTCAGGGTTATCGGCGTTCTTAAGGAAAGAGGAGCAGTGATGACCGTTGACTTTGACGATTTTGTTTATGTGCCGGTAAGGACTTTGCAGAAAAGGATAATGGGTATAGATAATGTTACTTTTTTAATGCATCAAGTTAAGGATACTAATTTACTTGATGAAACCGCTGAAGAAATGCGCGCTATTTTAAGAGAAAATCACGATATCCCTCCGCCCGAGGAAGCGGTGACAACCATATTCGGTTCAGGCAAAGACGATTTCCGCGTGGTTTCCATGGTGGAGTCAATGGAAGTGATGAAAACCGTTACGGGCGCCATTACCTTATTGCTTCTGGCCATCGTGGCGATTTCTCTGGTCGTGGGCGGAGTGGGGATTACCAATATTATGTATGTTATTGTAACGGAGCGGACAAAAGAAATCGGCTTGCGCAAGGCCGTAGGCGCTAAGTACGCGGATATTATGTGGCAGTTTTTAACCGAGTCAATTTTAATTACGATTGCCGGCGGAGTGGTCGGGATAATTTTAGGCGCCGGCGTTTCTTTACTTATTTCTTTGGGGGCCAGCTATTACGGACTGGACTGGGGATTTAGCGTGCCGCTTAAATCTTTTGTTGTTTCCCTGGGATTTTCTTTATTCTTTGGCGTGGCTTTTGGTTTGTATCCGGCCCGCAAAGCCGCGAAATTAGAGCCGGTTGAAGCGTTGGGGCACGAGTAATCACATAACGCATAACCTGCCTGCCGGCAGGCAGGCGCATAACGAAATGAACTTATAGGAAACGGATTTTTAAAATAAAATATTTTGGAATAAAAGAACGGGCTCGGTATAAACACGAGCCCGTTTTGTCTGGAAGCCCTGCCGCTTGGCTAGGACCAGAAGGTGAATTATGGCCTCGAAAAGGCCTCTCGGCGGACAACACCTTCTCCGCTTCCAGCGCTGGTTATGGTTTGAAAGATACCTTCGGCTCTTTTTCGCGGAGTGCGAAAAGATGACCGCAGTAGCTGGCTTGAGTAGGCCGGCCCATTATTTCCCTTACACCGCCAAGGCAGGTATATACGCCTGCGCATTCCACCTGCTGGTTGTACCAGTAGGAACCGGCGATAACCAGGCCTTCACAATACTGGAGCAGTTCTTTGAACTGGACGATCATGGCCAGGCTTTGAGCAAGGGTAAGAAATTGATCCCGGCTGTATTGGGGATCTTGATGCCTTGATATGAGAATATTTAGAGGAATGTCATCCTCGGATCTCATATATTGAACCCCAAAAGTGAAGAAGTTGAGAGGGAGAGTTTGTTTTGAAGTAGTTATCCCATAAATATCATTAATATCCCAGATTGGCTTTTTGTGGTCGCTTTCTATGCCTAGGAGTTTCAGCTGGGTTTCAAAAGATAACACTTCATCCGGAATAAAAAGAAGGATGGGGAACTCGTCTTTCTCAACTTCAAGGAACTGCGGGATTTGCCTGATAGCCGTTTTGATGATATAAGCTATAAAATCTTCTTTTTTCATCCCCATGGCTGTGTGATAACCGAGTTTGATGAGTCTTTCGGCCTGCCCTGATAATGATATTAGTAATTCTTCGTATTTGTACCTTTCCATCATCCGCATTGCTGTTTCTGCGCAAGCATTCATGATGTGCCCTCCTTAAGGGTTTTTTACGACTTGGGTTTATGTGAAAGATCGTTTTTCGTTTTTATTACTGGGAGCTTAACATATTTTTTATTTTTTGTCAATTTTTAAGCTTGTTTATCACGGCTGGCTTTGCTATAATTTAGGTATATTTTACTACAAATACTACAAATCTGGCATTCAAATTATAAAGTCTTTATGTTTAAACTCTCAAAATCAAATGGCTTAGATTTAGCCGGAGTTTACGAAAAGGCCGAGGATTTAATTGCCTCGGTGCCTTTTATTAAAAAACGGAGAAGACGAGGGAAAATTTTGAAGGTTTTAAAATATTCTCTTTTCTGCCTGGCCGGATTGCTGGTTTTAGTTATTGTTTCAGGCGCGGGCATATTTTTTAATTTTAGGCAGGTTTATTGGAGCGCATCTTCGGCCCGGGATAATTTAACGCAGGCAATAAGTTTGGCCGAAGAAAGGAATTTTACCGAGGCCTTAGTGGTTTCCCAAAAAGCGGAAGAAGATTTTAATCTGGCTTCGCTTCATTTAAAGTCAGCCAACAGCAATTTTTTTATTTCCCGCCTCCCGTTCCTTAAAAACCAGGTTAATGATTTTAACTACCTGGCGGAAAGCGGGGAAATTTTGTCAAAATCCGTTTATCAGGCCGCGGCTATCGGGCAGGAGTTAGATATTTTATTCCTTAAGCGGTCCGATTCAAGTTTTTCCAAGTTCAGCCCGGAAGAAAAACAGGCGATATTAAAATTAATTTATGAGTCTGGGCCGGAATTGGCCGGCCTAAAAGCTAATCTCGACCTGGCTTATCTTAGTTTAGACCAAATTCGTTTTAAGGGAATATTCCGGCTCCTGGAGAATAAAATAAATAAAATAAAGTTAGAGCTTAAAGACGGCAGCGCTTTGCTCCAAAGAGCGGTAACAATGACGGAAATTTTACCTTTCTGGGCCGGTTATCCGGGCAAAACCAGCTTTCTGGTGCTTTTGCAGAATGATGATGAATTAAGGCCGACCGGCGGATTTTTAGGTACCTACGGCATCCTAGAGATAAAAGACGGAGAAATCGTCCGTTTTGACACCCATGACATATACCACATGGATATGCCGGTTAAGGATAAGATTAATATTGCCCCGCCCGCGCCTTTAAAGAAATATTTAGAAGTTGACAAGTGGTTTATGCGGGACGCTAACTGGTCGCCGGACTGGCCGGCTGCGGCTTCGCAAATTGAATGGTTTTATAAAAAGGAAGATTCGCTGCTAGAGCCGGCTAACCGGATTAATAATTTTTCCGGGGAGTTTTCCGGGATAATCGCCATAACGCCGAAATTCGTCACCGACCTTTTAACTATAACCGGCCCGGTTTTTGTCAAAGGAGAAGAATATAACAAAGATAATTTTCAGGAATTATTGCAGTATAAGGTGGAGGCCGGTTATGTCCAATTAGGCATTCCTTCCTGGCAGAGAAAGGAAGTCATCGGAGAATTGGTAAAAGAGTTAAAAATAAAATTATTTGATTTGCCTTTTTCTTCCTGGCGGCAGATTTTAGCGACGGTGTCGGAGAATGTCTTAGAAAAAAATATCTTAATCTATTTAAAAGATGAGACGGCGCAGAAATTGGTAAAAGATTTTGGCGGAGCCGGAGAGATTAAGGATGTAAACGGCGATTACTTGATGGCGGTGGATGCTAATCTGGCCGCCTTGAAAACCGATGCCGTGATGGACCGAAGCGTTAATTATGAGCTGGGGCAGAGAGATGATGGCTTATTTGCTAAACTGAAAATCAATTATGCCCATAACGGCGGCTTTGACTGGCGGACAACCAGGTATAGAACCTATACGCGGGTTTATGTTCCGGAAGGGGCTAAGCTGATTAAAGTCAGGGTGGATGGCAAAGATAAAAATGTAAGCGAAGTTGATATTATCAATGAGTTTAATAAAACTGTTTTTGGCGTTTTTGTTTCTATTGAGCCCGGTGAAATTGGCAGCCTTGATTTTGAGTATAAATTGCCGGTTGGTTTAGAAAAACTGGTTAAAAACGGAAATTACAGCCTGTATGTCCAGAAACAACCAGGCAATAGGGTGGGAAATTTAGCAGTTGACTTAAAGCTTAAAAATAAGGTAAAATCATATAATCCGGCTGGCTTTTCTGCCGCCAGGATCGGGAGCAACGAGATAAGGTGGAAAAGCGACTTTAATACTGATAAGATGTTTGGAGTAAATTTTTAATTATGTTTATAAAACGAATAGGCATTGACCTGGGAACAACTTATACTTTAGTTTATCTGCCTAAACGCGGCATAGTTATTAATGAGCCGAGCGTGGTGGCGATTTCCATGGAAGATAGAAAAATTTTAGCCGTCGGCAATGAGGCCAAAGACATGCTTGGCCGCACGCCCGATACGATTATTGCTTTAAAGCCGTTAAAGGACGGGGTAATTGCCGATTACCGCACGACCGAGGCCATGCTTAGATATTTTATTAATAAAACTTTAGGCGGGATTCATCTTTTTCGGCCCGAGGTTATGGTGGCGGTACCAGCCGGTATTTCCTCGACAGAGAGGCGGGCCGTAACCGAAGCGACAATCGCGGCCGGGGCCAAAGCTGCCTATATAATAAAAGAGCCGATTGCGGCGGCAATAGGAGCTGACATTCCGATTGGTTCGGCTTCCGGCCATATGATTGTTGATATTGGCGGCGGCACAGCGGAAATGGCGGTTATTTCTTTGGGAGGCATTGTGGCCTCAACTTCGGTCCGGGTCGGGGGCAATAAATTTGACGAAGCTATCCTGGAATATATCCGGCGGAAATATAATTTAGCCATTGGCGAAAGAACTTCCGAGGAAGTAAAAATAAATATTGGCTCCGCCCTGTTTTTAGAGGATAAATTAACAATGGAAATCCGCGGGCGGGATATTATTACCGGTTTGCCCAGGAGCATTAATGTCACCAGCGATGACGTTACGGAAGCTATCCAAAATGAATTAGAAGCTATTATTTCCGCGGCGAAAAGGGTTTTACATAATACTCCTCCGGAGCTGGCTGCCGATATTATGGACAAAGGCATGGTCCTGGCCGGCGGCAGTTCCTTATTAAGAAATATTGACCAATTACTGTCCCGCACTACCGGCGTCCCTGTTTATGTGGCGGATGAACCGCTCCTTTGCGTCGCTAAGGGGACCGGCATTGCTTTGGATAATTTAGATAGTTATAAGAGAAGCATTTTGGCGACTAAATAAAATCTTAAATCCTAAGTAATGTGGATAAAATCCAAAATCCAAAATTGCAAATTCCAAATAAATCACAATAATTAAATCCAAAATCCAAAACAGTTTTGGAAATTAATTATTTGGATTTTGATATTATTTGTTATTTATGATTTTGAATTTGTAATTTATTTAAGGTTTAGTGCTTAGAGTTTATAATTTTGTTTTTAACGTTTATGGTATATGTTAATAGGTATTGATGCTTCAAGAGCCAATCGAGACCATAAGAGCGGTACGGAATGGTATTCGTATTATTTGATTAGATGGCTGGCAAAATTAGATAAAGAAAACCAATATATTCTTTATACCGATAAGCCTCTTAAAAATGGGTTGTTGGATTTAACCACCCTCCAGCACCTTCCCGATCTAAGCCAGAAGCAGGAAATTAAGTTTGATAAAGCCGGTTATCAGATAATAAAGAGCCCTTATAATAATTTTCAGGCCAAGGTTCTTAACTGGCCCTTTAATTATTTTTGGACCCTTGGAAGATTGTCCTGGGAAATGTTAATTCATAAGCCGGAAGCCCTGTTTGTCCCGGCCCATAGCCTGCCCTTGGTTTTTCCCAAAAAGACGATAACCACTATCCATGACATCGCTTTCGAGAGAGACCGTTCTTTGTATCAGGCGGACAATATCGGGCCGGAACGGAAATTTTTCAGGAAGATTCTTTGTTTTTTTGTCAGAGTTTTTACGGCAGGAGAGTATGAAGCCAATTCCATGGATTATTTAAAATGGTCTACGAAATTCGCTTTAAAGCATGCCCGAAAGATAATCACCGTTTCCAATTTTTCTAAAAATGAAATTTTGAAGGTATATAAAATAGACAAAGAGAAGATAAAGGTAATTTATAACGGCTATAATAAATCTTTATACAGGAAAATTGACGATCAGGAAAAGATAAACGAGATTTTAGACAAATACGGGATTGAAAGCCCTTTCATATTATATGTCGGTCGTTTGGAAAAAAAGAAAAATACGCCGGCCCTGCTTGAAGCCTTTTGCCTTATGCGTGAAAATAATAAAAATATAAAACATAAATTGGTTTTAATCGGGGACGCCAGCTTTGGTTATGATGAAGTGAAATATATTATAAAGGAATTCGATTTGGAATCGGAAGTGATTATGCCGGGCTGGGTAGAGGAAGAGGATTTGCCCTATGTTTATAACGCCGCTACGGCTTTTATTTTTCCAACAAAATACGAGGGTTTTGGCATACCTTTGCTTCAGGCGATGTCCTGCCAGGTGCCGATAGCGGCTTCCGGCCTCCCGGTCTTAAAAGAGGTCGGGGGAGAAGCGATTTTATTTTTTAACCCCGATAACGTCAATTCCATGGGGGAGGCCCTAAAAAATATAATAACGGATGATAATTTAAGAGAGCGTTTGATTGAGAAGGGCAAGGAAAGGGTGAAAAATTTCAGCTGGGAGAAATGCGCCAGCGAAACCTTGGCGGAAATAAATAATCTGTACAATCCCCCTCGCCCCCCCTTATCAAGGGGGTAAAAAGGTTTAGGGGATTAGGGTCCAAGGCTTGCCCTAGGGTGAAAATCTTTTTATTGATTATTTTTCTAATATTGACGATTATTTCTTTATAGATAGTCCGTATAATTTTATACGGATTTTTTATACCGGAAGCCGTCCCGCTTAGCGGGATGGATCGGTATACCCCGCCAGGATTGTAAAAGCCGTGGCGGGGTGTGAAGATATTACGGGCGCCCGCCCGCCTCGCTTGTGCTCGCATTGCGGGCAGGTAAGCCCGTGTAGAGATTCACTAAATAATAGTTTGCTTCCAGCCAACAACAATGGTAAAATAAATTAAGATAACCAAGGTAGTTTTTTCTGCCTATTTTTGCTGTAGATAATCTAAATATGAAGAATTTAGTTAAAAAAATAAATAACTTCCTAAATTTAAAAGAATTAAGCAAAAGAGCCCTGACCGTTATTATTCTGACCTTAACCGCGGTTATTACGGTTTATGTTTATGCCGCGTTTGTTGAACCTACCGCCGGGCCGAATTCTTCTGACCAGGATTTTGTTCAAAACATTTTAGGCGCTAATAATGCGGATAATGATTTTAATTCATCGGCCGTGACAGTCAATAATGACGGCAGCATTATTGAACGGTTAGAATATGTTACTGATTATTTAGACAGTCGGTAAAAGACGAAAATGATCCGCTGGTGGGGTAGGAAAGCGCGGAATGACAACAGCAGATTGTTCCCCTTGTAAAGGGGAATTAAGGGAGTTTAAAAACATGGTTGATAACTACTCGCTTTATTAAACCTCCTTACCCTCCTTTAGGAGGAGGGCTAAAATACGTTTAAAATGAATAAGTATAATTTAGAAAATGAATCAAGGCAGCAATTAAAGAAAGCTGGTTGGCAAATAATAACTGCCATTGTTTTAACTCTAACCGCAATTATTACGGTTTATGTTTATGCCGCGTTTATTGAACCCACAGTCGGCCCAACTGACTCTGACCAAGATTTTGCCCAGAATATTTTAGGCGCTAATAATGCGAATAATGATTTTGATTCATCTCTGGTTACCGCCAGCAGTACCGGCAGTATTATTGAAAGACTGGAATATATTACCAATCGTATGACGACAGCCGGCCAGTGGTATTCAACCGAATGCGGGGAATCAACCACTTCTACCCAAACCACCTGCTATGTTGACGATACGGCCCGTTATTTAACCACTGACCTCTGCAATGAAGCCAAGGAAAACCAATGCTTTGTGCCGACTAACAATAGCTATTATGCCTTTGGCTCGGAATGCGCTGATTCTACTACGACCACGAAAACTAATTGCTACGTTGACGATACGGCCAAATATATTAATGCCAATGCCTGTTCGGCTGCCAGTAATAATGGTTATTGTTATATGAATACAGCTACCTTTTCGGCAATGGATGCGGATTTGACGGCAGCTAATATTTTATCTGGCAAAACAATATTTGGTGTTGCCGGGAGTGTAACGAGTTATCCATCTCCACCAAGCGGCTGGTCGGGAAATTGTGTTTATAAATCAGGTGATGAAAGCTGCCCGTCTGGTTACCCAAACAAACACACGAGAGTTGTATATAGCGGCTGCTATTGTACGGGAGGCGGTGCTGAACTTTGGTGGAATTGTGGAGGATGGAGTGCAGCACAAACATGCAGTGGGCAAGATTGCTGGACTAACGCTCTTTCCCCCTCATATGACACAAAAGCTCATAATGTGGCTGGTTCATGCAATAACTACGGGGCTACGACATATACCTATTGTTGCCAATAAGTAAATTTGACTAAAAAATAACCTCAAAATTTCACCTGATGAAAATTTTACTTCAATGTTGAATTTGTGCTATAATAAAGATGTTATTTACCCCGTTAAATAGCATCTTATTTATATTGGGTAAATTTTTTCTCTAGTATTCCTTAAGTTTTCATATTTTATGCGGAAATTATTAGTGATGTTTAACGGGGTGAAAAAAAAATTAACATTTTTCTTGATATGTTTCTTATTTTTTCCAATTTTATCCTTATACTTTTTTCCTGTTTTGGCAGAGGGGAGAGATAAGCCGGGCCCGTTAATAAAAGAGGGAGAAATTGGCGATATAGCAAGAGAAATATTAGTAAAATTCAAGAGTGATAACGGGGTGAAAACCGTAGAAGTCCCTTATGGCGAGAATCTGGAGAAATTTTTGGAAAAATATAATAACAGTCCTGAAGTTCTATACGCCGAACCCAATTATCTTTATCATCAGGTTTCCGTTGTTCCGAACGATCCTTATTATGGCAATCAATGGTATTTGCAGAAAATAAAAGCCCCGACTGCCTGGGAGAATGTAAGCCAAAGTCCGAGGGTGATTATTGCCATTATAGATTCCGGGATAGAGACAGATCACCCTGATTTGGCCGCCAATATTTGGAGGAATACTGATGAGATTCCGGGCAACGGGATTGATGATGATAAAAATGGTTTTATTGACGACGCCAACGGTTGGGATTTTATAAATAATGTGCCGGACCCGTCGCCAAAGTTTGAGGAAGGTTTTACTGAAGCGGGGATTTTGCACGGCACGATTGTGGCGGGCATAGCCGCGGCAGTCGGCAATAACAAAGTAGGAGTAACCGGTGTGGCTTGGAAAACTTCAATTATGCCCTTGCGGGTTTTAAATGATAAGGGCGAGGGCAGGACCAGTGAAGTTATCAGAGCTGTTGATTATGCCATTGCTAACGGGGCCGATATTATAAATTTTAGTTTTGTCGGCTTTGGCTATAGTAAGGCTCTGCATGAAGCCATAAAAAGAGCTTATGATGCCGGCATAATTATTGTGGCGGCGGCTGGCAATGAACAAGAAGAAGGAGAGGGGTACAATCTCGATAGTACGCCGATGTACCCGGTTTGCCATGATGGGAATAATGGGGAAAATATGATTATTGGCGTTGCGGCTACCGACACTATTGACCAGAAAGCTCCTTTTTCCAGCTACGGTTTTAATTGCGTTGATATAGCCGCTCCGGGCGTGAGCATTTTCAGCACGGCGGTTTATGCTCCAACCAAGGGCCCGTTTGATAATTATTACAATGGCTACTGGTCGGGGACTTCAATGGCCACACCGATGGTTTCGGCCGCCGCGGCTTTAATAGAAGAGGCTAACCCCAACATCAACCGCGACGAAGTCATGAATATAATTCTTTCCAGCGCTGATAACATCAGCCGGCTTAATCCGGATTTTTTAGGCCAAATGGGAGGGGGCCGGCTAAATATCGCTACCGCCGTTGCCAAGACAATCGAGGAGTTAAAACAGAAAAAAGTAAAAATACTGGTTGGACCATTTTCTAATTACTCGAGCCAGATTAAAATTACCAGTTATAACGGTGAAATTGAAAAAGAATTTTTGTCATATGGGGAAAATTTCCGCGGCGGAGTTAATGTCGCTTCCGGAGATGTTAACGGCGATGGTAAAGATGAAATTATTACCGGGACCGGAGTCGGCGGCGGGCCGCAAGTGCGTATTTTTGATTCCGCCGGCAAGGTTTTAAGCCAATTTTTCGCCTATGACAAGAATTTCCGCGGCGGAGTTAATGTCGCTTCCGGAGATGTTAACGGCGATGGTAAAGATGAAATTATTACCGGGACCGGAGTCGGCGGCGGGCCGCAAGTGCGTATTTTTGATTCCGCCGGCAAGGTTT
>JAQUPG010000006.1 GCA_028716725.1 Patescibacteria group bacterium | reverse complement strand
AAAGAATTCAATCCCAAATGGGCTGAAACCGTCAACGGGTATTACAACAAGAAAATTGAGGAACTCACAGACGGCGGGTTCTTCGTTATCAGTCTGGCGAAGAGAGATGATGTTGTAGTAACCGTGAAAATAAGCAGGGAAATAATTCCTGCGCCGAATCGGCAGCTTCTCGTCGCATTTACCGAGAAGTAGATCGGTTCAATATTCACAGAAAGGGGATAGCCTGGCTATTCCCTTTTTTAATTTAAAATGGTATAATAATATCGTAATATTATATAAGCATTTTATTTATGAAGAAATTATTAGTATTAAGTCTCATAACTTTTTGTTTCTTATTTTTGTTTAGTTTTAGTGTTTTAGCGGAAAATGGATTTGGTGATGATGCTGATAAAAAGGGAGGAACTGGGGTTGAAAGCAAGCCCGTTACCCTTGATAACCCTCTTGGTAAAACCGCGGCCGGCAAAGATATTTCTCCGCAGGAATTGATCGGCCGAATCATTAGCGCGGTTTTGGGCATTGTCGGGTCTTTAGCTTTGGCCATGTTTATTTACGGCGGGTTTACCATAATGACGGCGGCCGGGACTGCGGAAAAAGTAGAGAAAGGAAAACAAATTTTAATTTGGGCCGCGATTGGCTTAATTATTATCTTTACTTCTTACGCTTTGGTTAATTTTGTCTTAACTAACGTCATTAAGCAGGCGGGGTAGAAAATAAAATCCCGCACCTTGCTCGCAACAGGGTATTCTAAGGTGCGGGACAAGGCAGATTTATAATATTTAAAGAGCTTGGGCTTTTGGTCCGGGCTCTTTTTGGTTTTAAGGAAAATCCCCCCAGCCCCCCTTATCCCGCCGTCGCTCCCACCGACGCTAAAACTAAGGTGGGCAAGAAAGCTCTGCCGGGCAAGCAATGGGGGGCTTGACAAGCAATTTAATAAGTGTTAGTATAAAAGTGTTATTCTGAATAACACTTTTTAAATAGGTAAAATTATATAAAAATACATAAAAACGAAAAAGGAGGTTTTTTTGTTCTTTAAAATAAGAGGCAACAGACTTTGATGATAATGATGAAAAAACAATATTAACGAAAGAGGTGGAGAGATGAAACGGATTTTGAATTTTTTGGTAATTTGGCTTAACTGGCGGACTTTACTCGCGGCAAGCTGGCGAGCAGGGGTAGCTATCGCGGATTGGCGGACCCATTTAAGAAAGAGAATGGGCAAGCCAATCATCGATGTAGTTTTTATCACCAATATGCGCGACGGGGTTGACCGAAAAAAATATCTCGGCCTTTGGCATCCGGCTAGTGGTCATTTCAACGGCCCAAGATATTGGCTGGGCAATGTATCCGGCCGGACTCGGGCTCTTGATATCGTGCCCGAAGAATTGATGAGCATACCCGGCCGCGACAGGGCTCGGGGGTATTTCCTTAATGCCGTCGTCTGGTCGCAAAAGCGGGGAGCAAAAGTTATCCTGCTAGCCGCCGGCCTGAAGAGAATTCTTGGCAGAAACACTGGCCAGATTCTTAGGGAAAGGTTTCCCGGCATAACTTTTACCATTGGCGACAATGGCACGGCGTTCAATTTAATCCAGGAAATTTTCCGCGCTTTGGAGAAAGCTAATTTAAAATCCGAATCCAGCCGAATCGGAGTTTTAGGCCCGTCCGGATTTTTAGGCAGAGTGGCCGTGAATTTTTTGCGTGCCCGGGGTTATGAAGTTATCGGGCTGGGAACAGATTCTGCTCGGCTGGTGCAAACGGAAGAAGATTTCCGGATAGAGACATGCATGAGTTTTTCCGAGATGGGGAAAGTTGACGCTGTCATAGCTTGTACGCACCATGAAGACAGCCGCCTTTCCCTGGAAGCAATTGCTTTTATCCGGAAAACCGGGAAGAAACTTCTGGTAATTGATGTGGCCGAACCATATAACCTTACCGAGGAAGTTTTTCGGGCTTGCCAGGGCAGAGTAATCCGTCTTGACGCCGGAAACGCTTATTCTCCGAGATTGGAATATGTGCTCGGCGCCATCTCTTACCGCATGTTTCGCCTGACCAAAGGAGTCGTGTTCGGATGTTTCGCTGAAGCAATGGCGATTGCCTCGGCTCTGAATACCCGCAGCGAAGTGAAGAAGATTGATTGGTTTACCGTCAGCCAGGTGAATATGGGGATAATTACCGGAATATTTAAAGAAGTCCGGTTTTCCGTCCCTTCTCCACGCTGTTTCGGCGAACCGGTTGAATCTTTCGACCTCACTTTCGCCTCTGAACAGGTTCAGGAAGCATCCCCACGCAGGGATATACGAAGCGTGCAGTCTGAAGTACCAGTCCACGCTTAAAAAGATTTACAATAGCTAGGG
Source organism: Patescibacteria group bacterium (assembly GCA_028716725.1). Taxonomy (GTDB): domain Bacteria; phylum Patescibacteriota; class Patescibacteriia; order Patescibacteriales; family JAQTRU01; genus JAQTRU01. Next base: position 77,034 of record JAQUPG010000006.1, on the reverse strand, counting down.
GGCATTCCATCTTGTATGGGTGCCCTTTTTTATTTTCAAAAAATCCAAAAAATGTTAAACTATAAACATATTTTTAAGACTGTTTGTTTTTATGGATTTTACAATCTTTTTGCCACTCTTAAGCGCTCTCCTGGTTTTTTTTCTGGGCGTTCTTGTTTTACGCCAAGGCCTTAAAAAAAGGATTAATTTCACTTTTGCTTTATTCGCCTTCGCCATTACTATCTGGATGTTCGGGACTTTTATGATGTTTCTTAAAAAAGATAACCCGGCTGACGTTATTTTCTGGGATAAATTCGTTTATGTCGGAGTCGTTTTTATTCCCGCCATAATGTTCCATTTCGGCTTAGCTCTGACCGAGAGCAGGGTAATAAGGGGGAAATTTTTGTTAGTTTTAGGGTATTTAACATCTTTTATTTTTCTTTTATTAATACCGGGGGAGTTATTTGTTAAGGGGGCTTTCATATATAAATGGGGAGCCCATTCCCAGGCGCAGGTTTTTCACCATATATTTTTGGGATATTTTTTTGTCTATATATTGCTGTGGTTTATAATTGTCTATAAATATTATAGATTAAGCATTTCCTCTATAGAGCGCGAAAGAACAAAATATTGTTTTTTAGCTTTTATAATTTTAGCCACCTTCGGTTCCCTCGGCTATCTTCCCGCTTATGGCATAGGCATTTATCCTTTCGCCTATGTTTCCGGGGTAATTTTTACCATAATTCTAGCTTACGCCATTATTGTTCATCGCCTCATGGATATAAAACTGGTGATGAGAAGATATTCGGTTTATCTCGCTTCTCTTTCTTCCGTAATAATTTTGGCGACAGTTGTAAAATATGTCTTAATCATATATTTTGTAGAAGTTTCTCTTTGGACGGACTTTATTATTTTAACTCTGGCCATCTTGGCTTTTCCGAAGATTAAAGATTATTTCTACCGCCTTGGCAATAAATATTTTTTCTCTTCTCTCTATGACAGCCGCGAGGTGATTGCCGATATCAGCGATAAGTTAAGGACGACTTTGGAAGTAAGAAGAATTTATGATTTTATTTATGAATCTCTCAATAACGCTTTGCATTTCAAAACTTTTGGCATTCTGGGCTATAGCGAAAAAGAAGGTTACTATTTAACGCAGTATAATAAGGGTTTTTCTTTAGCCGGGCAGAAAAAGTTTTTAGAGAATGAGGAACTGCACAAAATGTTCATAAGCCGGAACGAGGCGATCGTGGTGGAGGAAATAAAGCATTCTTATTATAACCGGGAGACCAAGGAGACCATTGATTTATTGGAAAGTTTAAAGGTTGATGTTTTAGTGCCCTTAAACGTCAAAGATAAAACTATCGGCCTTATGTCTCTGGGGGCCAAGGAGTCGGGGGATATGTATAATGATGAGGACTTGAAGGTTTTAAAAGTTGTCAGCGCCCAGGCCGCCATTGCCATAGAAAACGCTTTGCTTTATGAAGAGACTTTGAATTTTACGGTTAAATTAAAGAAAGAAGTAGCGAAAGCGACCCATGATTTAAAAATAGCCAATGAAGAATTAAAAAAACTGGACGAGGCCAAGAGCGATTTTATTTCCATTGCTTCGCACCAGTTGCGCACGCCCCTAACGGTTATTAAGGGCTATATTTCCATGATGCTGGAAGGAAATTTTGGGGAATTAACCCCGCCGGAGCGGGATTCTTTAGAAAAGGTTTATGAATCCGGAGAACGCCTGATTCGGTTAGTGGAAAATTTATTAAATATTTCCCGCATCGAGTCTGGCCGCCTCCAGTTTAATTATGAATTGATGAGCCTGGAAGAGATAATAGACAGCGTAATCGGGGAATTGTCCGGCCCGGTAAAGAAAAAGGGGCTGCGCCTGGATTACAAGAAGCCGGATGAGCCTTTGCCAAAATTAAAAATCGACGAGGAAAAGATCCGTCAGGTGGTTATGAATTTAATTGACAACGCCGTTAAATATACGAAGAGGGGCGGGATAACCGTGAGTTTGAAAAAAGCGGGAAAGAATATCCAGTTCTGCGTATCCGACAGCGGCATGGGCATAGGCAAAGAAGATTTGCCGAATTTATTTAAGAAGTTTTCCCGCGGCAGCGGCACCTCCACTATCCATACCGAAGGCACGGGCCTGGGGCTTTATGTGGCCCGGGAAATGGTTGAAGCCCATAAGGGAAAAATTTGGGCGGAAAGCAAAGGCAAGGGCAAGGGGAGTAAGTTTTGTTTTGAGATACCAATAAAAAGCTAAAAACGAAAAGCGAAAAAGGAAAAAGAATATTAGTTTTTATTAAAGTTTTTAGCTTTTAGCTTAAAACTTATGTCTACGAAAAAAATTCTTATTATTGAAGATGAGGAGGCTTTATCACAGATGTATAAGATGAAATTTGAGCAGGAAGGTTATCAGGTTTTAGTGGCTTCTGACGGAGAAGAAGGCATTGCTCTGGCGAAAGCAAAGAAGCCGGATTTAATCCTTCTGGATTTAGTTTTGCCTAAAATGGACGGATATAAAGTTTTACAAAAGCTGCGGACTGATCAGGGAACGAGGGGGATAAAAATTTATATTCTCTCTAATCTCGGCCAGAACGGAGAAATAAATAAGGGATTTGAGGATGGAGCGGACGGGTATATGGTAAAGGCCAATTTAACCCCCAGCCAGCTGGTGGAAAATGTGGAAAAAATATTTGACGGCCAAAGCGTGGGCGTGAAAAGGCGAGTGGTAGCTTTGACGCCCGCAGAAAAGGCCAAAAAAGAGGTAATAAGAGATAACGGTGTTTCTATTTTGTTAATTGAGGACGAAGAGGCTATTATAGAGATGTATAAATTGCGTCTAGCCAAGGGCGGCTTTCGAGTGGAAATAGCTAAAAATGGGGCCTGGGGGATTAAGCGGGCTAAAGAGAAAAAGTTTGATGTGATTATTATGGATATGGTGATGCCGGCAATGAACGGCTATCGAGCGATAAAAGAATTAAAGACTGATGCTAAAACCAAAGATGTGCCGATTATAGTTTTATCTAATAGTGCACAAGATAAAGATGTGGAGCGCGCCCGGGAATTCGGGGCCGCCTGCTATTTGTTAAAATCAGGAATAACGCCGGCGAGACTGGTAAAGGAAATAGAGAAAGCGGTAAAAACTAAAAACGAAAATGGAAAAGTATAATTATTTTTAGTTTTTCGCTTTTAGTTTTAAGTTTATCTTTATGTCCATCAAAGTTACCCAAGAACTTTGCATCGGCTGCGGAGCCTGCGTTTCGCTTTGCCCGGATGTTTTTAAGATTAATGACGCGGGCAAATCCGAAGTGATAAGCGAGGAGAATGTTGCTTGCGCTAAAAATGCGGCCGAAAGCTGCCCGGTGCAGGCGATAGAGGTAAAATAAAAAGTTAAGGAAAAGCAGTCTCGAGAATTCGAGATTGTTTTTTGTCGGAAGAAGTGATAGGATTTAAATCCAAATATAAAAGACCAAATGTCAAATAAATGTCAAAATCCGAATTTTTAAATTTGATATTTGGGCTTTGGATTTGATTTGACATTTGGATTTTGCCATTAAAATTATGGACATTAATGGAATAAAAAAACTAAATATTCCCGCTTCTCCCGGCTGCTATCAGTTTTTAGATAAGGCCGGTAAGATTATTTATATTGGCAAAGCGGCTAACTTAAAAAACCGCGTTTTGTCATATTGGCAAAAAAGCGCTGATTTAACGCCGGCCAAAGAGGCGATGCTGTTGGAAGTAAAAAAGATAAAATGGGTAGAAACCGAAAGCGAAATTGAGGCTCTGCTTCTGGAAGCCAATCTGATAAAAAAGCACCAGCCGAAATTTAATGTGGTTTTGCGGGACGACAAAAGGTTTACTTACATAAAAATTTCCACGGAAGAAGATTGGCCCAGAGTTTTTATGACCAGAAAGTTAGAAAAGTCCGGAAGATATTTTGGCCCCTTTACGAGCGTCCAGGCGGTCGGGGAAACTTTAAGGATAATCAGGAAAATTTGGCCTTTCCGGTCCTGCCGCCGCCTGCCAAAAAAGGTTTGCCTTTATTTCCGGATCGGGAAATGCCCCGGGGTCTGCGAAGCCAAAATCAGCAAGAATGAATATAAAAAAATAATTAGGCAGATTTCTTTGTTTCTGGAGGGGAGAAAAAAAGAAGTGGTTAAACAAATGGGAGGGGAGATAAAAAGAAATAAAGACAACACCTTTTTAAAATACCAGCTGCTGAGTTTAAATAAAATTTTGGCTCATGCCAATATTTTAAGCCTGGGCGACAAATATGCGGCGGATGTTATTGAGCTCGCAAAAATTTTAAGCCTGCCAAAAGTTCCGGAAAGAATTGAGGGATATGATATCTCAAATATTTTTGGGCGCGAAGCGGTCGGGTCAATGGCGGTATTTTCCGGAGGCGAGCCGGAGAAAAATGAGTATCGGAAATTTAAAATAAAAATTAACCCGGGCTTGGCTAATGACGTGGGGATGCTAAAGGAAGTGCTGGAGAGAAGATTTAAGCATACCTCACCCCCTACCCCTCTCCTAAATAGGAGAGGGGAGAACTGGCCGTTGCCGGACTTAATTATTATTGACGGTGGCAAAGCCCAGTTAAACATGGCTTTAAGAATTTTAAAAAAATTTAAATTGGATATTTCCGCTATAGCCGTTTCAAAAGGCGAGGGGCGGCGTTCGGCCCAGGCGCCTGACAAAATATTTTTTGCCGGCGAAGGGAAACCCCTGGAACTTCCTTTGGCTTCGCCGGCTTTACATATTATAAAAAGGGTTAGGGACGAAGCCCATCGGTTTGCAATTGCTTATCACCGGAAATTAAGGAAGAAAGCATTTTTTTAATCCCCCCTAACCCCTGCCTACCGGACAGGCAGGCCCTTTAACGAAAGGGGGTAGGATGAAACTTGACAATTTTTTCCTTTGTGTTATTGTGTTAGTACAGATATAAAAGCCAATAAAACAACAATAATAGTATGATTCCCTTTAAATTTGGCCCCAAAACCGATGATTTATTTGAAACTATTCTAAAGTTAGAAACGGTGAAAGAAGCCGAGGCTTTTTTCCGCGATTTATGCACCATTGATGAGATAAAATCCATGAGCGAACGATGGGAAATTGCCAAATTAGTCTATAAGGGCTTGCCATATCGAAAGATTTCTGATAAGTTAAATGTCAGCACGACTACGGTTAGCCGGGTGGCTTTGTGGTTAAACAACGGCGAAGGCGGTTATAAAGCGGTTTTAGATAAGTTAAATAATAAGTAAAATAATAAAATAAAAATAGAAAAGGAGGATTTTTTCGTTCTTTTTAGCTTTCAACCTTTTTCACTCCCCAAAAGGAGGTGAATCGTGGCTGTTCTTGGATTTCCGGACGGCAGCTTGTTGTTACATACCAAAGAACTGCTGGAAGCGGCCGGAATGGAAATTCCATCCGGTCTTTTAAGGGAAAGACGGTATCGTTTTCCTCTTTCTCTCAGCGGGTCCCATCCTTTCACATTTCTTCAGATTGTGCGGCCGCAGGATATGCCCCTGGCCGTTTCTGTGGGAATGGTGGACGCTGGTATCTCCGGTATGGACTGGCTTATCGAAGCTTGTGCGCTCGCGGAAACCTTGAAAGTGCTTGCCACCTTCAATTATTCCAAAGCGACGACAGAGAAAGCACCCGAAATAGTCGTTTTGGGTAATCCGGGAGATATTCTGGAGGATACCGAGGGGACGATAGTAACCACCGAATATCTGGAGTTGTCCAGAAGAATTTTTAAAAGAGCAAGAATCATAGTGGTGAAGGGAAAAGCCGAATCTTTTGTCGTCGGCGGTTTCGCTCGCTACTGTGTTGACCTTTACGATCAAGGTGAGACTGCTCGGGCTAATGGTTTGGAAATTATTGGCGGGAAAATTCTTGAATCGCCAACTATTTTCCTGGCCAGCGAAGGCTCTCCTCTGCTGCCAGCAATTGAACTTTTTGCGGCACAATTGCAAGAAGCGTTTGCCAAGCTGCAAACAAAAAGGGGTTAAATCTATGAAACAATTCATGCAGATTTACCCCCTTTTTAATTTTCTAAATAATTTTTTCGTGAAATTTAGTTTCTATTGTCCGCGGGGTAAGCCCGTGTTTTTTATTATAAGCAATCTGTTTTTCTCTCCGCCTGGTTGTTTCCTTAATAGCATATCTCATCGCCGGGGTAATGGTGTCGCCATACATTATAACTTTGCCTTCGGCATGCCGGGCGGCTCTTCCTGCCGTCTGAATCAAAGAAGTTTCGTTGCGCAGAAACCCGCCTATATCCGCGTCTAAAATCGCGACAAGAGAAACTTCGGGCAGATCAAGGCCTTCCCGCAATAAATTTATCCCGACCAAAACGTCATATTTTCCCTGGCGCAGGTCGCGCAGGATATCAATCCTTTCTAAAGTGGCAACCTCGCTATGAAGGTACTGGACCTTTATGCCTTTCTCTTTTAAATAATCGGCAAGTTCTTCCGCCATTCTTTTTGTTAAAGTCGTAACTAAAACTCTTTGGCCCTTGTCAGTGCGCTTTTTTATTTCTTCAATTAAATCAGGAACCTGGCTGGCTGTGGGTCTCACTTCAATTTCCGGGTCAAGCAAATAGGTCGGCCTAATAATCTGCTCCACGACCTGGTCGGATTTTCTGGTTTCATAATCTTGTGGCGTAGCGCTCACGTAAATGACCTGATTTATTCTTTTGTTAAACTCTTTAAAATCAAGGGGACGGTTATCGCGCGCCGAAGGCAAACGAAAGCCGAAATCTATGAGCGTCTGCTTTCTGGACTGGTCGCCGGCGTACATGCCGCGAACCTGGGGGATAGTGACGTGCGACTCGTCCATGAACATAAGGTAATCGTTGGTGAAAAAGTCTAACAGGGTGGCGGGCGGTGAACCCGGAGTGCGGCCGGACAAGTGCCGGGAATAATTTTCGATCCCATTGCAATAGCCGACCTGTTCAATCATCTCCAGATCATAATTGGTTTTTTTGTCCAAACGGTAAGCTTCTATGATTTTATTTTGTTTTTTTAATTCTTTTAATCTTATCTCCAGTTCGGCCCGGATATTTTTTAAAGCTTCTTTCATTTTATTTTCCGGAGTCATAAAATGCTTAGCCGGCAGAATGGCGATTGATTTTGTTTCCGCCTCGCCCACCTCACCCCCCGCCCCTCTCCTAGACAGGAGAGGGGAGAAAGGGGAGAGGGAAATTTTTTCAATGACGTCGCCGGCCATTATAATTTTAACCACGGCTTCGCCCGTGGCCAGATGGACATCAATCATTTCCCCCTTAACCCGGAATTGGCCGCGGTAAAATTGCTTATCGTCCCTTTCATACTGGATTTTTACAAGCTGGCGCAGAAGCTCATTTCTTTTGATTTTTTGCCCGGCCGAAAATTTTACGCTCATGGCTTCGTAATCGGCTCTTTCCCCTAAGCCGTAAATGCAGGAAACGCTGGCCACGATTAAAACATCCTTCCTATTAATAAGCGACTGGGTGGCGGCGTGGCGCAAGCGGTCAATCTCTTCGTTAATAGAAGTTTCTTTTTCAATATAAGTATCAGTCTGCGGAATATAGGCCTCGGGCTGGTAATAATCATAATAGGAAACAAAATAATGGACGGCATTATCCGGGAAAAATTGTTTAAATTCCCCATAAAGCTGGGCGGCCAGGGTCTTATTGTGGGAAATCACCAGGGTCGGTTTCTGCGCCGCCTCTATGATTTTCGCCATGGTAAAAGTCTTACCCGATCCGGTTAAACCGAGCAAAGTCTGGTGGCGAAAGCCCTTTTTTAACCCAGCCACCAGCTTAGCAATCGCTTCCGGCTGGTCGCCCGCCGGCTTGAATTTTGATTTAAACTGAAATTTCATACTATAAGCTTAAGGCATTTAGCCCTATTTATCAATATTTGGCCGTCGCTTGCTTTTTATTTTTGTTTGTTTTAAGATGTATTTAGCGAGGAATTAAAGGCCAAAAGCCCTTTTATTTTTTAACCTTTATGTCTGATAACATTTTGCAAAAAATTTTAAGACCGTCTCCGCGGGGAAGATTATGGCAGGTTTTTATAATTATAATTATTATCACCTTCGCGGTTTTTTTAATTGACGCCGGCTCCTATTATAATAGGGGAGCGGCCTGGCTGTCCGGCAAAACCAGCGATACTGTTAATCTGCCCCGAGTTGGGGAACTGCCCTTTAGGCTGGGATTGGATTTATTGGGCGGAACCCATCTGGTTTACGACGCCGATGTTTCTGCGATTGCCGATGCGGACAAGAATGACGCGGTCGAGGGCGCGCGCGATGTTATCGAACGCCGGGTTAATGTTTTCGGCGTGGCCGAGCCTGTTGTCCAGGTCAATAAAACCGCCATGGGCGATTACCGGATTATCGTGGAGTTGGCCGGGATTAAAGACGTGGACGAAGCCATAAAAATGATTGGCGAAACCCCGCTTTTGGAATTTAAGGAACCGGCCGCGGGAGGAAGCCAGCTGACCGCCGAGCAACAGAAAAAAATTGATGATTTTAATAAAGCGGCGGAAACCAAAGCCGAAGAAGTTTTAGGCAAAGCTTTGTCCGGGGGAGATTTTTCCGCTTTGGCCGGCCAGTACAGCGAAGATGAAGCCACTAAGGATAAAGGCGGAGATCTGGGCTGGATAACCGAGAATGATAATCCGGAAATTGTTTCTTTTGCCAAATCTTTAAAAACCGGAAAGACAACCCAGGATTTGGTAAAGGGAAGCCAAGGATATGAAATTGTTAAACTTGAAGATAAAAGAATAAAGAAAGATCCTTTCGGCGATAGCGATGAAATGGAAATAAAAGCTTCCCACCTTTTAATCTGCTTCACTGGCAGCCAAAACTGCGAGAGCGGTTTGTCTAAAGACGAAGCTTACGCGAAAATAAAAGAATTAAAAGATAAGGCGACGCCGGCTAATTTTTCTAAACTGGTAAAAGAGAACTCTACAGAACCGGGGGCGTCGGAAAGCGGCGGCGATTTGGGCTGGTTCGGACCGGGGATGATGGTCAAGCCTTTTGCCGACGCGGTTTTTTCCCAAAAAGTCGGAACGGTTTCCGATATTGTGGAAACCGAATTCGGCTACCATCTGATTTATAAGCAGGACGAGAGGCCGCTGGAAGAATATAAAATAAGCCATATTTTAATAAAAACCATGAGCGCCGAGGATATTTTAGGTCCGGACAAGGAATGGAAAAATACGGAATTGACCGGGAAATATTTAAAGCGGGCTTCGGTTGAATTCAATCCTAATGACAATTCGCCGGAAGTGGCTTTAGAATTTGACAGCGAGGGGGCGAATTTATTTGAGAACATCACTAGCCGCAATGTCGGGCAGCCGGTCGCCATTTTTTTAGACAATTATCCCATCAGCACTCCGACCGTTAATGAAAAAATTACCGGAGGCAAGGCGGTCATTACCGGCAATTTTAATATAAAAGAGGCGAAGTTACTGGCGCAAAGATTGAACGCCGGTGCCCTGCCAGTTCCGATAACTTTAGCCAGCCAGAATACGGTGGGAGCCAGTTTGGGGCAGCAGTCAATCGCCAACAGCTTAAAAGCCGGGATTATCGGCTTAATTTTCGTGGCGATTTTTATGATTCTTTATTACCGGGTTCCCGGCCTTTTGTCCGTTCTGTCTTTAGTGGTTTATGGCTTGTCGGTTTTGGCTTTCTTTAAATCAATGCCGATTTGGTTTTCGCTGATTTTAATTATTTTAATGTGCAGCTTGTCGATTATAACGTTTAATGAATTAAGAATGTTTGGCGCCGGCATGGCGGCCATGATCGTTTTAATAGGCATATTGATGTTTTCTTTCGCTTACAATTCCGTTACCCTGACCTTGGCCGGTTTCGCCGGCTTTATCCTGTCCATCGGCATGGCGGTTGACGCTAACATTCTGATTTTTGAAAGGATAAGAGAAGAAATAAGAAACGGGCGCCCTTTGACCATGGCGATTGAAGATGGATTCAGGCGGGCCTGGCCCTCGATCCGCGACGGCAACATAACCACGATTTTTGTCTGCCTTATTTTAATGACTTTCGGCACGGGGACAATCCAGGGATTCGGCACAACTTTGTTTATCGGCGTGGTTGTCTCCATGTTTTCCGCGATTGTCGTGACCAGAAATTTATTCCTTTTAGTTAACGGCCCGCGGCTGGAAAAGAGAAGCTGGCTGGTGGGGGCTAAAGCCAATAAGGAAAAAATAAAATAAATATTATGTATAAAATTATCCAAAAAAGGAAAATCTGGCTGTCCATTTCCGGAACTCTGGTCGCTATGGCGATTATTTCCCTGTTTGTCTGGGGCTTAAGATTTGGCATAGATTTTACCGGCGGCAGCTTATTGGAAGTTAAATTTTCCAATAACCAGCCGGCTGTCACCGAAATTCAGGAGACCTTGAAAGATACCGGCTTAAGCAGCCTGACCGTCCAGCCGATGGAAGGCGGCATCTTTATTTTGCGGTTCCAGGAGAACTCTGAAGAAACTCATCAGGCCCTTCTCTCAAAGTTAAACGAGTTTGCCGCCGGGAAGGGAGACACGGTCGAAGAATTGCGTTTTGATTCAATCGGGCCTTCAGTCGGCAAAGAATTAAAAAGCAAATCTTTTAACGCTATTATTATCGTCCTGATTATAATTATCGCCTATATCGCTTTTGCTTTCCGAAAAATATCAAAACCGGTAGCTTCCTGGAAATACGGCCTGGCGGCGATTATCGCCCTGGCCCATGACGTTTTAATTACCCTGGGGGTTTTCGCGGTTTTAGGGCATTATTACGGCACGGAAATCAATACGCCTTTTGTCGCTGCACTTTTAACCCTGCTCGGCTACAGCATAAACGACACGATCGTAGTTTTTGACCGGATCAGGGAAAATTTGCCGAGAAGCGAAGAGGATTTCGAGGGCACGGTTAATACCAGTGTCAACCAGACCATGGCCCGTTCCGTAAATACTTCCCTGACGGTTTTATTGGTTTTATTCGCTATTCTTTTCTGGGGCGGAAGCACGATCCATGATTTCGTCCTGGCTTTGTCGATCGGCGTTTTTGTCGGTACCTACAGTTCAATCTTCGTGGCTTCGCCGGTCTTAGTGGTTTGGGAGAAGATGAAAAAGAATTAAGCATAAAGCCTGAAGTATTAAGCATGAATTAGGGGGTGGTTTTTCCACTTCCTTTTCTTTTTATTCCCCCTCTCCTTGCTAAGGAGAGGGTTGGGGTGAGGTGAGTTGAGTTCTTCTTTTTGTTCTTTTCTCTAATCATCCTACCCCCTCCTACCTCCCCCTTAGCAAGGGGGAGAAAAATCCCCCTAACCCCCTTTAACGAAAGGGGGCAATTTGAAAGGGGTGGATTAGCCGCTCTCTTTTCTTTTTATCCGATGTGTTATAATAACAAATATGGAAATAGTTGAACTAAAAGAAGAAAATAAGCTTAATGATTTTTTAACCGGGCAGGAACACGGCCAGTTTTTGCAGTCCTTCCTCTGGGGCCAGTTTCAGGAAAAAGTAGCGGGCAAAGTTTTTCGCTTGGGGGCGGAAGAAGGGGGAAAATTAATAGCCGCGGCCACGATCGTAAAAAAAGTTCTGCCTATGGGCAAGAATTATTTTTATTGCCCACGCGGCCCCGTGGGCAAATTCCAAATCCAAAATTCCAAATTCCAAACAAATTCAAATAACCAAATCCAAAATTCCAAACAAGTTGCTGAATTGTTGTTTTATGAAATTAGGGAACTGGCCAGGAAAGAGGGGGCGATGTTTTTGCGGTTTGAGCCGGATAAAGAGTTGAATTTAGGAAACTGGCAGATAGAAAAAACCCTGGACGTCCAGCCGAGTAAAACTTTAGTGCTTGATCTGGCAAAATCCGAAAACGAATTGCTGGAAAAGATGCATCCCAAGACCAGGTATAATATCCGGCTGGCGGAAAAGAAAGGAATAAAAATTATAGAGGCCGGACTAGAAGATTTTGATAAGTTCTGGGAGCTGATGAACCAAACGAGCGACCGCGACGATTTCCGGTCGCATGGCATAGATTATTATAAGGAAATGCTGAAGCTGGGCAAAGATTTTATTAAATTATTTTTCGCCGATTACTGCGGGAAGCATATCGCGACCGCCATTGTTTCTTTTTTCGGCGATACAGCCACTTACATGCATGGCGCTTCGTCCGATAAAGACCGAAATGTTATGGCGCCCTACTTATTGCAATGGGAGATTATAAAACTGGCAAAAAAAGAGGGCAATAAGTATTATGATTTTTTCGGGATTGATGAAAAGAAATGGCCGGGGGTAACGAGATTTAAAAATGGCTTTTCGGGAAGAGAAATAAATTATCCCGGGACTTTTGATTTAATCTTTGATTCCGGCTGGTACAGCGTTTATAAGATGGTCAGGAAAGTGAGAAGAACGTTTTAAGAATGTCATTGCGAGCCCCGAATCTTCGGGGCTCGCAATGACAGAGGAAAAGGTGCCTCCTCACAATGACAAAAAGATTTTTATGGAGAAACTATTAAATATTATAAAAAGATACATTCCCGTTAAAATATTTAAAGCCCTCCAGCCGGGTTATCATTTTATTTTAAGCTGGCTCGCGGCTTTAATTTACCGCTGGCCAAGCGAGAAATTGATTGTAATCGGCATTACCGGTACGACCGGCAAAACCACCAGTCTTTATTTAATCGCCAAGATGCTAACGGCGGCCGGCTATAAAACCGGTTTTACTTCCACGGCCATGTTTTCCGACGGGAACAAAGAATGGCTGAACGACAAAAAGATGACTATGCCGGGCCGGTTTTTCACCCAGAAGATTTTGCGGGCGATGGTAAAAAATAACTGCCAATACGCTTTGGTGGAAACGACTTCGGAGGGGATAAAGCAATTTAGGCATTGCTTCATAAATTACGACACTTTAATTTTTACCGGTCTTTATCCCGAGCACATAGAATCCCACGGCTCCTTTTTAAACTATAAAGAAGCAAAAGGAAAATTATTCAAGCATTTAAAAAGAGGCAAAAGTAAATACGTTAATAATGGCAAATGCGTCTGCCTTTCCGATTCGGGGATTAAAAAAATAGAATTAAACCAGGTGAAAAAAAGAATTATCGCCAATGGCGACGACAAGGAAGCCAAATATTTTTTAAGTTTTTGGGCCGAAGAAAAAATGGCGTATGTTAAAAATAAAAATTTGGGCCTGGCCGGAGTGGAAGAAATAAAATACGGGGAAGTGGAAGCAAATAACAAGGGCATGAGTTTTTCCGTAAATAAGGCAAAGATAAATTTAAAACTTCTGGGAGATTTTAACGCTGTTAACGCCATGGTGGCGGTTTGCCTCGGCTTGTCCGAGGGAATTGATATCAAAAAAATTAAAGAAGGCCTTGAAAATATCGCGGGCGTGCCCGGGAGATTGGAAAAAATTGATCAGGGCCAGAATTTTACCGTAGTCGTGGACTATGCTTTTGAGCCTAAAGCGGTTGCCAAACTTTATGAAACCATAGAATTAATCCCGCATTCTAAAATTATTCACGTTCTCGGTTCAACCGGCGGCGGGCGGGACAAAGCCCGCCGTCCGAAATTAGGCGCTTTAGCCGGAAGAAATGCGGATTATATTATAATAACGAACGAGGACCCGTATGACGAAGATCCGCAAGTAATTATTGACGAAGTGGCTAAGGGCGTTAAAACAAAAAAAGAAGTCTTTAAAATTTTAGACCGGCGCGAAGCCATCAAAAAGGCTTTATCTTTAGCTAAAGAAAACGATATTGTTTTAATAACCGGAAAAGGAAGCGAGCAGGCAATCTGCGTAGCGGATGGGAAAAAAATTAAGTGGGATGACAGGGAAACGGCGAAAGAACTATTAACTCGTAACATTTAACACTTGACCCATATATTTTATTAAAATTCCGCCTAAAAAGCCTGTCGTGAGCTCCGCCGAACGAGGCGGTTTTTTTGTTTGACTTTCTTTTTAAAAATAGTAAGATAAAAACAAAATTCAAAGAAAACCATCATCAAAGGAGGTTTGCCATGGGTAAAGCAAGGTCAGCCGGATCAGAAGTGGCGGACAGAAAAAATGAGTTGAAAAAATGGGAAAAAGAATATCCCCACAGGAAAATGGCCTGGATCGGCGGCATCCTACACTTTACCGATACCGGCGGCCGGCCGCAGGAAGTGCCGGGAGCGAAAAAGATCCCGAAGCAGGGAAGTGTGGCCAGAGGCCTGGCTGGCGCTTTTCCGTCTGCCAGCCAGGGAAGGTTCCGGCCAGGTCCGCCGCAAAAAGATAAAGGCATCAATTATTGGGATTTGCCCTGGGCCAAAGACAGAGACGGAGAATGCTGTAACTGCGGCAATTATCCAAACCCAAAAGAAACAATCTACACAGATGATTGTGGCCATTCAACAGTTATAAAATGCCGACGTTGCGGCGCTCTAATGCGCCCATCTTACTAAAGGATGGTAATAACACCCAAGGAGAAAGACTTGAAGCCCTGCGCTATGCGGTACAGGGCTTTTTTATTTTATTTGCCCCCTTTCGAAAGGTAAACCCAAAAGGTCCTAAGCCCCTGTTAGAGGAGCTTAGGACCTATGAACTTCCTAATTACTAATTCCTTGTCAAATTGACTTTTGAGGCCAAAAGTGGGAAAATTAGGGTATAATTTAACCTATTTTTATGGATGAATTACAAGAGTTAAAAAACGAGATAAAAAAGATAAAAGAGCGCAACAAGCGCGTGGAAGCGGACAAGGCCTGGGAAACGAGCTTGGCCCGCAAGATTTTAGTCGCGGTTTTAACCTATATTGTTATTACCCTGTTTTTTCTGGCCGCCAATCTGACCAAACCCTTTATAAACACCAAGCAAGAGCAAAAAATAATTTTAAAACATAAGGATTGCGATTGCCCGGTTTAATTATATATAAATATAATGTGGTATGTATATATAGTGCAATGCAAGGACAAGAGTTTTTATACTGGCGTAACAACCAACCTTAAACGCAGAATAAAGGAGCATAATGATTCAGTTTTGGGAGCTAAATATACGAAAGGCCGGCGGCCGGTAAAATTAGTTTATTCTGTTAAGAAAAAAAATAAATCTCTGGCGCAAAAGGAAGAATGCCGAATAAAAAAATTATCCCGGGCGGAAAAGCTTAAGATTATAAAAAAATAAATTTCATGCCGAATAATTATCTAAAAAGTAAAATCAGGAATTATGAATTATACAGATATGTTATTGTAGTTATTTTAATTCTTTTCGCTTATTTTGCAGGAAGATATTTCTTTTTTAATAATAACTTGTCAAATTTTGTTGTAGGGTTGGTGCTGGGCGCCGTTGGGGTATTTGTTCTTTTTATTATCGAATATTGTATAAACAGGCAAGATTCTTATGGGAAGGGGCTTAATTTGGAAACACAAATAGAGAATAAACTAAAAAAATTATGGATTAAATACGTCCAACACATAGAGACTGTCTATGGCGATCTGGATTTTTTAATCACAAAAGGTAACTCGTATTATGGAGTGGAAGCAAAAAATTGGGCGGGTAACGTAATGTTTAATAATGGTTCACTATACATAAATGGTTTTGATAACACTGATATTTTGATTGCTTTACTAAAACATTGTAAATTAGTGAGAAATTTAAAATTCGGAGAGAACCCAAATAAATTCGTCAAACCCATGCTTGTTTTTGGTTATAAAACTGTTGTTAATATCCCACAAAATAAAATTAAATTTAATAACAATGTAGAAATTATTGTCACTACTATTAAAGATTTTGATCAATATATTAAATAAACTAATTTTTAAATCTAAAACCTATGCCAATCAAAAAAATTCTAAAAATTATCGGCATTATTATTCTGGTTATTTTTGTTTTATTTGTCGGCCTCCTGATTCTTTTCGGCGCTGTCGGCCAAATTACGGGCGATAATATATCCGGCAATTCAAGCATGGGCCTGGTGGAAAAAGGCATGTCCCGGGGAGGCATGCCAACACCCAGCCAAAGTTCTTATTCCGAAGAATACGCCGCGGATAGTAATTCAGTCGCGCCAAAAGCGGCTCCGGGAGTTATGGCTACGGTTGATAAAAAAATTATTAAAACCGGAAGCCTGGATTTAAGGGTGGAAAAGGCGGAAACCGCGGCGGAAAGCATAGCCAATATTGCGAAGCTAAATAAAGGGGAAGTTTCCAACTCCAGTTTTTACGAATCGGGCGCGGGAGTAAAATCCGGCTATATCACGATCCGCGTGCCTTATGATAATTTTGACAAGGCTTTTGCCGAGATTAAAAAAGTCGCGACCCAAGTCGTATCTGAAGCCAGCAACGCCCAGGATATAACGGCCGAGTACATTGATCTGGAAGCGAGATTAAAAAATACGCAGGCCGAAGAAGCCTCCTTCGTGGCAATACTTTCCCGTTCCGGTAAAATCGAAGATGTTTTAGCCGTTACCAAGGAAGTGGCGCGGGTGCGCGGTGAAATTGAGCAATTGCAGGGCCAGATGCGCTATCTTAATTCCCAAACCGACATGTCAACCATCACCACCGAGATAAGCGAAGACGTGGAAATCGCGGCCGTGAGCCAGGACTGGCGGCCTTGGGAAAAAGTAAAACTTTCGGTCAAGCAATTTTTAGCCAACGGCCAGGGCTTTATTGACGGCCTGATTGCTTTTATAATCGTGGTTCTGCCCATGCTCGTAATTTACGGTTTTATAATCTGGCTCGTTTACTGGATCGCTAAAAAAATCTACCGCCGCTTTAGGCCCTAGCCAGGAGCGCGAGTAAATCCAATTGGCAATTAACAATTGATAATTCATAATTCGTAATTGATTAAAAATATATGTTTGGAGAAAATGCCGATAATACAGGAGGGTTTAAGGAGAGAAAAGAGGATGATATGGAAAAAGAAGTTGAGGAAAGGCTGGAAAGGCTGTTTGTATTTATGGAAGAAATTTGCGGCGGGTTGAAAGAAGCTACCAAGAAAGTTGAATTTAAAGATTTGTATCTTAATTCTGATAAAATTTTTACCCAAGAAAGAGTGGAAAAAATGTTTGCCGAAGTAGAGGAAATTTCTGATTTAGCTAAAAAGTGCGAGAGAAAAGATGTTTTTGATATGCTGACTTCGCTCAGGTATGCTTTGCATAGAGTAAATTATATATATGAAAAAGGTTATTTAAATGACTTTGATGAAAATGCGAGATCCAATGAATTGTTTAACATAATGCGGGCGATGAAGGTGCTGGTTGGCGCTAAGGAATATTTTACAAAAGAAAAAGAAGGGGGAGAATAAATCCCCCTCGTCCCCCTTTAAATCCCCCCAACCCCCTTTATCAAGGGGGAGACGATGTCCTGTGGATAACTTTTTAGGAAAAATTAGATTTTAGCTAAAAATAAAGAAAAAATTAAGGGATTTGATTTATTTTAATTATTTTGCTTATCCGCTTGACATATTTTTTCTTAGCTGTTAGTATAAGAACAAGTAATAAACTAATACTAGTCATATACAAAACGTTATAAAAACGGAAATATTTGCGTCTCTGTTTGCGCTTGTTTAGCCGTTTTTTTGTTTTATTCTCTATTCCGTTTTTCTCCTTTGCCATTTATAAACCCCGCACCTTTTTAAATCTGTTACTTATATGTACACCCCCGTATCTTTCCTAAAAGGTGCGGGGTAAATCCCCATGCTTCTTAATTTATAAACTCTTTCCCCAAAGGTGATTTATTTTTTCCTTTCTAACTTAATTAAATAGCTTTTTAAACTCAAAGCCCTAAGGCCTTGAGGTTTTTTGTTGTCTTAAAATCATTATCAATAGATTTATCATATGCCCAACTCTAAGGCGCAAAACATAAAAATTGATAGGGACGCGGACGGCCTCCGGGAAACCATGCCCATGCCCGACCTGATTGAGATCCAGAAGGATTCTTATAATTGGTTTCTGGAAGAAGGCCTGGCCGAACTTTTTGACGAAATTTCTCCGGTCACGGATTTTATCGGCCGCGACCTTGAATTGTATTTTGAAGATTATTATCTGGACGAGCCGAAATTCAACGAAACGGAAAGCAAGGCCAAGAACACGACTTTTGAAGCGTCGCTTCGGGTGAAAACTCGTTTGGCCAATAAACGGACAGGGGAGGCCAATACCCAGGAAGTTTTTTTGGGCGATTTTCCTTTAATGACGAAAAGGGGAACCTTTATCGTTAACGGGATTGAAAGGGTGGTTGTTTCCCAGCTTATCCGGAGCGCCGGCGTAATTTTCACGTCCGATTTTATAAAAGGAAAAAAATGCTACGGAGCCAAGATTATCCCGAACCGCGGCGCCTGGCTGGAAATCGAAACCGACCTTAATAAAGTTCTCTGGGTCAGGATCGACCGGAAAAGAAAAGTGGCCATCACTTCGCTCCTGCGCTCTTTCGGCTTTGACAGCGACGAAAAGATAAAGCAATTGTTTGCGACCAAAGAAGGCTTTGTCATCCCGGGCAGGGACGAATCTAATAAGAAAGTTACGAATGAAGAAATAATGAGCTATGTGGAAGCGACTATTTCCCGGGACGCGGCCAAGAACGAAGCCGAGGGCCTGCAGGAAGTTTACAAAAGAATCAGGCCGGGAGATTTGGCGGCCACGGACAACGCCCGGCAATTAATCTATTCCATGTTTTTCCGGTTTGACCGGTATGATTTCGGCCGGGTCGGGCGCTACAAATTAAACCGGAAGTTCGGCTTTGACGTCCCGAATAAAAAAGAAAACCGGATATTAAGGAAAGAGGATTTGGTGGCCGTGATAAAAGAAGTGATAAGGTTAAATATAACGGGCGAGCAGGAAGACGATATTGACCACCTGGGCAATCGGCGCGTCCGGGCCATCGGCGAATTAATCCAGAACCGGTTCAGGGTCGGGCTGGCTAGAATGGAAAGAATTATAAAAGACCGGATGAGCACGGCCGATATTACGAGCTTAACCCCGAACAAGCTGATTAACGCCCGGCCGGTTATTTCCGTGGTTAAGGAATTTTTTATGTCTTCCCAGCTGTCGCAGTTTATGGACCAGACCAATCCTTTGGCCGAGCTTGAGCATAAGCGCCGGTTATCCGCCATGGGCCCCGGGGGCTTAACCCGGGAAAGAGCCGGTTTTGACGTCCGCGACGTGCATACGACACATTACGGCCGCATCTGCCCGATTGCGACTCCGGAAGGCCCGAACATCGGTTTGGTCGGGCATTTGGCCAGTTATGCCAAACTTAACAAGTACGGATTTTTAGAAGCGCCTTATTACCGGGTCCTTCATGACGTGAAAAATGACCAGAAAATTACGGCCGGACAGATTGCCAGGGTTGATATTGCCGAAGTAAAAGAATTAACGGAAGAAGATTTGGGCGGAGAAAAAGAAATTTTATATACCCGGGTCGGAGAAGACAAAAAGGGCGCGGTGATTGCCCGGGCCGGGGAAAAGATAAGCAAAGTCCAGGCCGAGGAAATCGCCAGAAAAGTTGATAAGCGGATTCTTATCCCGCTTAAGCCGGTCGTGACGGGCGAAATCGTTTATCTTGATTCTTTCCAGGAGGAAAAATACATTACGACCGCCGCCACGACGCCGATTGACGCCGAGGGGCATTTTCTGGTTGAGAAATGCGAAGTCAGAAGATTCGGCCAGCCGGCAACCGATGAAGTCGACAAGATTGATTTCTTCGGGGTGGCCGCCAACCAGATTATTTCCATCGCCACTTCCTTAATTCCTTTTATGGAACACAACGACGGGCAAAGGGCGTTGATGGGAACGAACATGCAGCGCCAGGCCGTGCCTTTGATTGAAAATGAAGCTCCGGTTGTGGGCACGGGCATTGAAGCCCGGGCGGCCCGCGATTCCGGGCATGTCATTATTGCCGAGGAAGACGGGGAAATTATAAAAGCGGACGGCGCGGTTATTGAAATAAAAAACAAGAAAGATAAAATAACGAAATACGAATTAACGAAATTTTTGCGGTCAAACTCCTCAACCTGCATAAACCAGCGTCCGATTGTTTCCGTGGGCGACAAGGTAAAGAAGGACCAGATTATTACGGACGGGCCGGCGATTGCCGAAGGCGAATTGTCTTTGGGGAAAAATGCTTTGGTGGCTTTTATGACCTGGGAAGGCTTTAATTATGAAGACGCGATTATCATTTCCGAGCGCCTGGTCAGAAACGACATTTATTCTTCAATCCATATTGAAAATTACACGATTGACGTCCGGGACACGAAGCTGGGGCCGGAAGTGGTGACGAATGATATTCCCAACATCTCGGAAGAGAAGCTCAAAAATCTTGATGAAGAAGGCATAATCCGCATCGGGGCCGAAGTTTCTTCCGGCGATATTTTAGTCGGAAAAATTACGCCTAAAGGCGAAACCGAGCTGTCAGCCGAAGAGAAATTGCTTCGGGCGATTTTCGGGGAGAAAGCCAAAGACGTGCGCGATTCATCCCTTTACCTTGAGCATGGAGAACACGGCAAAGTCGTTGACATAAAGATTTTTTCCCGCGAAGAAGGCGACAAGCTCTCGGCCGGGGTTTTAAAATCAATTCAGATTTCCGTGGCTAATTTAAGGAAGATCCAGGTCGGGGACAAGATGGCCGGCCGCCACGGCAACAAAGGCGTAATTTCCAAAATCGTGCCGGTTGAAGACATGCCTTATATGGAAGACGGGACGCCGGTTGACATAATTTTATCACCTTTGGGAATTATCTCCCGCATGAATCTGGGGCAGCTCTTAGAAACCCACATGGGCTTTGCCGCCAAGAAGCTCGGGTACCGCATCGTGACCCCGGCTTTAAACGGCATTGGCGAAGCCAGAATAAAAAAAGAGCTTACCCGCGCCGGCTTGCCCGAGGACGGCAAGGTCCATTTGTATGACGGAAAAACCGGCCAGCCTTATGACCACCGGATTGCCGTCGGCATCATGTATATATTAAAGCTTAACCATATGGTTGAAGATAAAATCCACCAGCGCTCGATCGGCCCTTATTCTTTAATAACCCAGCAGCCTTTGGGCGGGAAAGCCCAGTTCGGCGGCCAGCGCTTCGGGGAAATGGAAGTCTGGGCCCTGGAAGGCTATGGCGCCGCCCATATTTTGCAGGAAATTTTAACCATTAAATCGGACGATGTCCCGGGCCGGAGCAAAGCCTATGAGTCTATTATTAAGGGCGAAGTTATAAATAAGCTGAACGTCCCGGAATCTTTTAACGTTTTAGTCAGAGAATTAAAAGGCCTGTGCCTGGACGTGGAATTATTGGGCGGAGACAGGAAAGGGGAAGATAACATTAATAATGACGGTGACAGCAAGGAAAGGCACGAAAGAAGCGAAAAGAACATATATAAAAAATAAAATTAGAAATTATTAAATATTATGCTTAATCCCATAAGGACAACTGATTTTGACGCCATCAAGCTTAAACTGGCTTCGCCGGAAGTAATTTCGGCGTGGTCATTTGGCGAGGTGATCCGGCCGGAAACGATAAATTACAGGACGCAAAAGCCGGAAAAGGACGGACTGTTCTGCGAGAAAATTTTCGGGCCGGCCAAAGACTGGGAATGTTCCTGTGGAAAATATAAGAAAATTCGCTATAAAGGCATTATCTGCGACAAATGCGGAGTGGAAGTGACGCGCTCGATTGTCCGGCGGGAAAGGATGGGCCATATTAACCTGCTCTCCCCCTGCTCCCATATTTGGTTTCTGCGGGGCATTTCTTCAAAGATCGGCCTGATTTTAAATTTAAGCATCCAGGCTCTGGAACGGGTAATTTATTTTGCCAGCTTTATTGTCACGGACGTGGACGAGAGCTTAAAGACGGCTACTCTGGAGCAGATAAAGACGGAATACAAGCAGAAAAAGAAATCAATTGAAAATGATTTCAGCCGGCAGGCGATTGAGATAAAGAACCGGAAAGGAAAACTCCTGCAGGCCGGGAAAAAGGAAGCGGAAATTGATAAAGAAATTTCTTCCGAAGTGGAAGCCCTGGCTTCGGTCAAGGAAGAAAAGATGGCTAAGCTGGACAATGCTTTCGGCCAGGCCGGAAAAGAGCTTAAAGAATTAAAGCCCCTGCTTATTATTTCGGAAGACACTTACCAGAATCTAAGCTTAAAGTACGGGCATATTTTTGAAGCCGGCATCGGGGCCGAAGCGGTCAGGAAACTCCTGGGAAGAATTGATTTGGCCAAAAGCATAAAGGAGCTGGACGAAAATTTAAAAACTACGATTGATTCAAAAAGGGATAAAATAATCAAACGCTTAAAGCTCTTAAAGAGCCTGGCCGCCAACAATATCCGGCCGGAATGGATGATTTTAACAACCGTGCCGGTTATTCCGCCGGACCTAAGGCCGATGGTGGCTTTAGACGGAGGCCGCTTTGCCGCTTCTGATTTAAATGATTTATACCGCCGGGTGATTAACCGCAATAACCGGCTTAAGCAATTAGTCGGTTTGAACGCGCCGGAAGTTATCTGCCGCAACGAAAAAAGAATGCTTCAGGAAGCGGTTGACGCCCTGATTGACAACTCCGCCCGGCATTCAAAAACCGTGGTCGCTTCGACCGGGCAGAAACGGCAGCTTAAATCTTTGGCCGATTCCTTAAAAGGAAAACAGGGCCGTTTCCGCCAGAATTTATTAGGCAAAAGAATTGACTACTCCGGTCGGAGCGTTATTGTGGTTAACCCGAAATTAAACCTTGACCAGTGCGGTTTGCCGAAAATTATGGCCTTAGAATTATTTAAGCCTTTTATCATCAGCAAGCTTATAAAAAGAGAAGTTGTCCATAATGTCCGGAGCGCTTCCCGGTATATAGAAGCCGGCTATGACGAAGTCTGGGATATTTTAGAAGAAATCGTGAAGAAATCTTATGTTCTCCTGAACCGGGCGCCGACTTTGCACCGTCTGGGCATCCAGGCCTTTAAGCCGGTTCTGATTGAAGGCAAGGCGATTCAGATCCATCCTTTAGTCTGCAGCGCCTTTAATGCCGACTTTGACGGGGACCAGATGGCTGTCCACGTGCCTTTAACCGTGGAAGCTTTGGCCGAAGCCAAAGACATTATGCTTTCCTCCCACAACTTATTAAAGCCCGCTACCGGGGACCCGGTCGTAACACCTAACCAGGATATTGTCTGGGGCGCTTACTATATGACCGGAGAAGTAAATCAGGAAAAATCAGACAAGGATCTTAAAAATTTTTCCGATGAAGCCGAAGCGGAGCTGGCTTATGAAACTGAACATATTCTTCTTAATGAGCCGATCAGAGTCAGGCTGGGCAGCGACGGGGCGCTTACCAGAACGACTATCGGCCGGATAATTTTTAATAGTCTGCTTCCGGAAAAACTGCGTTTTATGAATAAAGTTATCGGCAAAGGAGAGCTGAAGAACCTGATAAAAGACTGCCTGCGCTTATACGGGGAGGAAACAACGGTCAGAGTTATTGATGAATTAAAAAATAAGAGTTTGGAATTTATTACCAAGAGCGGACTTTCCTGGGGAATGGGAGATTTGCCCGACCTGCCCAAGAAGGATGAATTGATTACTAAAGCCAATGAGCAGGTGGAAATTATTCAGGAGCAGTTTGAGGAAGGGCTTTTAACTGAAAGCGAGCGTTACAGCAAAATTATTGAACTTTGGACCGGCGTTAAAGAGCAAATAGCGGTCATCTGCAAAGAAGGCCTGCCCAAATACGGCCCGGTTTATTCCATGATTGAATCCGGAGCCCGCGGTTCCTGGGCCCAGCCGGTCCAGATTCTTGGCATGAAAGGCCTTGTGACTTCCCCTTCCGGGGATATTATCGAATTGCCGGTTAAAGGTAATTTTAAAAAAGGTTTCGGCGTCCTGGAATATTTTATTTCCACCCATGGCGTGCGCAAAGGCTTGTCGGATACGGCTCTGCGCACCGCTAACGCCGGTTATCTTACCCGCCGCCTGGTTGACGTGGCCCAGGACGTTATTATTGCCGAAGAAGATTGCGGGGACACCGAAGGCACGATTATTACCAAGAAAGAAAGCGAAGAGGGAATGGGCGAGGATTTTTTCAAAAGAATTATCGGCCGCTTCCTGGCTAAGGATATTAAAACCAAAACCGGGAAAGTTCTGGTTAAAGCCGGCGAGCTTTTGTCCGAAGATATAGTGGAAAAATTAAAAAAAGAGAATATCGAGGAACTTTACGTAAGGTCGGTTTTGTCCTGCCGGATGGCCAAAGGCGTCTGCGCCAAATGCTACGGCTATGATTTGGGCTACAACAAGCCGGTGGTTTTGGGCACGGCGGTCGGCATTATTGCCGCCCAGTCAATCGGCGAGCCGGGAACCCAGCTTACTATGAGAACTTTCCATACGGGAGGCGTGGCCGGGCACGAAGATATTACCCAGGGTCTGCCGAGAGTGGAAGAGATTTTTGAAGCCCGCCCGCCGAAAAGAAAAGCGATTATGGCTGACGTTTCCGGAAAGATAAAAATAGAGGCGGCCCAGAAAGCGATTAAGGACGAAAACGGCAAGGAAATTATGGTTCCTAACCCCCAGGTTAAAATTTTAAATATTCATTATAAGGGCGCGGAAGCGGAAAAATATTATTTCTCCGAAGCCGGCAGCGAAAGTAAGCCGGAAGAAGGCAAAACTAAAGGCAAGAAAGACAAATTAAAAATTTTAGTTAAAGACGGCGGGGAAGTTAAGAAAGGGGATGATTTATTCTCGGCCGGCGGGAAAAAAGTTAAAGCCAAAGGCGACGGCAAGGTAAAAATTGAATCCAAATATATAAAGGTCTTTACCGAAGTTGACAAGGTCAGGGAGTTTATGATCCCCAAGGGGACGATGATCTGGGCAAAGGACGGGGACGAAGTTAAAAAGGGCGACCAGTTGACCGAGGGCAGCCTGGATTTGCACCAGCTCTATAAATTACGCGGCCGCCTGGAAACGCAGAAATACATTATTAAAGAAATCCAATACGTTTATTCTTCCCAGGGCCAGCCGTTAAACGACAAGCACGTGGAAATAATCGCCCGGCAGATGTTTTCCCGCCACCTGATAAAAGAGTCGGGCGACGCCAACCTTCTTTCCGGGGAAATAGTGGAAGAAAAAGTCTTGCGCCGGGCCAATGACAAAGTAAAAATTTTTGCCAAAACCGACCGGCTGCTTTTGGGCATTACCAAAGCTTCTTTAACGACCGACAGCTTCCTGTCCGCCGCTTCCTTTCAGGAAACCCCAAGGGTTTTAATAGAAGCTGCGGTTAACGGCAAGATTGATTATCTCGAAGGTCTGAAGGAAAATGTTATTATCGGCTGCTTAATTCCGGCCGGCACCGGATTTAAAGGAAGAAAGAAAAGAGTTGAATACGAAAAATAAATTGAATGACCCGCCTTCGCCAAGGCTACGGCGAGGCAAGTAAAATAATATAAAAATAAAATAATAAAATAAAAAACGCCTCGGATAATCCGGGGTGTTTTTGTTAGCGGAAAGTCCCCTTGCTTGTCCGCCATAGCTTTTTTTGTCCCCCGAAACTTTAGTGGAGGAGGAAGCGTCGGCGGAATAAAGGGGATTTAGAGGATTAGGAATTTGGCTAACTATGAAATCCCCCCAACCCCCTTTTCGAAAGGGGGTGTTAGCTTAGAAAAAGATTCTGATAAAATCGCCGACAAAATGGGTTATAAAGATGACTAAAATTGTAATGGAAAGATGCTCAATAATTATCTGGTGGGGTTTTACTTTCTGTTCTCTGGCCATAAAAAAACTAAAAGTGGTTATAAGAATTAGGCCCCAGATAACGCTCGCGATTATGGCGTTGGGCAGGGTAAAAATAAGAACCGGGATAATAAAAGTGAGGGCAAAAAAGAATTTAGTGAGAAAAGTGGAGGCCGTGGCTGTCCAGACTTCTTTGGTGGTGTGGCAGTTTTCCGACTCTTCGGAAATGTGCATGCCTAAAGCATCGGACAAAGCATCGGCAATGGCAATGGTTAAAATGCCGCCGATAACAACCAAAGAAGAGCCGGTGGCTGAATCCAGGCCGATAATCAGGCCCAAAGTCGTAATTACTCCGGAAGTTAGACCGAAACTAAAGCCCTTTTTTATAGAATGTTTCATGAATTTTTTTAATAATTTATTTGTTTCTTAATATTTTTTGCCTAATCTATTAAGAGATTAAAACTACGCCAATGAATATAAGAATAAGGGCAATGAATTTTAACAGCACCGTTGATTTTTTGATATCTTCTCTTAACACTTTGGGATAAAAAATACTTATGATTATAGTTATTAGTAAAAGGAAAAAGGATTCAGCCGAAGCCAAAGACTCCACTAGTGTTATATAGCCGGAGGCGGCAGCGATAGTAAAGAGTAAAATTCCGAATATGTTTAAGGTTTCGTTTATTGATATTAAACCAACAATTTTTTTACCATGTTCTTTTACGATTGATGCCAGTTTCCCGAAGTGGAAATAAAATATTGGAATTAAAGCCCCTATCGTCCCCAGTCTTATATAAGCAAATATCGTCCAATAATCAGCCGAATTCAGAAGATACTTTGTGATAACAAGAGTTATGGCAAAACTTATAACTGAAGCCATCATTAACCAAAAAGGTTTTTTAAAACTAAATTTCAGATAATTTTTAGAAGAAATTAAGATGGCGCCCATCACTAATGAAAAAATGCCCAAATATTTTATGGGCGAAAAAATTTCTCCTAAGAAAATTGCGGCCAGGATCAGGACAAAAATTGGAGCTAAATTAAATAAGGGGGCGACCCGGGAAATCTCTTCTAATTTAGCCGCTCTAAAATAAAATGAATTTGCTAAAATATAAAAGATTCCAGCAATAAAAGCTAGGGCAATATTTATGGGTGATAAATAAGGAAAACCCTGGACTAAAAAAATAATGAAGCTAGCTATTAAACCGACTATGCCCATAATCATAACCGGGATTATTGGTTCTTTAACCCATTTAGTCAAAACGTATTTGTCAACCGTATTGACAATCGCCCAAATAAAAGCGGCTAAAATTGAAAATAGTATCCAGGACATGCGTTTTTATGAACTAAAAATTGTTTAATAATTTATCTGTTTTTTAAAAAATGTTTTTCTTTTTTTGTAAATTCCGAACGGAGAGAAAAATTCCCGCAAAATCAGAGTGGCGGCCATGGAAACAAGAACCGCCAGGAGATTATTAAAAAACATCAGAAAATAAAAAAGTGTGGCTCCCCAGAAGGCGCTGGAAACGTAATTGGATCCGTTTTTTAAGGCAAACGGCGTATCGCCCATAATCGCGTCTCTTAAGACCCCGCCGCCTACGCCGGTAAGCATGCCTAAAAAAATGCAGGCCAGGGCAGAGATGATATTGGGAAAATGGAGATTGGTGAAAAGATGATTGAAACTTATTGAAACTCCGATAATAACAAAAGTTGCTAAGCCGATTGAATCAATCAGGCGGAAAACCGAGTATCTTTTTTTGAAAAAAGCCGGCAGAAGATAAGTGGCCAATCCGGCGATCAGGCAGACGGCAAGGTAATTCCGGTCGCGCAAGTAAAAAAGCGGGGTGCGGCCGATAATTAAATCCCTGAAGGTTCCGCCGCCCACAGCCGTAATTGCGCCCAAGAAAATTACGCCGAAAATATTTAATTTTTTCGACCTGGCTTTATAAGCGCCGCCGATGGCGAAAGCCAAGGTGCCGAGGAGATCGAGAAAGTACATAAAAAACTAAAAAATAAAAGGTAAAAACTAAAATGATATTTCAAAATGCAAAATAAGAATTATTAATTTTTTAATTTCCGCCTAGCCACAGTCTCCTTGCAGGGACTGTGGCCGTAATTTTCGTCGCGGTCCTTTGTTATAGACTGCGACGAGGCAAGTTAATGTACGGATTTTATTATTTTTGACAAATTTTTTATATATGTTAGTATATTTTATTCGGGTAAGCAGACTATAGGTGCAGAAAAAATCGAGAGGAGAAAGGCATGAAAGAAATCGGAGTACTTTACGTCAGTTATGATGAAGGTTGGCTGGCGGCGGCAATTCTCGGGCATTTGCGAGAGAACAGTGATATGGCCATAGTCTGTGTCGGCGGGGATAATTTCCCCTTTGCGAAACAGCTTTTGTCAGTATCCGGCCAACCATTTAAGGTCGTCGTGCTTCACATGCTTGCAGGTTGTCATGAGCTTGGTTATCGCCAGGCTGACAGAAATTTTTCAACTGGTCTGCTCCGGGCCGAGATGCTGCGTAAGCAAGGGCTCGAGATTCCAATCGTACTTATCTCGACTCAGGATTTGCGCCGTGGAGTGGTGCATGACCACGACGCGCGGGTTAAGAAAGCCCGAGTCCACTTTGTTGGTTACGACAATGGTTTTCGGGACATCGCGGATACCGTTCGTCGAGTTGCCGGTGGTTAAAAGTGATTCTGCTCGTTGTATTTTTGGGGCCATGAAGATGTTTTAATCTTTGTCGGCCCCCTTTTATTTTATCTCATATTCCCACCCCGGTTGCCAGGATTTAGTATTTCGCCAGTCTTTTTTAATCGCTTGTTCCCAGGTCTTATTGTTTAAAATAACTTCTAAAGCCAGTTGCGGGGCCTTATGGGCCATAATGGCGATGTGCTTATTATTATAACCTTCTTTTAAAAAATTTAAAAAATCTCTTATTCTTTTTTCCACGTCTTTTAAGCTTTCGCCGTTAGGAAAAGGCATATCAATATATTTCTTATAATCTATTTTTTCTTCCGTCCCGCCGTTGAAATTTCCGTAATTGCATTCTCTTAATCTTTTATCCTGAATAATTTTATATTTATTGCCAAATCCGAGATTAGCCGAATCAACAGCCCGTTTTAAATCAGAGCAGAAAAAAGCATCAAATTTTTTAGATACTAAATTGCCAAGCTCTTTGGCCTGCTTAATTCCCAACTCTGATAACTCTCCCGGCTGCCAGCCGGTTGAAAGATTTTTTTCATTATCCGTAGTTGTGCCATGAACAAAATAAGTTATTTTTATCATAATTAATTAGTCATTTAGAAATTTATCCCAGGTAATTTTTCTGCCCGGATAGGCGACTGTTTTAAACGGCCATTTTTTGTCCAACCAATCTTGAACAACAGAAAATAACTTCTCGTCTAAACTATTGGCCAATTCACTTTTTCTAACCCAAAGAACAATCATAGCGTCATACTGTCTATTGTCCGACGGCAGAATATAAACACAACCTAGACATCGGCTTTCATCCGGATTCATTACGGTGTAAGCGAAAGATGAGCGTTTTTTAAATTCTTTTTCATGCCATTTAAGATCCTCTAAGTCCTGCTTAAAAGTTAGGCTCTCTTCCGGCCAGGGATTTTCCGGGCCGAAGACGCCTTTAAGACGTTTAAGGCTTGCCATAACCGCTTCATAGTCTTTAGCAACGTCATCAGCGGTTAGCATCCTTAAAATAAATTTTTCAGTTTTTAATATTTTTGGAAGTTTAAAATTATTAGGAATAAATTTAGTTTCCATATCTTTCCTTCACTTTTTTTATCTTTTTCTCTTTTATTTTTTTGTCATTGCGAGCGACTGTAAGGAGCGAAGCAATCTCAGGTCCCGAGCACTTTCCGCTTTACCAGAGATTGCTTCGTCGCTACGCTCCTCGCAATGACATTTAACATTGTTTACTTAAAGAGATTGCGACGAGGCGAAAAATGTTTTTATTTAAGTTTTAACCTTCTCCGTTCTGTGAAAGCTTTAAATCCATATTTACTCCAAGCGGCTTTGCCGATTTCGTTTTTAATATGGACTTGCATTTCTATGTCTTTTATTTTTTTTATTTTAAACCATTGGAATATTTTTTCTAAGAATTGTTTTGCTATCCTTAAGCGCCGGTAAGCCGGGATTATATAGACGTCATCAATATTTCCTATTCTACGAAATTTAAAAACAGATGGTCTTTTTCTGATTGTCGCGAGCGCGTAGCCGATAATTTTTCCTTTTTCTTCCGCGATTAACAATAAGCCCTTGGGGGAATAAATGTTTTTTTTAAAGAATTTTTTATAAATTTTTTCTATGCCCTCTGCCGGCGAAAAATATTTATCAAATTTTTTATGGTGTTTAAGGAGAGCGGCTCCTAATTTTGCTGTCTTGGGCAAGTCTTTCACCTTGGCTTTTCTGATTGTAATCATAGGTTTATTTTTTCTCTAAAATAAGGTAAAATAGATTATATAAATCGTACTTGAATTATATAAATAATCAGGGGTTTTAGCAAGAATACCTCACCCCGCCCTTCGCGAAGGGCGGGGTAGAAGTTTATGAAAAAAATAAGCGGGATAGTTAAATTAAGGATATTTTTATGGTTGGTTTTAGCTTTGGCCGTGGTCTTTTTTTTGTATCTGGCGATTGTGCCAAGCGGGAAAATCACTTATTTTTATGATTTTACCAATGGTGATTATCAGCTGGCCGGAGCCAATAAATTCATCGGGCAATTAACCCCGGAGGAAAGAGAGGAACCCATAGAAGATGGAAGCCAGAAAATAATCGGGGACCCGGTTTATTTTTCCTTGCGCACGCCAAGAAAATTTAATAAAGCTAAACTTACTTTAGAATACAAAAATGAAAGCGAGCGGCCTTTGGTAGAAGCCGGAGTGTTAATGGACAAAATTATTTGGCGCTACCAATTGCAGCCCATAGAAAATAAAATCATTGATCAACTGGCTTTAATCTGGAATGTAGTAGAAAAAGACGGCGTGATGTTACTCCAGAGAGAAAAAAAATATGACACAATTGAAAACTTTTTAGCTAATTTGCCGCCAGCCGAGGAAATCGCTTTGTATAATTATGATTTTAAAAAAGAATTTTTAATTAAGAATTATGAAGCCGGTAAGGTTAAGCAGGAAATTAATTACTCTTTGCGCGGCACTTATCAATTTTATACTTATCTTAAGAATGAAGACTTAGATTTTACTTTTACCTTCTTGGATTTAAACCAGAATAAAGACAGCGACGCCGTTGATGTTAATTTATATTACGGCGACCAGCTGATCACCAGCCGGCATTTGGACGATGACGGCGTAAAAACCGATAACGGCGAGATGAAAGAGGTGAGAAGCCTGAATTTTTTTGAAAGCAATCTGCCCGAAGGGGTTTATAAAGTAGAGCTGCGCGCCAACGACGATGTCATTACCAAAAAAATAACTACCAGCCAAAGTAGAGTGGCTTTTTTAAACAGAATCTGGCTGGAAAATGAAAATGACAAAAATATTTCTCTTTATACTGACAGCCAGCTGATCAACGCCCAGACTATAAATCCGGGCAGTTTACAAAATATTAAAGTAGGTGATAAAGAATTGGAAATCAGCTCCACTTACCGGCAATTTAGCTTGATGTTCGAAAATAAAGTTAGCGAAATAAAAATTGCCAAGGGAGATGTAATTTTATCCGGCAGCGGAGTTTTTAGCTTTAACCAGGGAAATTTACTGGACCCGAATTTTAAAAAAGTGGACGAAAGCTTTTCCGCTAACCCAATCGGCATAAACTATATTTTAGCTGGCTACAGAATTCCGGAAGAAAAAGACGGCTGGAAAACAGCCCAAGCTGAATTTGATCTGAATAATGCTTATCGCGAATGGAATAAAGATAGTTTTATAATTTCTATTCCAGGCCTTAAAGCCGATGATGAAATTGATGATAGTATAGAAATTAAAGAAATAAAATTAGAGCTGGAGGGCAAAACTTTAAGGGAGAAATTAAACGAGATTTTTAAAAAATAAAAAAGGCCGACTATTGAAGTCGACCCCGAATGTTTTTCGCCAAATAGGCGATAGTTTTATGCCGGTTTTGTTTTACTTTCCGGAACCCAGAATTCTATTCCGCCTCCGCCGCAACAAAGTTCTTTGTCATTCCCCGTTCCTCTTGTGCCTTTTACTACAAATGAAACGTTTGGCGGTATAGTGGTATCAGTGCCTGCATCATAGTGTTCTTCTGTTAGGACTACTAATGTTGAGCTCATTCATTTCCCCCGTTTTAGTCTATTCCGTTTTTGTTATATTTTTCGGCACCCAAACGAACTTGCGATCGCCGACTAAACACTGATAGTGGCTGCCGGAAAAACCGCGCGTTTGCAGAATTGTCTCCGCAGTAAGCGTGATTCCTGAATTCGCATCAGTGAAATCTTCCAAAAGAATTGTCTCTGGTATTTTGCCCCAGATTTGGCCAGTTGCCATTTTCCCTCCCTTTAGGATTTTTTGGTGTAAAATATAAGTAGAAGTTAGCAAAAAATTTTTTTCTTGTCAATGTTATTTTTCGTGGTAGAGACAGGACAATGTCCCGTCTCTACATGTGGATTATTTATTATGAAAAAAATTAATCTAATCTTTAAAGAATTATTTTACGCCTTAACCGGCGCTTTGGTAATTTTTGTTGTTTTAGAACTGGCTTGGCCAAATATAGTTTTGGCTTATCTTAATTTAAACTGGGTTTTGCTCAGCTGGCTCTTTGCTGGTATAATTGTATTAGTTACAGGCAAAGAAGAAATAAAAAAATAATCTTCATTTTTATGGTGTCGAAATCATTTTTAGCGCCTAAATCAATTGCTTTAATTGGCGCTTCCAATAATAAAAAGAAGCTGGGCTGGCAGATCCTTTCCAATTTAAAAGCGGGCGGCTTTAAAGGAAAAATTTATCCAGTTAACCTGAAAGAAAAAAATATTGCCGGGCTTAAAGCTTATCCAAGCGTCAGGGATATTAAAGCGAGAGTGGACCTGGCGGTTATTGTTATTCCGGCTGTTTTTGTTTTGGAAGAAGTAAAAAATTGCGCTTTTAAAAAAATCAGAAATATTATTATCATCAGTTCGGGTTTTGCCGAGGCCGGAGCCGAGGGGAAGATGAGGGAAGAGGAGCTGAAAAAATTGATTTCCAAGTACAAGCTTAATCTTTTGGGCCCGAATTGCTTAGGATTGATATGCAGTGCCTGCCGGCTTAACCTTACTTTTGCCCGGGCCAAATTAAGAACCGGAGGGCTCGCTTTTATTTCCCAGTCCGGGGCGATCGGCAGCGCGGTCCTGGACTGGCTGCATAATAAAAATATCGGCTTTTCCTATTTTATCAGTTTGGGCAATAAGGTGGGCCTTAAAGAAAATGATTTTTTTGAATTTTTAGCCCGTGACAAGAACACTAGATTTATTGTGGCTTACCTGGAAGAAATTGAAGAAGGGGGGCGGCTCATGGAAATAGTTTCGCGTTTAGCTAAACGCAAGCCAGTGGCGATTTTAAAAGCCGGTAAAACCAAAACCGGCTCTGTCGCGGCTTTATCCCATACAGGGTCTTTGGCCGGTTCTTACCGGGCCGTGGAAACTGGCCTAGAAAGAGCCGGAGCCATAAACATTTCCAATTTAGAGGAGATGTTCAGTTTAATAAAAATCTGGCAGGAGAAGACAAAGTCGGAGAATGGAGATTTATATATAGTTTCCAATGCCGGCGGCCCCCTGGTTATGACGGCGGATTTATTGGAAGAGAATAATCTGGCCTTGGGAAAATTCTCTCCTGAACTGGCGAAAAAATTAAAAAAGAGCTTGCCGGAAGTTCCGAACCCGGCTAATCCTTTGGATATTTTAGGCGATGCCGGGGCTAAGCGGTATGAGAAAGCTTTAAAACTTATTTTAGGAGAAAAAAACGTTTATAATATTTTTATTCTTCTTACCCCGCAGACAGCGACCGAAGCCGAAGCAACAGCTAAGGTAATCGGCCAGTTAGGCAAAAGATACCAGGAAAAATTAATCTGTACGAGTTTTATCGGCGGCGAGTCTCTAAGCAAAGCAAGAAAAATATTAAGGCAAAATAATATTGTTAATTTTGCCTACCCGGAGCAGGCTATAAAAATTTTTGGGAAATTCTTTAATCACCAAATGAAGATTAAAAATTTAAAACCATATTCGTTAAGTAAAAATCAGCTTGTACAGAATAGGGGCATGAAAGACGAACAAATGGATTATTTAAAATCTTTTAAAATCCTTAAAAAATATAAAATTCCGGCGATTGGCACTACGGCGGTGAAAGGAAAAAGCGATTTAAAAAAATTAAAATATCCAGTTGCCCTGAAGATGGTCGGCCCGAAGATAATTCATAAAACCGACAAAAATAGTTTAGTTTTAAATATAGCTGACGTCAGGCAGGCGGAAAAAATTTTTAAGTCTTTTAGAGACAGGGGAGAAAATTATATTGTAACCCAGGAAATGATAAAAGACGGATTTGAGATGATAGTCGGGTTTAAGCGGGATGAATTTTTCGGCCCGATTATAATGGTTGGCACGGGTGGAATTTATACTGAAGTTTGGCAGGACATTGCCTTGGAAGTTGATGACGTTGATTACATCCGGGCTCAAGCTATGATTAAAAAATTAAAAATTTATCCGATTTTGAAAGGAGCGCGGGGTCATTTCGGCTATGACATAAAAAGTTTAGCCCAAGCGATTGTCAATATCGCCAGACTGGCGCGGGAAAATCCGGGAATAAAAGAGGTGGACATCAATCCTTTGTTCATAAAAAGAAAAGGGGCGGTAGCGACTGATGTTAGAATTATAATTTAGTATGATCAAACGCTTGTTTAACGGGCAAATCAATAATATAACCGTAGCGGCGGGACTGGTGGGGGCCTCCTCATTGGTCAGCCGTTTTTTAGGCGTTTTCCGCGACAGGATTTTAGCCGGCGAATTCGGAGCCGGTGACACTTTAGACGTTTATTACGCCGCTTTCCGGATTCCGGATTCAATTTTTAATTTATTGGTCCTGGGGGCTTTATCGGCAGGCTTTATTCCTATTTTTGTCGGCCTCCTTAAAAATCCGCTGGATAAGATTACCGGTTTTTTTGCTGGCGAAGAAAATAAAAAGGCCTGGACGCTGGCGAGCAATATTTTAAACATTTTAGTTTTGGGGCTTTTGGTTCTTTGCGGTTTAGGAATTATTTTTTCTCCGGGCCTGACCGAACTAATCACTCCCGGATTTTCTCCGGAAAAGCAGGCCTTAACCGTGGCCTTAACCAGAATAATGTTTCTTTCCCCTTTGTTCTTGGGCATCTCGGCGGTTTTAGGCGGGATTCTGCAGTCATTTAAAAGATTTTTTGTCTATTCTCTGGCGCCGATAATGTATAATGTCGGGATTATCATCGGCGCTTTGTATTTTGTTCCGGCTTGGGGGATTTACGGCCTGGCCTGGGGCGTGGTTTTAGGAGCTTCTCTCCATATGCTTATCCAGCTTCCAACCACGATTGCCCTGGGTTTCCGGCACAGGTTAAAAATTGATTTTAAAGATTCCGATTTAAAAAAAATAGGCGCCATGATGGTGCCGCGGACGATGAGTTTGGCCATTTCCCAGATAAATTTAGTCGTGATTACAATTATTGCTTCAACTTTGGCGGTCGGCTCTTTGGCGGTTTTTAATTTAGCCAATAATTTGCAGTCTTTTCCGATCGGCATTTTCGGCATCTCTTTTGCCATTGCCGCTTTTCCCGCTCTTTCCGCCGCGGCTTTTTCCAAAAAAGATTTGGTTGCCGGTTTTTCCTCAACCCTGCGCCAAATTTTATTTTTTATCGTTCCGTCTACGGTTTTACTTATAACTTTGCGCGCTCAGGTTATCCGCGTTATTTTTGGGACCGGGCGGTTTGACTGGGAGGATACGATTTTAACCATGAATACCTTAGCTTTTTTCTGCCTATCCCTTTTTGCCCAGGCCTCTCTGCCGCTTTTAGTCCGGGTATTTTACGCCCGGCATGATTCTAAAACCCCGTTTTTCATTGGTTTATTTTCCGCCCTTATTAATGTCGTCTTATCTTTATGGCTTTCCAGCCGAATGGGCGTAGCCGGTTTGGCTTTAGCTTTTTCCCTTTCCTCCATTCTTAATTTTATTCTCCTTTGGCTGGCCCTGCGTTTTTCTCTTGGCCAGATGGACGAGATAAAAATTTTGGTGTCCGTGATAAAGTTCTCGGCAGCCGGGGTGGCTTGCGGGATTACGGTCCAGGGCATGAAATTATTGATTTGGCCGTTTATTGATATGACTAAATTCTGGGGAGTTTTAACCCAGGGGTTGGTCGCCGGATTAGCCGGCATGTTCATTTACGCGGCCGTTTGCTCGCTTCTCCGAAGCGAAGAATTTATGGCTGTCTGGACGCCGATTAAATGCAAGCTTTGCCGCCAGCCTTTAAAGAAAGTGACGACCGAAGACCAGGGAGAAGCCAGGGGAATCTAGGGGAAATTTTCAAATTTACAAATTTTTTAATTTACAATTTTATTTTATATTTATAAGTTTTGGTAATATGTCAGAGGGAGAAATGAAAAATAAATCAAAATTAGGGATTACCTTTTTAGGTGAAGCAACTTTTATTGTTGCATTACTAACTTTTGCGGGATTCTTTGTAAGTTATTTGTATAAATTTATATATTTTCGTACCCTTTCTATTCCTTTAATGTTTATAGAGGTTGATATAAACAGGATTTTATATTCTACTTTTTATGTTGTATTTGTTTTTTTTATCGTCGTATTAATGGGGCTTTTTATCTCGGCGGCGTTTATAATTGTTAAAAAATATCCTAAAAAAATATCCAGCTATATTTCATCTGTTTTTTTAATAATTATTTCATATATAATCTTATCGGGGAAAATTTTTGATTTTTTTGTTACTAACAATGTTAATATGTCAGCAATAGGTATAATAGCGTTGCTAGCAAGTCCCTTCGTGGTTCTTAATATTATGAATATATGCAATTTACCAAAAATGGAAGAGGTATTTACTTTACTAGAATTAAAACCACTTCTTATTTTTTTAATAATTTTTCTTCTTTTTCCTATTTGTGAGAAGGGGTATAAAGATGCAAAACGTGAATATTTTTTAGTATATAAATCAGACCCAGAATTAGTTATCTTGGAAGAATATAAAAACAAATTTATCGCAGCGGAGTTTGACAGAGAAAATAAAATATTAAAAAAAGAATTTATTCTTTTAGATTATACAACCAATAATATTAATGAACAGAAAAAATTTGAAATGGAAAAAGTGGGGCCGCTGCAAGTGGAATAGATTTTATATAGAGATAAGGAGCTCAGCTCCGAAGCTTCGGAGCTGAGCTCCTTTTTTAAACCCATTACGACGGGTTGACTTATTTTTAAAGTTATGATAATTTTATTTGATGTTCTTTTTGAAGTTGCCCACTAACAATAACTACTTTAAGAAGGGAGAAGTACCGTGAAAACTGTAAAAGTAACCGTGATTGGCGGGGCTGGCAGAATGGGTAGCCGAATTATCCCGGCGATCAATGAAACAGACGGAATCGAGTTGGTCGGGGCAATTGAAAAACCAGCGAAGATTTCAGGTTTTCCGATTCCAGGGACGAAGATTTCTTTTACTCCTTCGGACTCTGATGACCTGCCCTCGGTTATTGCTTCGTCTGACGTTGTCATTGACGTAAGCGGTCAGGAAGCATTTATGGCTAATGCGAAATTGGCTGTAAGTTGTATAAAGCCGATGGTGATTGGCTCGACTGGTCTGGATGATGAAGCCAGACATTATCTCGATTTGGCTGCCGAGTGGATTCCCATCGTTTTGGCGCCGAATTTTAGTGTCGGGGCAAACGCGATGTTTGCCTTAGTGGCCAAAATGACGGCAATTCTGGGGGATGGATATGATGTTGAAATCATTGAGATCCATCATGATCAGAAAAAGGATGCTCCCAGCGGCACAGCCGATAGATTGGCGGAAATTGTCGCCGGGGTCCGAGGCCAGAAACTGATAGATGTCGCCTGCTATGGCCGGCATGGAATGGGTTATCCTCGGCCGAAAGACCAGATCGGCATCCACTCTCTTCGCGCGAGCGATGTGGTGGGTGAACACACAGTTACCTTTTTCGGTCCGGGAGAGCGGATTGAGCTGGTTCATCGGGTTTCTTCCCGCGACGCTTTTGCTCAAGGTTTCGTTCGGGCGGCCGAGTGGGCTCCGGAGCAGAATCCGGGACTTTACGACATGCAGGATGTTTTGGGCCTGAAGTAAGCAGTATGATAACAAGGGGCGGACAGAGATGTTCGCCCTGTTTTATTCCGCGCCAGTCCGCTTAAGTCTGCATTTAGTCCGCATGGGTCCGTGCTTAGGTTAGTTGACCAAAAGGGTAAAAAAAGATAAGATTAAGAAAGCTAAAAGCTAATAGCTAAAAGCTAAAATTAGGGATAATCCTGATTTATTTTTTTAATTTTTTATGACCAATATTAGAAATTTCTGCATTATCGCGCATATTGACCACGGCAAGTCAACTTTGGCGGATCGGATGCTGGAAATTACCGGGACGATTGAAAAAAGAAAAATGAAAGAACAGTTTCTGGACAGAATGGATATAGAAAGGGAAAGGGGAATAACAATCAAGCTCCAGCCCGTGACTATGGAATATAATGGCTATGTTTTGAATTTGATAGACACTCCTGGCCATGTTGATTTTTCCTATGAAGTTTCCCGCTCGTTAGCCGCGGTGGAAGGAGCGGTTTTATTAGTGGACGCGACCCAAGGAATTCAGGCCCAGACTCTGGCTAATCTTTTTTTGGCCATGGAACAGGATTTGGCAATCATTCCGGTGGTTAATAAAATAGATTTGCCCGCGGCCGATATCGGAAAAACCAAAGGGGAAATTATAAAATTAATTGGCTGTAATGAAAAAGAAATAATTTTAGCTTCTGGCAAAACTGGTCAGGGGGTAGAGGAGATTTTAGAAGCGGTGGTTAAACACGTGCCAGCACCCGGGACCTCACCCCTAACCCCTCCCCTAATTAGAGGAGGGGAACAAAAGGGGAGAGGTATTGAAATTCTGCGGGCTTTAATTTTTGATTCCAATTATGATGAATATCGGGGAGTGGTGGCGCATGTCAGGGTTATGGACGGGGAAATAAAAAAGGGGGATAAAATTTATTTAATGGCCACAAAAGCCAGAAGTGAGGCCCTGGATATCGGCATATTTAAGCCCGAGTATAAATCCACGGGGAAACTGGAAGCCGGGGAAATTGGTTATATTGTTACCGGTTTTAAAAATGTCAGCGAGTGCCGGGTGGGCGACACGGTTTCCAATCTTAAATCCGTTGAGTCCGGTTTAGAGCCCTTGCATGGCTATAAAGAGGTGAAGCCCATGGTTTTTGCCGGGGTTTTCCCTAGGGAAGGCAGCGATTTTCAGGACTTGCGGGAAGCCATGGAAAAATTAAAATTAAATGATGCCGCCCTGACGTATGAGCCGGAAAGTTCCGAAGCTTTGGGTTTTGGTTTTCGGTGCGGTTTTCTCGGGCTTCTGCATTTAGAAATTTTTCAGGAAAGGCTGCGGCGGGAATATAACCTGGCTTTAATCGTAACCTTGCCGAGCGTGGCTTATAAAGTCCATAAGACAAACGGCGAGGAAATAATTATCCGCACTCCGCAAAAATTGCCGGACCAGGCGGAAATAAAGCAGGTGGAAGAGCCGTGGGTATCTTTGGACATTGTTACCCCAAAAGATTATATAGGCGCGGTCATGGAATTAGCGCAGGACAAGAGGGGCGCTTATAAAAATACGGAATATTTGGAAAAAGACACGGTTATTCTCCATTATGAAATACCCATGGCGGCGATTTTAACCGACTTTTATGATAAGATAAAAAGTATCAGCTCCGGCTACGCTTCCATTAATTATGATTATCTGGATTACCGCCCGGCCGATGTGGTGAAGATGGATATTCTAGTGGCCGAAGACATAGTTGAAGCTCTGTCCATGATCGTTTATCGCGATGAAGCTTTTCGGGAAGGCAAAAAAATCGTGGAAACTTTAAAGGAAACTTTGCCGAAGCAGATGTTTGTCTTAAAAATGCAGGCCGCCATTGGCGGGAAAGTCATTGCCGCGGAAAGGCTTTCCGCCATGCGCAAGGACGTGACGGCCAAGCTTTACGGCGGGGACGTCAGCCGGAAAAGAAAATTACTGGAAAAGCAGAAAAAGGGCAAAAAGAAAATGATGGCCGCCGGCAAGGGGAGCGTGGAAATTCCGCCGGAAGCATTCGTGAAAATTTTAAAACGATAAGATTCTTAGGATAACATATGAAACAACGTAAGGTAATAAAAATTGCCTGGACGATAATATCGGTTTTAATGATTCTTTCCATGGTTATCTGGACAATCGGCCTGGCGCTTATGTAATTTTAAAAAATATGGAAAAGGTCTGGCAGGTAAGGCCGAAAATTGATAATGACTTTATTATTAAAAACCCCGGGTTTAGCCGGGTTGTTTTGCAGTTGCTTTTTAATCGGGGCCTGAAAGATAAAAAAGAAATTGAACAATTTTTTAATTCTTCTTCCGGAGATTTTTTTGATCCGTTTTTGTTTAATAATATGGCAACGGCGGTTGATTTAATAATCAAACACATCAAGGCCGAGGATAAAATTGTGATTTATGGGGATTATGATGCGGACGGCGTAACTTCAACCGCAATTTTAGCCCAGGTTTTAACGATTCTTAAAGCCAAAATTGAAATTTACATACCGGACCGGGCCAGCGAAGGTTATGGCCTTAATAAAAAAGCGATTGATGAGTTTATAAAAAATAACCTAAAATTAATCATTACCGTTGACGGCGGCATCCGGGACAAAAATGAGGTGGAATATGCAAAAGCCAGCGGCCTTGATATTATTATTACCGACCATCATGTCTCGCCGGAGGAAAAAGATTTGCCTGATTGTTTAATAATTAACCCGAATGTCGCCGGAGAAAATTATCCCTTTAAAAATTTAGCCGGAGCCGGCGTGGCGGCGAAACTGGCCGAAGCCATAATAAGCCGGGCGAAACTGCCGAAAGAAATAAAGGAAAAATTAAGGGAGCAAACCCTTGATTTAGCCGCGATTGGTACAATCGCCGACTGCGTAAGTTTACTGGGCGAAAACAGGATTTTAGTGAAAGAGGGGTTAAAAGTAGTGAATAAGAATAAAAGAATGGGTTTGGGGGAATTAATAAAAGTAGCCCAGATAAACGGCGAAATTGAAGAATGGAATATCGGTTTCCAGATTGCCCCGCGGCTTAACGCGGCCGGCCGGATGGAGCACGCTAATACCGCCTTTGAATTGCTGACAACCAAAAATAAAGAAGAAGCCGAAACTTTATCAAGGAGGCTCAATAACCGGAATATAGACCGCCAGAGAATTACCGAAGAAATCATGGGGGAAATAGAGAAAAAAATTGAGGTTGGAGCCGACCCCGTTAGAAAGTCCACTCTTTCTAACGGGGCAAGGGAAAAAATAATTATCGGAGTTTGCCCTTTGCGGGAGGAAAAGGAAGCGGAGGTTTGGAACGAAGGCGTAATCGGCTTGGTGGCCGGAAAGCTTAGCGATAAATATTATCGGCCGGTTTTGGTAATAACCAAGGGGCAGGAAGGCTATAAGGGTTCTGGCCGGAGCATTCCCGAATTTAATATTATTGCCGCCCTGGAAGAGGCAAGGGAATTTTTAGAAAAATACGGCGGGCATCCGGCGGCCTGCGGTTTTTCCTTGAAAGAAGAAAATTTAGAGAATTTTATTGATAAGATGAAAAAGCTTGCCGAAGGGAAACTGAATAAAACTGATCTTCGGCCGAAACTGGAAATAGAGGCCGAACTGGCACTGGAAGAAATTGATGAAGGTTTGGTAAAAAATTTAGAAAAATTTTCTCCTTTTGGCCAGGATAATCCGAGGCCGAAGTTTATTAGCCGGAAAGCACAAATTAAGGATATAATAAATATGGGAATTGACGGCCAGCATGTAAAGTTTCGTTTTAACGGGCTTTGGGCCGTAGCTTTTGGCCGGAGCGAGGAATGGAAAAAATTTAAAATTGGTGATAAGGTTGACGTAGTTTATTATATAGAGAACAATAATTTTAATGGGAGGAGCGAAGTGCAGTTGAAGCTGGTGGATATTAAATCGCATAACGCATAACGCATAACGCATAACGCATAACGATTATGTCTTATAAGAGGCTTACAATATATACGGATGGCGGAGCGCGGGGCAATCCCGGGCCGGGCGGTATTGGCGCAGTGGTTTATGACGGGAATAAAAAAAAGCTGGCGGAAATTTCTGAACATATAGGCCACTCCACCAACAACCAGGCCGAGTACAAAGCCGTAATTGCGGCCCTAAAAAAAGCTAAAGAGTTAGGGGGGGAGGAGCTGGAATTTTATTTAGACAGTGAGTTGATCGTTAAACAGCTGAAGAGAGAATATAAAGTTAAAAATTCTGATTTAGCGCCTTTGTTTTTGCAGGTTTATAATTTAGAAATCGGTTTTAAAAAAATTAGTTTTCACCATGTGCCGCGGGAAAGAAATAAAGAAGCGGATGCCTTGGCAAATAAGGCGATGGATCGGGGAAAATAGGAATTAAGAATAAGGAATTAAGAATTTGAAATAATTTTATGGGCATAAAAGTCGAATTTAATCCGGATTTGGCATTAAGAAATATTTTGGAATATAAAAACGGGAATCGCAAAAAAGAAGAATGTATCCCGGAAAGTTTAGAAATCGGGGAAATTTATCCTTTTCTTAAAAAAGAGCAAAGGAATTATTGGTTATTTGGGGAAATTCCTTTGGTTGAAACTAAAGGCAGCGAAAATTTATCTAGGCCCAAAGCCAGTATTATAATTTTAGAAGCCACTCATTTTGTTGAGAATAACGAGATCTGGACAAAAGGCAAATATAAAGTGGTTGAAGTGTTTAACGATGAAAATATACATTTTGAAGGTTTTAACAGAGTTGGATTAAGGAGGTAGAGACGCATGATTATGCGTCTGCACATATAGTTTGGGCTTATAGCTCAGTTGGTTAGAGCGTACGGTTCACATCCGTAAGGTCAGAGGTTCGAGCCCTCTTAAGCCCACAAAAAACACGCCTGATAATGAGCGTGTTTTTTATTTTTCCTGCCTGCCGACAGGCAGGTATCTTTAATTTTTTATTTTAACCCATACTTGGCAATATTTTGGTTAGCCAGTTTCTGGATATATTCAATTTGCTCTTTGCCTTTCTGGTCCTTGAATAAATGTTTAAATCTGCCTTGTAGTTTTAAATATTCTTCCACTTTTGGCTCCGGCGTCGGGATTTTAGAAACGTTTGTCAGCTGGCCGTTTTCATATTCCAGCAAAGGGTAAAGTCCGGTTTGGGCCGCTAATTTTCCCGTTTTTATGGTTTGGCTGGGGTCAATATTCCAACCCGGGACGCAAGGAGTTAAAATTTGGATATAGCTCGGGCCTTGTATGGCTAGGGCTTTTTTTACTTTGCGGGCGATATCTTCGGTAAACCCGGAAGTAGACTGGGCAACGTAAGGCAGGCCGTGCGCCAAGGCAATGGCAATCATGTCTTTTTTTCTCTGGTGCGAACCAATGGCGTCAATCGTCGGGCCAATGCCGGCCGGGGTGGTCGTGGTATTGGCTGCCCAGGGAGTCGCGCCGGACGCCTGGATGCCGGTATTGGAATAAGCTTCGGTGTCGTAGCAAATGTATAAAATATTTTCGCCCCTTTCCCACATGCCGGAAATTAAACCGATGCCAATGTCAAACGTACCGCCGTCTCCGGCTTGGGCAATCACCTTGGTTTTTTTATCACCTTTTTGTTTTAGGGCGGCCAAAATTCCGGAAGCAACGGCCGAAGCGTTTTCAAAAAGAGAATGGATCCAGGGCATGCCCCAGGCGCTTTCCGGATAAGGCGTAGTCGTAACTTCTAAACATCCTGTCGCGTTGGCGATAATAACGTCAGGCCCCAAGGCCTCGGCTACGGTCCGGGCCGCAATCATCTGCCCGCAACCGGCGCAAGCCCGGTGGCCGGGGGAGAGGGGGTATTTGCTTGCCTTGATATTTAAACCTTGGCTAGCTTTTATTTTTTTTAACATATCCGTATAGAAGATTTAAGATTTATGAATTAAGATTTAAGAAGGATTTTTGAAGTGGTTATTTAGTTACAAAGTGGCCATTTTTTATTCGTAAATCTTAAATCCTAATTCTTAAATCTTAATGATGCTAACTCGCCGGAATCGTTTTTTCAATATTTTTTAAATCCCCAACTTTTATCTTATCAAGCTGCCCGACGAATTTGGAAGCGTCTAAAATTTCCACTAAAATCGGTTTACCCGCCGGAGAAAAATGAATTATAAAATTGCCGAATTCCCGGGCGTGGCTGATTTTGCCTCCCGTTATTTCCCAGCTTATTAAATTGGCCTC
Organism: Patescibacteria group bacterium; assembly: GCA_028716725.1. GTDB lineage: Bacteria > Patescibacteriota > Patescibacteriia > Patescibacteriales > JAQTRU01 > JAQTRU01. Next base: position 32,913 of record JAQUPG010000006.1, on the reverse strand, counting down.
ATTATCGTATTGCATTATTTTTCAGGGAAAAAAGTGATGATTTTTATTAACTCATTTTCTTTTTTATAAATTACCTTAATTCCGTCCCCGGAGGCGGTTAAATATTTTCCTCTTTTGCCCGTTTTGTCGGGCAACTTTAAGGTTTCTTCTATCTGCTCGCGGGTAAAATAGACTTTATGCTTGTTTAAAATATCAAATTTTTTTTCCGCATACTTGGTAAAATAAAGCATATTGTTATTTTACGTGAAAATGTTGGGCGTTGGTATAGGCCGAGCCTTTGTCGCATGTTACTCCCGTATAGGCGCTACAATCATCGGATTCATATGTTGCATTTAATCCGGCGGCGGTTAATATGTCGAATAATTCTTTTACCTCGGTTGGATCTTTAGAGCCGTTAGAAAAATTAATGTCAGCGCACATGCCATTGTAATGGCAGGAATCGGCATGGCCCTGGCTTGGCGGCCAAGCTTCGGTTACTCGCCAGTTATTTTTCTGGCTAAAAGCATTTGCTAGTTTTTGGGCCAAAGGTGCAGTTAGTTGTGTACCATTTTTTGTGGGAATTGTAAGAGTTGTACAATTTTCGCAGGCCGCGCAGTAATTACAGCCTACTGCTTGGCATTCTGCCGGACAGGGAGGGCAGCAACAGAGAACATAGTTTCCCTGTGGTTTAGTCCCTTCGCAATTTTCTTCTGTTTTTACTTCCCAGGTATTGGGATTTTCCCAATTTCCTTTTTTTGCCATATCTTTGCAAGTATCTGCATAAAATTCATTCCATGAACCAACTCCCCATTGGCATTTTTGGGCAGCCGCACCTTCTATCTTTTTTTCAGTAACGACATTTACTTTCAAAGGATTAAGTTTAACCAAGTCAGGATTAATTTGGTATAAAATCATGTAAGAGCATAAAGCTAGAACCAAGCCGGATAAAGACGCGCCGATCCAGGCCTTGGCTTCATTAACCTTATCCGGGCTGCCTCCGGCCGTGAGCCAGATTACTCCCCCGAACATCAAAACCACGGCCGCCAAAATCCCGACAATGCCGATGGCGTAATTGTAAATGCCGCCGATATATTCTCCTATCCAGGGGACGCAGGTTTTTAACGGGTCATCCGGGCAGGCTTTTGGCTCGGAAAATTTTAGCCCGGGTATTTTTATTTGGTCTACCGGGTTAGCCCATTTGGCCGCCGCTTTTGCCGGGGTATAAAATAAAATGGGAAAAACAAAAGCGCCTGTTTGCAGGATTATTAAAAGCAGAAAAATAACAGTAAAAATTTTTGGGAATTTTTTCGGCATTTGTTAAATTATTAATTACATTTAGGGTCTTTTAATCCTTGGCAATCTCCGTTACAGCATTCTTTATTTCCATATAACCACTGAGTGCAAGTAGTGCCTGCCGGCTTGCAAGTATGGCACGCATTATGCATACAATATCCTTTATCTCCTCCGCTTGTAGTGCATTCGTCCCCATTTTTTTTGCCTTCGCAAGGATTAGCCACTTTCCCATGGCTGCAACAGCAAACGGATTTGAATTCTCCCCCCGTAGAGTAAGCAGCTGCTCCAAATTGCCCTATCCCGCACATTTCGCTGGTTCCCTCCATTTCATACCCGATACTTCTGCAATATTCATCATTTCTAAGGGTTATCCAAAAACATGATTTTTCGCATTTATTTTCAGCATTGCAAGTATAAATACTTCCTTCCCGCCAGGCAATATATCCCTCCTTTTTTCTGCAGTCCGGTTCCGTAATATTATCATCACATTCCTTATATTCGCAGCAACCCATTACAGGCATTTTTTCAATAGTTTGCACTTCTATCGGCTTAAAGCTGACTAAATCCGGATTAATGGTATTTAAAATCATATAAGAGCATAAAACCAAAACTAGGCCGGAAAGAGATGCGCCAATCCAGGCCTTAGCCTCATTAACTTTTTCCGGGCTGCCGCCGGCCGTAAGCCAGATTACTCCCCCGAACATCAAAACCACGGCGGCTAAAATTCCGACAATGCCGATGGCGTAATTGTAAATTGCCTGGATGTATTTCCCCAAGAGGTCGCTGCTGAATGTTTTCACTTTTTTACCATCTTTCATTACTTCTGTTTCTGTGCCGACATAGTATCCCCCCCCATCCTTTTGAACTTCTTCTTCCAAGCCAGGAATTTCAACCTGCGGGTTGAATCTTATGTCAGCCGCCTGGGTTTTTTTAGGGATCGTCAGTAAAATAATCAAACAAACCATTTGGAAAATTAAAATGGAGAGAAAAGTTATTGTTAAAATTTTGGGAAGCTTTTTCACCCCGTTAGAAGTTTTAACTAAATTAGAAAGTTTCATATTATTATGTATGCCCTCCTTCGAAAGCCTGCCTGTCCGGTAGGCAGGGAGGGGTAGGGGAGGTTTAACTTTTAAAATCCCCCTGGCCCCCTTTATCAAGGGGGTGGCTACTAACCAATAAATTTTATTTCATCATCATTCTTTTTAACTTCATTAATTATTTTTTTAATCATTTCCTTCGTAACGTCCCGTCCGCCCAAACCAACAACGAAACTCTGAATTTTACCCTTAATTTTCCCTTGGCAAGCCGCTTTTAGGTCGCTGGCTAAGGGGCCAATCTGGCCCAGGGAAATGGATTTATCAATAACCGCGACATATTTGGCCGGCTTTATAATTTTTATAACCTCTTCGGCCGGGAAAGGCCGGTAAGTTTTTACTTTTAATATGCCGACTTTATCTCCCGGGAAAGAAGAATTATGTTCGTCAACAACTTCTTTCATAGTGCCGATGACCGAACCCATAGCCACTAAAATTGTCTTTGGATTCTTCGGACCGTAGTATTCGACTAGACCATTTTCGGATTTCGGATGTCGGATTTCGGATGTCGGATTTCGGAAAATTTCATAATATTTTTTATATTCTTCATTAATTACTTTTAAGCCGGAAGTCAGGTCATCGTGCAGGTCCTGGCGGATTTCCATGTAATGGGCCGGAGTGGCAAAAGCGCCCATGGTAACAGGGTTAGCCGGATTTAAAAACTGGCCGGCTTTAGGCTTATAGTCCGGCAAATATTTTTTTATCTGTTTAGCTTCGGGTATAATCACCGGCTCGTAAGTATGGGTTAAAACAAAGCCGTCAATATTAACCATTACCGGCAGATTTAATTTCTCCGCCACTTTATAAGCGATAATATGCTGGTCAACCGCTTCCTGGTGGTTTTCGGCAAAAAACATAATCCAGCCGGCGTCCCTGACGGTCATAGCGTCCTGTTGGTCGTTCCAGATATTAATGGGCGCGGACACCGCCCGATTGGCGCAGGTTATAACTATTGGCAGGCGCATGCCGGCAATATTAAATATAACCTCAGCCATTAAAAGCAGGCCCTGGGAAGAAGTGGCCGAATAAACCCGCACGCCGGTAGCGCTGGCGCCCTCTATAATCGAAGCCGCGGCAAATTCGCTTTCCGCCCGAACATATTCGTAATCGGCCTCCCCGTTAGCTTTAAATTTAGCCAGATCTTCGACAATATGAGTTTGGGGAGTAATCGGGTAAGCAGAAATGACTGCCGGGTTGATATTTTTTATTGTCAGGGCGATGGCCCTGGAACCTTCGAGTATTTGTTTCATAAAATGACAAGATACTAATATACGAATAATGCTAATAATACTAATAAATACGAATATGCTGACAATATTTTTTAAAGTCAATTAGTATAGATTCGTATCATTCGCACTCATTCGTATATTGGTATCTTTTTTATTTTTTATCTAATTCCATAATGATGGCTTTAACCGGGCATTCGGCGGCGCAGACGCCGCAGCCTTTGCAATAGTCATAATCGGTCTTAGGTTTCAGTTTCCCTTCTTTATTATTTAGCATTTCTATTATCCCCTCCGGGCAAACCCGGGCGCAAAGGCCGCAACCAATACATTTATTGAAATCGGTTTTCGGTTTAAATGTCCGCCAGCCGCCGGTTTTATTTTTTAAAGTTGAACCCGGTTTAGCGGTAATGTTTATTTTCATATAGATTAAGCGTTATAAGCTTTAACTACTGCCTTTATATTTTTTTCTATTACATCTTTCCCCTTATCGGTAAATTTTCGAGTAATGGCTTTTTTCAGGCCGTCCAAACTGACCAGCCCGGTGGCGCGGGCAAAAGCCCCGAGGATTACGGTATTAACAATATTTTTTCCGATTATTTCCAAGGCGATTTTAGTGGCGTCTACGGCATAAATATTTTCTTCTTTCAGGTTTAATTTAAGTTCATTTTTATTTTTCGTTGTGTTGATTATAACCAAAGTATTTGCTCCCGCCCCCTTGGTAATATCAACCGTATTAAGCAGAGACGGATCCTGGACAATTAAAACGTCCGGCTTATAAATGTGCTCCCTGATTCTGATCGGCTTATCGTCAATCCGGGCAAAAGATTCAATCGGGGCGCCGGTTCTTTCCACGCCGAAAGAAGGGAAGGCTTGCGCCTCCTTCCCGTCGGCAAAAGCGGCAATCGCGATTAGTTCGGCGGCGGTTACCACTCCCTGCCCGCCACGGCCGTGAATTCTAATTTGTTTCATCTGCATAATTCAAATAATTAACCATTCAAATGCTTCAAATATTTTTTAAGAAGTTACTATTTAAAACTCTCTTCGGCGCCAATCTCACCTGTCTAAAATTAACTATAATGGCTAATTGTAAGTTTAATGTTATTAGATATCTTTTAGTCTGATAATAATCTTCTTTGGTAATAAAATTTTTCGCTTTAAATTCCAAAATAACTTTGTCGTCTATTATAAAATCACATATACATCTAACTCTTCCTTGGCCATATTGTTGATCTTCAAATTTATACTCACGGACATATTTTATTCCTGCTTGCTTTAGCAATTCTTCAAAATAATCGGCATATTGCTTTTCGTTTCTAAAGCGGTCTAATTCTTTATGCGTTTTAAATAATAACCCAGTTATCTTATAGGATAATTCCTTATGGGCAACTTTTTCCATATAACTAAATTTGAAGCATTTGAATATAAATTTGTAGTATTTGAATTATTTTATTAACTCTTCAATTATCTGGATAAATAAATCATGGGGAATGTCCCCCTCAATTCTATAGCCGTTTATAAACCAGGTGGGCGTGCCGGTTATTCCCATGGACTGCCCGTCCGCATAATCTTTTTTTATGTCGCTTAAATATTTTTCGTTGCTTAGGCAATTATTAAATTTGTTAACATCCGCTCCGATTTGGTTAGCAAAATTCGGCAATTCTTCCGGGCTAAAGTTTCCCTGCCGGGCATAAAGCTTGTCATGCATCAGCCAGAACAGCCCTTGTTCTCCGGCGCAGCGCCCGGCTAAAGCCAAGTTTATTGAGTTCTCGTAGACGGGAAAATCCCTGAATATTATTTTAACATCATTTTTGTAATTTAAGCTAATTTCGCGGATATTAGGAAAGGAATTTTTACAATTTTGGCAATCAAAGTCGGCAAACTCCACAATCGTTATTTTTGGCTTGGCCGAGCCTAGCCAGTAATTATTAGCCCCGGTTATTACCGGGTTGGCTTTAGCTGTTTTATAATCGGAAATTTCTGCCAGCAATTGCCCATTTGCCGTTGTTCCGCCCTTAATTCTTCCGGTCAGGTCGGCAATATAAAAACCCAGGGCCACTAAAACTATAGCGGTTAAAGTTAAAAAAAGAATCAGCAGAATTCCCCACCACTTTTCATACCAATGTTTTTGCCCGTTTTCCATTGCTAAATTAGTAAATTTTATTTATGATAAAGATAGATTTATTATATCATTTTTTCTATGAATAAACAAAATTACAGCCAAAAGCACGCGGAGCTGGAAAGACGGGTGGAAGAAAGGTATAAAAGGGTAGATAAAAGGAAAAGGCCGAAAATGAGAGTAAGCGGCACCAGCGTGCGGAATTTACAAAGATTAATAATAAAAAAATGAGCCTTATCGCTTATCAAAAAAAGCGGGAGTTTAGCAGAACTTCGGAACCCAGCGGGGAAATAAAAAAAACCAACCTTTTCCGTTTTGTCGTGCAGAAGCACCAAGCTCGCAACTTGCATTATGATTTTCGGTTAGAAATGGAGGGGGTATTAAAATCCTGGGCCGTGCCTAAAGGCGTGCCGGAAGAAAGAGGCATAAAACGGCTAGCCGTCCAGGTGGAAGACCATCCGGTTGATTATATTAATTTTTCCGGCGTTATCTCAAAAGGGGAATATGGGGCGGGAACCGTAGAGGTTTGGGATAAAGGAAAATGGAAGATAATTGAAGGCAGTTTAGGAAGCGGGAGTCTTAAATTCAATCTGGCGGGAAAAAAATTAAAGGGTGAGTATGTTTTAGTTCGGTTTAAAGAAAAAAAGAATTGGCTGATTTATAAGACTAAAATATAATATTAATTTTTGACTTGATAAATAGTTGAAAATGTGTAATTATTCTAGTATTAAATATTTTAATTATTTTAACAATTTTATGGATAAGGCGAAAATAAAACAAATAGCCGAGAAGCATGCCAGGAAAATCAATGATTTAAGGGCAAAACAAAGTAAGCTCGTCAAAGAGTTTTTTAATATTGTTGATAAAGAAAAAATAGAGAAAATAAGAAAGGAAATTAATAAAAATAATTAATATGGGCAATATGGAAGAAGGAATAAAAAATAGAGATACCGAAGTTAAAGATGAAAGTAATGAGAGAGAACGATCTAATCCCGAAGAGGAAAGCGGGGAGCCAATGCCGGAGATAGAGCAAATACGGGAGATAATTGATAGTGTTTCCGAAAGAAAACAAGAGGGTTTAAGTGCTGAAACCAAGGAGGCCATGCAGAGAAATATTGAGGAAATAGAAAATCCGGAGACGCGCGAAAAATTATTGGGGTTATTTACCCGGATTATTGGCTATGACCAGGAAATTGAGGCGGAAAAGCATGGAGAAATGATGGAAATTTCCGAGGAAACAGATATTCCTCCGCATCTATTGGAGAAAGCTCTGGCCGCCAGCCAGTCAGGGACCGTAGAAGGCCTTAGAGCCGAGTTATTGGAAAAGCACCGGGAAGGGGAAGGGAAACTTGAGAATTTTATTGCCAAGTCTAAGCAGCCCTACAATCTGCTTTACATTGATAAAAATATTTCGCCGGAGGAAATTAAAGAAAGGATTGCGGTATTAGATGAACTTTATAAAGAGTTTAAAGGCGCTTCTTTGGCGGACAGGACAAGGATGGAAGAAGTGATGGTCGAGATGTTCGGCATTCCGACAATCGCCGAGGATGTCCAGAATTATCTTGATGAAGTCGCCGGGCAAGAAGCGACCGTAAAATCCGAAGGAGCGGAAAATAAAAACAGTATTTTTTTAGGAAAAGAATTAAGGCCGCAGGTTATTAAAATAACAAAAGAAAGGCATGATGTTGATTTCGCCTCGGTCTTAAAGCTGATGCGGGAAATGCATGCTATTAGTTTGCGCTTAGACCACGAGCAGCCGGAAGGCGGGAATGTAAAGACCGGGATAGTTTTTAACGACATGACGATTTATAAAGATAAGGAAGGAAATTATAAAAGAATGGTCCGCCAGGATTATGCTAAAGGCCAAACCGTGAAAGAGCTTCCTTCGGAAATAAAAAAGGATGATCCGGGCTTTAGAGAAGCCTGGAAGGTTTTTTTAAGGCGCCTTGAAGCCATGAAAAAAACAGACGGCGTTGTTTTGGACATTTCTGATTCTGACGCCGGCTTTAAGGAAGCAAGAGGAAATGTGATAAATACCGGCAATGTTTTTGTAAAGTTGCCGACAGAGGAAAATCCGGAATATTTTTTCTCCGTGATTGACCCAGACGTTTTTGATGCCGTGTCCGGGGAGCATAAATTTGATGCTTTAGAGCACATAAGAAAAGCTAGAGGCAAAGGATTAATGGCATTAGTGAAGGGGACAGTAGAAGCAATAAAAATAGCGGCGACGAACCAGGCAAGAGACAAGGTAGTTTCCGAGTGGCAGAATAAATATGTTAAGAAAGAATTAGAGAGTTAATTCATAAATTATGGAAATATTATCCTGGAACGTTAATGGCATCAGGGCGGTTACCCGCAAAGGTTTTTTGGATTTTTTAAAAAAACAAAAGCCGGATATTTTATGTTTGCAGGAAATTAAAATTTCCGACGTAGCCAGGGAAAAAGAGGAGTTTGATTTTAGGGATTATAAAGAATATTGGCATCCGGCCGAGCGTCCTGGTTATAGCGGCACGGCGATTTTAGTCAAAGAAGGATTGTCGGCAAAAATTTTACCTTATTTGGATTGGGATAATGAAGGCCGGGTTCAGGTTTTGGACTGCGGCAATTTTTATTTAGCCAATATTTATTTTCCCAATGCCAACCATGAATTGTCGCGCCTTGATTTTAAATTAGATTTCAATAATAAGCTTTTAAAATATTTAAAAAAGTTGGAAAAGGGGAAGCCCCTTATTGTCGCCGGTGATTTTAACGTGGCGCACGAGGAAATTGACTTGGCCCGGCCGAAAGATAATATCGGCAACCCGGGCTTTACTTACGAAGAAAGAAACTGGATGACTGAATTTTTAAATTCCGGTTTTATAGATACTTTCCGTTATTTTAACAAAAATAAAGTCCAGTACTCCTGGTGGAGTTATCGGTTTAATGTGCGGGAGAGAAATATCGGCTGGCGGATTGATTATTTCTGCGTTTCTGCTAAGATGATAAAAAATATAAAAAAATCGTTCATTCTTGATGGAATAAGTGGTTCTGACCATTGTCCGGTTGGAATCGAAGTTTAATTCTAAAAACAGAGGGATATTATTGTGTGCGATATGATGAATGCGGCAGCAAGACTTAAAAAGCCTGCTGTCCAAACTCCGGATGACGGAAAACCCGAGGGGGGGAAATATGTGCCGTCCAGATGACGAAGAACGCGGCATTGGTCCAGGCAAAGAGGTTCCGCAGGACGAGATGCCCGTGATCGATCCCGAAGAAGAAAATCCTGAAGAGGAAGATGACCCCGGCGGCCATGGCTGACCGTTAAACGCGCAATAAACAAAAATATGCCCGGAGATTCGTTCTCTGGGCATTTGATTTTTAAGGGATTTTAGGATAAAGTGTTAATAGATATTTTTAAATTTTTTATATATGTACGACCATAAAAAAATAGAGAGAAAATGGCAGAAGGAATGGGAGAAGTCGGGGCTTTATAAGACTAAAGACGATAAGAAAAAGAAAAAATATTATATTTTAGACATGTTTCCTTACCCGTCCGGAGCGGGTTTGCACGTCGGGCATCCGAAGGGTTATATTGCCACGGACGTTTTTGCCCGGATGAAAATGATGCAGAAATATAATGTTCTTCATCCCATGGGCTGGGACGCTTTTGGTTTGCCGGCGGAAAATTATGCGATTGAAAATAAAGTCCACCCGCGCCAGGCCGTGGAAGAAAATATTAAAAAGTTTAAAAATCAGCTTTTAAAGCTCGGCTTTACTTATGACTGGGCGCGGGAGATTAACACGACCGACCCCGGGTATTATAAATGGACCCAGTGGATATTTTTACAGATGTTTAAAAAGGGTTTAGCCTACGAATCAAATGAGCCGGTCAATTGGTGCCCAAGCTGCAAAACCGTTTTATCTAATGAAGATTTGGAAGGTGGGAAATGCGAACGCTGCGGTTCTGATATTGAAAGAAAACCAATGCGGCAATGGGTTTTAAAAATTACCGATTATGCCGACAGGATGCTTAATGATCTGGAAAAATTGCCCGATTGGGAAGAATCAATTAAGGAAATGCAGAGAAATTGGATTGGGAGATCGGAAGGGGCAATTGTTCAATTTTCAATTTTCAATTTTCAATTTTCAATTGACGTTTTTACTACTCGTCCAGATACACTTTTTGGCGCGACTTATTTCGTAATGTCGCCCGAGCATCCACTAGTAAAAAAACTGACAACGCCTGAGCAGAAAAAAGACGTAGAGGAATATATAAAGAAAACGGCTAAAAAATCCGAATTAGAAAGAACGGATTTAGCTAAAGAAAAAACAGGGGTTTTTACCGGCGCTTACGCTATTAATCCGGTTAACCAGGAAAAAATTCCAGTCTGGATTGCTGATTATGTTTTAATGGGTTATGGCACTGGGGCAATTATGGCCGTGCCAGGTCATGATAAACGGGATTTTGATTTTGCGAGGGAATACGAAATATGCATTAGATGTGTAACGAGTCCGAGAAGTATTAATGATTTGGTTGTTAAGTACAGAAGTGTGGATGATTCAGCTTTAAAACCATCTTCAAGCACAGAGAAAACAAAAAAATTAACAGGAGAGGCAATAGCCTATTGGGTTGATAGTAAAACCCCAGAGGATAGTTTCAAACGATTCCGTGAAAGAGTCGAAGATGGAATAGAGTGTTATACCGGCGAAGGAGTCAATATTAATTCTGGATTTTTAGATGGTCTAGAAACAGAAAAAGCCAAGGAAGAAATGATTGAGTGGCTGGAGAAAAATAAAGTCGGCAAAAAAGCCGTTAATTATAAATTAAAGGACTGGGTATTTTCGCGCCAAAGATATTGGGGCGAGCCGATTCCGATCATCCATTGCAAAAAATGCGGCGCCGTAGCGGTTTCGGAAAAAGATTTGCCGGTAAAACTGCCGGAAGTAAAGCAATACGAGCCGACCGGAACGGGCGAATCTCCCTTGGCAAACATTAAAGAATGGGTGAATACGAAATGCCCGAAATGCGGCGGGCCGGGAAAACGCGAAACCAACACCATGCCGCAATGGGCCGGGTCTTCCTGGTACTGGTTAAGATATATTGACCCCAAAAATGAAAAAGCGCTGGTTGATAAGAAAAAAGAAAAATATTGGTCGCCGGTTGATTTTTACGTGGGCGGAGCCGAGCACGCCACCCGGCATTTAATTTATGCCCGCTTTTGGCATAAATTTTTATTTGATATCGGCGCGGTAAATTATCCCGAGCCGTTTACGCGCCTGCAGCATGTCGGCCTGATTTTAGCCGAAGACGGACGGAAAATGAGCAAACGCTGGGGAAACGTCATAAATCCCGATGAAATCGTGGAAAAATACGGAGCTGATTCCATGCGGGTTTATGAAATGTTTATGGGGCCGTTTTCGGGAGCCTGCGCCTGGAGCACTAATGGATTGATTGGAGCGAGAAAATTTTTAGAAAAGGTGGCAAAGTTAAAAACCAGAATTGAAAAAGTGAAAATGGCTGATGGGTTGAGCAATTTACTTCATAAAACCATTAAAAAGGTGGGGGAAGATATTGAAGAATTTAAACTCAATACGGCTATCAGCACAATGATGATTTTGGCGAATAAAATGGAAGAAACCGAAAGGATAGATTTAAATGCGTATGAATCATTTCTTAAAATATTATCTCCATTTGCCCCGCATTTGGCGGAAGAGCTATGGCATGAGTTAGGGCATAAAGAGAGCATCTTCAAAGAGAAATGGCCGGAATATGATAAAAAATTAATAAAAGATGAAACTATAAATTTAGTCGTGCAGGTTAACGGAAAACTGCGCGATACGATTTCCGTGGCGGTTGATATTTCCGAAAAAGAAGCCAAAGAAGAAGTAATGAAGAGCGAAAAAGTTAAAAAGTGGTTAGAGGGGAAAGAGGTGGTAAAAATAATATTTGTGAAGGGTAGATTGATTAACATCGTAGTAAAATAAATTGTTAAATTATTAAATTATTTCATTGCTATATTTTTCTATCGCAAATTGATTATGGAGGGGATCAATTATTTAAAGTTAAATAACATTTCCGCTTATAGAATTTCCTTTAACTTATCTAATTACGTTTGGAAAATTGTAATTGGCTGGAATTATTTTGAAAAAGACACGGTTGGCAAGCAGTTTGTCAGGGCGGTAGATTCAATTTCGGCTAATATCGCGGAAGGATTCGGCCGATATGGTAAGAAAGATAAGATAAAATTTTATCGCTATAGCTATGGGTCGATTAAGGAATCTTTGGATTGGAATGAAAAATCTAGGGTGCGGAATTTGTTGAGTGACAGAGAATATAATTTCATTTTTTGCGAATTGGATAAACTGCCAAAAGAATTAAATTCCCTTATTAAATTTACCAATTCCAGATTAACAATTTAACAATTTAGTAATTTAACAATGCGGATAATTGACTCGGAAAATATTCCTATAAAAATGTGGCTGGATAAAATCGAGCCGGAAACGGAAAAGCAGGCGAGAAATTTAGCGGATTTATCAGTTGCTTTCCACCACATCGCCATTATGCCGGACGCTCATGTCGGCTATGGCATGCCGATTGGCGGAGTTTTGGCAACGATTGATGCTGTCGTTCCTAATGCGGTTGGCGTTGATATCGGCTGCGGTATGGTGGCAGTAAAATCTTTATTAAAAGAAATTGGAGAGAATACTTTAAAAAAAATTTTAGGAGAGTTGAGAAAGAAAATTCCGGTCGGATTTGAGCATCACCGGAAACCGCAAAAATGGGAAGGTTTTGATAGGGCGCCGGACGTGCCCATTATCCAGCAGGAACTGGCTTCGGCCCGCAAGCAAATCGGCACTTTAGGCAGCGGCAACCATTTCCTGGAAATTTTACAGGAAATAGATGATGGAAAATGGGATATAAAAGGAGAAGGAAATATTTGGCTGATGCTTCATAGCGGCTCGCGCAATTTTGGCTTGAAAGTGGCTAATTTTTACCACCGGAAAGCCCAGCAATTTTGCGAACGAAACAGCGTGGCTTTGCCCAACCAGGATTTAGCTTTTTTTGGCCTGGATTCGGAGGAGGGGAAGGAATATTGGCAGGCCATGAATTATTGCCTGGAATTTGCCAGAGCTAACCGCGATTTAATGATAAAGCGGTTTATGGAAATTTTTTCTGATATTACGGGAAATGAGTTTATAAATTTTAACAGAGAGCATAATTCGGAAAGCAAGGAACAAGAAGTTTGCGTTGGCATTCATCATAATTATGCGGCGCGCGAAGAGCATTTCGGCCAGTCGGTAATAGTTCACCGCAAGGGCGCGACAGCCGCTTTTGCCGGCCAACTCGGAATCGTGCCGGGGAGTATGGGTACGCCAAGCTTTATTGTTGAGGGGCTTGGCAATCCGGAAAGCTTTAAAAGCTGCTCCCATGGCGCCGGTCGGCAGATGAGCCGGCGGGAAGCCAATAAAAAAATCTCGGAAAAAGAGGCGGAGAAAGCCATAGCCGGAGTTTTATTCGGGCGCTGGCACGGCAAATTTGACGAAGCTCCGCAGGCTTATAAAAATATTGAAGAGGTGATCGGGCATCAGAAGGATTTAGCCAAACCAATTGTTAAATTAAAGCCTCTCGCGGTAATAATAGGAAATTGAGTTTATAAAGTTCAAAAGTTATAAAATTGAAAATTAATAAAATAGTAGTTGATTAGTTAGATAGTTAATTAGTTTATTAGTTTTTTAAATAGAAACCCATTTAACTAATTAACTATTTAACTAAGCACTTAAACTCATGTTTAAATATTTTAAAGGCAGAATTTCCCAGGGGTTTGTTTCTCTTTATTCAGGTCGGATGGTTTTATGGATTTCGGACGGCTTGCTGGGATTATTTCTGCCTATTTTTTTATACAAATTATTTAATTTTGATTTAAATAAGGTTATTTATTATTACTTAATCGGGAATTTGCTTTATGGCGCAACCGTGGCCTGGGGGGCCAGATATTTAGATAAAGTGGGATTACGGCGGTCGCTCAGGATAAGCATAGTCTGGGGGGCAGCTTTTTATTTTATATTTTATCTTATTGACCGTGGCACCAAAATGCCAGAATGGTTGTGGAGCTATAAAGAAATAATTTTTTTTCTAATTTTGTCCGTATTTTTCTTAACCCTTAACCGTTTAATGTACTGGATTCCTCTCCATACCGATTTGGCTAAATTTACGAGTAAAAGCAACCGGGCAAAGCAACTGGGTTTAATGGGGGCAACGACAATCGCCATCGGGGCGGTAATGCCTTTGCTGGCCGGCTGGATTTTAACTCATTACAGCTATGACATTTTATTTTTAATCGCTATTTTAACGTTTTTTATATCCTTAATTCCTTTTGCCACTTTGCCGAAAACTAAAGAAATTTTTTCCTGGAGTTACTTACAAACCTGGAGAGAATTTTTTTCCCGCCGCCGCCGGAAAGCCGTCCTGGCTTATTTCGGAGACGGAGCGGAAAGCATAATTAGCACTATTATTTGGCCGATTTTTATCTGGGAGCTTTTATCCGGAAATTATTTTCAAGTCGGGGCTTTATCTTCTTTAATTGTTGTCATAACGATATTTTTGCAATTATCGGTCGGCCGTTTTGCCGACAAGGGCAACAAAAATAAGATGCTAAAGTATGGCAGCATATTTTACGCTTTAGGCTGGATTATTAAAATTTTTATCGCTACCGCTTTTCAGATTTTTATCACCTCAACCTATCATAATTTAGCCAGAATTTTTGCCCGGACGCCTTTTGACGTTTTAAATTATGAGAGAACGGCTGACCAAGGCCATTATATTGACGAATATACCGTTATCCATGAAATGGCGGTTCAGTTCGGCAAGAGCTTTATGCTTATTTTTGTTCTGCTTCTTCTGCCATTTTTTAATATTCAATGGATGTTCGTTTTAGCCGCGGTTGCTTCGCTGTCTATGAATTTTTTAGCTGATGAAGAAATAATAAAAAGAGAAAGCATAATAGACTAAATCCAAAATCTAAAGTTCAAATGTCAAATAAAATCCAAAGTTCAAAACCCAAAGCCGTTTTTGACATTTGGATTTTGACATTTGAAATTTTTAATATATGGATTGGTTAAAAACGACAAAACAGCTTTGCCAATTGTACGAAATAAAGCCTGCCCGGTCGCGCGGGCAGAATTTTTTAATCAAGGAAGAAGTTTATGAAAAAATTGTAAAGGCCGCTGATCTTAAGGCGGATGATATCGTTTTAGAAATTGGTTCGGGTTTGGGATTTTTAACTACGAGGCTGGCAAAAATCGTGAAGAAAGTTGTGGCCGTGGAACTGGATGATAAATTAGCGGAAGTTTTGCAAACCGGTTTAATGTCGCAGGGGATAAAAAATGTGGAAGTGGTAAATGGTGATATTTTAAAATTTCGGATTTCGGATTTCGGATTTCGGATTTATAAAGTGGTGGCAAACTTGCCGTACAATATAACTTCTATCTTCCTAAGGAAGTTTTTATCGGCGGAAAATAAGCCGGAGATGATGGTTTTGATGCTGCAAAAGGAAGTGGCGGAAAGAATTGTTGCCCGCCCCCCTAAAATGAGCCTATTGGCCGTTTCCGTCCAGTTTTATAGCCGGCCGGAGATTATAGATATTGTTCCGGCTAATTGTTTTTGGCCCCAGCCGGAAGTGGATAGTGCTATAATAAAATTAGCTGTTGAGACGAACGGCCGTTCGTCTGTACAAAATGAAGAGAAATTTTTTAGAATGGTAAAAATCGGGTTTAGCGCCAAGAGAAAAATGCTGAAAAATAATCTGGGGGCTGGTTTTCATATAACTTCGGCAGAAGCGGAAAAAAAGGTAAAAGAAGCCGGTTTTAACCCCAAAATCAGGGCCCAAGAGCTGTTAGTGGAAGACTGGGTAAAACTATTTGGAGAATTTATTTGATTTGTGTTATAATAATAGCGAGGATGATAAAAATAAAAAATACAAAAAAGACTACAAATTAAAAAATCAAAAAATGGAGGAACCTCCGAGAGGAGTGATTTTCTGATTTAAGATATTCTCGTATAATTTCTTATTTTAATTTTATATTTATGGATTATTATAATGATGATGATTTAAAAAATGAGGGGGAGCCGGAACAAGGCCCGGGGACGAGGCAAAGTTTGGGCAAAAACCAAAAAGTCGCCGTGGCGGTTTTGGGGGTTTTGGCCGTGGTTGTAATTATTATGTGGATGGCCCAATTAAAAGAAAGCCTTAATGGTCCTTTTTCCTATAATTTGGCTGAAGCGCCCGGGAGCACCGCCACTTGCGAAGGTCCGGATTGCCAGGAATCCCTTAAAACAATGGATACGGACGGCGACAGGCTGACAGACTGGGATGAACTTAATGTTTATGAAACTTCCCCTTATTTGGAAGACAGCGACAGCGACGGCATTTCTGATAAGGAAGAAATTGGGACCGGAACCGACCCGAATTGCCCGGCTGGCCGGGATTGCTCGACTTTAATTGATACCAGCCCTGCCGCGGGTACAGCGGAAGAGGAGCCCGTTTCCGGCCAGGCCATCCCGGATTTGAATACGGGCGCAACTTTGGACGTGCCGGCTTCGGTGCAGGAAGAAGATTTGCAAAAAATGCTTGAGGGGCAAAGCGATGCCTCGGCTTTGAGGAAAATGCTTTTGGAATCAGGGATGGACCAGGAAACTTTGAATGAAATAAGCGATGCGGATTTAATGGCCAGCTATCAGGAGATTTTGCAAAGCCAGTAGAGCCAATAAGAACTTAGTAAATTTTTAATTAACCTAATTAACCTAATTTCTAAATAAATCCCAATTCTCGAATGTCTAATAATCAAACTAACAGCTCTAAATATAATTTGGAAGAAAGAACCGCGAAATTTGGTGAAAATATTATTAAGTTTGCCAAAAAAATCCCTAAAAATAATATAACTATTCCTCTTAGAAATTAGAGTAATTAGAAATTTATTAAATAATAATATGATTTCCCCAAAGAAAAAGGTAAATAAATATAATAAAACGAAATCTTTATTTATTGTTGGTTTTATTATTATATTTTTGCTTTTATTTGCCTCTTTTTCTTTTAAAACCGAACCGGTTTATGCGCAGATGACAGTTGTTGCCCCGGCAACAGATGCATTAATACAAACGCAAACAACGTTACAGCAGGCAGACGCAAAGAAGGCAGAGGCGGACAGACTGGCAGCGCAGGAAAAATGGGATGCAATGTCTCAATGGGAAAAGTCATGGGCTAAGACAAAAGAGGCTGCGCTTAAGAGCGGATCTTCGATTTTGCAGGATTCCATAACCTCAACTTTGAATAAATTGGCTTATGACGCCGCCAACAGACTGGCAACGGGCAATAAAGGCCAGGGCTCTTTGTTTATAAAGGAAAATTGGGAGACATATCTAAGCAATATGGAAGACAGGGCCAAGGGGCAGTTTATAGAGGATTTAGGGCAAAACAACGGTTATGTTAAGTTTAATTTATGCGAGCCGAAACTTGATATTAAAATGAAAATAGGCCTGGGCTTGGTGGATATGAACCGGCCCAAAGAGCCGGATTGTACCTGGTCAAAAATGAAAAATAACTGGAAGAACGAATATGAAAGATTGGCCGCTATGAGCCAGCCGGACTTTTTAAAAATTTTCCAGCAATCATTTAATCCGGCGGGGAATGATTTGGGCATTGCCCTGACTTTACAAACGGGAATGATGGACAAGGCAAAAACTACTTTAGATGAAGAGGGATTAAAATTGCAGGCAAACGGGGGCTGGCTTGACCCGACCGACATAGCCGGTAATTTAAAAAGCCTGCCCAGCTGGGCGAAGACTTCTTTTGAGGTATCCAGCGCGAATATTTTAAGCAATATTGGCAAGTTTACAAACAACGCCTTAGTTGACGCTTCTAAAATATTTATAAACCAATTGGCGATTGCCGCCTTTAATGCCAAAATGATGAAGCTGGGAGAAAAAGTCGGGCCAGCCTCTTCCCCTTTTGACTATAATAACTTGGCTAATTTTGAAGCCAGCCCCACTTCCGGTGCCAATGATTCTTTAAGGCAATTATTAGAGCCCAGATTTAATACCAGGGCGGATTATGATATTTTAGCCGAACTATCAACATGCCCTGCCCCAAGCAAAGCCGGACCGACCGATTGCGTTATTGATGAGGGCTTCAGGCAGGCCATAGAAGAGAGAAAGACGGTGGGGGAGGCAATAAGTTTGGGATATCTGAAAGACTGGCCTTTCGGCTTTAGGTCCGGTGGTTCCGGGGCGATGGAGCCGGTTTATAATCAGGGTTATCCCTACCGGTCAATGATAATTTTAAGAAAATACAGGATTATCCCGGTTGGCTGGGAATTGGCGGCGGAATATATTCATTCCCATCAAGACAAATTAAAAGATGCCATTTTAGGAAAAATGATTGCCTGCTTTGACCCGACCGACAATTATCGCGGGTATAACGATGATGGCGGGGAGAGATGGTGCCGCGGTCTGGTTGACCCGAATTGGGTTCTGAAGGCGCCGCAGAATTTTTGCGCCAAAGAAGGCTACGGCCCGGAAATAACTTCTGACGAGATAGCTGACGGCGGCGAGGGGGGCAAAGAAAGATCGGTTGCCCGCAGCGATGATTATTGCGCAGACGAACAAAGCTGCATTAAAGAAAGGCAAGACGGTTCCTGCGAAGCTTATGGCTACTGTACAGAGGAGCGCCGGGCCTGGAATTTTGGGGCCGCGGCCTGCGAACCTAAATATAATACCTGCCAGACTTTCCGCGGGCAAAACGGGAAAACCGTTTCTTATTTGGAAAACACTTTGGATTATAGCGGTTGTTCTCCAGACAATGCCGGTTGCAAAGGATACGCCACATCCTTTACCAGCTACGATTCCGGCACCAATGCCGTTGATTGGATCAGTTCCGATTCGATTTACTTCAACCAAAGCGTTGAGGGATGCAAGCAGGAAAACGAGGGTTGCCACGAGTTTATCAGGACAAAATCCGGCCTAGGCACCAATTTAGTTGTTAATTCCGGATTTGAAGATAATACCGTTGGCGACAGTGTTTCCGTTACTTCCATTTCTGGAAGCGAGGTTAAACTTAATAATTGGCCGTTATATCAGGAAGGGGGGACTGATTTACAGGCTCAAATTATAGATAATGCGCCGGGTAGATCCGGAAAAATTCTACATATCACAATGGGAAGCGGTAGGGGCGGTTTGTATTCCTATGACCATTCTTCCAGCTACTATAACGAAGTGTCTATAACCCCGAAAGGATTTATGATGGAGCCGGGAGTTTCCTATACTTTGAGTGCAGATGTTTATTTAGTAAAAGGAGGCCAAATAGTGGTAGCGATTGGTAATAATGACACGGATTGGGGAGAGAAAGGATTAACCGAGAAAGGAAGTTGGGGGAGAATAGCTGTAACTTTAAACAACGATGAGAGTATTGGGGCTAATGAATTTTATATTTATGGATACGGGCCAGGCGAAGTCGAATTTTATGTTGACAATATCCAATTTGAAATCGGGCTTAAAGCCACAGCTTATAAAGAATACGGAGCGGTCAATGTCGTTTATGAAAAATTGGCTCCGGCCTATATGGGTTGCGATCAAACCGACCCGCCCGCCCTTTGCAATAAGTTTGTAGGCACCTGCCGGCCGGCTGATGTCGGCTGCGAGGCCTATACGGGAGTGGCGGACGGCATAAGCATTCCGGCTAAAACTACGATTAGCGATTATTGCCTGCAGGAATGCGACGGCTTTGACACTTATGTCCAGGCTGAAACTAATTTTGCTTCCAGTTTTGTAGAATATCTTATCCCCGGTGAAGCTAAAACTTGCAGTGCTGACGCGGTTGGCTGCGATGAATTTACTAATTTAGACGAAGTGGCCAAGGGCGGGGAAGGCAAAGAATATTATACTTATTTAAGGCAATGTATAAAACCGGATTCAACCTGCGCCGAATTTTATACCTGGGAAGGAAGCGATGAAAGCGGTTATCAGTTAAAGGTTTTTAACTTGCAAAAAGAGGGCGATGACCCCAAAGTAACTTCAGCTGACAGCTCGGAATGCGATGCCACAAAATATAATCTGCCTGCTACTGACCCGAATTATAATCCGGACTGCCGCCAATTTTATAATAAAGCTGGCGAAGTTTCTTATCATTTATATACCAGGACAATTTCCTGCAGCGATAATTGCCATGCTTATCGCCGGACTGACGACTCAACCGTTTATATGGCTATTCCGGGCGAAGGCAAAAGCTGCGGGGCCTTTCAATCCGGTTGCCGGGAATATAGCGGCAACCGCGGCAGCAACATGAGAATTATTTTGAACAATGATTTTCCGGGCAATACCCAGGACTGGACGGGCGGCATTGCCAGCGAGGCCTTAACTGTCGGCGGGAACTCTTTAAGAACAACCGGCAATTCCACCGCTAAGACCGTTGGTGCTTCTGTCCAGAAAGGAAGGTCTTATGTTTTAAGCTTTATTGCCAAAGAGGACGGGGCGACTAAATTTAACTCAATCAGTCTCGCTGGCAGCAATGGGACAGAAGAAGTTGTTTTAACCGATGCTTTAACCAGCGAATGGAAATTATATAAATTCAATTTAGCCAAACTTAACCATGAGGCCGGCGCCGATGAAAGCTTAACGATAGCGGCTAACGGGAATTTCTTTATTGACGATATAAGATTAACGGAAATAATCGACCGTTATTACCTTATAAAAAATTCATGGACAACGCCCGCTTCCTGCAACCAGGATATAAACGGCAATGCTTTCCCTCTTTATATGCTGGGCTGCGGCCAGTATAAGGACAGGGCGAAAAATACGCATTATCTCCATAACTTCAGCGGGTTATGCCAGGAGTCGGCCGTGGGCTGCGAATTAATGATTGACACTCAAAATTCCAGTGAAGCCGGAACTTCGGCTTCGGCCACTGATCCGGTCGTGACAATAGCCGCGGATAGTCTTACTTACGTGGTTTATGACAAAACCAAGCAATGCAATAAGGCGGAAAAGGGCTGCAGCCGTTTCGGCTCGCCCTATAGATATGGGGAGGAAATAGTTTACGGCGATGTTTATCTGAAAAATAATCCGGACAAATACCACGAGATTTTATGCGATAAGGAAGGGGAAGGCTGCCAGGCCTGGGGAGTAGGAAATGGCAATTCTTTCTTCAAGGACCCGGGCGATATGGTTTGCGAATGGCGCCAAATTGCCGGAGCTAGCGAAACCGGCTGGGGCTGGTATAAGAAAAAAGTAAAAAGATGCGGCGACAACGACGGAAAAATTTGTTTAAAAAATCAAGATTGTTTAGTAGATAGTCCAACTACCTGCGTTAAAAATGAAGATTGTGGCAGCAGCAACCTATGCCTTAATAAAAAATGTTATAAAACTTGCCAGCTGGAAACTCAAGATACTCCCTGCCCGGCTAGTGATTTAAAAACTTTTGGTTATGGCGGGGAGGGCCAGACTGTTTATCAGCCGGAAGGCGGCTGGGCCGGAACCTGCCCGGCAGCCCAAGGAGGCTGCAGCGAATATATTGACCCGATAAGCAAACCAGCCACGGGTGCTAGTTATAAAGATAAGGATCAAGTAAGTCTTGAGCCGTCTACTCTTTATATATTAAAAGGGATAGGAGCTGGAACCAATTCGATAAAAAATTGTTCTAGTCAGTCTTTACGTTTATTGAAAGAAGATAATACCTTAGATAGTCCCGCAAGTTCAGTGGCTGTTTCTGGCAATGGTTTAGTTATATTTTTTAACAATTCTTCCGGTCGGAACGATTGCACCATTACAGGAGAGTTAAATCTTAAAAAAGCCATAGTTGAATATAGGTTAAAGCAGGAATTAGATAAGACCACCTGCAAAGGCCTGGTTGATTTTGAGCAGGGATGTATTTTGCTTAATGAGCGCACTCAGAATAGCGGGAGTGGTTTAGCCGGGTTGAATTTTGATGCGAATCTGACCATTGACGATAAGAACGGCGTTTCACCGCAGAAAAGCTTAAGCGGAGAAAACAATGCCAACGGTTCGCCGGTAAAAGTTTCGCCCAATAGAGTCTGCGACCAGTGGCTGGCTTGCCGTAGTTATATTAAGGATAAAAACGGCAATAATGTTTGTTTTGACATCGGGCTTTGCAATAGCTTTGACGATAATGGCAATTGCGGCAACTTTATTGCTTCTACAGGTGATAAAGCCGAGCAGATATTTAAAGACGGCGATGATCCCAACCTCATCAGCAATTTAACCGGCTATTCAAAGTTCGGCTATGAGGGCGGGGATTTGGGCAATAATTATTATCCTCTGGGAGAGATGGAACAGGTCGGCGATATAATCAGTTTATCTAACGGCGGGTTTGAGATGGCGGGTGGCAACGGTTATCCGGTCGGCTGGAGCAATGCCGGCGGCGGCATCTGGGATGAAAGTAAATTTAAGGTAATAACTGATGCGGCCGAAGCTAAAGCCGCCTTAGGATTTTCTCCGCCCGAAGGCAGAAATATTTTAAAGATGAGTTCCGGAACCTCAATCGCCAGCGAGGAAATTAATTTTGAATCAAAGGTTTACGTTGTTAGCGCCTATATTAATACTATGAGTTTATCGGGCGGGACTGTCGGCCTGAAAACATCCGATGATAGGTGGTCGTTAATTGTCGGGCCGGGGAACGACGGTTATGTTGAGAAAAAATTAGATAATCTTTCCGGTTTAATTTCGGGTAAATTAATTGTTACTTCATCCGCTTTCGGCGGGTTAGCTTATTTTGATGATATAAAAATAAAACCGGCTCTGGAAATAAAACAAAATACTTATTCCTCGCAATCTTGCCGGCTTTATCCGAAGGAAGACTCATTGTCCTGCAGCTATGTGGATAATTCCGGAGTAACCCAAAAGGGCTTAACCGGCTATTGTTTGGAATACGACCGGCGTCCTGGCTCAACCGATTCCTGTCTGCTTTGGTATCCGGTTGATAAAGTCAAAGGTGAAGGCATTGAAGAAGGTGCCGGCTATAAAGGAAAATTTCCCTTGTATTATTGCACCGGCTTAACCGATGGAATAGAGTTAAAATATAAAGCGATAGCCGATGATCAATTCTGGCTTTATATTGACGGCGTTAAAGAAAATGGTGATAATGGCGATTTGGTTCACGGCGGGACGAGTAGAGATTATAGGCGGGGGGTAACAACGAAAAAGTTTGCGCCTGGCAAGCATGTTGTTGTTTTAAAAGCTTACAATAGGCCGGCGGGGGATGGTTATGTAGAAGCTTTAATCGAGGCCGCTAATTCCGCTTATATGGAACCGATGCCTACTTCAATTGATGACAAATACGGCTGGAGTTGCGCCGAAATTCCTAATACCACACTAAATAAAGGGTATTATTTCGGTCCTCAGGAGATTCCGTCGGTCGAGACCGGTAAGGGTATCAATGAGCTCGATTATGGCTATCAAGACAATTTGAAGTGGGGAAAGCCGACTTATGTTGATGATTCCACGCGCAATCCTGGGGTTCAGAAAATTTGGGCGGGCGACGCAGATGTTAAGGACAAAACGATTGTTTGCCGGGCAATTATCAATATCGCGCCGGTTTGTCAAGAGTTCATCCAGACGGTTTCCGCGGCCGGGGAAAACAAGGTTTACCAGTCGCTTTTGTCTGGTGGAAAGAGCGGTTTTACCGTTAATATTAATCAGGGCATTTCCGGTTATTTTGATAAAGCGGATTACAGCAGCGATGCTTCGCCGTTTGGTACAATCGTTTACCCCGAACCGGCCGCCAATCCCTATGAATGGGACACTAAAAACGACGAGGGCATCCAGCCGCTTTATTATAGTCAGGATAAAAATTCGTCCAGGATGGGGCAGTTATATATTGATGCAGATACTAACCCGCCGAATATTTATTATGAAGGTGAATTGAAGAAACTTTTTGCCCAAAGTTATGGTCGTTATAGGTTAAGCGACGGAGTCTGCAGTTTAAACGAGCAAGCCTGCACCGTGAAGCAGACTTGTACCGGCGGCGGTTATTGCGCCCAGACCGGAGATAAATTTTATTCTTGTGATGACCAATCGGGAAACGAGGGTCAAGAATGCTTTCCGCCGTTAGATGGAAATCCCGTTTGCCCTGCGGAAAACTGCCGATATAATGAAGAAGCAGATGCGTATACGTGCGGCGGAACAGCTAGCGGGTCGCTTTGTTGCGCTCCTCTTAGTTTCTGCATAGGGGGTAAATGCTCAAATAGTGGCGCCACTTGCGACATAGAAGGCACTGGCACTCCGGATGATTGCAATTTCACCGGAGAATACAAATGCAATTCAACCGTAAAAACAACCGCTGGTTCTGGCACTAATTGTTGCTACGGTGGAATATGTAAAAAGGTATGCAGTAGTGATTCAAATAAACACGAACAAAATTGTTCTGTTGATGGCGATTGTCCAATATGGAGATGTGATAATATTAATGTTTTTTGTGATATGGAAGCCGATGACCGGGATGCCCCATGCCAAACCTATAGATGCGTAAATGGTGATTTAGATGGCAATTCTTGTGATATTCATAACGCTTCCAGTTGTGAAGGCGATTTCTCCTGTCCCCAAGGCGTATGTTCCAATGATAATAGCATAAGCTGTTATGATAATAGTCCTTGTTCGGCAGGCAGCGGCACATGCCTGCGGTATTGCGATGGGGGAAGTAGGATCGGCCAAGATTGCACTGTAAGCGCTGATTGCCCAATGAATCCCGGCCATTGCACGCCATTTTCTGGGAAATGTAAGGATGTTGGCCCGGGGACTTGTCTTTCGGAAAAATGTATCGGGGGTGAAAATCCGGGAATCGAATGCGCTCCTGATACGAATGGCATTAAAGATGGGTGTGTTGTAACCGATGATTTTTGTGTGAAGGTTTATAAAATAAATAACGGGAAAAGATGCTGTGGGCTTGATACCGGCGATCCTCAATGTATAGAAAACACGGGTGACGGATTATATGCCTGTGTCGGCGGGCAGAATGGCGGGCAGCCATGTTCAAGATTAGAAGCGGAAATTAAGCCCTGCAGTCAATGCAGCAATGATCCCTCAAAAACAAAAATTTGCAGCACTAATACGGATTGTACTACGGCTGATTCCGTGGGCGAGTGCCAGATTGGCACTTGCGAAGGCGCGGGCCGGTATATTCCTGACAGCGGGTTTGCTAATTGGACGCCGATTGACGGTTCAAATCCGAATATAGGTCACGTAAAAGTTAATAATGTGGAGACAGGTGAAACTACGATTATTAAAAATGGTTTTGCCAATTTAACCTTTAATACGGCAGTTGATGTTAATCAATTGCCATTAGTAAGATATGAAGTTAATTGGGGCGATGGGGGGACTACGGTTGTTTCCGGAGTGGAGATGAACCACCGGCCGGACGAAAAAACTCCGCACTCGGTTTATCATTTATACAGTTATTGGGATTTAAGGAATAAAGCAGGCAAAACCGGCACAAGCATAACTTGCGGCGCCGAAGGAGATACGGGCTATTGTTTAATCCAGCCAACAGTGGCCATAAAAGACAATTGGGGCTATACCGACAGTGAGCCATTCTCCGGCACGATAAAAGTAAAGGAAAAGTAACTAGCCGCATAACACGTAACGCATAACATGCAACGAACTATCTTATTTTATAATTCTAGCTTTAGTTAAGTTTTATGCCTGAGCCAGCCACAATTGATGATAAAAGAAAATTGGATAATCAAGAAGATGAAGCTTCAGCGGCTAGTAAATTACGACAAGAGAGAAGAAATGGGGGAAACAATTCACTTGATGATTTAATGAGTTTAGCCAGCGGAGTGGGCGGCATGGGGAGAGACAGAAAAACGGCAGACGGGTCGAGCAGAGATAATCTGGGCCGGCCAGTTAGGCCGGAAAGGCCGCTCCCGGCTAGCCGCCGCAGCCAGGCCGGTGGAGATAATTCCGGGCCTGGCCAGTCGGGGAGAGGAGGGTCTGGCGCCGGACCAACGGCTTTTGCCGGCGGACAGCCCCCTTCCGCTAAAGCTGCCGGGGGCAAGCCAATGGGCGCGGCCGGTGATTTAGATAGCCGGTTAATGGCCGGGCAGGAAGAGGAAAATAAAGAAGAAAAGAATAAAGAAAAAGACGGAGAAAAGGAAGGGGAAGCGAAAAAAAGTCCGGAAGGTGAAGAAGATCAAGAAGGCGAAGAGAGTTGGGGGAAGAGGATTAATAGGTTAAAAATGCAGGCGAATTTAAAGAGAAGGGCCAAGGAAGAAATAGAGAAGAAAGTGATGGACCCGGTTAAGCAAGGAACGAATCGGTTGCTGAAAGCCGCTTGGGGGAATTTAATTGACAGTTTTGGTCTGACCTTGATTTATATAAATATGCACGTTTTTTTAAGATGGGTATTTCCCGATCTCTTTTGCAAGTTGGGGGAAGAATGGATGCCGAAAATTGTGGCCGGCGAGAGCAGCGCTAAAAATATAGGCGGCACCGCTTTTGGAATCGTTGAGGTGATAGGGTTGTTAATTTTAGATTTGATTGTTTTAGCTATTATTGCCACGGAGTTAGCTCTAATTGTTATGATTGTTGATTTTAGGAGAGGGAACTTAATAGAAAAAGCCAAAGATGTTTTAGATGTTGTCGGGGGTTTGACGGGCTTGAGTTGGGGAGCAGCCAAGGCTTTATTTGATTTATTAAAGGGAGCCTAAAAAAATGAAAAAGTTTTTAAGTAAAATTAAAAAAGAAAGAAAAACTATTTTAGCCATAGTTTTGTTTTGTTTTATTTTTATCCTTTTCTATAAAGTCAGATTAGTATTTGCCCAAACTGCTGGTCAATGGGCTGGGACATTGGCAGTCGGAGGTTTGGGCACTACTTTAGCCTTAGTATTGGGGGTTATAGCTTATATATTAACAGCAGTTTTGGGATTAGTTTTAACTCTTTTAGTCCAAATTTTAATAGGGGTAGCCCAATTTAACCACATTATTGATGTGCCGACGGTTATTGATGGCTGGGTAATGGTTAGGGATTTATGCAACATGTTTTTTATCTTAATTTTGTTAATTATTTCCTTTGCCACGATTTTGCGGGTAGAAAATTATA
Organism: Patescibacteria group bacterium; assembly: GCA_028716725.1. GTDB lineage: Bacteria > Patescibacteriota > Patescibacteriia > Patescibacteriales > JAQTRU01 > JAQTRU01. Next base: position 6,125 of record JAQUPG010000006.1, on the reverse strand, counting down.
GTTTAAAAAAAATGTTGCCGAAATTGTTAATAATGGCGGTTCTGATAAATTTTTCAAAAACCATTTTTGGACTTTTAATAGATTTCTCCCAGGTTATAATGCTAACTTTTGCCAGCAGCTTTAAAGAGGGCGGAGGATGGTTTATGGATATGTTCAGGGTGGATTTATGGCATAGTCTTTCAACTAGCGAAGCTTTAGAAGCTAATTTAAAGTCCTATGGTATTACGCCCTGGGCAACTTCTTTAGCCGTAATAATGGGCGTAATAGCGGCAATTATTACCGTAATTGTTATCGCGGCCATGCTAGCCGTTTTAGTAATGAGGGTGATAATGCTTTGGATTTATACGATTTTATCCCCGTTTGTTTTTTTAGGTTTTGCCTTTCCGCCTCTCCAAAAATATACCGGGCAAATTTGGGAAGATTTTACCAAGCAATTGGTAATCGGCCCGGCTTTGGCCTTTTTTATCTGGTTGGCTCTTACTACGGCCAGTAAAAGCTCTGAAAAAATGTATATGGTTGGTAACGATGAATTATGCGCTGGCATCGGAGCGTTTTTTTGCCAGAATAATTTACAAAAATTTATTATTGTTATTGGCCTTTTAGTCGGCGGGCTGATGGTGGCTCAGCAGATGGGCGGATTTATAGCTAAAGCTGCTAACGGCGGGGCTAAAGCCGCGGGCTGGGGCCTTAAAACCGGCGGAAATTGGGCGGCGCTAAAATTAAAATCCGGCGCAGTTTCCGGACTTTTTGCTAATCGAAGAGTAGTAGAGGAGAAAGATGCGGAAGGCAATATAACCAAGAGAGTAGAATGGGATTCTCGAGGCGGACGCTTTGGTAAGTTTGGCGCCGGTTTGGCCAGCACTCTGTATGGTTTAGAAACGAGGCCGACAAAAATGATTGAAGGAATCGGCAGGGCCTTGAAAGCAAAAGGAGAAGAGGATGAAGCCAAAGGGATGGTGGCTTCAAGCGAGGGCTTAAAGAAAGGCGGGATGCTTGGCTTAGTTAAAGGTTTAGGAGTGTCGGAAGATTTGACAAGTTCTTTGGCTCATGGATTTTTATGGGCCAAAGGGTTTCAAAGAGCGGAGGATATAGTAAGCAGTTCTCCGGAAAAAAGGAAGAGATTGCTTGATGAAATTGAAACAAAGAAGAAGAGGGCGGGTTTTACGCAGGAAGAAATTGATAGCGAAACCAGTATAGAAGCAGGACGCTCAACGGGAATAAAAAGACAAATAAAAGAAGCTTACAAGGCCGGGGATATGGTGAGAGTGAAGGCATTAGGAGAGGAATTGAAAAAGGGCAGGTTGAGGATAGAGGATATGGAAAAGAATAAAGTAACTAAAAAGGAAAAAGCGGAAAGGGAGGAGGAAATATTCGGTTTAGAAAAAAAGTTAGATCGGCTACAGCCAGTTCAAACTTTTTATGCTGATCGGGCGAGGGAAGCTTTAATCTCGGAAGGCAAAAAGAAATTAGGAGATAATGATAATGAGGAAGAATTATTCGCTATGCTAAAAAATGCTATTGCCAGCGATGACCAGGGTACAGGTGCGGCGATTCTTACTCATGCCGCCAGCGTTTATCATTTAAATGAGATGATACAGAATTGGCGAAGCACAAAAGATGTAATGGGTGAAGACGGGAAGATAAAATTTAAAAAAGGACGATTTTTGACTCAGGGAGCGGAAGGACTTAATACTTTAATTGATCAGGCCTTTATTGAGGGATTAGGTATGAGCGAACAGCAGGCTTACGCCCTACAAAGGGAAGTAAGCACGATCGCTAAGGATAAAGGGCATTGGAATTATACGGAAACTATTGGCTTAAAAAATGGCATGCTTTACCAAAGGGATCATTTAACGCAAAAAAAGAGGGCTAGGGGAGAATTCAGAAAAACCGATCCGGAAGGATCAATAAGGCGAACTAATAGAATCGGCTGGGGTGATGAACTTCAGGAAGAATATACGGATGAAGACGGGGAGCTGAAAATCAAGAGGAAATTTGTTTTAAATGAGCTAGGAAAAATGAATTTTGTTGAGTGGATTGACGAGGTGAATAATGAAATTGCTCGAGGAAGATTTAATGCCAATGCGGCCATGAATATCTATGAAGATAAAGAAAGCTTAAGGAAATGGGTAAAAAAATTAAAAGATATGGGGTATGATGAAGTTGTGTTTACCGACCCTAAAGACCCCTCAAAATCCACCCATTCATCCTATGGGGCAGTAGCTGAAAATTTAATAAAGTATGGCGAAAAGATTTATCTTGCCGAGCAAGCCGTAGGGAAGGCAGAGAAGCTATTTAATAAAAAACCGTAAAAATATTATCTAATACTTATGAAATTTAGCGAAGAACAATTAAGAAATAAAGATTTTTTTACAGAGGTTAAAGAAGAGGCTAATAAATTAGTAAGTGAGCTAAACTCCCGCGAAGCTTATGATTTTAGCCGGGATTTAAAGCAATCTTTAGAGGAAATAAAAGATTTTAAGATAAAGTATTATGATTTATATAGGGAGTACTGGCGGTTGATTATAAAGTTAAGGTGGTTGGGGTTGCCGATTATGGTGGAACTAGAAAAAGAAGTAGTAGATATGTTTAAAAATCATTTCGCAAGAGTTTTTAGTATCCCGGATTTTGATGTTTGGAAAAAGCTAAAAGAAGTTTTATTGGGCATTATTGTTTTAGATAATAGAGATAAATTAAAAAAAGAAATAAGGCAGGTTTTATTAAGCAACCAAGAGAAAATAACCGGAAAAAGAATTCTTATAGACGGCCAAGAAAAAGAACCCACTGTTGCCAATTGGCTGTTGGATTATAACAAAACTCTGGGCACGGGCAAGGTAAATAATATTGCCAGAACTCAATATCTAACCAACGGCAGGAATATAAAAAATCTGTCCTCGGAAGAAAAGAAAAAAATAAGAACCCTTTTTGATTTATATGAAAGATTAAAGTTGTCTTCCCAAACTTTAGAGGGTTTGGAAGATGATATCCCGCTGGATGAAGATTATGCTAAGGGGACAATAAAGCAAGGGGTTTTTGAGCCGTTTAAAGAACCGACCGGAAAAGAAGAAATGCTTTGGGAGTTAGCGGAAAAAACTACGAAAGAGAGAATGGAAGAAATTAGGAGGGAAATGAAGGGAGAGACCGGAGAGGTGAAAGATACGGATGAACTAGAAAAAATGCTATCTCAATACCCGGCCGGGAGTTTAGAGAGAAGGGCGGTAGAGGAAGAGATAAGGAAGCTAAAAGTGAAAAGCTAAAAATTAAAAAGGAGATTGTGATTAAAAAATAGAAAATTATTATTATGAATAAAATAGTTGTTTCCGGTTCCCTCGTCTATGATAGAATTATGGATTTTCCCGGAGAATTTAAAGACCATATTCTGCCAGATAAGATTCATATATTAAATGTAAGCTTTACTATAAATAAGTTGCGAGAAAGTTTCGGCGGCACGGCCGGCAATATCGCTTATAATCTGTCCTTATTGGGGGAAAAACCGATAATTTTGGGAATGGCTGGGACGGATTTTTTTAAATACGAAAAATGGCTTAAAAATCGGAAAATTGATATTTCCAAAATTGGAAAGTCTAAGAAAGAGCTGACGGCCAGCGCTTATATTATTACGGATCGGGCAGATAACCAGATTACGGGATTTTATCCCGGTCCGCGAGATAAAAAATACTGCCGGGTTGCTAAAAAGATTAAAAATGTTAAAATAGCAATTGTCTCCCCTGAAGCTAAAGAGCGAATGTTGGGATATGTAAAGGTTTATAAAAAGTTAAATATCCCTTACGTTTTTGACCCGGGGCAGCAAATTACCAGTTTTTCCCGAAAGGAATTAGAGCGGGCCGTGGCCGGCTCTAAGGTTTTAATCGGTAATGACTACGAAATTCAGCTGATTGTCAACCGGTTGAGACTAAATTTAGGGAAGTTGCGGGGTATGACAGAGATGCTAGTAATTACCAAGGGGGCTCAAGGTTCGGAAATTTATCATGAAGGTAAAACGATAAAGATTCCGGCTGCTAAACCAAAAAATACTTCTGACCCGACCGGAGCCGGGGATGCTTATCGGGCCGGACTGATAAGGGGTTTAATGGAAGGCTGGCCCTTAGAGAAAACCGGGCGGCTGGCCGCTTTAGTGGCGGTTTATACAGTAGAAAAGTACGGGACACAAACTCATTATTTTAGTTGGAAGGGACTGAAAAAGAGATATAGGGAAAATTTTGGAAAAAATTTTTAATTTTACAGTTCTTAATTTTCAAATATTAAAAATTTAAGCGTTATTTTAAAATTAAGAATTATAAAATTCATAGATTATTATGAAGTACGATATAAAAAACATTAAATTAGCTCCCGGCGGGAAAAAACGGATTGAGTGGGCGGGAAAAGATATGCCGGTTCTTAACCAGATAAAGGAGGAGTTTGCGAAAAGAAAACCATTCGCCGGGAAAAAAATGTCCGCCTGTCTGCATGTCACGGCGGAAACGGCTAATCTGGCGAGAACCTTAAAAGCGGGCGGAGCCGATTTGCTTTTATGCGCTTCGAATCCATTATCAACCCAGGACGACGTGGCCGCTTCCCTGGTAAAAGATTATGGCATTTCTGTTTTTGCGATAAAGGGAGAGAAGAGAGACAGTTATTACAAACATCTTCGCGCGGCCATGGACCATAAGCCGGAAATTACCATGGACGACGGAGCGGATTTAATTTCCCTTTTGCATTCGGATTACAAAAAGTGGGCGCCTAAAATTTTAGGCAGTATGGAAGAAACCACGACCGGAGTTATCCGCCTGAGAGCCTTGGAAAAAGCGGGAAAATTATTACTTCCGGTTATTGCCGTTAATGATGCTAAAACAAAAAATATGTTTGACAACCGCTACGGCACGGGCCAATCCACGCTTGACGGTATAATCAGGGCGACGGACATGCTGATTGCCGGAAAAAATGTGGTTATTGCCGGCTATGGCTGGTGCGGGCGCGGCATGGCGATGCGGGCGCGGGGCATGGGCGCCAAGGTTATAATTACCGAGATAGACGAAATTAAAGCGCTGGAGGCGGCGATGGACGGCTTTCAAGTTATGCCAATGAAGGAGGCGGCAAAAATTGGTGATTTATTCTGCACTTTAACCGGAAATATTCATATTTTGCGCACGGAACATTTTAAAGTCATGAAAAGCGGAGCCGTGGTCTGTAATTCCGGCCATTTTGACGTAGAAATTGATATTCCGGCTTTAACTAAGATGGCCCAAAAAATAAATAAAAATGTGAGAAACTTTGTTGATGAATATGTAATAAAAGGCAAAAGTATTTATCTATTGGCGCAAGGACGGTTGATAAATTTAGCGGCAGCGGAAGGGCATCCGGCTTCAGTAATGGATATGAGTTTTTCCACTCAGGCGCTGGCGAGCGAATATGCCGTAAAAAATTCAAAGCATTTGGAGAAAAAAGTTTATAAGGTCCCGGAAGAAATTGAGATAAAAGTGGCAAAGCTTAAATTAAAATCAATGGGCATAACCATTGATCAGCTTACCGGGGAACAGAAAAAATATTTGGTCTCCTGGAACATGGGGACATAATCAAAAGCTAAATTCATAAATTTTATTTATTATTAATTCGGCAAGTTTAATCAGATTTTATTTTTTACTGTTTTCGGGCTCAAATGGTGAAAATAATATTTTGCCATTGAAGCTTTGCGAGAACTTGAAAGTTTTCGTCTCGTTAAAGGGTTTGTCGTCTAATATGGTGTTCGGCAACAGACCTTTGAGGCGGGTAGAACGGTAAAGGGTAAAATTAAGGTTTCCTCTGCCGGAAAAAGTATTATGTCGGAAAAAAACATAAAATTAATTACTTCGGAGTCCGTGACTGAGGGCCATCCGGATAAAGTTTGCGACCAGATCAGCGATGCGGTTTTAGACGAGATGCTGAAACAAGATCCAGACAGCCATACCGGAATAGAGTGCTTTTGCACTACCGGCTTGGTTTTGGTCGGGGGCGAAGCCAAGACTAAGGCTTATATTAATTTGGAGGGGGTAGTAAGGAGAGTTTTGCGGGAAATTGGTTATGATAAGCAGGAATATGGATTTTGCTGCGACGATGTCGGGGTAATCGCCACTTTGCACGAACAAAGT